>NZ_CP150453.1:0-955000 GCF_051129845.1 Chromobacterium sp. CV08
ATGACTGAACTGGATCAATTCTGGCCTGCTTGCCTCGCTCGCCTGGAGGCCGAACTGTCTTCGCAACAGTTCAACACCTGGATCAAGCCGCTCACAGCCGAAGCCGGCGACGAAGGCATTGCGCTTTTCGCGCCGAACCGCTTCATCATGCAGTTCATCAAGGACCGCTTCCTTGGCCGCATAGAAGAGCTGGCGGTGGAACTGGTGGGCGAGTGTCTGGTGGAGCTGCGTCTGGGCGCGCCGTCGACGAAGCCGCTGCAGCCGGCCGCCCCCGGCGGCCAGCCCAAGGCCCGCGAACCGGCCAAGGCCGCCGCCAGCAGCGCGCCGGCCGCGCCGTCCCCGGCCAAGCAGGCCGCGGTGAAGGCCATAGGCGGCAGCCACGAGAGCACGCGGCTGAACCCGTCGTTCACCTTCGACACCCTGGTGACCGGCAAGGGCAACCAGCTGGCGCGCGCCGCGGCGATGCAGATCGCCGAGAATCCGGGCGACCAGGCCTACAACCCGCTGTTCGTCTACGGCGGCGTGGGCCTCGGTAAGACCCACTTGATCCAGGCCATCGGCAACCACGTGTTCCAGAAGAACCCGCAGGCCAAGATCCGCTACATCCACGCCGAACGCTACGTGGCCGACATCATGCGCGCCTACCAGCACAAGGCCTTCGACGAGTTCAAGCGCTACTACCACTCGCTGGACCTGTTGCTGATTGACGACATCCAGTTCTTCGCCGGCAAGAACCGCACCCAGGAAGAATTCTTCTACGCCTTCAACGCGCTGATCGAGGGCGGCAAGCAGGTCATCATGACCTGCGACAGCTACCCCAAGCAGATAGAAGGCATGGAAGAGCGGCTGATCTCGCGCTTCTCCTGGGGCCTGACCGTGGAAATCCAGCCGCCGGAGCTGGAGATGCGCGTGGCCATTCTGATGAAGAAGGCCGAGGCCGACAGCATCAAGCTGGAGCACAACGTCGCCTTCTTCATCGCCCAGAACGTGCGCTCCAACGTGCGCGAACTGGAAGGCGCGCTGAAGCGCGTGGTGGCCTACGCCCGCTTCACCAACCAGAACATCACGCTGGAACTGGTGAAGGAGGCGCTGAAGGACATCCTGGCCGCCGGCAACCGCCAGGTGACGGTGGACGCCATCCAGAAGACGGTGGCCGAGTACTACAAGATCAAGCTGTCCGACATGCACAGCAAGAAGCGTTCGCGCGACATCGCCCGCCCCCGCCAGGTGGCGATGGCCCTGGCCAAGGAGCTGACGCAGCTGTCGCTGCCGAATATCGGCGACGCCTTCGGCGGCCGCGACCACACCACGGTGCTGCACGCCTGCAAGACCATCTCCGAGATGCGCGAGAACGATGCCGACATCGCTCACGATTACGAAGCGCTGCTTTCCATGCTGCGCAACTAACACCATGATCCGACTCTTCACCATTCATTGGGAGCCCGCCACATGCTGATCCTGCAAGCCGAACGCGATGCCCTGCTCAAGCCCCTGCTGGCAGTCACCGGCATTGTCGAGCGTCGTCACACCCTGCCCATCCTGTCCAACGTCCTGATCGAGAAGAAGGGCGGACAAGTGGGCTTCCTGGCCACCGACCTGGAAATCCAGATCACCACGGCCAGCAGCGACGAACTGCCGGGCGAGGATTTCCGCCTGACCACCTCGGCCAAGAAGCTGCAGGACATCCTGCGCGCCATCCCCGGCAACACCGCCGTCACGCTGGAACAGCTGGACGGCGGCCGCCTGGTCCTGAAGGCCGGCAAGAGCCGCTTCAACCTGCAGACGCTGCCGGCAGAAGATTTCCCGCTGCTGTCCGTCGGCAGCGCCGGCGAATCCAGCTTCACGCTGTCGCAGCGCGAGCTGAAGCGCCTGATCTCCCAGGTGCAGTACGCGATGGCCGTGCAGGACATCCGCTACTACCTGAACGGCCTGCTGATGCAGACCGACGGCAACCAGGTGCGCCTGGTGGCCACCGACGGCCACCGCCTGGCCTTCGCCAGCGCCGACGTCACCGCCACCCTGCCGAAGGCCGAGGTGATCCTGCCGCGCAAGACCATCATCGAGCTGTACAAGCTGCTGCAGGACAGCGACGACGAGATCAAGATCGAAGTGCTGGCCAACCAGGTGCGCTTCAGCTTCGGCGCCACCGTCATCATCAGCAAGGTGGTGGACGGCAAGTTCCCCGACTACAACCGCGTGATCCCGCTGGACAACGACAAGCTGTTCCTGATCGAGCGGCTGGAATTCCTGCACGCGCTGCAACGCGCCGCCATCCTGGCCAACGAGAAATTCCGCGGCGTGCGCCTGGTGCTGGCGCCGGGCAAGATGTCCATCCTGTGCACCAACAGCGAACAGGAAGAGGCCGAGGAAGAACTGGAAATCGCCTTCCAGGGCGGCACGCTGGAAATCGGTTTCAACATCAACTACCTGCTGGACGTGCTGACCAATCTGCCGGCCGACACGCTGCAACTGGCGTTTGGCGACTCCAACCGCAGCGCGCTGTTCACCATTCCGGACGTCAGCAACTTCAAGTACATCGTGATGCCGATGCGCATCTGACGCGGCAACGGAGCGGGCGGCCCCACCGTCGCCCACCGGGTAAAGAGCCGCCGCCCACCGGACGGGCGGCTCTCAAGAATGACCGGCGCGGCGCGCCTCGCGGCGCAGCCGCCGCCATTTGGAAGGTTTGAGTATGAGCGAACAAGAATACGGCGCGGACAGCATCAAGGTTCTCAAAGGCCTGGATGCCGTGCGCAAGCGCCCCGGCATGTACATTGGCGACACCCAGGACGGCACCGGCTTGCACCACATGGTGTTCGAGGTGCTGGACAACGCCATTGACGAGGCGCTGGCCGGCCATGCCGACACCATCAAGGTCACCATCAATCCGGACAACTCCGTCTCCGTCGAAGACAACGGCCGCGGCATCCCCACCGACATCCACCCGGAAGAAGGCCGGTCGGCTGCCGAAGTGATCATGACCATCCTGCACGCCGGCGGCAAATTCGACAGCAACAGCTACAAGATCTCCGGCGGCCTGCACGGCGTGGGCGTATCGGTGGTCAACGCGCTGTCCGACTGGCTGAAGCTGAAGATCTGGCGCGACGGCAAGGTCCATGAAATGGAATTCCGCCGCGGCGACGCCGTGGCCCCGCTGACCGTCACCGGCCATACCAGCCACCGCGGCACCGAAGTGACCTTCTTCGCCAGCGTGGAAACCTTCGGCCATATCGAATACCACTTCGACATCCTGGCCAAGCGCATCCGCGAACTGTCCTTCCTGAACCAGGGCGTGGGCATCCAGCTGATAGACAAGCGCAGCGGCAAGGAAGAAAACTTCGCCTTCTCCGGCGGCGTGTCCGGCTTCGTCGAATACATGAACCGCAACAAGACCGTGCTGCACCCGAAAGTCTTTTACGGCATCGGCGAAAAGGACGGCATGAGCGTGGAAGTGGCGATGCAGTGGAACGACTCCTACCAGGAGAGCGTCCAGTGCTTCACCAACAACATCCCGCAACGCGACGGCGGCACCCACATGACCGCGCTGCGCCAGGTGATGACCCGCACGCTGAACCAGTTCATCGAAGAATCCGAAGTGGCCAAGAAGGCCAAGGTGGACACCACCGGCGACGACATGCGCGAAGGCCTGACCTGCGTGCTGTCCGTCAAGCTGCCGGACCCCAAGTTCTCCAGCCAAACGAAAGATAAACTGGTCTCCAGCGAAATCGGCCCGGTGGTCAATGAAGTGATCAGCGAGGCGCTGAAGACCTATCTGCTGGAAAACCCCAACGACGCCAAGATCATCTGCGGCAAGATCGTCGAAGCCGCCCGCGCCCGCGAAGCCGCGCGCAAGGCCCGCGAAATCACCCGCCGCAAAGGCGTGATGGACGGCCTGGGCCTGCCGGGCAAGCTGGCCGACTGCCAGGAAAAAGACCCGTCGCTGTGCGAACTCTACCTGGTGGAGGGCGACTCCGCCGGCGGTTCCGCCAAGCAAGGCCGCGACCGCAAATTCCAGGCCATCCTGCCGCTGAAGGGCAAGATCCTCAACGTGGAACGCGCCCGCTTCGACAAGATGCTGCAAAGCCAGGAAGTGGCCACGCTGATCACCGCGATGGGCTGCGGCATCGGCAAGGACGAGTACAACCCGGACAAGCTGCGCTACCACCGCATCATCATCATGACCGATGCCGACGTGGACGGCGCCCACATCCGCACGCTGCTGCTGACCTTCTTCTACCGCCAGATGAGCGAGCTGGTGGAACGCGGCCACATCTACATCGCCCAGCCGCCGCTGTACAAGGCCAAGCACGGCAAACAGGAACGCTACCTGAAGGACGACTACGAGCTGAACCAGTACCTGCTGCAACTGGCGCTGGAAAAAGCCGAGCTGATCCCGGCCGAAGGCGCGGCCCCGCTGGCCGGCGACACGCTGGACGAAATCGCCCGCCAGTTCCTGCTGACCCGCGCCGTCATCGAACGCGAAAGCCGCGTCATCGACCCGCTGGTGCTGGAAGCGATGCTGAAGGCCCCGGCGCTGTCGCTGGAAAGCCAGCAGCAATCGGAACAGACCATCGCCAGCCTGTCCGCGCTGCTGCCGGCCGAAACCATAGAGCTGCAACTGCTGCGCGACGAAAAGAACGACGGCCACCTGGTGAAGATCATCCGCAAGCTGCACGGCAATGTGCTGGTGACAGTGCTGGACCAGAACTTCCTGGACAGCGGCGACTACGCCGAGCTGAAGAAGACCGGCAGCCTGCTGGGCGGCCTGCTGCGCGAAGGTGCCCACGTGAAGCGCGGCGAAACCGTGCGCCCGGTGGCGGAGTTCGGCGAGGCGCTGGACTGGCTGTTGGCCGAAGTGAAGAAGGGCATGAACATCCAGCGCTACAAAGGCCTGGGCGAGATGAACCCTGAACAGCTGTGGGAAACCACGATGGACCCGGCCGTGCGCCGCCTGCTGAAGGTGCGCATCGAAGACGTGATGGGCGCCGACGACGTGTTCACCACGCTGATGGGCGACGAGGTGGAGCCGAGACGTCAGTTCATTGAAGGCAATGCGCTGATTGCGCGGAATATCGACGTGTAACATGCAACAACCGGTCAGCCTCCCGCAAAGCGCTGACCGGTTTTTCCATCCCACTCTGTAAACTTACAGAAGGATTGATCATGAAACACGCCAAGGAAGCACCGCAACAATCCCCAGACTCAGCAGCACCCCTCCCCGCCCAAACCGAAAAATTCAGCAAATACATTGTCTACGTGGACGAAAGCGGCGACCACGGCATGCAAGCGCTGGATACACACTACCCCGTCTTTGTCCTGGCCTTCTGCGTTTTCCACAAGCAGTGTTACAACCGCTCTGTCATTCCGGCGCTCAACGAATTCAAGTTCAAACACTTCGGCCACAACCTGGTGGTGCTGCACGAACACGAAATCCGTAAAGAAAAAGGCGAATTCCGCTTCGCCAACCGCCCTCACAAACAGGCCTTCCTGGATGAGCTGACCACTATCATCGCAGACAGCCGCTTTATGCTGATCAGCTGCGTGATCGACAAAGCCAAGCTGAGGGACAAAGTCGCGGAAACCAGCAATCCCTACCACCTGGCGCTGGGCTTCTGCCTGGAAACCCTCTACGAGCTCTTGCAGGAAAAGAACCAGCATGAACTGCAGACGCACATCGTGGTGGAGTGTCGCGGCAAGAAAGAAGATCAGGACCTTGAGCTGGAATTCCGCCGCATCTGCGCCGGCAACAACCGACTACAGCACGGACTTCCATTCGAGATCATCTTTGCCGACAAGAAGAGCAACTCGGTTGGCTTGCAACTGGCAGACCTGGTTGCCAGGCCCATCGGCACCCACATCCTGAGGCCAGGGCAGCCAAACCGTGCCTTCGAGGTGCTGCGCCACAAATTCTATTGCAGCGGCGGCCGTAGCCAAACAGGGCAAGGCTACGAAGACTGGGGCCTGAAAGTGTATCCACGCCCCTGAAAAGCGAAAGGCCCCGATGAAACTCACCGAGGCCATGACGCCGACCGGGCACTCCCAGTCCACTTGCACCGAAATATACTCGAGTCGATCGCACTTGACAAGATGGAAAACTGTCAGAACATACACGCCACGTTAAGCTCGCACTCCTCCCTTACAACCCCAGACACCCCGCGCCCCGATGGTGAAATCCATTAAAATGGCGGCAGCCAGAATTTAGACAAGATTGCAGAACCCATGTCCCAAGCCAATAACAACAACCTCGCCGCTGACATCTGGTCGCTAGCCGACCTGCTGCGTGGCGACTTCAAGCAAAGCCAGTACGGCCGCATCATCCTGCCCTTCGCCCTGCTCAGACGGCTGGAGTGTGTATTAGCCGATACCAAGCAAGCCGTGCTGGCGGAACTACCCAAAGTGGAGGCGAAGAAGCTGCCGGAAGACGCCCAGGAACAACTGCTGCTGCGCGCGACCCGCACCGCAACCAATCCCAAAGGCCTGAGCTTCTGCAATACCTCGCCGATGGACCTGTCCCTGCTGGGCGAGAACAATATCAAGGCCAACCTGGAGCGCTACATCCTGTGCTTCAGCCGCGATGCGCGCGGGATTTTCGACTACTTCAAATTCAGCGACTTCATCGGCCTGCTGGACGATGCCAACCTGCTGTACAAGATCGTGCAAAAAGTGGCCACCATGGACCTCAGCCTAACCAGCGTGTCCAACCACGATATGGGTAAGGTGTTCGAGGAGCTGATCCGCAAGTTTGCCGAAAGCTCCAACGAAACCGCCGGTGAACACTTCACCCCGCGCGACATCGTCACCCTCACCACCGCCCTGCTGTTCTGCGAAGACGACGACGCACTGAGCAAGCCCGGCATCATCCGCACCATTTACGACCCCACCGCCGGCACCGGCGGCTTTCTGTCCGAAGGCATGGAATACCTGTACAAGCACAACCCGCAAGCGGTGATGCGCGCCTACGGCCAGGAACTGAACCCGGAAAGCTACGCCATCTGCAAGGGCGACATGCTGATCAAGGGCCAGGACATCAGCAATATCAAGCTGGGCAACACCCTCTCCAACGACCAGCTGCAAGACGAATCCTTCGACTACATGCTGTCCAACCCGCCGTTTGGCGTGGACTGGAAAAAGATAGAAGGCGAGATCAAGGCCGAACACGAAGTCAAAGGCCATGCTGGCCGTTTCGGCCCCGGCTTGCCACGCGTATCGGACGGCTCGCTGCTATTCCTGCTGCACCTGATCAGCAAGATGCGCCCAGTGGAACAAGGCGGAGCCCGCATCGGCATCATCCTCAACGGTTCGCCGCTGTTTACCGGCGGTGCCGGCTCCGGCGAATCGGAAATCCGCCGCCACATCCTGCAGAACGATCTGCTGGAAGCCATCGTCGCGTTGCCCACCGACATGTTCTACAACACCGGCATTGCTACCTATATCTGGCTGTTGACCAATCACAAGCCAGCCGAGCGCACCGGCCTGGTACAGCTGATAGACGCCAGTAATCTGTACGGCAAGATGCGTAAATCGTTGGGCAGCAAGCGCAACGAAATCAGCGATGAAGACATCGCCCGCATCGTTCGTACCTTTGGCGGCTTTGAAGTGGTGGAAACCCAGCTGCTGGACAAGACCGCCGACGTCAAAAGCAACCGCGGCCGTCCCGCCGCCAGCGCCAAGGCCGACACGCCCAAAACCTTTGCCAGCAAGATTTTCCCCACCCATGCCTTTGGCTACCGCCGCGTCACCATAGAACGGCCGCTGCGCCTGTCCTGGCAATTCAGCCAAGAGCGCCTGTCCACGCTGCGCTTTGACAGCGGTACGCTGAACAGCGCCATGCAATGGATCTATGCCGACTACGGCGCTGCATACTGGCAAGACAACCTAAGCTGCCCGGACTACGGCCAGCTGCATGATTACGAAGCCGAAATCCGCCGCCACCTGAAAAAGCACTTTGCCGACCTCAAGGAAAAGCAGATCAAGGACCTGCTGGACGCCAAGCTATGGCGCAGCCAGCTGGCCCTGCTGCTCAAGGCCCGTGCGCTGCAGCCGCATATCGGCGATGCCCAGCACGACGACTTCAACCGTTACGATGCTCAACTCAAGGCCGCCTGCAAAACCGCCGGCCTGACGCTGGACACCCGCGAGAAAAAACAACTGGCCGACGCCGTCAGCTGGAAAAACCCGCAAGCCGCCAAAGTCATCAAAAAGGTCCACAAAACCGCCGCCCGCCCGCTATACGGCCTGTTCGCCGAAGGTGGCGAGGTACGCGAATACCAGCCGGACACCGAGCTGCGCGACTACGAAAACATCGCGCTCGATCCCAGCCGCAGCGTCAACGAAGTCAACGAAGCCTATTTCCTGCGCGAAGTGCAGCCACATGTGCCGGAAGCCTGGATGGATGACAGCAAGCGCGATGCTCAGGATGGAGAAATCGGCATCGTCGGCTACGAAATCCCGTTCAATCGCCACTTCTACCAATACCAACCGCCACGGCCGTTGGAAGAGATCGATGCCGAGCTGGATGCGGTCAGCGCCGAAATTATGGCCTTACTGCAGGAGGTACATTCGTGAGTCGATACAAGACTTATCCCGAGTACAAAGACTCTGGAGTGGAATGGCTAGGGTATATTCCTCTCCATTGGGATGTAAAACGTTTTGGACAGTTCTTTGACGAAAGACGAGAAAAGGTCAGCGATGAAGACCACCCTGCATTGTCTGTCACAATGCAGGGCATTGTTCCTCAGTTAGAAACTGTCGCAAAAACTGACGCTGGCGACAATCGAAAACGTGTTTGCCAAAATGATTTTGTTATAAATAGTAGATCTGACAGGAAGGGCTCTGCAGGAATTTCCGTTCACGAAGGGTCGGTATCCTTAATCAGTATCGTAATGGCACCACGAGGAATCTATCCATTATATGCCCATCATCTATTGCGAAGCTATCCATTCCAAGAGGAATTCTATCGCAATGGCAAGGGAATTGTTGCCGACTTATGGAGCACAAACGCTTCGGAATTAAAGAATATTTTACTTCCGAGTCTTCCATTTGCAGAGCAAGAGGCAGTTGCTAACTTTCTTGACTATGAAACTTCAAAAATAAATGTGCTAATCGAGAAACAGCAAATTCTGATCGCCTTACTCAAAGAAAAGCGCCAGGCAGTCATCAGCCATGCCGTAACTAAGGGTTTGAATCCTGATGTCCCGATGAAGGATTCGGGTGTAGAGTGGTTGGGGATGGTGCCGGCGCATTGGATTGTACGACGCTTGAAGCATACAGCTGCGCTCCAATCCGGCATGCCAAAAGGTAAAGACTTGGCAGATCGACACACTATTTCCGTTCCCATGTTGAGAGTAGCAAATGTACAAGATGGTTACGTTGATCTATCAGATGTCCACCAAATCAAGATAGAACCCACAGATTTAGACCGATACACCTTGAAAAACGGTGATGTGCTAATGAATGAGGGCGGAGATAACGATAAACTAGGCCGTGGTGCAGTTTGGGATGGCAGCATCCAACCGTGCATTCACCAAAACCATGTTTTTGCCATTCGCCCTCAGGAAATTGAGCCTGAATGGCTAGATTTAGTAACGCGGGCGGACTATGCCAAGTTTCACTTTTTCCGTGTAGCCAAACAAAGCACTAATCTTGCATCAATTTCCTCAAGCAACATCAAGGAAACCCCTTTGCTCATTCCACCAGAGGTGGAACGCAGAAACATCATGAAATTTGTTGAAAGTAAACTTTCAAAATTTGATTTACTGGAAATGCAGGCCAATAAGCAAATTGAACTATTCCAAGAACGCCGCACCGCCCTGATCTCCGCCGCAGTCACCGGCAAGATAGACGTACGCGACTGGCAGCCACCTGAGGCAGTCGCATGACAGTGGGCAGTTCTGAGGCATAATAGAGGGCCGCATCCTATGCGGCCCTGTTCACGTTTGCACCGCCGCCGGGCGGCCCCAGGTATAGCGCATGAGCGATCTCGCCGCAGAAAAGCAGTTTCAAAACGACATCATTCAAGACTTGCTGGCCAGCGGCTGGAAGCTGGGTCAGCCCCAGCATTACCGCCGTGACCTGGCGCTATACGTGCCGGACCTGTTGGGTTTTGTGCAGGATACCCAGCCAGAGGAATGGCGGAAGTTCTGCGCCAATCACCCCAGCCATACCGAAGAGAAACTCCTGGAACGCGTGGCAGCACAGCTGGCCAAGGCCGATCCGCAGGCCACCGGCAAAGCGGCGCGCACCTTTGGCACGCTGGGGGTGCTGCGCCACCCACTGCGCGACCGCAACACCCGCTTCTTCCTGTGCCAGTTCCGCCCGGACCACGCGCTGAACCCGGACACCCTGGCCCACTACCAGAAAAACCGCCTCACCCTGGTGCCGGAGCTGGTTTACAGCCCCTGGGTCGGCACCTCGGTAGACCAGGCGCAGACCAAGGCCTGGCGCATCGACTTGGTGCTATTCGTCAACGGCTTGCCGGTAGCCACGCTGGAACTGAAGTCCGAGTTCAAGCAGGCGGTGGAACGCGCCGTACATCAATATAAAACCACCCGCCTGCCAGTAGACCCTGTGGCAAAAAAGCCGGAGCCGCTGCTCAGCTTCAAGCGCGGCGCGCTGGTTCACTTTGCCGTGAGCCAGTACGAAGTGCAGATGACGACCAAGCTGGCCGGCAACGACACCTTCTTCCTGCCATTCAACAAGGGTACTGCCGATGGCGGCGCCGGCAACGAGGTGCCGGCCGATATCCAGCGCTACGCCACCGACTATCTGTGGCGTGAGGTATTGCAGCCGGACAACCTGCTCACCATCCTGGGCCGCTATGTCCACCTGAAGATTGAAGAGAAAGAAGATTGGGAAGGCCGCAAGGTACGCAAGGAAAGCATGATCTTCCCGCGTTACCACCAATGGGACGTGGTCTGCCGGCTGCTAGAGGCCGCACAGCGTGAAGGCGTGGGACAAAAATATCTGGTACAGCACAGCGCCGGCTCCGGCAAATCCAACTCCATCGCCTGGAGCGCGCATCAGCTGTCCTCGCTATACCGGGCCGAGGGCAGCAAGCTGTTTCACTCGGTGATCGTGGTCACCGACCGTACCCTGCTGGATGCCCAGCTGCAGGACACCATTTACCAGTTTGAACATACCGATGGCGTGGTGGGCCGCATCAACCGCAAGGAAGGCGAAGGCAGCAAGGCGGAAAAACTGGCGGCTGCGCTGGAAATGGCGCAGCCCATCATCATCGTCACCATCCAGACCTTCCCCCATGTGTTGAAGGCGATAGAAAACAGTGCCGCGCTCAAGCAGCGCCGCTACGCCATCATTGCCGACGAGGCGCACTCCTCGCAAACCGGTGATACCGCCAAAGATTTGAAAAACGTGCTGCAAGGCGACGTGGCAGAGCAAGATAACGAGGACCAGGTCAGCGAAGCCGCCGCTGCCAGCCAGAGCAATAAGAACCTGAGCTTTTTCGCCTTTACCGCCACCCCTAAGCCGAAAACGCTGGAAACCTTTGGCCGACGCCCCAATCCGACCGAACCGCCCTCCAAAACCAATAAGCCGCAACCCTTCCACGTTTACAGCATGCGCCAGGCGATTGAAGAGGGCTTCATTCTGGATGTACTGAAGAACTACACCAGTTATCAAGTGGCCTACAAACTGGCGCTAAGGCTGCAAGAAGCGGACGACCAAGTAGACAGCAAACGCGCCAAAGTGCGGCTGAACCAGTGGGTTAAGCTGCACGATTACAATGTGGCGCAAAAAGTGCAGGTGATTGTCGAGCACTTCCGCACCCATGTGATGGGCCTGTTGGGCGGCCAAGCCAAAGCCATGGTGGTGACCGGCTCTCGCAAGGAGGCGGTACGGCTGAAAAAGAGCTTTGACGCTTACATTAGCGACTACGGCTACCAGAAACTGCGCGCCATGGTGGCTTTCTCCGGCGAAGTGGCCTTCAGCCAGCAAGACCCGAATCCGGAAGGCTTGCTGGGTGAAAAGTTTACCGAAAGTAATATGAACCCCGGCCTGAAAGGGCGGGACATGCGCAAGGCCTTTGATACCGACGATTACCAGATCATGATCGTCGCCAACAAATATCAAACCGGCTTTGACCAACCCAAGCTCTGCGCCATGTACGTGGACAAGAAGCTGGCTAGTGTGGAATGCGTTCAGACGCTGTCCAGGCTCAACCGCACCTATCCGGGCAAGGCGGAAAGCGGCACCTTTGTGCTGGACTTCTTCAACAAGCCGGAAGAAATCCTGGAAGCTTTCCAGCCCTATTACCAAACCGCCGAGCTGGCCGATGTCTCCGACCCCAACAAGGTGTTTGAGCTATCGGAAAAACTGAGGGCGGCGGATATCTTCCTGTGGCAAGAGGTGGAACAATTTGCGCAGGCCTTCTACAGCAAGAACAAGAGCAATGCGGCGCTGGCCAATATCTGCAAGCCGGCGCTGACGCGCTGGAGCCAGCGTTACCAATCCGCGGTAGCAGCATTCAAGGACGCCAAATCCATCTTTGACCGTACCAAGAAAACCGGCGATGCGGTATTGATTGCCAATGCCGAAACCACGCTCAAGGACTGCCAGCGGGAAAAGTCCGCGCTGGAAATCTTCAAGAAAGACCTGGGGTCTTTCGTGCGCTTTTACGTCTTCATGTCGCAGATTGTGGATTACGACGACGCCGACCTGGAGAAACTCAGCCTGTACGCGCGTCATCTGCGGCCCATGCTGCGTGAAACGCTGGATGGCGACGAGATAGACCTGAGCAATGTCACGCTCAGCCATTACCGCCTGTCCAAAATCCGCCAGCAAGACCTGGCGCTGAAAGAAGGCCAAGGCGACTATCTGCTGCAGCCCGGCAATGAAATGGGCAGCGCCAAGGCGAAGGACAAGAAAGAAGAGTTCCTGTCGCAAATCATTAGCCGCCTGAACGAGATTTTTGTCACCGACCAACTCTCAAACAAAGACATGGTGAGCTACGCCATGACCATCCGCGACAAGCTCAGTGAAAACGCTACCGTGATGCAGCAGATTGCCAATAACCCGCCGGAACGGGCAATTTTGGGAGATTTTGCTTCTGCCATCGATAGTGCCATCATCGACAGCGGCGACGCGCACCAGAACCAAATGATGCAGCTGCTGGCAAATCCAGACCGCAAGCAACAGTTTGCCCGCCTGATGTTTGACTTGCTGATGCATCCGCCGCAGCCGCCTCAAGCATAAGTACGCCGGGGACCCAGATAGTGGGTCCATCAACCTCTACCCTGTCCAAACCTTTGCTTGTAAAAGAATAAAATGAGTCGCCTGTCCCAATCCCAAAAAGTCGCCCAGTTGTTGCGCAGTCACCCCGGACAGCGTTTCACTGCCCGCCAGATTGCCAGCGCCATCGTGAATCAATACCCGGAAGACTACGCCGACAAGCGCAGCAATCCGCGCTTTGCCGATGACAAGGCATTTCTCTCCCAGGTGGTGGCGGAGATTGGCGCACAGAAAGATGCCATCATCGGCGCGGATAGCCGGATACGCTGGCAAGACAAGCCTCGGCCACGGGTGTACTGGTATGAAGCCACGGATGCGGCGGTGGAAACGGTAATTGAAGAAGACGAAGATGATAGCCCGGCAGCCGAACAGGCCGATCTAAGCGAACACCAGCTGTATCCACTGTTAATGCAGTATCTGCAAACCGAGTTGTCCCTGTTTAGCCTGCGCGTAGACGAAAAACGCTCTCGCAACCAGCGAGGCAGCGGCGGCAACCACTGGCTGCATCCGGACTTGGTGGCCATCCAACCAGTAGCCAAGAACTGGCATGAATTGGTTCGCAATTGCGTGCGGTACGGCAGCGGCCAGAGTGCACGGCTATGGGCGTTTGAAGTGAAAAAAGAGCTAAGCCGAGGCAATGTACGCAAATACTTCTTCCAGGCCGTCAGCAACTCCAGCTGGGCCAATGAAGGCTACCTGGTTTGCACCGGCATCGTCGGCAAGGATACCGAGGATGAATTGCGCATGCTGTCCGCGCTGCACGGCATAGGCGTCATCGTACTGGATAGCAGCAACCCCAGCGAGAGCGAAATCGTCGTTCCCGCCCGTGCCCGCCAGGATGTCGACTGGCAATCGGTCCACCGGCTGGTGGAAGAAAACGAAGACATGCGCGAATTCGTGGAACTGGTCTCCACCTACTACCAAACCGGCCTCCTGCGGCCACAAGACTGGAATAAGTATTAACCCCAGCCTTGCCAGCCTGACCCCCTCACCGGATAATTGACCTCGTGCCGTTCAATAGCGGCACCGGGATTGGCGTCCCGAAATCTCGGCGGACTGCGGCGCAAGCCACAGTCCTCGCACCATTGCTGCGCGCAAGTTATGGCGGGCCTTGGTGGGAGTGTCGCAAGACACGCCGGTTCCGAGATTCCGGTACGCCAATCCTGCCTTGCGCCTGCCACCCACCGATTGGCGTCGGAAACGCAGGCCAGCACGCTAAAATCTCGGAGGGTCTTGCCATGAGCAGCATTTCCCGCAGTGCGTCCCACATCGCCGTACTCCACAGTCCCTTGTTCCGCCAGCGCTGGCTGCTTTTCAGCGCCTTTTCCTCTGATTCCCAATCCAGCCTGCTGGCGATGAGCCGGCTGCACCAGGCGTTTGACGCGTTGCAGGCCCAGCTGCCGCCCAACGATCAGGCCTGGGTCAACGTGCAGGCCGATCATCTGGCCCGGCTGTGCCAGGACATAGAGGATGCGGTGGTGGAAACCATCGCCCACCTGTCCCACGCCCAACTGGGTCTGCAATCGGTACTCGGTCTGTTGGACTGCCTGGACGAAAGCGTACGCCTGCCGTCCAGCCGGCTGACGGAACTGCTGGCGCCACTGGACAAGCACATGGACCAGTCGCTCCGCCTGCTTACCCGCGTCCTGTAGACCGCCCCCTCTCAGCCGGGCCGGCCCGCGCCGGACCGGTGCCCATGCTATCCAGTTGCCCTGGAGGATGGACCATGCCCGACACTTTCCCGCTTGCACCGCCGGCATCCCGCCGCACTCTCGGCGCCGGCAGCTTCACCGCCACCGACGCGGTACTGACCGAGTTGCATCAGATCGTCGCGCTGTTGCAAACCCAGCTCACCCATCCCTGCCCGGCCGCGCTGTGCCTGTCGATAGAGCGGCTGACCGTACTCGGCGGCGATATCGAACAAGCGCTGGACACCGGCAGCCACACCCTGATCCGCGTCAGCGACAATATGCAGTCGCTGCTGGACCTGCTGAGTTTGACCGACAGGGCGCGGATTCCCGCCCGCCAGCTGTTCAGCCTGCTCACCCCGCTGCATCTGGAGCTGCTGCAGGCCCGCCACCTGCTGACGAGGACGGGATAGGCCCGCCCACCGGGTGGCGAGGCGTCTGGGCTTGGTGACAGGCAGGGCTTGGTCTGCCTATCGGCGGCGCTTCGCCCCAACCGGCACCTGTCCTTTAGTGCAAGTCTCGGGATTTCCCGGCTGGCCTAACTTGTTGATGTTCCGCTTACTTCATAGAATCCTTATCTTCCCGTTTCATGACCTACCCTCGCGAGAGGGTATTTTTGTTTGGGTTTCCATGGATTTGAATGCACTGTTGGCCAGCTTTGCCTCCGCCTTCATCCAGGACCGGCGGATACTGACCTTGCAGCTGGGCACCGGGCAGATCGCCGCGGAAACCTTGCTGCCGCAAAGCCTGCAGGCGGAAGAAGGCATTTCCCGGCCTTGCCGCTACACCGTGGCCTGCCTGTCGCCGGACACCGGCATCGCGCTGAAGTCCCTGCTGGAACAGCCGGCTCGGATAGGCATGGAGGATGCCGCCGGCGGCGAGTCCATCCGCTGCGGCGTGGTCAGCCAGGCCAGGCTGGCGGGGACAGACGGCGGCTTTGCCCGCTACGAGCTGACCGTGGAGCCGCCGTTCGCGCTGCTGCGCCACCGCCGCGCCTCCCGCGTATTCCAGGACATGACGGTGCCGGACATCGTCCGGCAGATCCTGACGGAACACCAGCAGGCCAACCCGGCCTTCGCCCGCGTGCAGACGCTGGACATCCAGGTGCAGCCGGCCCAGCCGCGCAGCTACACGCTGCAATACCGCGAGAGCGATTACGACTTCATCGTCCGCCTGCTGCACGAGGAAGGCTATGCCTGGCGCTTCGTCCACTTGGATGGCGCAGACGAGCAAGGCGGCGCGGCGGGCACTCACCCGCAGGTGCAGCTGGCGGTATTCGACGACGCCCACAGCCTGCCGGCCAGCCCCTTGCAGCGCGTGCGCTTTCATCGCAGCGACGCCACCGAGGAGGAAGACGGCCTGACCGGCTGGGACGCTGTCCGCCAGATCGTGCCCGGCGGCGTGGCGCTGACCAGTTACGACTACCAGCCGGTCTACTCCCAGCAGAGCCAGGACGGCAGCCGTATCGACCAGGGTCAGGCCGGCAATGCGCTGCAAAGCAGCCTGAGCCACTACGACGCGCCGGGCCTGTATTACGCCGGCGACGAGGAACAGCTGGGCCGTTACGCCGCGTTGCGGCAGCAGGCGCATGACCTGCAGGCCAAGCAATTCAGCGGCAGCGGCGCGGTGCGCGGCCTGCTGCCGGGCGAATGGTTCCGCCTGGACGATCACCCGGCGCATGAGGCCGACAGCCCGCAGGACCGGGAATTCGTCGTCACCGGCCAAAGCTTCCAGGTACGCAACAACCTGCCGGCGGACCTGGCCTCCTGCCTCTATGCGCTCCTCGCTGGGCAGGGAGAGAGGGAGCAAGCCGGCAGCGCCGACGCCCCGTTCGCCACCCGGATCCAGACCCAGCGCCGCGGCATCCCGCTGACGCCGGCCTTTGCCGGCACCGAACACGCCAAGCCGAAATCCCGCGGCATGCAGACCGCCACCGTGGTGGGACCGGCCGGCGAGGAAGTCCACACCGACGCGCAAGGCCGCATCAAGATCCAGTTTCACTGGCAGCGGCCGGACGAGCATCCGGCCACCGGCGCCAACCTGGATGACACCTCGTCGTGCTGGGTACGGGTGGCGATGCCGTCGGCCGGCGCCGGCTGGGGCCACCAGTTCATCCCGCGCGTGGGCCAGGAAGTGCTGGTGGATTTCATAGAGGGCGATATCGACCGCCCGGTGGTGCGCGGCGTGGTGTACAACGGCGGCCACCCGCCGCCGGACTTCAGCGGCGCAGGCGCTTTGCCTGCCAACAAGACGCTGTCCGGCATCAAGAGCAAGGAACACCAGGGCGGCGGCTACAACGAGCTGCTGTTTGACGACACGCCCGGCGAAGTGCGGGCCAAGCTGTCGAGCGAAGCCGGCAAGACCCAGCTGAACCAGGGCTTCCTGACCCATCCGCGCAGCAACGGCAAGGCTCAGCCGCGCGGCGACGGTTTCGAGCTGCGCACCGACCACCACGGCGCCATCCGCGCCGCCCACGGCCTCTTGCTGTCTACCGAGGCGCAGAACGGCGCCGCCGGCGCGCAGCTGGCGCGCGAGCACGCGCAAAGCCAGCTGCAGTCCGCCGTGGCGCTGAGCCAGGCGCTGGCGGAAACCGCCACCGGACAATTGGCGGACACGATGGAAACCGGGCCTGAGGAGATCGGCGACGACAATGCCAAGGGCGGCAAGCAAGCAGACGGCCATATACAGCATCATCTCGATGCCCTGAAAGCCTGGGAAGCCGGCAGCAACACCGACAAGGACGGCAAGACCGCCAAGGAGCAGACGGGCCAACAGCCCTTGCTCGTTCTATCGGGCCCCGCCGGCATTGCCAGCCTGACCGAACAAAGCCAGACACTGAGCGCCGGAGCCAACCTGAACCTGGTGACGCAGCGCGACGCCAATCAGGTGACGGGCAGGCGCTGGCTGCACAATGTCGGCCAGCACATCAGCCTGTTCGTCGCCGGCGTGAAGGATAAGATGGCGCTGAAGCTGATCGCGGCGAAAGGCAAAGTGCAGATCCAGGCGCAGAGCGACACAATGGAGATCACGGCGGACAAGGACGTCACCGTCACCTCGAGCAAGGGGCGCGTCGAGATCAAGGCCAAGCAGGAAATCCTGTTGACGGCCGGCGGCGGCTATATCCGCCTGGCGGACGGCAATGTCGAAGTGCACTGCCCGGGTACCGTCTCGGTCAAAGGCGCAAGCCATGCGCTGTCGGGCCCAACCAGTCTGAATGCGCCGATGCCGGACCTCAAAGTCAAGATGTGCGAGATGCGCGCCCGCGCGGCAGCGGCAGGCGGCGACGCCGTGGTCCAGGCATCGTAAACGGGGATGGATGTGATGAATCAGCATGACTGGCAGCCGTTGTCTGGCGAGTTCCTGACCAAAGGCCCAGGTGAGGCATTCAACTTTGCCATTGCCTCGGCTGAGCAGCGAGCGGAACTGCCGCCTGCATGGCCATGGACGCTCCTGACGCCAAAGGGATTTGAGGACAATGAAGGCCTGATGCCGTCCCTGTTGGACCTGTCGGCCTTATCCCCGGAGAACAGGCATGCCTTGTTCGCGCAGTTGGAAAACGCGCAGTTGGCGGAGGAGCCCGCGCCGCTCAGCGTGCTGCTGCACGCGGACTCCCCGCCGGCCGCTATGGCCAGACACTTATGCCACACCCAGCTGCTGGTCCGTCAAGGACAAAAGCTATGGTTGAGGATATTCGACGGCAGAGTCTGGTCTCAATTGCCGCGCGTTCTCAATAACCGAGCACTGATCGAGCTGTACGGCCCCATCCTCAGATGGGCCACCAATCTATATGGCCGTTGGGCCCTGACGACCCCACCCAAGCCCGGCAGCGGGACGCCACCGGCCGTGGCTTGGGACGGTTTGCTCAGAATCGGCGCGGTGAATCGCGCTTTCGCTCAGACCGACCGCTTGGCCTGGGAGGACGCCGTCAATCTGGCCGGACGCGTGGACGGCCTGGTTCAACGTGCGCAACATCTTTACCACCTTGCCCGGCTTGAGGATCAGGTGGCGTTTGCCTGCTATGGCATTCGCTACGGAGAGCATTTTGATACCTACCCGGAAGTCCAGCGCGAAATAGTGGGCTTTATGGCGCAAAGCCCGGAAGAGCGCGAAGACAGCACGGTCGTGGATTGCCTGGCCATGCTCACGGACGAGCAATGGGCGGCTACCCAGGCCGCTCCGATTCAATAATGCATGCCACGACGAGAAAACATGAGCACCAACCCCAGTTGCGAATACTGCGATAAGCGTGGCGTACCGATTTTCCCCGTGCGATATGCGATCGCCCTTCCCGGTGCCGGCGCGCCGGTGGTAGCCAACAAGCCCGCCATTGCCCTGCCGGAGGCCAGCGGACAATACACACTGAGGACGCTGCGCAGCGGCTACCTTTATGTCTACGACGAAGCCCGCAAGCGCTGGGACGACTATTTCGTCACTGAGGATGGCTATTTCTTCAAGACCAGCACGCAGGCCAAAGGCCAGCCGCTCGTCCTGCCGAAAAAACCGTTTAGCTGTCCGGACGAAGGGCATCGTGCCATCGCCAGCTGCATCACCATCCCCGATGCCAAGCGCGCCACCAAGGTATGGCTGGCATTTTCCGACGGCCAATGGACCGATGCCGTGCGCAAACGGCATGACAGCGCGGACTATCGCAAAAAACACATGCGCTGCGTAGACGTAAAAGCCTACACCGCCAGCGTGGACGCCAAACACTGTCTGCCGATCAAAAACGCGGGTAGCAAGATCGCCGAATACGCGCTGGATAAGGCCGCATTGAGCAAAGCGGTGGATTTCTCCCCCGTGCCGCTCGCCAGCAGAAAAGGGCATTCCGATAGATTGATCGCGGAAGCGGAGAAGCTGGCACCTGGCAAAGGCTTCATCGTGACGCTGAGCGACCCGGTGGGCATGGCGGCAGAACTGTCCGCCCTGATGATTCATCATGCCAGCGCCTTCGCCAACAAGAAGGAAAACAAGCACCCGTTGATGGCCAGCATGGCCATCAGCCAGCTGAAGGTGGCGGTGGAGGACCAGGGGCTTGAAGCAGAGCACCAGGCGGCGGAGAGGCTGGCAAACGACTATATATCCCAGCCCGACATATCGGTTCTCTTCTCTGAAAGCGCCAGGAAACGCAAAGCGGCTCAGTACGATGCCTTGCGCACCGTCACGCCGGCAGAAGCCAAACTCGCGCAAACGCACGCCTGGGACAAATATCGGGTCAAGTTCAACGAGACGGCCATGCAGAACTGGCAAACGGGCTTTGAAACCCAAAGCAAGCAATTCGACCAGGACACCATCCAGCCGCTGGCAAAGGCCTATCTCGGCTGGCTGGGTTGCCAGGACATCAAACAGTCCTTCCAGTGCAATTACGACGAAGACAGCCTGGATAGCGGCGAAGCCTATACCCGGGCGGTCAATCTGGCCGTTTCCGGCGCCCAGGACAAGAAGCTTTGCCTGGATTACATCTCGCAAATGCTGTCCGGCAGCTTCGATCCGGAGAATTTCCTGCTCAACGCCGCTGTGCTGAACCAAAAGTCGCTGAAAGACCAGGTAAACAAAGCCATCGGCTCCCCAAGCATTGATCCGCGCATCTTCCCGGCAGATGCCTATGTCGGCTTCCAAGGCAGTGTGGCCGAGAAGATCGCCCACGGCGATACCAGTCTGAATGTCTATCTACTGACAATCAGCGCACCATTGATCAAACTGTTCAATGTTATAGCCAACAAGGTGGCCCGCCCGCTCTGGGCCGCAATGGCGATGCACAGCCGCAAGGTCTTTGTGCAGGTTGAAGTCACCGGTAGTAAAAAGGCTTTCCGTACCCGGCTGATCAAGGAACTGCTCAAGCAAAGCGGCAAGGCGATGAATCCGCGCGAGATGGAACGCGCCGTCAGCGCCCAGCTGCGCAACCTGAAAGCCGCCGGCATTCCGCTGGAGGGGACGGAAAAGAAGATTTTCACCCTCATGCTGGACCCCAAGCAAATCAAGGGCATGCCCAGTGGGCTGACACCTCCCCAGCAGGCTAAATGGCTGGCGGACAGCCTCCGCACCTCCGCCCAGCTGGACAATATCGTCATGGGCGAATGGCGGGCGGCTCTTTCCAGTGCCAAGGGAGCGATTCCTTTTGTTGGCGGGCTGATGGCCGGCATTTGGCAATGGGAAGCCTTGGACAAGCTTGGACAGGACGAACAGGGCGCGATGAGCCACGAGGCGAAGGAAGCCAGTTGGCGCTTGCGCGCAGGCACCACGGCATTCTGGGGAACCGTCATCGATATGGCCGGCCAAGGATTGAAAAAATCGGCTGGCTGGGTACCGAAATTTTCAGCTGGCTTAAGCAAGATTGGAATTGGGCTTAGTTTTATAGGAAGATTAGGTGGTTTTTTTGCTGGGGCTGTCATGGCATTTTGGGATGGAAAGAATGCTTATCAAGCTGCCCAAAAAAGAGAGTGGGGAATGGCGATACTTTATGGCTCATCCGCTTTCCTTGGGCTTGCTGTTGCAGCACTAGCATTTGCAGGTGCTGTTCCTTTTATTGGCTGGATTGCCATTATTGCTTTGATTGGGATTACTCTGCTCATCGAGCTGTTCAAAGATAATAAAGTTCAAGCCTGGCTAGAGAATGGCTACTGGGGTAAGCGAGCTTATCAGACTCCAGAAGAGGAACAGAAACAACTTGAACTTGCTGTGGCGGGATGATATGGAATTTACTGGACAAATTACCTCCTACTCTGTCAATCGTCCACTTTCGGATGACGAGCGCGATCGTCAATTAAAACAAAAAGATAAAATAGAAACAGAGCTATATCATCAACTGTCCGTCATTGAAATCAACTCCAACTGGCTGGAAGTAGTAGATAAATATTTTTTTGACAAAGGAGCACTGACTTTTGTGTCTCTTTTTGTTATTTTGTGCTACGTACTGGGCTCAGCATGGCTTATAGCAGTGGCACTAACTGAGGTTTGGGGAGGCGATTCAGGAGCAGCCATATTAATCTTGCCCTTACTAATCACAATTCCCTTTGGTTACTTTTTTTGGACATGGATAAAAAAAGAAATTAACTACACCCACTATCCCATCCGTTTCAATAGAAAAACGCGCACGGTCCATGTTTTTCGTCAAGATGGAACAATATTAAGCGTCAAGTGGGATAAGGTTTTTTTCACTCAAATCCCAGTCACCTATGGGATGTGGGACATGGTCGGTCATGTTCTGGATGAGGATGGCATAACCGTGCGCGAAACATTTGGCTTGCCGGCATGCGCAATGGGCAGCTGGGGGCGGGAGAATGCAAAGGGATTCTGGGAATTCATCCGCCGTTATATGGAAGAGGGCCCAGCCAGTGTATCTGGCGTGATCAGCGGATGTTTGCCGATCAAGGACAAAAAAGAAACCTTCGCTTTCAGCTTTGAACGGATTGCGGCTGCGCTTGGCAGTTATTTCCATCCATTTATTTTGGCCTATTACCTAGTCTATCCTGGCCGGATGATCGCCATGCACTTCAGCAAAATCCCCCAATGGCCGGCAGAGATCGAAGCCCAATGCCCACGCCTGGAAGGAAGCGACCCTTTCTTCAGAGATGCCGGCATGAATGCATAGATCATACGATACACCCGGTGAGCACCACAGTTGAGCCGGCTGTCTATACCAGCCAAGTCATACGGCTCAAGAGCCGGAGCAGGCCGCCGGTATTGGATTCTGCATGTTCGATGGGAGCTGATGCCCCCATCGTCGTCAACGCAGCATATTGTCATAGGCAAACCGCCGCCGCGCAAAAACCGCGGAGCCCCTGGTCAATAGTGGGCCGCCCTAGACAAACGCTACCATTAAGCTTTTCGCTGATCCGCCGGCCCGATGCCAAACCAACAACAAGCCCGCACGCCCCACACCTCGCTCCCCCACACCCGCAAGCCTGAACCCAAGCCGGGCAGAGAGAGCGTGTTGGCCGTGGTGCAGATACTGGAATTCCTGCTCAAGATGGTGGGGCTGCTCGCTACACTGCTTGGCGCCTTCGCATGGATAGCAGGCAGCAGCTACCTGGACGGTTTCTGGTCGCCAATTGAAAACGCCGGCCCGCTCTCCCGGCCGTCATTACAGGATACCGCGCTGAAAGGGTTTGTCCTGCCCTATATCGCCTGGATAAAACTCGTTGCTTATCTAGTGGCTACCGGTCTGGTGACTCTTGTTTTAGGCATACGTTTAAAAAAGAAATCCGGCTCGACTCAACAAGGGAAAATACCCACGCAATTCTTATCGCGGTTTTCTTATGATAAGGATTTCCGCGGCATGACCTTTGTATTCCTTGGCACAGCGCTCTACTTATTCTGTCTGGTTTATTATTTAGCCTTGTGGATCAACAGTGCCCGGGATATCGGCAGGCAAAACTTCATCGCCACCGCCTGTGCCAAGCAAGCCGGGAAAACCGCCCCTTCCAGCATCACCCTGGACAACGGCAAGACCGTCAGCGGCTGGCTGTTGGACCGCTCCGATAAATTCCTGATGCTGGTCGACGGCGGGCGCGTCTACACCGTCGCCATCGGCGACAAGGTCCGGCTGATGGATACCACCGCGCTCGCGCTGGATTGCAAGTAGCCAAGCGCCTGAGTTTAAGCCCGGTCCACCGCCGGGTCGGCGTCATCAGATGCCCTGAGCGGGCTCAATCCAGATAACACCCCAGCCGGCATGCCCTCACGGTAGGGCCTGCGATATCCATAAACTCGACTCCCGCGCCAGCGATTCAAGCCGACTTTCCCCTCCGCGACAGCCGATGCGCCGTCCACTGGCATTTGGTGTTTCGTTTGATTCGGTTATTTCGAATATTTACACTGTGAACTCCAGTACCGCCTCATCCCCAAGGTTGTCCAAATGAATACCATCGCCAAGCCCGTCCTGCCCACGCCGGGGGAAGTGGAACTGGCCAGGGAAAGCGGCCGTCAGCTCGCGCAGTTCCTGGCGCTGCACCAAAACACGCAGGCGATCCACCTGCAGGGTGCATCCGGCGGACATGAAACCGTGCAGGTGCCCACCAAGGTGTTTCACTTATTGGTCGATATCCTGGCGGAAATGGCCCAGGGCAATGCGGTGAGCCTGATGCCGGTCCATGCCGAGTTGACCACTCAGGAGGCCGCGGACTTTCTGAATGTGTCGCGGCCCCACCTGATCAAGCTGTTGAACGCGCGCGCCATACCGTTCCATAAAGTGGGCACTCATCGCCGCGTGCGTTACCAGGACGTGTTGCGCTACAAACAACATCAGCAGCAAAAACGGCTGGCGGTGCTGGACGAACTGGCGGCCCAAGCGCAGGAACTGGACATGGGCTACTGAGCGTGGCGCGCTTTTGCCCAACACCGCCAATCGTTGAAGCGCCCGCCCAGAACCGTCGACGAATACCTGGATATCCTGCAGCGGCAAGGCTTGCCCGAAACCACTCGACAGCTCAGACAGTACGCCGCCGCGATCTAGTACCTTCCTGCCGCGCCTCTGGCAAGCCGTAGCTGGCTTAGCGTCGCGAACAAAACCCCTGATCCTGCGCTACGCCTCCTTGCCGTACTGCCTGTACTGTCTGCGTCGGCGCGCCTTGGCTCATGTGCTTGGCGAGGCTTTGTCCGCACTTAATCGCCGCGGCTTGCCGTATCGCGCGCCGCTCCTCACCCAGTCCGGTTAGTCTCCATTTTCCGCACGATAACCGCATCTTGCCGCCAGATAACAGGCCGTTCACCCCCTGTTGCCATCACGTCAACGACTTATGCCAAAAATCATACGTTCGCTTTAATTCCTGCTTACATACTGATACTATGCATTTAGGATAGTTCTATGAAGTAGATTATTTTATGTTCATATAAGAACTATTCATATACCACCCGACACCAGAACCGGGGGCAGGGCCTTTTCGCAGCCGCCGCGCAGAACGGCGGCACGGGAAGCGCGAATCGTTTGAATCAACACAAGACGGGGCTATACACGATGCATCAACACACCAATATCAAAAAGGCCATCCAGCTGAGCAACAGCTTCTGGGATGTCACCACCGCGGCCGGCATGGCCAATATCGTCACCCGCAATCTGGGCGACGGTCGTCACGAGGCGGTGGCCAATGGCCGACACTTCACCAATATGTCGTCCTACTCCTACCTGGGGCTGGACTCTCACCCGGCTATCTTGCGCGCCGCGGCGGACGCGGTGCTGAACACCGGCTCGCTGAACACCTCCATCTCGCGCATCCGGGTGCAGTTCGACATCCTGCAGCAGGCGGAAGAGGCGCTGGCCGGCCTGGTGGACGCGGAGACGCTGACGGTGCCGTCCTGCGCCGCCGCGGCCGCCGCCACGCTGCCCTTGCTGGCGTCCGGCGCGCTGACCGGCGACGTGGCGCCGCTGATGGTGTTCGACAAGAACGCCCACTTCTGCCTGAACATGATGAAGCCGATCTGCGCCGACGAGACGGAGATCCAGACCATACGCCACAACGATCTGAACGCGCTGGAGGACTTGTGCAAGACGCATCAGCGCGTCGCCTACGTCGCCGACGGCGTGTACAGCACCGGCGGCATGGCGCCGGTGAAGGAGTTGCTGGCCCTGCAGGACAAGTACGGCCTGTTCCTGTTCTTCGACGAGGCGCACGGTCTGTCCACGCTGGGCCATCAGGGCCGCGGCCTGGTGCTGGAGGAGATGGGCGCGATCAACGACCGCACGCTGATCGTCACCTCGCTGAACAAGGGCTTCGGCGCGTCCGGCGGCGCCATCTTCCTGGGTCCTCGCGGCGACGCCGAGCGCCGCAAGCTGGCCACCCGCTTCGGCGGCCCGGTCACCTGGTCGCAGCGCATCAATACCGCCGGTCTGGGCGCCATCATCGAATCGGTGGCCGTGCACAAGTCGGCCGAGCTGCCGGTATTGCAGCAGAAGCTGCAGGACAATATCCGCTTGTTCGACCAGCATGTGGAATCGGAAAACAGCGGCGAGCCGCTGCCGATCCGCTTCGTCTCCATCGGCTCGGAAGAGCGCACCATCCTGTACGCCAAGAGCCTGCTGGAGGACGGCTATTACACCTCGCCCATCTTCTTCCCGGTGATCGCCAAGGGCCGCGCCGGCCTGCGCATCATGATCCGCGCCAATATGACGGCGGCGGAGATCGAGCGTTTCGGTGCCTGCCTGAAGCAGCTGCGAGCCAACCATGAGTAAGGCGTCCGCGCAGACCGCCGCCGCCCCGCTGGAGGCGGCGCGTCCGGCCGCGCGGCTGATGGTGCTGTCCTGCCTGATCGTGTTCATGGCGCAGATGGCCACCACCGTCTACCTGCCGTCGCTGCCGGCAGTGATGCGCGAGCTGGCGATGAGCCAGAGCCTGGTGGAGATGTCGATCTCCGGTTTCGTCGTCGGCGCCGCGCTGCCGGTGCTGTTCTGGGGATCGGCCGCCGACCGCTGGGGCCGCCGCGCCCCGCTGCTGGCTTCGCTGGCGCTGTTCGTGCTGTGCAGCGCGCTGCTGGCCGCCGTCGGCAGCGCCGCCGAGCTGCTGGCGCTGCGGGTGCTGCAGGGCATCGCCGCCGGCGGCGCGGCCATCATCGCCCGCATCATCGTCCGCGACAACTGGAGCGGCGACGAGCTGGCGCGCCGGCTGTCGGTGCTGTCCATCGCCTTCATCACGGCGCTGGGCGGCGGCCAGTTCATCGGCGGGCTGATAGGCGAGTACAGCCACTGGCAGGCCGGCTTCGTGCTGATGGCCGTCACCGGCTGCCTGGCCGCGCTGCTGAGCCTGAGCGTGCCGCTGCAGGGAGGCCGGCCGGCGGCCGCTCGCCACGGCGGCAGCCCCTACTGGCAGATCCTGCGCCGGCCCGGCTTTGTGCTGCCGGCCTGCGCCGGCGGCCTGGGCTTCGCCACCACGGTGACGCTGCAGGAAGTCAGCCCCTTCGTGTTCCAGGAGCATTTCGGCCTGGCGGTGGCCAGCTTCGGCAATGTCGGCCTGCTGATCGGCCTGGCCTATTTCAGCGGCGCGATGCTGGTCAACCGCGCGGTCGCCAAGCTGGGCGGCAAGAAGCTGATGCGGACCGGCGCGCTGCTGATGGCCGCGGCCACCGTCGCCATGCTGCTGTGCTGGCACCTGGGCGTGCTGGAGGCCAGGCCCGGCCTGCTGCTGTTCATCGGCCTGTATTGCCTGACCATTTTCGGCCAGGCGGTGCTGTTCCCCAACAGCATGGCCACGGCGGTCAGCGACGCCAAGGACCACGGCGCCCACGCGATGGCGCTGTGCGGCTTCCTGCAGCAAGGCCTGGCCGGCATCGCCGCCACCGCCTCGGTGCTGCTGCACCACAACGGCGCCTGGACGCTGGCGGTGGCCGCGCTCGGCCTGATCACTCTTCTGCAAGTTCTGTTCCAGGCACGCCTCAGCGCGGCCTGACGCAAGGAATCGGATATGTCTCGAATCGAATCGCGCCTCCCGGCCAGCGGCGAGGCCTATGAGCGCAATATGGCGGCCTACGGCCTGCTGCGCGGGCAGATCGCCGCCGCCCGCGACGCCGCCTTGCAAGGCGGCGGCGCCGAGGCCCGCGCCAAGCAGGCGGCCAAGGGCAAGCTGTCCCCGCGCGAGCGGCTGTCGCTGTTGCTGGACCCCGGCACGCCCTTTCTGGAAATCGGCCAGCTGGCCGGCCACGAGGTCTACGACCACCCGGTGCCCTGCGCCGGCATCGTCACCGGCATAGGCATCGTCTCCGGCCACGCGGTGGCGGTGTTCGCCAACGACGCCTCGGTCAAGGGCGGCACCTACTACCCGCTGACGCTGCGCAAGCATCTGCGCACCCAGGACATCGCCCGCGAACTGGGCCTGCCCTGCCTCTACCTGGTGGACTCCGGCGGCGTCTACCTGCCGCTGCAGGAGGAGATCTTCCCGGACGAGCACCATTTCGGCCGCATCTTCCGCAATATCGCCGAAATGTCGGCGCTGGGCCTGCCGCAGATCTCGGCCGTGCTCGGCTCTTGCACCGCCGGCGGCGCCTACATCCCGGCGATGAGCGACGAAACCATCATCGTGCGCGGCAACGGCTCCATCTTCCTGGGCGGTCCGCAGCTGGTGCGCGCGGCCACCGGCGTCATCGTCGACGCCGAGACGCTGGGCGGCGCCGACGTCCACACCCGCGACAGCGGCGTGGCCGACCATTACGCGCTCAGCGACGAGCACGCCATCCAGCTGCTGCGCGACATCGTCGCCCGCCGCGGCGTCGGCAGGCAGTACGCGCCGCCGCAGGCGCCGCTGCCGCCGCGCCACGATCCGGCCGAGCTGCCCGGCATCATCAGCGCCAATCCGCGCGAGCACATTCCGGCGCGCGAAATCCTGGCCCGGCTGCTGGACGACTCGGCCTTCGCCGAGTACCGCGCCCGCTTCGGCACCAGCATCCTGTGCGGCACCGGCCATATCGGCGGCTACCCGGTGGGCGTGCTGATCAACGACGGGGTGCTGTTTTCGGAAAGCGCGCAAAAAGCGGCCAACTTCATCGAAATCTGCTCCCAGCGCGGTATTCCGCTGCTGTTCCTGCACAATATCAACGGCTTCATGGTGGGCGCGGAGTACGAGGCCGGCGGCATCGCCAAGCACGGCGCCAAGATGGTCAACGCCGCCTCCTGCGCCCGCGTGCCCAAGTTCAGCATCCTGATAGGCGGCAGCTACGGCGCCGGCAACCTGGCGATGTGCGGCCGTTCCATCGGCCCGCAGCTGATGGCGATGTGGCCCAACGCCAAGACCACGGTGGTCGGCGGCGAGCAGGCAGCCACCGTGCTGGCGCTGATCCGCGCCGAGCAGTTGGAAAAGCAGGGCAAGAGCTGGACGGCGGAAGAGGAGGAGGCCTTCAAGCGGCCGATACGCGAGGCCTACGAACGGCAGGGCCAGGCGCTGTACGTCGCCTCCCGGCTGTGGGTGGACGCCATCGTCGACCCCGCCCAAACCCGGGAGTGGCTGGCTCTCAGCCTGGCGCTGGCCGCCGCCGCCCCCGTCCGGGAAACCCGCTTTGGCGTCTTCAGGATGTAGACCATGTTCAAACGAATTTTGATCGCCAACCGCGGCGAGATCGCCCGCCGCATCGCCCGCAGCTGCCAGCGGCTGGGCATAGAGTTTGTCGCCGTCCACTCCAGCGCCGACGCCGGGGCGGACCATCTGCAGGGCGCCGTCGCGCGCGAATGGATAGGCGAGACTCCGGCCAGCGCCAGCTATCTGAACGGCCAGGCCATCATAGACGCCGCGCTGCGCAGCGGCAGCGAGGCCATCCATCCCGGCTACGGTTTCCTGTCGGAGAACGCCGGCTTCGCCCGCGCGGTGGCCGAGGCCGGCCTGGTCTTCATCGGCCCGGACGCGGACACCATCGTCCAGATGGGCGACAAGGCCCGCGCGCGCCAACTGATGGAGGCCGCCGGCGTGCCGGTGCTGCCCGGCTCGCCCGAGGCCACCGAGTCCTACGGCCTGATCCTGGAGACCTGCACCGAGATCGGCTATCCGGTGATCCTCAAGCCGTCCGCCGGCGGCGGCGGCAAGGGCATGCAGGTGGTGTGGAGCGAGGCGGAACTGCGCGAGGCGGTGGACGCCGCCGTGCGCATCGGCCGTTCCAGCTTCGGCGACGGCCGGCTGCTGGTGGAGCGCTACGTCTCGCAGCCGCGCCACCTGGAGGTGCAGGTCTTCGGCGACGGCCTCGGCGCGGCGGTGCACCTGTTCGAGCGGGAATGCTCGCTGCAGCGCCGCCACCAGAAGATCGTCGAGGAGGCCCCCGCCTTCGGCCTGCCGGCCGATACCCGCGAGGCCCTGCTGGCGGCCGCCGTGCGCGGCGCCCAGGCGATAGGCTATCGCAACGCCGGCACCTTCGAGTTCATCCTGGCGCCGGACGGCCGCTTCTACTTCCTGGAGGTGAACACCCGGCTGCAGGTGGAGCACCCGGTGACCGAGGCCATCACCGGCCTGGACCTGGTGGAGTGGCAGCTGCGCGTCGCCGCCGGCGAGGGCCTGCCGCTGGCCCAGGCCGACATCCGCGCCGACGGCCACGCCATCGAGTGCCGCGTCTACGCCGAGGACCCGCTGCGCGAATTCGCGCCGATGCCCGGCGCCGCGCTGCACGCGCGCTGGCCGGCGCAGCTGCGCGTGGACGCCGCCTTTGACCGCGGCGGCGCGGTGCCGGCCTTCTACGACCCGATGCTTGCCAAGCTGATCGCCCACGGCTCCGGCCGCGCGGCGGCGCTGGCGCAGTTGCAGACCGGCCTGCGCGACACCGAGCTCCTGGGCCTGACCAGCAATCTGGGCTTCCTGCAGCGGCTGCTGCGCGAGCCGCGGGTGCAGGCCGGCCAGCTGCACACTCATCTGGTGGACGAGCTGGCGGCGGCGCCGGAAGCCAACCGCCTCACCGCCGCCGTGGCCTGCGCCGCCACCATCCGCCAGGCGCGGGCCTGCGCCGAATCGGCCTCGCCCTGGCAGGGCGGCGTCGGCGCCTACGACCGCGCCGCGCTGGACCCGGACGCGCCGCTGGGCCGGGTCGCCTACCGCGGCGGCGCCGAGCGCTGGCAGGCCTGGCTGCTGGACCGCGACGGCGAACAGACCCTGGTGCAGGTGGACGGGCGGCGCCATGCGGTCAGCCTGGCCGGCGCCGGCGATCACTGGCACGGCGAGGTGGACGGCTGGCGCTGGTACGCGCTGCTGCGCGGCGACGATGTCGAGCTGAGCGTCGGCGGCCAGCGCGTCGCGCTGCGCGCCGAGCAGGCGGAACAGGCCGAGCAGGAGGCCGGCGGCGGCCTGCAGGTACGCACGCCGATGCCCGGCACCGTGGTGGCCCTGCCGCTGGCGGCGGGCACCCGGGTGGAGGCCCAGCAGGTGGTGGCCATCGTCGAGGCGATGAAGATGGAGAACCGCCTGTACGCGCCCTGCGCCGGCATCGTGGCCGAGCTGCATTGCCAGGTCGGCGACATCGTCAACGCCGACGCGCTGCTGGTCAGCCTCAGTCCGGAAGAGGCCGAGTAGGCAGCCGGCCCCTGCAAGGCCCGTTCCGTCGCAAGGCGGAACGGGCCTTATTCAATGCGCGACCTAGAGGAACTGCCAGCCGTAAGCGTCGCCGTCGCGGCTGACCACGCCGGCCGACGAGGCGCCGAAATGGGCGGTGAACACCGTGGCGCGGCGTTCGCAGGCATAGTCCAGCAGCCAGCGGCGGGACGCGCGCGCGCCGTCCTGTTCGCGACAGAAGGCCGAGTTCCACTCCGGACGGTAGACCTGCACCGGCGAATGCATGGCGTCGCCGGTGAAGAGGGCGGTCTCGCCGGCCGAATGCAGCGAAATCGACATATGGCCGGCGCAGTGTCCCGGCGTCGGATGGAAATGGAAGACGCCGGCGTAATCGGCCCCGGCCGCGTCCACGCCCAGCCCCTGGCCGCTGGCCAGCACCGGCGCCACGCTGTCGTCGAACACGATGCGCCGCTTGTCGGCCTCCGGCGTCGCGAAGAAATCCAGCTCGCCCTGCGGCATCGCGTAGACGGCGCGCGGGAAAGTCGGCACCCAGCGGCCGTCGACCAGGCGGGTGTTCCAGCCGACATGGTCGGCGTGCAGATGGGTCAGCAGCACGTGGTCCACATCCTCCGGCCGGATGCCCAGCGCGGCCAGACGCGCCAGAAACGGCGTGCGCAGCCGGTGGAACATCGCGCTGAACGGCCGCTCCTTGTCGTTGCCCAGGCCGGTGTCTATCAGGTAAACCTTGCCGTCCAGCTCCACCACCCAGGTGTGCACGCTGAGGATGATGTGCTCGCCGCCGTCGTCCAACAGCGCGCGCAGCTGCGGCTGCTCGGCCAGCACCGCCTCGTTCCAGTCGGCGTAAAGATAGGCCGGGGTGATGCCGGTGAGCAGGGTGTCGGTCACGCGCGTCACGCGCGCATGGCCGATGCGGTAGGTCTGAGTGTCCATCATGATTCTCTGTTCGGTTGGCGGCTCGGCGAAGCCGGGCTTGGACCTACTATCGCGGAAATCACTCATGCCTTCCAATGCCGATTTATGAGACCGTGATAAATTTAAAGCATCGCAATAATCGGGAACAGAGAGATGGAGCTGCGGCATCTGCGCTATTTCGCGGCGGTGGCCGAACATGCCAGCATGCGCGCCGCGTCCGAGCGGCTGCACATCACCCAGCCCGCCATCACGCGCCAGATCCAGGACCTGGAGGCGGAACTGGGCTTCGCGCTGTTCACGCGCTCGCCGCGCGGCTTGCGGCTGACGCCGGCCGGCGACTGCTATCTGCGCGACACGCGCCGGATACTGGCGGCGCTGGACGCCGCGGCGACGGCCGCGCGCCGTGTCGCCGACGGCGTGGCCGGACAGCTGCGGCTGGGCTATGTCGAGAACGCCGGCTGGGACGGCGTGGTGCCTCAGGCTTTGCACCGTTTCCAGGCGGAGGCGCCGGACGTCGCGATGGCGCTGTCCACGCTGAACAGCCCGAAGCAGCTCGCCGCGATCGCGCAGGATGCGCTGGACGGCGGCTTCATCTACCGTTTCGATCCGCTGCCGGACGAGCTGGCCGCGCTGCCGCTGCTGCGCCACGACGTCGTGCTGGCGCTGCCGCGCGCGTGGCAGATCGCACACGACGAGACGCAGCCGTTCAATCTGCACGCACTGGCCGGACGGCCGTTCATCAGCTTCCCGCGCGCCGTCTACCCGGCCTACCACGACCGGCTGTCCAGCGCCTGCCAGCAGGCCGGCATCCGTCTGAACATCGTGCAGGAGCAGCCGACCGAGGCGGCGATGCTGTCGCTGGTCTGTTCCGGCATCGGCGCCGCCATCGTCAACGCCGCCAATCTGGCCCGCCCACCGGCGCAGGTACGCTTCTACCGGCTGCAGAACCTGTCGGTGCCGCTGCCGCTGTGCTTTGTCTGGAAGCGCGAGGCCGGCAATCCGGCGCTGGCGCGCTTCGTCGAGACCTTGCGGGAGACCATCAGAATCGCCGAGGCCTGAGCGCCTGCTCGATCAGCCTGCGCACCGCGGCCCAAACTGCACCATCAGACAGTACATCTGACGCCGAACACACGGTACAACCGGGCTTTCACGCCGCCAAGGAGGCTAGCGATGCGCATCGTCCCGTTTTGCCGCTCCGGCCCGGACCAGGCCGCCGCGACCATCGACCCCACCCGCATCAGCGAGCAGGAATGCCTGGACCTGTCCGGCGAACTGATGCGCGCCGGCGCCATCACGCTGGGCCAGCGCGCGGCGCTGCTGCTGCCGGCCGCCAGCCATCTGTTCGACATCCTGCATGGCGAGGCCCGCGGCGAGCGTTTCGATCTGCTGGCCGGCATGCGCGCCGCCATCGCCCGCTACCGGGCGCAGGGCCGGGACGAGCAGGCAGGCGAGGCGGAGCAGGCGCTGGCCGCGCTGCTGCGGCACTGGGACGCGTCGGCGGAACCGCTTGCCGCCGACGGCGTGCCGCTTACAGCTTGAAGCGGCCGATCAGGCTTTCCAGCTCCTCGCCCAGCCGCGCCAGCGCCACCGTGGCCTGTTGCGCCTGATGGATGGAGTCGTCGGTCTGCAGCAGCATGCCGTGGATGTTTTCGATGTGGCGGGCGATCTCCTGGCTGGCGCTGGACTGCTCGGCGGTGGAGACGGCGATGTCGCCCACCGCGTGCACCACCTGCTGCGCCTGGCCGCTGATCTGCTGGATCGATTGCGACGATTCGCCGGCCAGCCTCACGCCCTGTTCCACCTGTTCCAGCGCGCCGTTCATGCTGTCGGACGCGTGGGCGGTGTCTTTCTGCATGGTCTGGATCACATCGGAGATTTCCAGCGTGGCCTTAGCGGTGCGTTCGGCCAGCTTGCGCACCTCGTCGGCCACCACCGCGAAGCCGCGGCCCTGCTCACCGGCGCGGGCGGCCTCGATCGCCGCGTTCAGGGCCAGCAGATTGGTCTGGTCGGCGATGTCGCGGATCACCGAGACGATGCCGGAAATGCGGTCGGAGCGCTGCTGCATGCCGCCCAGCACCTCGGCCAGCTGGCGCACGGTGCCGGCGATGCGGCCGATCTCCGCCGCGGTGGCGTCCACATTGGCGGCGGCCTGGCTGGACAGGGTGTCCGCCTCGCGGGCGCGCTGCTCGGCCACCCGCGCCGATTCGGCGATGTGGGTGACGCTGACCGACAGCTGCTCGACGCTGGCCGCGGTGGCGTTGGCCGCCTGGGACTGGCGGGCCGAACTGTCGCGGATCTGGTTGACGTCGCCGGACAGCTGGCGCACCGAGCCCAGCATGTCGCCGGCGTGGCGGCGCACGTCCAGCATCATCCTGCGCAGCGAGCCGGTGAAGGTATTGAAGGCGCCGGCGGCCTGGCCGATCTCGTCGCGGCTGGCGATGGACAGTTCGCGGGTCAGGTCGCCGCTGCCCGAGGCCAGCTCGGTCATCGCGCCCTGCAGCCGGCCCAACGGGCGCAGCAGCTGGTTCAGCGTGGCGCCCAGGAGCAGCAGGATCAGCACCAGGATGCCCAGGCTGATCAAGGCCGACTGCCAGCTGGCCGCGCGCACCGGGGCGAAGGCCTCGTCCTCGGGAATGGAGATGCGCACCGCCCACGGCGTGCCGGCCTCGCCGACAACGATGGGCATGATGAAGTGGCGGAAGCCGTCGTCGCTGCGGTACTCGGCCGGGCGGCCGTCCTTGATCGCCGCCTTGGCCTCGGCCGGCAGGTCCGGCGCGGCCTTGCCGTTCAAGCCGGGCTGACGGCCGGCCAGCTGCACGCCGCCGTTGGAGTACAGGCTCATGAAGCCCGCGCCGTAGGGCTGCACCTTGGCCGCCATTTCCTGCAGGTGTCCCAGCGCGATGTCGCAGCCTGCCACGCCCAGCACCTTGCCGCCGATATTGAGCGGGAAGGAGATGGTGCCCATCAGGATCTTCACGTCAGGGTCGACGTAGGGTTCGGTCAGCATAGGCTTGCCGGTCTTGCGCGGCTCGGTGTAGTAGGCGCTTTCGTCCACGCCGTCGCTGCCCCACACCACGTCCACCTTGCCGGCTTTGCGGAACCAGTACACGCCGTAGCGGCCGGTGTGGTCGTTTTCCGGCTTGCCGGCCAGCTCGGCGTCGCGGCCGTCGAAGGCATTCGGCTCCCAGTCCACCCAGTAGCCGACCGCGTCCGGGTTGTTGGGCAACTGGCGCTTCACCACCTCGGACAGCAGCGAACGTCCGTTGGCCGGCAGCGCGGCCTTCACGCCGGCCGCCGCCTCGGCCATCGCCTGCGCGGAATCATAGGTTTTGCCCAGCATGCGCTGCACGCGGCCGGCCTCGCTGTCCGCCAGCAGGCGCGCATGCTCCAGCACCGCGTCTTCCGCGTTGCGGTAGCTGTTGTAGATATTGGCCCCCGCCAACACGGTAAAGCCGATCAGGATCAGCAGGCCGGAACCGGCCAGTATCTTGCCCTTGATGGTTGCAATCATGATTCACCTCTTGCCGGATGGCGCGCCGCCCGATGCCGGCCCGTCCGATTGTCTGCTATTCATCGCGGAGAGAGTCGATAGTCGCCGATGGCGCTCGCTCCCCAGTCTCGAAGGTAACGTAGGAAACGCTCTAGCACAAAGGAATGATTACCGATGCCGCATAAGTGCCTGTTCAAAGTCTTTTGCGAGCGTCCCGGGACCATTTCCGCTGGCCGTCTCCGCTGGGAACGTTGAACAGGCGGAGGGGGGCGATGATACGCCGCGCCCCGCCGGCCGGCCACCCGGCTACCAGCGGGCGCGGCGGAACAGGCTGAGCTGGTTGACCCGGAACAGGCGGGCCGGACGCTGGCTGCCGCCCTGGAACTGGTCGGTGGCGATCAGGATATCGGCCTGGTCGGCCGATTCGCCCGGACGCATGTCGCCGACCTTGATGCCCAGGCGGGAGCGGAAGGTGCCGCGCGACACCGTCTCGCCGAAGATCTGCTCGTAGGTGCGTTGCAGCTGGGTCAGCGTGAAGCGCTCCGGCAGCAGCCAGCACGGCAGCGTCGAATAGCTGGCCTTGTTGCGCACCCGCTCCACCGCCGCGCGGATCTGTTCGGCGTGGTCGAAGGCCAGCTCGGGCAGCTGGTCGACATCGTAGAAGTGGAAGACCTCGGCGCCGGCCTGGCTCAAAGCCTCGTGCGGCATCAGCGCGACGTGCGAGATGGCCACCGACCAGCCGCGCGGATCGCGCGCCGGACCGGCGAAGGTGCACAACTGCTCCAGATAGCGCGGCGCCACGCCGGTTTTCTCGCGCAGCACGCGAAGCGCGGTGGCTTCGGCCGAGCCGTCCTCTTCCGGATGCACATAGCCGCCGGGCAGGGCCAGGCTGCCCTGGAACGGCTGGCGGTCGCGCCGGTGCAGCGCCGCCTGCAGCTTGCCCTGGTGCAGGGTGAGGAGGACGACGTCCACGCTGACGATGGGGGTGGGTCGGGAAGTGTGCATGGCCTGTCCGTTCAATCTTGTCTGTTTTGGTATTTTCGCCAACTTAGTTGCAAATTTCAACTAAGAAAGATATGCTGCGTCAAGTTAGTTGAAAAAAACGACTAAGAAAGGCCGCCCAGCCGCGCGGCTTCGCCCATGCAAAGGACCCACGCGATGATCACCGTCAGCTACCACTCTCAAAACGGCCAGCAAGCAGCGCTGAAGCTGGACGTCTTCACCTTCCCCGGCGGCGAAGTGCACGCGACGGTGGAAACCGGCGCGCCGGCCGCCTCGCTCTGCATCCGCGCCGACTTGCGCGACGCCGGCGAGACGATGGCGCTGCTGATGGCGACCGACGCGCTGCGCCGCGCCTATCCCGGCCTGCCGATTGCGCTCCGCCTGCCCTATGTGCCCTACGCCCGCCAGGACCGGGTGGCCAATCCGGGCGAGGCGCTGTCGGCCAAGGTGTTCTGCGGCCTGATCAACCAGCAGGGCTACAGCCGGGTGGTGATCCAGGACCCGCACAGCGATGTGGTGATCGCGCTGCTGGACCGGGTGGAGGTGGACGATCCGCTGCCGGCGCTGCGCCGCGCGCTGGAGGCCGTCGGCCCGGCCACGCTGGTGGCGCCTGACGCCGGCGCCCGCAAGCGGGTGCTGAAGCTGGCGCAACAGCTGGGCTGCGGCGCCATCTGCGCCGACAAGGTGCGCGACACCGCCACCGGCAAGATCAGCGGCATCGAGTTGCACGGCGCGCTGCCGGACGGCCCGCTGCTGGTGGTCGACGACATCTGCGACGGCGGCGGCACCTTCGTCGGCCTGGCCGAGGCCATCGCCGCGCGCCAGGCGACGGAAGGCAGGACCGCGCCGCTGTACCTGTACGTGACCCACGGCATCTTCAGCCGCGGCCTGGACCGGCTGCTGGAACGCTTCGACGCCGTGTTCGCCCGCAACGACTGGAGCGGCGACGCCCGCTGCCGTCTTGTTTAAGCGATACGCCCAATCCTGGAAAGACAGATCTTGAGGAGAACCATGATGACCGCCCCGAAAACCGCCGAAAACAAGAAGCAGCCTGTCCCGTTCAATCTGGCCGACTTCTACAAGACCGGCCACCCGGCGATGTACCCGCGCGAAACCACCCGGCTGGTGGCCAACTTCACGCCGCGCTCGGCCAAGTACGCGCCGGTGCTGCCGCAGCTGTTCGACGACAAGGTGGTGTGGTTCGGCCTGCAGGGCTTCATCGAGGAATACCTGATAGACCTGTTCGAGCGCGAATTCTTCCGGCGACCGAAGGCGGACGCGGTGCGCCGCTATCAGCGCCGGATGGACACGGCGCTAGGCGCCGGCGCGGTGGACGGCGGCCGGCTGGAGGCGCTGCACGCGCTGGGCTATCTGCCGCTGGAGATCCGCTCGCTGCCGGAAGGCGCGCGGGTGGACATCAAGGTGCCGCCGGTCACCTTCGCCAACACCCATCCGGACTTCCCCTGGGTGGCCACCTATTTTGAGACGCTGTTCAGCTGCGAGAGCTGGAAGCCGTCCACCGTGGCCACCATCGCCTTCGAATTCCGCAAGCTGCTGACTTACTTCGCCGGTCTGACCGGCGCGCCGCAGGACTTCGTCGACTGGCAGGGCCACGATTTCTCGATGCGCGGCATGAGCGGCGTCCACGACGCGATGCGCTGCGGCGCCGGCCACTTGCTGTCCTTCACCGGCACCGACACCATCCCGGCGCTGGACTATCTGGAGGATTATTACGGCGCCGACGCCGAGGGCGAGCTGGTCGGCGGCTCCATCCCGGCGTCCGAGCACAGCGTGATGGCGCTGCGCATCCTGCTGACGCAGCAGCGGCTGGCGCGGATGCCGGCGCACGGCGGCCTCGACGACAAGGCGCTGCGCCGGTTGGCCGAACGCGAGGTGGTGCGCGAATTCGTCAACCGCGACTACCCGTCGGGCATGGTGTCCATCGTGTCCGACACCTTCGACTTCTGGAACGTGGTCACCGTGATCGCCCGTGAACTGAAGGACGACATCCTGGCCCGCCGTCCGGACGCGCTGGGCAACGCCAAGGTGGTGTTCCGCCCGGACTCCGGCGACCCGGTGAAGATCCTCACCGGCTACCGCGACGACGAGCTGCTGTTCGACGCGGCCGGCAACTGCACCGCGCGCGACGACGGTCGCCCCATCGGCGAAGCCGAGCGCAAGGGCGCGGTGGAGTGTCTGTGGGACATCTTCGGCGGTACCGTGACCGAGCGCGGCTACCGCGTGCTGGACAGCCATGTCGGCCTGATCTACGGCGATTCGATCACGCTGCCGCGCGCGCGCGACATCCTGCTGCGGCTGGCCGACAAGGGCTTCGCCTCCTGCAATGTGGTGTTCGGCATCGGCAGCTTCGTCTACGGCATGAATTCCCGCGACACCTTCGGCTACGCGCTGAAGGCGATCTACGCCGAGGTGGACGGCGAGGCCGTCGACATCTACAAGGACCCGGCCACCGACGACGGCACCAAGAAATCGGCGCGCGGCCTGCTGCGGGTGGAGGAAGAGGACGGCCGCTACGTGCTGTACCAGCAGCAGACGCCGGCCGAGGCCGAAGGCGGCGCGCTGCGTCCGGTGTTCCGCGACGGCGAGCTGCTGATCAGGCAATCGCTGGCCGAAATCCGCCAGCGCCTGCAGGCCTCGTGGACCTGCCCGGCGCCGGGCAGTCTGGACTGGACCCTCTGACAAAGCCGCCCGCCGCCGGGTGGGCTTGTTCCATCCGGGCAAAATGCCGATACTGAACAGGCAAACGCCGATGGAGGCCCCCATGTCCCAAGCCACATTCAAACCCGACGCCGGCCCGCTGCCGGAACAACCGCGCGCGCTGGCGCTGCGCTTCGCCCGGCTGTCGCGGCTGATCGGCCAACCGGTGCATTCCGACCTGGAGCTGGCGCGCTATGTGGCCAATGGCGCCAATCCCGACCTGATCGAATGCCTGATCATCGAGGGCCTGACCCGCAAGGAGCTGGAATTCGTGATCCCGGCGCGCACGTTGTCCCACCGGATCAAGAAACAGGAAAGGCTGAGCCGCGACGAGTCCGAGCGCGGCGTGCGGGTGGCCAGCCTGCTGGCACTGGCGCAGCAGGTGCTGGGCGAGGAGGCCACAGGCTGGCTGAGGCAACCGCTGCGCCGCTTCGACGGCGAAAGCCCGCTGACGCTGGCGCAGACCGAGCAGGGCGCGCGGCTGGTGGAAAACCTGCTGACCCAGATCGACGAGGGCTACGTCGCGTGATCGGCTGGCGCATCAGCAACTACGCCGATCTGAACGGCCTGGGCGGGCTGCGCGCCGACGGCCGCTGGCACCACGCCGGCCGCCCCGTCGTCTACCTGGCCGACCACGCCGCCAGCGCGATGCTGGAGATGCTGGTCCACAGCGAGTTGCGCGCGCTGCCGGCCCGCTTCCAGTTGCTGAAGGTGGAACTGCCGGACGAGGCCATCCTGGATCTGGACCCGGCCGCCTTGCCGGACGACTGGCGCGCGCGCCAGCAGGAGACCCGCCGGATCGGCGACGCCTGGCTGGCCCGGGCGCCCAGCGCGCTGCTCCGGGTGCCCAGCGCGCTGGCGGTGGACGGCTGGAATCTGCTGTTGAACCCCCAGCACCCGGACGCCGCGCGCTGCCGCATCGCCGACGTGATCGCCGCGCCGCTGGACGGCCGGCTGCGTCCGGCCTGAATCCTCCGCCGACATGAAAAAACCGGCCTAGAAAGGCCGGTTCGCGCGCGCGTTCCGCTCAGCGGTAGTTCTGCGCCGCCTTCACCGCCGCGGCGGCGTCCACCAGGCCGGCCGAGCAGCCTTCGCAGTCGGTCGCCGGCGGCCGCGACGTCTGGATCAGCAGCTTGCGGACGGCCTTCCAGTCCAGCGACGGATTGACCGACAGCATCAGCGCCACCAGGCCGGCGACATGCGGCGTGGCCATCGAGGTGCCGCGGTCCCCTGCATAGCTGTCGTTGCCCGGCGCGGTCTTGCCGTCGTTCAGCGTCGAGATGATGCCCGGATCGTTGCCGATGAAGTCGCCGCCCGGCGCCGTCACCGCCACCATCGCCCCGTAGTTGGAGTAGGAGGCGATGCCGCCGTTCATGCCGTTGGCCGCCACGGTGATCACGCCCGGGCAGCTGGCCGGGGCGAAGTCGCGGGTGTTGCGCATCGCATTGCCGGCCGCCACCACCACGATGCCGTTGCGCGCGGCCACCTGCTGTATCACTTCGCGGTAGGTCCGCGTGCACGGCTGGCTGCCGCCCAGCGACATGCTGATGATGCGCGCCGGCGTCGTATTGGCCGGCAGGCCGGGCACGGTGCCGCCGACCGCCCACAGCATCGCGTCGGCGATGTCGGCGTCGTTGCCGCCGCAGCGGCCCAGCACCCGCAGCGGCAGCAGCTTGGCCTGCGGCGCCACGCCGGTCAGGCCCTGGCCGCCGCCGCCGGCCGCAGCGATGGTGCCGGCCACGTGCGTGCCGTGCCAGCTGCTGTCGGAGGCCGGCGAGCCGGCGCGGCAATCGCCGGCCGCCGCCCAGTCGCCCTGGTCCTGCGCATTGGCCTGGCGCGCGGTCTTGCCGTCCGGTCCCACCACCAGGCGGGCCGAGGCCGGGTCGGACACGAAGTTGTAGCCCGGCTGCAGCAGATTGGCCACCAGGTCCTTGTGCGGGCGGTAGCCGGTGTCCAGCACCGCCACCGTCACGCCCTGGCCCTGGGTGATGTCCCAGGCCGCCGGCAGATTCAACGAGCCGGGCTGGACGGCCTTGTCCTGCATATCCCATTGCTGGGCGGCGAACATCGGGCTGGACGGCGTGAAATTGGCCTGCTTGATGAAGTTGGGCTCGGCGTACTCCACCGTCGGGTCCTGCTGCTGGATGCGGCGCGACAGCGTCCGCGCCTCTGCCGGCGTCAGCGGCTGGCCGCTGTTGAACACATAGGCGCCGGTGCCCATCTGGTGATGGAATTGCAGCGGCAGGCCGGTGATCTGCTGCAACTGGCGGGCGCGCAGCGCGAAATCGCCGGGACGGGCCGGCAGCGCCTGCCCGCGCGGCAGGCTGGCGGCCTGGCGGGCCAGCTGGCCCTGCGAGTTCTGCTTGTACTTGACGATGATGCCGGCCACCTCGGGCCCGCCCGGGGCCGCTTGCGCCGCGCCCGCGCCCAGGCCCGCCAACAGCAGGCCCGAAATCAGATGATGAATCTTCACGAAAAACTCCTTTTGCTCGCGACGCGCGCTCAGCTCTTCAGATACGGGATGACGGTCAGGCCGGCCGGGACCGCGCCGCCGCCTGCGGACGGACTGCCCCAGTTGACGAAGCTGCCGTCCTTGGCCACCGCCAGGAAGCCGCCGAGCGCGGTGGCGTAGATCGCGCGGATGTTCCGCAGCCTGGGCTGCGCCGCCGAGCTGTCGCCGCCGTGGGCCGCGGCGCCCCAGCTGACCACGGTGCCGTCCCGCTTCAGCGCGGCGAAGGCATAGTCGTTGGAGAACAGCGCCACCACATTGTTCAGCTGCGGCTGCACGGCCGAACTGTCGCCGCCGCGGGTCTCGTCGCCCCAGCTGACCACGGTGCCGTCGCGCCTCAGCGCGGCGAAGGCGGTCTCGGTGCTGGCCACGGTCAGCACATTGCTCAGCTGCGCCTGCACGCTGGCCACATTGTTGCGCTGGGCATCGCCCCAGCTGACCACGGTGCCGTCGCGCCTCAGCGCGGCGAAGGCGGTCTTGCTGGCGAACACCTTGGCGACATTGTTCAGCCCGCCGGCGAAGCCGCTGAGATCGGCGCCGCGGTCGAACATGACGCCGCCTATCGCCGACACCACGCCGCTCTGGCTCAGCGCGGCGATCACGTTGCGGTTGCTGATCAGCGACAGATTGGCCTGCGGCATCGTCTGGGCGCCGGTGTAGAGATCGTCGCTGTCCCAGTCCAGACCCCAGCTCACCAGGCTGCCGTCCTTGCGCAGCGCGGTGAAGCTGTAGTCGGTGGAATAGATTTTCACGACGTCGTGCAGCTGGGCCGCCACCGGCGTAACGTCGCCGCCGGAAACCTCGTCGCCCCAGGCGAACACAGTGCCGTCGCGCTTCAGCGCCGCCGCCGCGCCTTCGGAATAGCTGACGTCGACCACATCGCTGAACTGCGCAAGCGTCGTCGGCGTGAAATACGACGCCACCGAGGCGCTGCCGCCGTTGCCGTCGAAAGTCTTCTCCAGATTGCCCCAGGCGGTGGCGCTGCCGTCGCCGTTCAATGCGACGAAGCCGCGTTTGAGCGCCCAGATATTGCGCACCTTGCTCAGCGGTGCCACCGGCGCCGTGCTGTCGGCGCTGCCGGCGCCCGGCGTGCCGGCATAGCTGCCGCCGGAGCCCGCGCGGCCCCAGGTCACCACGGTGCCGTCGGCCTGCAGCGCGGCCCAGGCGCGCTCGCTGCCGACCACCTTGACCACATTGCGCGGCTGCGTCCGCAGGACCGAGGTGTCGCCGCCCAGCCGGCTGCTGCCCCATACCGCCAGCGAGCCGTCGGACTTGGCGACGGCGAACACCGACGGCGCGGCGAACACGTTCTGCGCGGCCAGCGTCACCATGGTGCTGAGATTGCCGCAGCTGGCGCTGACGGTCAGCGGGGTGGTCGGATCCGGGTCGTCTATGCTGGCGCCGCGCAGCGGACCGACCCGCCCCGGGCTGCTCCAGCCGACGGCCAGATTGTTCGGGCAGTTGCTGCTGACCGCGGTCAGCGTGCCGCCGCGGGCGCCGTACACGTCCAGCGCCAGGGAGGCGCCGGCGAAATTGCTGGCGCTGGCGTTGTCACTGGAGGAGCCGCCGCCTCCTCCGCATCCGGCGAGCGCGCCCGCCAGCCCCAGGCTCAGCGCCAGTGCGCCGGCATGCCGGGGCGAGTACTTCCTGATCATCACGATTCCTTTTCTCTCTTGTAGCACCGCTGTTGTTTATGTTTGTTATTCATGCACTCAGCATGAAAACAAAATTTAACAGTGCAGAAACAAAAGAGAAAAAGATTTAACGCAAATTCATGACATTTATGTATTTTTGCAACATTTTGCCGACTATTTGCCGCCATTCTCCGAAATCGGAAACGGCACGATATTGCAGATCGGCCGCCATTTTACGGCTCATGTTTTCGTCATCCACGATTCCTGGCGCTCATTGACGCCGATTCCGGCCTGATCCTGCACGATCCTGCCCTGTTCCAGCACCACCACCCGTTCCGCCATCGCGATGGTTTCCGGCCGGTGCGCCACCAGGATGCGCGTCATTTCGATGTCGCGCACCGCGGCGTTGACCAGCTTCTCGTTCCACACGTCCAGATGGCTGGTGGCCTCGTCCAGCACCAGCAGCCTGGGCTGCTTGTACAGCGCCCGCGCCAGCAGCACGCGCTGCTTCTGGCCGCCGGACAGGCCGGAGCCGATGTCGCCGACCAGGGTGTTGTAGTTCATCGGCATCGCCATGATTTCGTCGTGGATGGCCGCCAGCTTGGCGCACTCCTGCACGCGCGCCGAATCCGGCTGCGGATCGAAGAAGCAGATATTGTCGGAAATGGAGCCGGAGAACAGGTGGTCGTCCTGCATCACCGTTCCCAGCAACCTGCGGTAATTGCTCAGCCCCAGTTGCCGCAGCGGCACGCCGCCGACCAGGATCTCGCCCTCGGTCGGCTCCATCAGGCCCAGGATCAGCTTCAGCAGCGTGGTCTTGCCGCAGCCGGACGTGCCGGTGACGGCCAGGCACTGGCCGGCCGGAATCGCCAGATTCAGATCCTTCAGCACATAGGGCTCGCCGTCGGAGTAGCGGAAGGACAGATGGCGCACCTCGATCGCCGGCTGGATATGGGCCGGGTCGATCTCGACGTCGCTGAGCTCCGGCTCCGGCGCGGTCAGCACGATGTCGGCCACCCGCTCGCCGTGCAGTCTCAACATCCTCAGTTCGAACAACTTGTCTATCAGCGCGGCGATGCGCTGGCTGAACTGGTCCTTGTAGCTGAGGAACGCGAAAAGCATGCCGACCGAGAAGCGGTTGTCCATCACCGCCAGCGCCGCCAGCCACACGACGATCACCCGCTCGGCGCCGAACAGCAGCGTGTTGGCGGTCTGGAACGACAGGTTCAGCCGGGCGATGCGCAGGTCGGCGTTGAACTGCTCGGCCAGCGCGTTCATCCAGCCTATGCGCCGCTCCTCCTGCCGGCCGAACAGCCGCACGCTCTGCGCGCCGCGCGCCGACTCGATGAAGTGGGTGTTCTGCCGCGAGGCGTGGATGATCTGCTCGGCCGTCGCCTCGCGCAGCGAGCGGAACACGCTCCAGCGCAGCATCGCGTACAAGGCCACCGCCACCAGGCTGACCGCCGCCAGCGACGGGCTGTACAGCAGCATCACCGCCAGCGTGGCGATCACCAGCAGGCCGTCTATCACCCCCTCGACGAACTGGGTGGTCAGGCTCTTCTGCATGGTCTGGATGGAGCCGAAGCGCGACACGATGTCGCCGAGGTGGCGCTTCTCGAACCATGGCAGCGGCAGGCGCATCAAATGGGCGAAGGCATTGCCCAGCCACTGGAAATTCAGGCTGGTGGCCAGCGCCGTCGTCGCCCAGGAGCGCACCGCGCCTATCAGCGTCTGCAGCAAGACCAGCAGCAGGAAACCGATGCCCAGCACGGTGATCAGGTTGCGGTCGGCCGCCACCAGCGCCTCGTCGACCACCCATTGCAGATAGAACGGCGCCGCCAGCGCGCACACCTGCAGCGCGATGCCCAGCAGCAGCAACTGCCCCAGCCCGTTGCCCAGGCCCTCCACCCGCCCCATCAACGACAACAGGCTGAACTCCAGCTTCTCCTTGGCCTGCTGGAAGGACGCGTCCGGCGACAGCTCCAGCGCCACGCCGGTGAAATGTTTGGACGCCTCGTCCATCGTCAAGCGGCGCTCGCCTATGGCCGGATCGTGGATGATGATGTGGCGGGCGGCGACCTGCCGCAACACGACGAAATGGTTCATGTCCCAGTGCAGCACGCAGGGCAGCTTCAACTGCGGCAGATGCTGCAGGTCCAGCTTCAGCGGCCGGGACGCCAGGCCCAGGCCCTGGGCCATCGCGATCAGGCTCTTCAGCGTCGAGCCTTTCAGCGATACCGAGAAGCGGCGGCGCATATTGGCCAGATCGATGTGATGGCCCCAGTAGCCGGCCACCATCGCCAGGCTGGCCAGGCCGCATTCGGCGGCCTCGGTCTGCAGCAGCAGCGGCAGCCTGCGGCGGCCCCAGAATTGCAGCATCGGTTGCTGATGGCTCATGTCATGCCTTTCCGCTGATGCTGTAGAGCGGCTCCAGCACCCATTCGTACAATTTGCGTTTTTCCAGCAGCACGCTGGCGTCCAGCGCCATGCCGGCCTTCAACGGCTGCGCCTGGCCGTAGGTGGTGACGTTCTGGCGCTCCAGCCTCACCCTGACCCGGTACATCTGCTCGCCGGAGCCCCCCAGGCCTCCGGGCAGATACAGCTCCTCCGGCCGCAGCGCCGTGCGCGACACCTCGCGCACCGTGCCCTTGAACTGGCCGAACTTCTGATACGGATAGGCCTGATAGCGGATCAACACCGCCATGCCCGGCTTGACGAAGCCGGCGGCGCGCGACGGCGCGTACAGCTCCGCCTCCAGCGGCGAGCCCGCCGGCGACAGATTGGCCAGCGTCTGCCCGGACGACACGGTCTGGCCGGCCTGGGCGACGATGCCGCTGACCATGCCGGCCTGGGACGCCCTGACCAGCAGCTTGCGCTTGGCCTCGTTCTCGGTCAGGTCCTGCTCCAGCTCCGCCATGCCGCGCTGCGCGGCCGCCTCGTCGCGCTTGGCCTGCAGTTGCAGGTCGCCGAGCTCGGACAGCGCCGCGTCGTGGTCGCTCTGCACCGCCGCGCGGTTGCGCTGCAGATCGGCCAGCTTGGTCTGCTGGTCTATCACCTCGGCCTGCTTGTCCTGCAGCGCGGCGGCGGAGATGAACTGCGACTCCAGCAGCTTGCGGTTGCGCTGCAGCGTGTCCTCGGCCAGCGCCACGCGCCGCCGCTGCAGTCCGATCTGCTCGTTCATCCGCTGCAGCTCGGCCGCCAGATCGTCGGCCTTGCGCCGCAGCGTCTCCTGTTTCTGCCTGGCCTGCATCCGCAGCATCGCCTGATCGCCGGCCAGGCTGTCGCGCCGCGACTGCAGCAAGGCGGTGATCTCGCGGCCGGCGTCGCCGCGGGTGGCGCTCTCGCGCTCGTTGCCGAGCACGAACAGCACGTCGCCGGCCCGCACCTGCTGCCCTTCCCACACCTTGACCTCGGCCACCACGCCGGATTGCGACGGCTGCACCCGGATCAGCCCCTGGCTGGGCAGCAGCACGCCCGACACCTGGGCCTTGCGGGTATAGCTGGCCAGCGCGAAGAACAGGACGATGGCCACGGCGATCAGCGCGAAAACGCCGGTCAGCCAGGCGAGGCTGGCCGGACGCAGCAGCACGATGCGGCCGTAGCGCCGGTCGGAGACGTGGCTCAGGGCGGCGGAGCGAAAAAGTGACACGGATAGGGCGCCTTCAGTGGACACGCCGCGCAAGCGCATGCGGATGATTCATCACCGCCGACAAATGCCGAAAGCATTTTTCGGACGCAAAACCGGGACGATAGCACTAATCGGAACCACGGTGGAGGCTGCCGGCCTCATGCCGGCGGACAAGATGCGGCAGGCCCGTCCTTTCTTTAAATTCTCATTACCCGTTCCATGCTCGCCACACTGTCCATTAGGACAGATCGACCGCCGTCATTTCGGATGGATTTCCGCCCTCCTCGACACCGCCGTCAAGCCACGCAAGGTTTTCCGCATTGTTGCGGGATGCCGACAATCCCGGCGGCGCCCCCCGCCCGGGCCGATGCGTAATTGCCCTAGTTGTTCGCCTGTTGACGTCGTCCAATAGTGCAACGTCGCCAATGGAATTGTCCGCGTCCCGCCATTCGTGCGCGGACCGCGCCAAGTCCTCCCCGGCGACACCGCCTTCTACCCACCGTCAACTCAGGAGCGCACAACATGCAAACCGAAAAGACAATCGACCAAGTCGAACAGGATCAGGATCAGGACATCGCCGACATCCTCGGCATCACCGTACTGTCCCCGCTGGAAGAAACCGCCGTTTCCGGCGGCCAAGCGGTAGAGCCCGGACACCACGACCACGATCACGCCGCATCGTAAGCGACGCCTCCTCGCGCCCGGCGCCGTCAGGCAGCCGGGCGCGCCCGCACCGCCCTCCGGAGAACAGACGCGATGAAAGAACAGGCCTCTCGTTTCGACGAAGCATGGTGGGAAGGCTTTCTGAGCGAATCCAGACAACTGAGCCGCCCGATCGTGTTCAAGAACGCGCTCGACGCCGACCGGATCGCCGCATTCCGGCGCGCGGTGCTGGACATCCTCGCCACGCTGGCGCGGCTGCGCACCCGCCGCTACGGCTTTCGCGTATACACGGCCGGCCGCCTGCTCGACGACGACGAGATGAACCTCGTCTACGACCATCCCCCGCAGGCCGAGGAAAGCGTGGAGGCATGGAGCCGGCGGGTCTTCGCCGACGTCCCGTTCGGCATCATCCTCAATTCCGGCGAGAAGTTTCACCACGAGCTGTCGCGCGAGATCGCGCGGATGCTGGCGCCGCTGTTCGACAAGATCGGCCTGCCCCGGGAGGGCATACAGTTCAGCATCTTCATCGGCGACTACGACAAGACCCCGCTCGGCATCCACCAGGACAAGCGCGGGGAAAACGTCATCCACTTCCATGTCGGCCCCGGCGCCAAGACCATGTATCTGTGGGAGCCGGAGCAATACGCCAGGCTGACAGCGGAGGGGGGCCTCAGCAAACGCGACTTCGCCGCGCTGAAGCCGCACGCCAGGACCTTCCATTTCGAGGCCGGCGACCTGTTCTTCATGCCGGAGGGCACCTACCACATCGGCGCGCAGGACGAGCTGTCGATCGGCGTCACCGTCTGGCAATACACCCACACCAACCGGGCGCTCGCCGACAATCTGCACGCCTTCCTGCTGAAGCAGCTGGACGGCGAGCCGGACGAGGCCATCGTCCACGACCCGTCGCCGCCGGACGACGCCGGCGCGCTGGACCCCATCCTCGCCCGGCGCCGGCTGCCCGAGGAGTACCGCGGGCTGGACTACGAGCAGACGCTGCGCCTGGCATACCGGGACTGGCGCCATTGCCTGGCCAGTAACGCCGGCTACCGCAACTCGCCTTTTCCCCTCGAAGCGCCGGCCGGCCTGACAGCCGCCGACTGGGTGCAGGCGGAGGCGCCGTACCGCATCCTGACGCGCGAGACGACGCCGGGCCGGATGGCCGTCTACGTGCGCGGCAACAAGCTGGAAATGAAGCGCCACGCCGGCCTGATCGCGATGCTGGACCGGCTGAACCAGGGCCGGGCCTGCGCCGTGACCGAACTGCTGGGCCTGCTGGACCCGCGCTGGCCGGCCAAGGTGGGCCTGCACCTGCTGAACGAGCTGTTCCGCTGGCGCGGCGTCCTCAGGACGGACCCGCCATCGGACTGAGCGCCTTCGCCAATCCAGGGAGCACAATATGTACCATCCCCGCGAGAACGACGCGATAGAGAACCCCCTCGCCCCGGCCCGCCTGCGGCGGCAGTTCGACGCCGACTGGTGGACCGGCTTCCTGGACCGCAGCGAACAGATGAGCCGGCCCTGCGTCTTCGCCGACGCGCTGGACGCCGGCCAGGCGCGCCTGATGCGCCGCCAGGTGCTGGACATCCTGGCCGAGCTCGGCCAGACCCACAAGGCGAAATACGGCTACCGGCTGTGGCTGGACGGCCGGAAGGTCGACGAGCTCGAGGAGCTCGACGAGCACTTCGCCCTGCATCCGCTGCCGCACGAGGATATCGAGGACTGGGTGGACCGCGCCTTCGGCAAGCGCAAGTTCGGCATCATCCTGAACCGCGGCGAGAAGTTCAGCCCCGGCCTGTCCCAGGCGATCGCGCACATACTGGAGCCGGCGCTGAAGATGATAGGCATGCCGACCGAAGGCATCCTGTGCACGGTGTTCATCGGCAATTACGACATGACGCCGCTGGGCATACACAAGGACACCCTCGGCAAGAGCGTGATCCATTTCCATCTCGGGCCGGGGCCGAAGACCATGTATACCTGGCGCGACGACGACTACGTCACCGCGCCCGGCGCGAAGCGCTACAACAACCGGGACATCGCGCCCCATCTGCCCAGCGCCACGCGCCACACCTTCGGCGAGGGCCAGCTTTACTTCATGCCGGAAAACCTGTTCCACCTGGGTACGCAGGACGAGCTGTCGATCGGCATCGCCTGCTGGTTCTACAACCGCTCGGACCAGGATTTCGCCGGCGAGCTGCTGCGTCGCGTCCAGGAGGCCCATCTGCGGCCGTCCGGGATCATGCTGAAGGCCGACCGGCGGCCGGTGGACGACATCGCGACCGTCGAGTCCGCGCTGTCGCTGCTGGCGCTGCCCGGCGACGGCGATCTGCGCGCGCTGATGCGCGAGGTCTACCGCGACCTGCGCTACTCGCTGTTCAGCAACGCCGGCTACCGCAACAGCCCGATTCCGCGCGAGGACAAGCCGGCGATACGGCCGGACAGCCGCGTCGCCGTCGAAGCGCCGTACCGGATGCTGTGCCGCCCGGCCGACGAAGCCGGCCGGCTGGAGCTCTATGTGCGCGGCACCAAGATCGCGCTCGGCAATTTCCCCGGCCTTGAGGCCATGGTCGACAGGCTGAACGGCGGCGGCAAATTCGCCGTCGAGGACATCGTCGCCATGGTCGACGACCCGCTGGCGGAAAAGAAGGTCCACTATCTGCTGGGCATGCTGCACCGTTACCGCGGCATCGCCGTCACGCCGCACTGAACGGCGCGCCGGGCGATCCGGATACGACCGAAGCCGGGCTTGATGTCGTCAAAACTAGCAGCCCGCCACACCAGGGAGAACCGTTATGAAGAACCCGTCTTTGCAAACGATGCTGGACGAACTGCGCGACGACCCCGCCGATGCCATCGACGAAGTCGCCGACCAGGACCTGGAGTCCATTTCCGGCGGCATGCACGCCGACGTGGTGGTCGGGTGTCAGTCCGGCTATGTCAGCTGCAGTAGCGGCTACACCTCCTGAAACGAGCAGGCACCGGTCGCGGCGTTTGCTCGCCGCGACCGGCCGATCGCCTTGCTCCGGGAGATCAAAATGCGCGACGAATACATTCTGTCCCGTTACCTGATCGCCTCCGAAATCGTCAGCCCCGGCGACCATCCCGACCCCTCTCGCCTGTTGTTCGCCAGCCGGACCGGCAAGTCGCTGCTGATCAAGGAAAGAATCTACCGGCAGCTGCTGGCCGGCGAGTTCGACCGCATCGATGCGCAAACGCTGCAACAGCTGCGGACCGACGAGGTGCTGGTGCCCCGCTGCGACGACGAATTCCTCGACATGCTGGAACGGAACCGGCGAGAAGTGGCCGCGACCGACACGCTGAATCTGACGCTGCAGCCCACCGCCAATTGCCAGCTGGGCTGCGTGTACTGCGGCCAGCACCACGTCAAGCAGAACCTGGACGAGGACATCGGCGCCCTGATCGTCGACCACATCGCCGACACGCTGCGGCGCAAGGGCTACCGGCAGCTGGCGCTGAACTGGTACGGCGGCGAACCGATACTGGCGCTGAAGCAGATAGAAGACATCAGCGCCCGACTGCTGCCGCTGTGCGAACAGGCCGGCGTCCGCTACTTCGCCTCGATGGTGACCAACGGCCTCAGCTTCAAGCCCGACGTCTACCTGCGGCTGCATCGCTGCCACGTCAACAGCTTCCAGATCACGCTGGACGGCATCGGCCAGACCCACGATCTGATGCGGCCGCTGAAGGCCGGCGGCGGCAGTTTCGACATCATCCTGCAGAATCTGGTCGATGTGACCGGCCTGCCGGCATTCGACGCGAATCGCAGCGGCATCACGATACGGATCAACATCAACAGCCGGAACCACGACAAGGTGACGACGCTGGTCGACCTGCTGGCCGCCAAGGGACTGGCGCGGCGCGGCGTGATGCTGGATTTCCGTCCGGTGGTGGACTGGGGCGGCAACCGGGCCGACCGCGACAGCCTGGCGGCGGCCGATTTCGCCGCGCAGGAGATAGACTGGCTGCAGCACGCCATCCGCAGCGGCTTCGAATGCCATCCGGTGCTGCCGGCCCGCACCGCCGCGCCCTGCATGGTGGTGATGCCGGACGCCGAAGTCTACGACGCCTACGGCAATGTCTATCCGTGCTACGAGTTTCCGTACACGCCCAAGTACGACGCGCCCAAATACAAGATCGGCCATATCCGCGACCTGAGCCGGGTCCGCAACGACAAGGCCGTCACCCGGGAATGGTATGCCGACATCCTGACCGGCATCTCGCCCTGTCCGCGCTGTCCGCTGTTCCCGGTGTGCGGCGGCGGCTGCTCCAAACACTGGTACAACGGCGAAACCGGCTGCCCGTCGTTCAAGCTCAATCTGCCGGAACGGCTGGTGCTGGACTACTGGATGCGCAGGCGCAAGCGCGCCGCACAGTTAGATCCAACGACAATGAGCTAACCGCAGGACAAGGCTCGGCTTTACTCCACCGCCCCTGTCTCGTCATGCAATCGCTCCCAATCGTAGGAATAAGGCGGATATCCGACCTCACGCTACTGCGAGTCGCCTTGGCATCTCCACGTGGTTAAGAAAAATATAATATCCATTTACCCAGCCTAATGACCCGCTCTATCAAACATTGATCACCATATGAAATTGGACAGATTCGGGACATCCCACGACAACAGGTCGCTCCTCTACGTCTTACAGATGTAATTGAATGGGCTGCACGATAGGCGATACGGGGCAGCAGTCAACATCACAGACAGCGTTCGAAACGATTAAGCACTCCCAGCTCAAATTGAGGCATGAATTACCAGAACCTCTCTAAATATAACAACATTTCCGCATTGACAATTCGCAACATGACATGCGACTATCTCGTGTAGTACCTCATCATTTTTACCACATGTTAGATTGCCTTTTTAAGGTAATTTATACAGAGCCATCTTAAAATAACAGCCTAGCTGTGCTCAATATTGAGCGCGCAAACCTAAAACTAAATATTAGCATTTATAAATGTAACTGCAACTGATTTTATGTTAAGCTTAAATTATAAAAAGGGTGTCATGACTTATAAAATTTTCCTCAGCGTGTCGATTGCTACAGCCCTAGCAATCTTATTCAATTTTATACTTTTTCACTCAATCGAACCTGCAGCACTCGTCAAATCTGCCATATTTTTCGGTCTCGCACTGGCCATTATTACTTATTTAAAAAAATAATATTAGCTTGCACAGATAAATTATTCACTTCGCTCTGAAAAAGCAACATCTCTCACCATGATCTACATTATTTTTCAAACACCCTGCCTAAGGAATTAGCAAGTGATAGTATTAGATACTGTTGAAATTGAAAATGTAAGCGGTGCTTATGGAATTCAAGCCGGAAGCTGCACCCTTAGCAATGGTGGCAACAATGCAAATACTTGGTATCAAACGGGTGTTTGGGCTACAGCGGGTGCTGTTGGGGGAGGAATCACGGGTGTTGGTGCCGGATTTGGAGCTATTGGTGGTGCGATAGGTGGCTTTGCCGGATCATTCACATTGTCCTGCGGCGGTGGCGCTCCGCATATAAACTTCGTCCATTTTCTAGACTAAACACCTATCATATATCGTTCAGACGAAGCTCTTTACTTGAAATAATATATGAATCCAGTCACTCATATTAAAAATGGGTGACTACCAAAAATATGAATTAACTATATTACCTTAGCCTTCATTGGTATAATTTGAGTTCTTAATATTCACAGAGACGACACCTGCGGCCTGGACGACATCGTCAGGAAATACGCCGTCACCGACGAATGCAAAAACCTGAATTACGGCGATCTGCTCAGGGTGGCCTACCAGGACTGGCGCTACGGCATACACAGCAACGGCGGCTACCGCAACAAGCCGATGCCGCGCGCCGACGGCGACAAGGCCGATTTCCAGCCCGGCGACCGGCTACGGCTGGTGGCCCCGTACCGGATACTGATACGCGAGTCCATCGCCACCGAGAAGATGTATCTGTACGTCCGTTGCGAAAAGATCGAATTCCGCTACTTCGCCTGCCTGATTCCGTTCATAGCCCGCATCAACAGCGGCGAAGCCGTCGGCGTCGACGCGCTGCTGGCGCTGCTGAACCCGAGCTGTACCGCTGCCGGGGCGTGGCCAAAGCTAAAAACCTTCAAATTTAACCCCATGCCCAAGAAACGCTAACAAAACCCTGACCATTTCTTTTGATCAATTACTAATTCATATCGACCATTAGCATCACGGGATCAGCCAAGCAATTTTAAATTGGCCATAATGGATATTGATGCATTTTTGTGTCTGCCAGGCACAAACCCGTCATGACACAAATACTCTGTAGATGCAATATAACCTTGCCCAGGCTTATTTTTAAAAGCAAGAATTGGTGTATCGGGATAATGCAAGAAAAAATAAGCACAGATGTTTGTCGGATTTTCCAATTCACTTTCACTTAATTTCATTTTCTTTGCCACATGCTCTCTCATTTCGACAATAGGTATCAATGAGAATAGAAAATACCTATCTCCCGCCCCTATGTTTAAGCATAATCTATTTTCAGAATTAGCTCTTTCTGAGATTGGTCTATCATACCAACAATCAACATGTAGCCCTGTTCTAATACCTTTATTATCCCATGTTATTGTCGGGGATGAGTCCCTTGTCGTCTCGACTCCAAGATATCTAGTTTCTCCCTGTATACTTACAACACCATTCAAAGCTTGAAAGAAAAGTTTCTCTGCCTCAAGGCACTGGCTTTCTATTGGACTCGGAGATGCCGACTTACTTAATAGCATATTTAAAGGCTTATTTTCAAGCTCAAATATTGCCACTTCGAATTTATTCATACCATCTACCAAGTCAACCATTTGGCTTAGTTTTATTTTGTCAATTTGATTCCAATTGCCATCTGGTATGAATGCATGGTTCAAATATGTGTCTTTATAGAGAGTTTCCCTTGCCAATACCACACCATGGCTCATCATAATATTTCCACCATCAGCATATCCCGCAGGCACAGCACATCGAATCATTATAAATTCCTTTCAATAATTTATAAAAACAGGTGCCCATCAGACATTTCAATTATACGCAAATGACTATTGCAGATTTTTCTCAATCCTCTCCCAACCGATCCCTCTGCCATATAAGTACTTACACAACTCCACATATAGCGCCTTATAAACCTCACAATATACGCTCTTGTTATTTAACCCATTCCTAGTTGAAAACCTATTTTCTGGCTGACCAAATACCTGCCCTCCCCGACAGACATTAACAAATGCACAATCCTTGCATGCCTCAGGTATTGAACTCAATTCCCCATACAATATAGAAATATCTTCCCTCTCAATAAAATCATTTACACTATTTGTTTTGACATTAAAATCAGAGTGAAACAAGCTAGGAAAAACATTGCGTAAATCATCTGGCGGATTAATAGCCCCATCTGATCGGACAGTAAACCCTATGTACTCATATATAGCGTTCCTTTTCCTCATCAACTTACCCAGAGCAGTTTCAAACATTTGTACTTTGACTTTGCCTATCCCATCATTTAGCCAAGCATGCAATGTCTCAATAATAAACTTTTCTATATTTTTCACCTGATTCGCCACAACCACATCATGATTACATTCCGGCAATAAATAATGAATATACTTGACGCCCAACTCTTTCACAAAATGATTATAAATCTTTTCGCCATCAAAATTTCCATTTACCACACAGATTATGCCATTCGGTAAGATCCGACCTGCCAAACTGGCTCGCTGCAACCGCCCTAATCCAGCAATTGCTGCATGGTATGATCCCTTGCCTTTTTTATCCAATCTAAACTTATCATGTTCATCAGCACTACCATCCAAACTAATAGAAACGCAAACGTTATGTTTAGAGAAAACATCAATCCAATCGTCATCGATCAAAACACCATTTGTTTGTAACGCAACTTTCAACTCAGTAGATGCATCAATAGTCTTTTTCACATCACCAAGAAAATCATCCAATAAATTTTTGCTCATCAAAAGTGGTTCACCACCATGTATATCCAACTGAAGAATTTTTATCTTTCTCTCAATCGACTCTCTAGCAAGAAATAAAGACAATTCTGATAGAGTACTTTTTCCAATAAGCTTTTTTTTCTCCTGAAAATCATTGTTAGTTGAATTGAAATAATAACAATAAGTGCAATTCAAATTGCATGTCTCTGCAACCTTAACAATCACCTCCATATACATGAAAAGTAGCTCCACCAAGTTAAGTCCAGCAAAAGTAGATTGAGCCTCGTATAAAATACGAGGCTCAATTTAGCACTACTTAAAAACAAAATAATATCAATCAAAAAGGGATTGATATTATTGCATTAGCAAATCGGCTATCAGTTTCAGCCCCTCCAGATACTTCTACTAAACTTTCCAGATCAACCACTTCCTGTATTGCATTTTCACCTTGATCGGCATGATCAATTACATCTTTTTTTAATTCTGCAATATTCATCTCATATCCCCGCAACAATTATAACAATGTCATATGACCGCGCAAGTTTACCCTCATGGGAAGACCTAGGCAATGTAAAAATTGACACTTAAATAGAAGTGTCAAGCAGCTAAAAGAGATTATCCGAATATAAATTAACGTGAATATTATTATTCTCAGATGCAATGGTTATCTGGCTTGACTGAATGACACTCTTTGATGAAGTTTTACTTCACCCCCAGCCGCTCCATCCGGTAACGCAGCGAGCGGAAGGTCAGGCCCAGCCGTTTGGCCGCCTGGGTGCGGTTGTAGCGGGTGGCGTCCAGCGCCTTGACGATGGCCTCGCGCTCGACGCGGTCCAGATAGTCCTGCAGCGGCTCGGCGCTGCCGGGCTCCGGCGCATGCTCGGCCGGGGGCGTCAGTTGCAGATCGTCGCGGCCCAGGGTCGGAGCGGCGGCCAGGGCCACCGCCCGCTCCAGTATGTTCTCCAGTTCGCGGAAATTGCCGGGATAGGCGTAGTCCTGCAGCGCCCTCAGCGCATCGGCCGTCAGCTGCGGCGCGCCGTCGTCGCCGGCATAGCGTTGCAGCAGCCGCTGGGCGAACAGCGGGATGTCGTCGCGCAGCTCGCGCAGCGGCGGCATTTTCAGCGGCAGCACATTGAGGCGGTAGTACAGGTCCTGGCGGAAGGCGCCGGCCTCGACCCCGGCCGCCAGATCCCGATGGGTGGCGCAGATGATGCGGGCGTCCACCGCCTCCTCCTGGCTGGCGCCGAGCCGGCGCACGGCCTTTTCCTGGATCGCGCGCAGCAGCTTGACCTGCATGGCCAACGGCAGCTCGGCCACCTCGTCCAGAAACAGCGTGCCGCCCTGGGTCTGCTGGAAAAAGCCGTCGCGGTCGGCGTCGGCGCCGGTGAAAGCCCCTTTGCGGCAGCCGAAGAACTCGCTCTCCATCAGGCTTTCCGGAATCGCGCCGCAGTTGACGGCGACGAAGGGCCGGCCGGCGCGCGGCCCCAGCTCGTGGATCAGCCGCGCCGCCTGTTCCTTGCCGGTGCCGGATTCGCCGCTGATATAGACCGCCGCCTGGCTGCGCGCCAGCTTCTCCACCAACCGCAGCACCTCCTGTATCGCCGGCGACTCGCCCAGCAGCCGCGGCTGCGGCGCCGGCCGTGACGGCGACTCCACCCGCAGCGCCGATTTCACCAGGCTGCGCAGCTGCGCCAGGCTGACCGGTTTTTGCAGATAGTCGAAGGCGCCGGCCTTCATCGCCCGCACCGCGTTGTCGGCGCTGCCGTAGGCGGTCAGCACCGCGATGGGCACGTCCAGGCCGGCCTCGCCGATATGGCGCACCACTTCCAGCCCCTCGCCGTCGGGCAGGCGCATATCGGTCAGCGCCAGGTCGAAGGGGCCGGCCATCAGCGCGCTGCGCGCCTCGGCCACGCTGCCGGCGCACACCGGCGCCAGACCCATCTTGGCCAGCGTCAGCTCCAGCAGCTCTCGGATGTCGGGTTCGTCGTCGACGACCAGTACGCGCAACGGTGTCTTAGTCATAAGCCAGGTGACCGATCAGCCGGAACACGCCGCCGGGCGGGCTGTAATCGAGCCGCGCGTCGTTGGCCTCGGCCAGCTCGCGCGCGATGTACAGGCCCAGGCCGCTGCCGGCGCTGTCCGTGGTGAAGAAAGGTTCGAACAAATGCGATTGGTCGGCCTCGGCCACGCCGGGGCCGTCGTCGATCACACGCAGGATCAGGCAGTCCTCGGCCACGCCGGCCTGCAGCCGCACCGAGCCGGGCCGCCGGCTGCCGTGGCGCCAGGCGTTGGCCAGCAGATTGCCGAGCACCTGGGCCAGGTGGCCGCGGTCGAACAGCAGCTTGCAGCCGTCCGGCAACTCGCAGCGGATGGCGCCGGCCGCCTCCGGTTGCGCCATCGTGAAATGCTCCAGCAACTGGGCCAGGAACGGCGCCAGCTCGATGGACTCTCGCTTGACGCGGTCGCGCCGGCCCAGCGTCAGCACGTCCTCGACCAGGCCGTTGATGCGGCGGCTGTTGTCCCGCATGATGCGCAGCAGCCGCTGCCGCGCCGGATCGGCCTCGTCCTCGGCAAGCAGATCGCCGGCGTGGCTGATCGCGGCCAGCGGATTGCGGATCTCGTGGGCGATGTTGGCCGTCAGCCGGCCCAGCGCCGCCAGCTTGATACGTTTGGCCTCCTCGGCCATGTCGGCCATGTCGCGCATGAACAGCACCACGCCGCGCAACTCGCCGTCCGGCACCGGCACCGGCACCAGCCGTCCCACCAGCTGGCGGCCGCGCACGCTGTGCTCGACGAAGGTGGACAGCGCCGGATAGCCGTTTTCGCGCCAGCGCTGCACCAGCGGCAGCAACTCCGGCAGCAGCTGGCCGCGCTGCAGGCGGCTGAAGTAACGCTCGGCCTGCAGATTGAACTGGCGCAGGTGACCGCCCTCGTCCAGCACGACGACCGCGTCGCGCTGGCTTTGCAGGATCAGCTCGTTCAGATGGTTGAGGTTGGCGATTTCGCCGCCGCGGCGCGCGGCCAGCGCCTCGGACGCGCGCGCCATCCGTCCAAGCTGCCAGGTGGCGATGGCGGTCATGAAACAGGCCATCGCCAGCAGCGCGCTGTAGAACAGATCGGACGAGCGGGCGGCGCCCATCTGGTATTCGACGCCGGCGTAGCCGAACAGCGTCAACGTGGCGATGGCGGCGTAGAACAGCGCGTAGCGGCCCGAGGACAGCAGGCCCGCGGTGGCGAGATAGGGCAGCAGCAGCAGGCCGAAGCCGCCGTGCAGACCATCGTTCATCGCCATCAGCAGCACCATCATCGCGATGTCGGCGGCGATGGCCAGCGTCAGTTGCAGCGTGTGCCCGAGGCGGCCGTCGCGCAGCAGGAACCAGCCGGCCACCAGCGCCAGATAGGCGGCGGACCACAGATAGAAGCGCGGTCCGCCGGCGATCAGCGATTGGCCGTCGCTGCCGGACAGCAGCGACATCAGGAACAGGACCAGCAGCAAGAGGGCGCGGAAGCCGTTGACGAACAACAGCGCGGCGCGGGGCGAAAGGGCTTGCGGCTGGCCTGTCGGTCTCATCACATCGGCAACTCGCTGATGGCGCCGACCAGCCATTTCTTCGGCATCAGCTTGCCCTTCTTGCCGCGCTTGCCGACGAACTCCTCCAGCGGCAGCTTCTCGTCGGCCGTCTTGCCGCGCACCGAGGTGGTGGACAGCAGCGCCCGGGCACCGGCCACCAGACCGATGGCGGTCATGCTCGCGCCGTCGTCCAGCGCCATCAGCATCAGGCCGCGGCCCTTGGCCAGCTCGCGCAGTTCGTTCGCCGGGAAGGCCAGCAGACGGCCGCTGTCGCTGGCGGCCACCAGTTGCAGGCCGTCCAGGCCGGCGCCCTGCGGCGCCGGCACCGGCGCCAGCACCGTCTCGCCGGCGTCCAGCGTGATGAAGGCCTTGCCGGCCTTGACCCGGCCGGCCATGTCGCCGATCTTGGCGATGAAGCCGTAGCCGCCGCTGCCGGCGACGACGAAGCGGTCCTCGTCGCGGCCTGAGATCAGCTGGGCCGGCTTGGCGCCGTCCTGCAGATCGACCAGGCTGGCCACCGGCACGCCGTCGCCGCGGCCGGTCGGCACCGTCGCCGGATCGATGGTGTAGGCGCGTCCGTTGTGGTCGAGCACGATGGCCGACCACACGGTGCGCGTCTCCACCGTCGCCGCCAGCGCGTCGCCGTCCTTGAAGCTCAGCGTCTCCAGCTCGACATTGTGGCCGACGCGGGCGCGGATCCAGCCCTTCTGCGACAGGATCAGCGTCACCGGCTCGTCGGCGGTGGTCTGGGTCAGCACCGCGCGCTCGGCGGCCTTGATCTCGGTGCGGCGCTTGTCGCCGTACTTGGCGGCGTCGGCCTGGATCTCGTCGCGGATAAGCCTGGTCAACGCGTCCGGCGTGTCCAGGATGTGGCGCAGGCCCTCGCGCTCCTCGCGCAGATCGGAAAGCTCCTTCTCCAGCTTGAAGCCTTCCAGCCGCGCCAGCTGGCGCAGGCGGATTTCCAGGATGTCCTCGGCCTGGATCTCGGTCAGGCCGAAGGCCTTGATCAGGTCCGGCTTCGGCTCGTCCGACTCGCGGATCACGCGTATCACTTCATCGATGTGGATGAAGGCTATCATCCGGCCTTCGAGGATGTGGATGCGCTTGTCGACCTGGGCCAGGCGGTGCGCCAGCCGGCGGGTGACGGTGGTGCGGCGGAAGTCTATCCACTCGGCGAGGATGGGCTTCAGACCCTTCTGCCCCGGCCGGCCGTCCAGGCCTATCATCACCAGGTTCAGCGAGGCGTTGCCTTCCAGGCTGGTCTGCGCCAGCAGCGTGTTCATGAACTCGTCCGGATCCTGGCGGCTGGACTTGGGCTCGAACACCAGCCGCACCGGACTTTCGCTGTCGGACTCGTCGCGGACGCGGTCCAGCAGGTCCAGCATCAGCTTCTTCAGGTTCTGCTGGTCCTGCGACAGCTGCTTCTTGCCGGCCTTCAGCTTCGGATTGGTGGCCTCCTCGATCTCGGCCAGCACCTTCTGCGCCGACGAACCGGGCGGCAGCTCGGTGACGATGGCGCGCCACTGTCCGCGGGCCAGCTTCTCCACTTCCCATTTGGCGCGCACGCGCACGCTGCCCCTGCCGGTCTCGTAGGCGGCGCGGATGTCGGCGGCCGGCGTGATGATCTGGCCGCCGCCGGGGAAGTCCGGGCCGGGGATGTATCGCATCAGGCCGTCGGTATCGAGCGAGGGGTCGTCCAGCAGCGCCACGCAGGCCGCGGCGACCTCGGTCAGATTGTGCGGCGGGATCTCGGTGGCCAGGCCGACGGCGATGCCGGAAGCGCCGTTCAGCAAGACCATGGGCAGCCGCGCCGGCAGCAGCGACGGCTCCTCGAAGGCGCCGTCGTAATTGGGCACGAAGTCCACCGTGCCCATGTCGATCTCGGACAGCAGCAATTCGGCGATGGGCGTCAGCCGCGCCTCGGTGTAGCGCATCGCCGCCGCGCCGTCGCCGTCGCGCGAGCCGAAATTGCCCTGGCCGTCTATCAGCGGGTAGCGCAGCGTGAAGTCCTGCGCCATCCGCACCAGCGCCTCGTAGGCCGAGCTGTCGCCGTGCGGGTGGTATTTGCCGAGGATTTCGCCGACCACGCGCGCCGACTTCACCGGCTTGGCGCCGTGGACCAGGCCCATGTCGCGCATCGCGTACAGGATGCGGCGCTGAACCGGCTTCTGGCCGTCGGCCACTTCCGGCAGCGCGCGGCCCTTGACCACGCTCATCGCGTATTCCAGGTAGGCCCGTTCGGCGTAGAGGTCGAGCGGAATCCAGTCGCCGGCGGCGGCTTCAGGCGCGGCCGGCGGCGGTGGCGTCAGGTCGCCGGCAGGGCCCGGCGGGGCGAAGAGATCGGGATCGTTCATGTTTTGCTTGCTGTCTTGATCTGGATTGGGGCGCGCGGCAGCAGCCGATGGTATAGCATCTCAGACGACCGCGACCGGAATGGAGGAATTCTACTATGGCAAACAGGATAGCGTGGCACTGCCACGGTTTCGACGGCTTCGCGCCGCATGCGCTGTATCAGGTATTGCAACTGCGCGACCGCGTTTTCGTCGTCGAGCAGCAGTCGATCTACGGCGATGTCGACGGCGTGGACACCCATTGCCTGCATCTGTCCGGCCGCGACGACGCCGGCCGGCTGCTGGCCTACGCGCGGCTGATCGCGCCCGGCGAGAAATATCCGGACGCCGCCGCCGTCGGCCGGGTGGTGGTGGCGCCCGAGGCGCGCGGCCAGGGCCTGGGCAAGGCGCTGATGGCGCAGGCGGTGGCGCAGTGCCGGGCCCATTTCCCGGACGCGGCCATCATGCTGTCGGCCCAGGTCGACGCCAGCACGCTGTATGCGTCCTTCGGCTTCGAGCCGGTGTCGGAGCCGTACGACGACGGCGGGATATTGCATGTGGACATGAGGCGGAAATGAACGGGAAAATAAAAAGCCGCCCAGATGGGCGGCTTTGTCTCACAAGTCTAGGCTAACTCACTTGAAGGTATAACGTGCGCTGACAAAATACGAACGACCATACAAATCCTGTGTGCTACCAACAAAGTCGTTCAACGAAACCGAGAACGGCACGGACTTGCCGAATACATTATTGACACCGGCATTCACCACAAGGTTCTTAAGCGGGCGGGCAGTAATGGCAAGGTCCCACATCGTATATGATGGAATACGCGGCGACGCATCCTGGTCCGAACTATCCAACACATCGCGTGTGCCAGCATAGCTACGAGTCGTCAACATCACATCGTAACGATCATAGCTGTAAGTCGTGGAGAACACATTGCGCCATTTAGGCTGATAAACATTGTCCAACTGATTGAGTGCAGCGCCATTTTGAGTGTACGACTTGCGAAAGCTCATAATGTTGTTCAAATCATCACGGAAACGCAGCTTGCCGTATCCACCCAAAGATAGTTCGTATTGCAACCCCACATCATAGCCAGTGGTGATCGTGCTGCCGAGATTGACATAAGGCACATCAATCAGATTGACAGCGCCATCGCCGGGCTGCAGCCCAGGATATTTGGCCAAATCTCCCGGCAGCGCCGGATCACGATAAACCTTGCCCGGACCTCCGCTGCCTTCATTGGCCATGATAAAGCTGGTCGGAATCGTATCGATGGTGTCCCTCGAACGAACCGAATAGAAGTCCACACTAGCAGAGAGTTCTTTAGTCGGTTGCAGCACAAAGCCAAACGATAGATTCGTCGCTTTCTCAGGCTTCAAGTTTGAACCGCCAGTAATATTCACGCGTGCGGATGTCACCTTACAGTAGCTGCCACCCATAATACGGCAGCGCTTCACATCGATCAGACTATTATCGTAGGCTTGAGTGGATGCATATTCTTCCGGCAGGGTCGGCGCTTTGAACGAGGTCGTGGCGCTGCCGCGCAACAACAGCTGATCCCATGGCTTGTAAGAGAACGCCACCTTGGGATTTACCGTATTGCCGAAATCACTGTAATGGTCGCCACGCAGTGCCAGCTGGACTTCCAGATTCTTACGCAGCGGCAAGCTGAATTCGCCGTATAGCGAATATACATTTCGGCTACCCTTAGCCATGGTAGCACCGGTATTTATGATGTTGTTCGCAACGGTCTGGGGATCGGGCTGATCATTGATCGATTCATGCGAATACTGCGCCCCCCAAGCGAAGCCAGCCTTGCCGCCAGGCAAATCGAACATCTCCCCGTTGCCCATCTTGAAATCCAGGCCCTGCAGCTTGGAAGTGGCCTTGCGATGGGTTGTTGTCAGCAAAGGCAACACATTCGACAACGGATTGTTCATAACGAATGGATCATAGCCCGTGCCCAGTGCTCGATTGCCATTTTGCAACGCATTGACGGTAGCGTCCTTCAACAACTGATTGGTACGATCCGTCTTCACACTGCTTTCGCTGGCGCTAAGCGCACTCTCCACATCCCAGCCGCGCCACATGCCACGCCAACCGAACACGCCCCTGTAGCTGTCACCAGTGGTCGTATCCTGAACCCGACCATTTTCATACACCGCGCGGTACACCTGGACAGGATTGACACCGCCACCGATGACATTCACCGCAGGGTCAGATGACTTGCCAGGATACATGCCAGCGCTAGGGTTCAAACGTCCCGTCGCACTATCGAAGGATGGATAATCCTGATGATAGATAGTCTCATTATGGTTAAGTCCCAACTCGACAAACAGCTCGGAGTCAGCGGAAAGCTTTTTCGTCAGAACTGTCGAAATACCGAACCGCGACGTGCGTGGCTCAATCTCCTGATACTGAGCCGGGTCGTACAAGCAACGAGTCAGTCCCGAAACATTCAGGCCAATGCGACCAGGAGGACACCCAGGAATAGCCTGGGAATCAGCAGCCTTGATATCGCGCACCGACCCAGGGTACAAGGTCGACAGGTAACCGAGTGTACCGCCAAAACGGCGATAATCAGCCGTCTGGGTCAGATCATGATCTCGCTTGAAGCTCGCCTCACGATGGAACAAATCGGCAGTAACCAATAGGTTGTAACCATCCTTGTCCAGATCGCCGATACCTGTTGTGACATTGCCCGATACCGACTGCCCATCACCACCTTGATTGCCAGCATTACGAACACTGACGTCGGTACCCTGGTAATTCTTCCGGGTGATGAAGTTCACCACACCGGCAACGGCATCCGAACCATAGATCGCGGACGCGCCGTCCCGCAGAATTTCAACTCGCTCGATAGCTTGCAGTGGCAAACTGTTCAGATCGACGAAAGTGCTTGAGGCACCATTGGCAAAACCGTAATTCGCGATGCGACGGCCATTCAACAGGACCAGCGTATATTTCTCGCCCATGCCTCGCAAAGAAGCTGAAGCCGCGCCCTTTGCGAAAGAAGTTTGGCTGGAGCCGGTCATCACGCCAGTAATCGACGGGACTTTCTCCAACAGCTCGACAACCGTATTGGCCCCGCTCTTTTCAATATCGGCCCGCTTGATGGTCTCAACCGCTGTGGGGCCTTCCTTGTTGATTCGCTTGATGTTGGAACCGGTGATGGTCACCCGTTCCAGCTGATTGTCATTTCCATCGGCGGCGTGCGCGCAGCCGCTCCCCAGCAGGCCGATGGCGGCGATCGCCTGGGCCAGGACAGTGATTCTCATCTTGTTTCCCTTCGTTCATCACGATGCTCGCGCTGCATGGGCGCAAGTCTGCTCCGGCGTCGTCATCTTTCTGAAACGCGCGCCAGGGTAATGAAGTTGGCATTAAACGATGCCCGAGGCAACTATATTGCCGGCGCTGTCCGGAGAAGGGTTTGCCGAACCGTTGAAGACAATTTGTTAACGTTTTGATTAAGATTATGTTTTTTTGTTAACCCGCGCGGCGACGATATTTTGTTCGTGTATCAACGACACAACAGCCGCGCGGCTGCGAGGCCGACCGGCCGGGCTCCGCCAAGGCGGACCCGATGCCCGGCGGGACGCCGCCGATGACTTAGGCTAGAATGTCCTGTTTTCGTCTGCGGCGTTTCCGCCCATGCATCTGCTTGCCTTCGGACTCAACCACCACACGGCTCCGCTGTCGATACGGGAAAAGCTGGCCTTTCCGGCCGAAACCCTGCCGCGCGCGCTGGACAGCCTGGTGGCGTCGCAGGCCGCGCGGGAAGCGGCCATCGTTTCCACCTGCAACCGCACCGAGATCTATTGCAGCAGCCCGGACCCGCGCGCCGCGCTGGACTGGCTGTGCCAGTTCCACGGCCTGAGCCAGGCGGAGATCGAGCCCTATCTGTACCGGCTGGAGGCGGCCAATGCCGCGCGCCACGCGTTCCGGGTGGCCTCGGGGCTGGATTCGATGGTGCTGGGCGAGACGCAGATACTGGGCCAGTTGAAGGACGCGGTGCGCAGCGCCGAACACGCCGGCACCCTGGGCACGCTGCTGAACGGCCTGTTCCAGCGCACCTTCGCCGTCGCCAAGGAGGTGCGTTCCAGCACCGCGGTCGGCGCCAGCTCGGTGTCGATGTCGGCGGCGGCGGTCAAGCTGGCCGAGCAGATCTTCCCGTCCATCGCCGAGCTGAACGTGCTCTTCGTCGGCGCCGGCGAGATGATAGAACTGGTGGCGACGCACTTCGCGGCGCGCAACCCGTCCTGTATCACCGTCGCCAACCGCACGCTGGAGCGCGGCCAGCGGCTGGCCGAGCAGTTCGGCGGCAACGCGGTGACGCTGGCCGAGCTGCCGGAGTCGCTGTCGCGCTACGACGTGGTGGTCACCTCCACCGCCAGCCAGCTGCCCATCATAGGCAAGGGCATGGTGGAGCGGGCGATCAAGGCGCGCCGCCACCGGCCGATGTTCATGCTGGACCTCGCCGTGCCGCGCGACGTCGAGCTGGAGGTCGGCAAGCTGGACGACGTGTTCCTGTACAGCGTCGACGACATCGCCGGCATCGTCGAGGTCGGCAAGGAGGCGCGGCAGAACGCCGCCGCCGAGGCCGAGATCATCATCCAGGCGCGCGTCGCCGAGTTCAGCGACTGGCTGAAGAAGCGCGAGACGGTGCCGCTGATCCGCGCCTTGCGCGACGAGGCCGACCGCGCCCGCCGCCACGCGCTGGAAGGCGCGCTGAAACAACTGGCGCGCGGCGACGCGCCGGAAAAAGTGCTGGAGGCGCTGTCCGTCCAGCTGACCAATAAACTGATGCACCCGCCGACCCAGGCCCTGTCCTCGGGCAGCGGCGCGGAGCATGACGCGCAGGTGCAGGCCATCGCGCGGCTTTACCGTTTACATCCGGAGTCGTAATGAAAGCGTCTATCGCAGCCAGGTTGTCGCAGCTGGCTGACCGTCTGGAAGAGGTGACCCACCTGCTGGCCAGCGAAACGGCCACCCAGGACATGGAGGCCTTCAGAAAACTCACCCGCGAGCACGCCGAGCTGACGCCGGTGGTGGAGACCTTCGCCGCCTATCGACGCTGCGAAGGCGACATCGCGGCCGCCGAGGAGATGCTGGCCGATCCGGAAATGAAGGAATTCGCCCAGGCCGAGATCGCCGACGGCAAGGACAGGCTGATCGCGCTGGACCTGGAGCTGCAGAAGCTGCTGCTGCCGAAGGACCCGAACGACGACAAGAACATCTTCCTGGAAATCCGCGCCGGCACCGGCGGCGACGAGGCGGCGCTGTTCGCGGCCGACCTGCTGCGGATGTACACCCGCTACGCCGAACGCAATCGCTGGCAGGTGGAGATCGTCTCCGCCAGCGAGTCCGACCTCGGCGGCTACAAGGAAGTGATCGTCCGCCTGGTCGGCCAGGGGGCGTACTCGCGCTTGAAATTCGAGTCCGGCGGCCACCGCGTGCAGCGTGTGCCTGCCACCGAGACCCAGGGCCGCATCCACACCAGCGCCTGCACGGTGGCGGTGATGGCCGAGGCCGACGAGATCGCCGAAGTGGTGCTGAACCCGGCCGATCTGCGCATCGACACGTTCAGGGCCAGCGGCGCCGGCGGCCAGCACATCAACAAGACCGACTCGGCGGTGCGCATCACCCACCTGCCGACGGGGATTGTGGCGGAGTGCCAGGACGGCCGCTCGCAGCACGCCAACAAGGCCAGCGCGATGCAGGTGCTGGCTGCGCGGATCTACGACATCCAGCTGCGCGAGAAGAACCAGAAGGAGGCGGCCGAGCGCAAGAGCCTGATCGGTTCCGGCGACCGCTCCGAGCGCATCCGCACCTACAACTACCCGCAGGGCCGGATCACCGACCACCGCATCAATCTGACGCTGTACAAGCTGGATTACGTGATGGACGGCGACCTGGTCGAGCTGACCGACGCGCTGATCGCCGAGCAGCAGGCGGAACTGCTGGCGGCGCTCGGCGACTGAGCCGATTGCCGCGCGCCATCGTCGGCGTTAGAATCGTCGCCAGAAAAACCCGGACCGCCGACGCGGTCCGTGTCCTCCCGGCCCGCCCGGCCGGGCAGGCGTTTTTCTCCGAAACTTGGGGCCGCGCTCGCGTGGCCTTTTCTTTTGCCCGGCTACAGCGTGGCCAGATAGGCCAGCAAGGCCTTGACGTCGTCGGCGCTCATCGTTTTCAGGATTTCCTGCATCTCCATCGCCGAATCCGGCTGCGGCGCGTCCGAGACCCGCATGCGCCGGGCCAGGTAGGCCGCATGCTGGCCGGCCAGTCCGGGCGCGGCGGAGCCGCCCTCGCCGCGGTCGCCATGACAGGAGAAGCAGGGCGGCGTACCCGCCGCCAGATTGCCCTCGGCGTACAACTTGCGCCCGGCGGCCAGCAAAGCCGGATCGCCGCCCGCCGCCGGCTTTTGCCGCGCGGGCCGCTGCGCGGCGAAATACGCGGCCAGCGCCTTGACTTCATCGTCTTTGGCCAATGCGGCCAAGGCCGCCGCGTGGGCGCCGCCGTCGGCGCGCTGCCCCAGGCGGAAGGCCTGCAGTTGCTGGACGATGTAGCCGGCCTGCTGCCCGGCCAGCTTCGGCGCCGGCCCGGGTCCGTTGCCGTCCGCGCCGTGGCAGCTGGCGCACCACTGCCGCGCCTGTTGCGCCGGTTCGGCCCGCGCCGGCGCGCCCGCCAGCATCCCCGATCCCAACAGCGCGATGCCTATCCAGAACTTCATGGCCGCCTCCATTCGAATGACATGAAGAGGAATATAGATCGCCGCGCCCCGTGTTGCCCATGCCTTTGCGGCGGCATTCACCTCGCGCTGACGCGATAGACCCACATCCCGGCCAGCATCGCCGCCAGGAACAGCAAGCCGGATGGCAAGCCGCTGCCCGCCAGCACCAGCGCCGGTCCCGGACAAACGCCGGCCAGCCCCCAGCCGGCGCCGAAGACCAGGCTGCCCAGCAAGAGGCGGCGGTCCACGCTACGCGCGGCCGGCAACTGCATCGCCTCGCCCAGCAGCGCGCGCTCACGCCGTCTCGCCACGGCGAAGGCCGGCAGCGCCACGGCGATGGCGCCCGCCATCACCAGCGCCAGCGACGGATCCCAACGGCCGGCCAGGTCCAGGAAACCCAGCACCTTGGCCGGATTGGCCATGCCGGCCGCGATCAGGCCGATGCCGAAGATCAGTCCAGCCAGAAAAGCGCTGACAAGCTTCATCTTGTCCTCCTATCCGACCCAGTGCCGCGCCAGCAGGACGACGGCGAAACCGGCGGCCATGAAGCTCAGCGTCGCCGCCAGCGAACGCGGCGACAACCGCGCCAGCCCGCACACGCCATGGCCGCTGGTGCAGCCCGAGCTCAGGCGGCTGCCGTAGCCGACCAAGAGCCCGGCGGCGATCAGCAGCCCCCAGCCGCCGTCCAGCCGGATATCGGGCGGCGCGGCGAACAGCCGGTACAACCAAGGCGACAACACCAGACCGGCGACGAAGGCCAGCCGCCAGCCCTTGTCGCCGCCCGGCGCGAGCAGATGGCCGACGATGCCGCTGATGCCGGCCACGCGGCCGTTGAACAGGACCAGCCAGGCGGCGGCCAGGCCGATCAGCGCGCCGCCGGCCAGCGCGCTCCACGGCGTGAAATGGCTCCAATCGATGATCATCAGGCGTCCTCCCCGGGACAGAAGCGTTGGTACAAGGTGGCCAGCACCGCCAGCGCGTTGGCGTCCGCCACCGAGTAATAGATGCGCTTGCCGTCACGGCGGGTGGCCACCAGGCCCTCGCCGCGCAGTACGCCCAGTTGCTGCGACAGCGTCGGCTGACGGATGCCCACCTCGTCCTCCAGTTCCCCTACCGACCGTTCCCCCTGGCTCAGCCGGCACAGCAGCAGCAGGCGATCTTCATTGGCCAGCGCGCGCAGCAGGCCGCAGGCCTGGCCGGCGGCGGCGCGCATCTGGGCGAAATCGGGGGCGGTTGGATTCATGGCGGACTCTCTTGCGGAACGGCTTGACTTCAATATATCAATTGATATTATATAAATCAATAAACTATTTGGCGGATCGCCGCCCCACCTCGAGATAGGAAGTCCGAGCATGAGCAACGAAGTCAACTACCCGGAACTGACCCACGCCATCTCCAAGCACTTGGCCACGCTGCGCGCCGACGTGCCGGATGTGATGCAGGGCTTCAACGACATGGCCCGCGCCGCCACCCGCGACGGCGCGCTGGACAAGAAGACCAAGGAACTGATCGCGCTGGCGCTGGGCGTGGCCGCGCGCTGCGACGGTTGCCTGGGCTTCCACGCGCAGGCCCTGGTCAAGCTGGGCGCCAGCAAGACGGAAGTGGAGGAAGCGCTGGCGATGGCCGTCTACATGGGCGGCGGCCCGTCGCTGATGTATTCCGCCCACGCTTTGGCCGCCTTCGAGCAGTTCGGCGCCAAGACCGCCTAGTCTCGCATCGTCCGCTGTGGGACAATTCTTCATGGCCGGGCGCAAGTCCGGCTATGCTTTTTGAACCACCGCCCGGATTTCACCCACCATGTCTGCCAGTTCCCTGCGCGTGCTGTCGCTCATCCCGCCGATGACGCAGCTGAACACGCCCTATCCGTCCACCGCCTATCTGACCGGCTTCCTGCGCTCGCGCGGCGTAGCGGCCTTCCAGGAGGATCTGGCGCTGGCGCTGGTGCTGCGGCTGTTCTCCAAAGCCGGCCTGGCCACGCTGCGCGAACACGTGCAAGGCATCCCGATGCGCCAGCGCTCCGACTGCATGATGCAGTTCGACATCTCCTACGATCGCTACGCCGCGACGGTGGACGCGGTGATCGGCTTTCTGCAGGGCCGCGACGCCACGCTGTCCTACCGCATCGCCGGCCGCAACTACCTGCCGGAGGGTCCGCGCTTCGCCTCGCTGGACGTCTACGTCGACCCGGACGATCCGGACGGCGGCGACCCGCTGGCCTGGGCCTTCGGCGCGCTGGGCACCCAGGACCGCGCCCGCCACCTGGCCACGCTGTATCTGAACGACATCGCCGACGTGCTGCGCGAGGCGGTGGACCCGCGCTTCGAATTCGTCCGCTACGCCGAATCGCTGGCCTTGTCTCAGCCGAGCTTCGAACCGCTGGCGCGCGCGCTGGCGGCGGCGCCGAACTGGGTCGACGACACGCTGGACGCGCTGACGCGCGAGGCGATGGAGAAGCATCGGCCGCAGCTGGTGCTGATCTCGGTACCGTTCCCCGGCGCCGTGTACGCGGCCTTCCGCATCGCCCAGACCATCAAGCGCCACTGGCCCGAGGTCAGGACCTGTCTCGGCGGCGGCTACGCCAACACCGAGCTGCGCGAGCTGGCCGAGCCGCGGGTGTTCGACTACTTCGACTACGTGACGCTGGACGACGGCGAGCGGCCGCTGCTGGCGCTGATGGAGCATATCGAGGGCAAACGCGGCGTGAGCCGGCTGGTGCGCACCTTCCTGCGCCAGGACGGCGCGGTGCGCTATGTGAACATGCAGGAGGCCGACGTGCCGTTCTCCGAGGTCGGCACGCCGACCTGGGACGGCCTGCCGATAGACCGCTACCTGTCGCTGCTGGACATGCTGAACCCGATGCACCGGCTGTGGAGCGACGGCCGCTGGAACAAGCTGACCATCGCCCACGGCTGCTATTGGAAGAAATGCAGCTTCTGCGACGTGACGCTGGACTACATCTCGCGCTACGAGACGGCGTCGGCCGAGTTGCTGGTCGACCGCATCGAGGCCATCATCGCCGAGACCGGCCAGACCGGTTTCCACTTCGTCGACGAGGCCGCGCCGCCGAAGATGCTGAAGGCGCTGGCCGAGGAGCTGCTGCGACGCAAGGTGTCGATCTCCTGGTGGGGCAATATCCGCTTCGAGAAGTCGTTCACGCCGGAGCTGGCCCAGCTCCTGGCCGAATCGGGCTGCATCGCCATCTCCGGCGGCCTGGAGGTCGCGTCGGACCGGCTCTTGAAGCTGATGAAGAAGGGCGTGTCGGTGGAACAGGTTGCGCGCGTCACCCACGGCTTCGCCGAGGCCGGCATCCTGGTGCACGCCTATCTGATGTACGGCTTCCCGACGCAGACGGTGCAGGACACGGTGGACGCGCTGGAATACGTGCGACAGCTGTTCGACAACGGCTGCATCCAGTCCGGCTTCTTCCACCGCTTCGCCTGCACCGTGCACTCGCCGGTCGGCCAGAACCCGGAGGAGTACGGCGTCAAGCTGGTGCCGTTGCCGAAAGGCGATTTCGCCAAGAACGACGTCGGCTTCATCGACCCCACCGGCACCGACCACGAGCTGATGGGCAAGGCGCTGAACAAGGCCTTGTACAACTTCATGCACGGCATAGGCCTGGACGGCGACGTGCGCGGCTGGTTCGACGCCCGCGTGCCGAGGCCCAAGGTGCCGCATCACTTCATCGAGCGCGCGCTGTACCCGTAGCCGCCGCTCCCCAAGCGCCGCCGGCCGTGCCAGAATGGCGGATTGAGATTCCGCCGCGAGCAATGCCATGGCCCTGAAATACCACGTGATCCCGGTCACCCCGTTCGCCCAGAACTGCAGCGTGCTGTGGTGCGACGCCAGCGGCAAGGCCGCCGTCGTCGACGCCGGCGGCGACATCGAACGCATTGAGGCCTGGGTCGCCGGCCAGGGCCTGACGGTGGAGAAGCTGCTGCTGACCCACGGCCACATCGACCACGCCGGCGGCGCCGCGAAGCTGGCCGACAAACTGGGCGTGGAAATAGAAGGCCCCGAGCGCAGCGAGAGCTTCTGGCTGGACCAGTTGCCCACCCAGGGCCAGATGTTCGGCTTCCCGCGCAGCGAGCCGCTGACGCCGCAGCGCTGGCTGGAGGAGGGCGACGCCGTCACCGTCGGCGACGAGACGCTGGGCGTGATCCACTGTCCCGGCCATACGCCGGGCCACGTGGTCTTCCACAGTCCGGCGGCCAAGCTGCTGGTGGCCGGCGACGTGCTGTTCCAGGGCTCGATAGGCCGCACCGACTTCCCGATGGGCAACCATCAGCAGCTGATAGACGCGATCCAGCAGAAACTGTTCATCCTGCCCGACGACACCGTGGTCATCCCCGGCCACGGCCCGTTGACCACCATAGGCGCGGAAAAGCGCGGCAATCCCTACGTCGCTGATCCGCGCTACCGCTGATGCCGCCCGAATTCGCCCGCCGCGTGCTGGCGCTGCTGGCCGAAGTGCCGCCGGGCCGCGTCACCACCTACGGCACGCTGGCCGAGCTGGCGGGCTATCCGCGCCACTCCCGCCATGTCGGCCGCTTGCTCGGCAATCTGCCCGACGGCGTGAGCGCGCCGTGGTACCGGGTGCTCGGCGCCGGCGGCCGGCTGTCGCGTCCGGGCAGCCACCACGCCGACTGGCAGCGGCTGCAGCTGGAGGAGGAGGGCGTGGAATTCAATGCCAGCGGCAAGGTGGACCTGAGGATTTTCGGCTGGCCCGATCAGATGGTTTGACCTGAAACAAACCGGAAATCGGCGCGTACTCAGATACTTATCTTCACGTAGAGAAATTTCCATGTGGCATTTGAGCAACAAAATGTAATTTATTCGTCATTTCGCTACAAGAAAGCAAATAATCTTTGCAAAAAAGCGACAGAAGCATGACAAATTGTTTGCACAAGGCCATTTCTACGTCTAATCTGCGCGCGCTCGCCGACGCCTTGTCGGACGGTTACTACATGAAAATAGTCTGGTGAAACAATGAAAACTCGCAAGTCGCTGCTGGCCCTTTCCCTGTTGGCCGCTTCCGCACTGGCTCACGCCGGCGGTGAATACTCTTTCGCAAACGTTAGCGCCAACTGGCTGGACTGGTCGGACCGCACCACCGAACAAAGCGGCAAGCGCGATTTCGGCTACCTGGAAGCCGAAGGCGGCCTGGGCGCCAAGTGGGGCGAAGTGTACGGCTTCTTCGATCTGGAAAATCCGGGCAAGGGCAACAACGGCACCGGCACCAAGGATCGCCGCTACACCACCAAGGTGATCGGCCGCTACAACCTGGCCGAAGTCGGCGGCGTGCCGGTACAACTGTACGCCCACATCTACGACACCCGCGGCAACGAGTTCTTCACCCAGAACCGCGTACTGGGTCTGGGCACCGACCTGAGCTTCGGCGCGCTGAACATCAAGCCGTTCTTCGGCGTGCATAACGAACTGGATTCGTTTGGTGTGGGCTCCGGCTACAACGGTTTCATGACCGGCTACGTGCTGCTGTATCCGTTCCAGGCTTTCGGCCAGAACCTGATGATCTCGCAATGGCACGAGACCGAATTCAACCGCCAGGACAAGTTCACCGGCGCGTACAAGAGCGGCGACCGCCCGCGCGTAGGCCAGAACGGCGCCGTCGCGCTGTGGTGGACCCCGACCAAGGCGATCACCACCGGTATCCAGTATCGCTACGCCGACCAGAAACTGGGCAGCACTGCGTACCAGAACGCCGTGATCTACTCGATCAAGTACAACATCAAGTAATTGATGGATTGTTCGCCCGCTTGCCGGGCGAATCGGCGGTCTCGACCGCCCTTGCACACCCCCGCCTCCGCGGGGGTTTTGTTTTTCCGGCCTCAGCCGCCGCGGCTCTCCACCCGGTCGCGTCCGCCGGCCTTCGCGCGGTACAGCATCTCGTCGGCCTGCTGCACCAGGCTGATGGCGTCGCCGGCGGTCGCCAGCGAGCTGATGCCGACGCTGAAGGTCTGGCGGAAGGCGCGGCTCTCGGCGCGCTGCTCGATCTGGCCGAAGTCCCGCCGCAGACTGTCCATCATCTGCCGCGCCTTGTCCTGCGGCGTGCCCGAGAGCACGATGGCGAACTCCTCGCCGCCGTAGCGGCCGACCAGGTCGGTGCGGCGCAGCCTCTCCTTCAGGAAACGGGCCAGATTGAGCAGCACCTGATCGCCGGCCTGATGGCCGTAGGTGTCGTTGATGGCCTTGAAATAATCGAGGTCCAGCATCGCCAGCGACAGCGGCTTGGCCTCGCGCTGCGCGCGCAGCACGGCGTTTTCCAGCTGGCCGTGCAGATGGGAATGGTTGAGCAGGCCGGTCAGGCTGTCGTTGGCGATATAGGAGCGCAGCTTGCGATAGCGGCGCGCGCGGTTGATCACCGTCACCACCAGCTCCTCCGGCGCCACCGGCTTGGTCAGGAAGCCGTCTATGCCCAGCGTCAGCGCATCCAGCTGCACCGCCTGCCGCTTCTCCACCGACAGGAAGACGATGGGGATGCCGTCCAGCAGCCGTTGCTGGCGTATCACCTTGGCCAGCTCGATCCCATTGCACTGCGGCATGTACATGTCCATCAGGATCAGGTCCGGACTCAGCCGCTCGATCAGCTCCGGCACCCGCTCCGGACGGGTCTCGCTGCAGGCCTCGACGCCGTGCTCCGACAGCACCCGGGTGTACAGCCCGGCCAGCGAGGCCATGTCCTCGACGATCAGCACCCTGAGCGGATCGCGCCGCTCGCCGATGTCGCCGAAGCTCAGCAGGTCGACCAGCCGATTGACCTGCAACGGCCAGTCGAGAAAGCCGCTGGCCCCGAGACGCACCGCCTCCAGCCTGGCCGGGAAGTCGCGCCGCGGCGAAGTCAGCACCAGCGGGCAGCTGCTGCTGATCGCCGGGGCCAGCTGCACGACGGGATCGCCGTCGGCGAACTCGGTGAAGGCCACCACGGCAGCCGGCGTCGCCGTCTGCAGCGCGCGGGCCAGCTTGGCCGCCTGCGACAGCATCGTCGCCTCGAAGCCGAAACAGGCCAGCTGCCGCTGCAGGGAACCGGTGTCCAGGTCCGGCGGCAGCCACATATACAATCTGGCGTTGCCGTCGGCCGAGACCGGCAACGCGTCCAGGCCGGCGGCGCCGGTCTGTTTCTCCATCAGGCCCAGCTGGCTGACGATGCCGAGATGGTGGCGCAGCAGGCCGTAGCGCTGCTGCTCCGACGGCGGCGCCTGCGGCTGTTGCAGCCATTGCTGCAACAGTCCCGCCAGCGTCCTGGCCTCGGCGGCGATGTCGCCGAGACCGGCGTCCAGCACCGACGTCTCCAGGCGCAGCACCAGCGACAGCAGGTGGGCGGCCAGCGGCTGTTCCCAGCGCGACACCAGCATATAGCCGATGCGGTCGATTTCCCGCGCCAGATGGACGCGCTGGCCCGGCTGGATGGGCACGGTCTGTTTCATCGCGTGGCGTTTCCGTTTCGCGGCCGCGCTCCCCGCCGGACGCTGCAAGTTTATGGCGCCGACGGCCGGGGCTAACTGCTATAATCCGCCCTTAAATTCAACGGCCTGGCATGTTTTGATGAACGTTTTTTACGAAGAGAGCGGTAGTTTCAAGGTCGGCAGCATCGTCTCGCGCAGCGACGCCAGCCTGCAGGTGGATACCCAGCACGGCAAGCGCGCCAAGCTCAAGAGCGCCAACGTCCTTCTGGAGTTTAGCTCCCCGCTGGCCGATTTTCTGCCGGCGGTGGAGCGTCTGTCGGCGGACATCGATCTCGACTTCCTGTGGGAGTGCTGTCCGGAAGACGAGTTCGCCTACCAGGAGCTGGCGGCCGACTACTTCGGCCACGAGCCGTCCGCCGCCGAGGCCGCCGCGTTGATCAACCGGCTGCACGGCGCGCCGATGTACTTCTACAAAAAGGGCAAGGGCCGCTACAAGAAGGCGCCGCAAGAGGCCTTGCAGGCCGCGCTGGCCGGCGTCGAGCGCAAGAAGCGCGAGCAGGAGCAGATAGACGGCTGGGTCGGCGAGCTGAAGGCCGGCACACTGCCGGAGGCGATCCGCAGCCAGCTGATGCCGCTGTTGTGGCGGCCGGACAAGAACACGCTGGAATACAAGGCTTTCGACCAGGCCTCGCGCGAGCTGAACCTGCCGCCGCTGCGGCTGGCGGCCAAGGTCGGCGGCATCCCGTCGGTGCCGGACTACCTGATGGCCGGCTTCCTGATGGAGTACTTCCCCAAGGGCGCCGGCTTCGGCAAGTACGCGCCGCCGGCCGAGATGCCGGAGCTGCCGGTGGCCGCGGCGCGCGCCTTCTCGATCGACGACGCCAACACCACCGAAATCGACGACGCGCTGTCGGTCGAGGACCTGCCCAACGGCAACAAGCGCGTCGGCATCCACATCGCCGCGCCGACGCTGGGCGTGCCGGCCGGTTCCGACATCGAGAAGATGGTGCTGTCGCGTCTGTCCACCGCCTACTTCCCCGGCGACAAGATCACCATGCTGCCGGACGACGTGGTGCAGGCGTTCACGCTGCAGCAGGGCCGCGACTGCCCGGCCTTCTCGCTGTACGTCGAGGTGACGCCGGCGTTCGAGCCGGTGGCCTTCGAAAACCGCATCGAGCGGGTGCACATCGCCGCCAACCTGCGCCACGCCGAGCTGGAGCAGGTGTTCAACGAGGAAACGCTGGCCAACGATCCGGGCGTGGACTACCCGTTCAAACGCGAGCTGGTGTGGCTGTGGCAATTCGCCGAGGCGCTGGAGAAGCGCCGCGGCAAGCACGACCCGAGCCGTCCGGTGCAGCACGACTACAATATCGACGTCGTCGACGGCGTGGTGTCCATCACCATACGCAAGCGCGGCGCGCCGATGGACAAGCTGGTGTCCGAGCTGATGATACTGGCCAACAGCGAATGGGGCCGGATGCTGGCCGAGGCCGACATCCCGGCGATGTACCGCGCGCAAAGCATGGGCAAGGTGCGGATGACCACCCGCCCCGAGCCGCACATCGGCCTCGGCGTCGCCCAGTACGCCTGGAGCACCTCGCCGCTGCGCCGCGCCAGCGACTTCATCAACCAGCGCCAGCTGGAGGCGATGATACGCGGCGAGAAGCCGCCGTTCGCCCAGGGCGACGCGATGCTGTTCGCCATCCTGCGCGACTTCGACGCCACCTACGGCGCCTATCTGTCCTTCCAGGACAAGATGGAGCACTACTGGTGCCTCAGCTATCTGCTGCAGCAGAACATCACCGAGCCGACCGCCACCGTGATCAAGGAGGATCTGGTGCGCATCGACGGCCTGCCGCTGAGGCTGCGCATCCCCGGCCTGCCGGAACTGGCGCGCGGCGACCGCGTGCAGCTGTCTGTGGTCAAGGTGGATCTGCTGACGCAGGAGATCGAGCTGCGCTACACCGGCCGGCTCGACCATGTCGACGCAGAGGCCGACGACGGCGAGAACTGAGCGTCGCCGCCGTCCAGGCAAGCCGCCGCGCCTCCGGGCCCGGCGGCTTTTTCACGCCCGCTCCCGGCGATGCGCGCTCGCCGGACATCACAGTCTTGGCCGGGTGTCCGATTGAAATCGCGATGACATTGGATTAACGTCGCGGGTGCCATGCCGCATGCCATTCACCGATTCCGACGATAACAAGATTGATCCGCGACGCCGCCGCGCCGCGCGCACAGGAGGAAACATGCAGGATTTCGCCCGTCACCCGGACACGCCCGAACGCCTCGACGAGCTGCCAACCGCCTCGCTTGGCCAGATGCTGGCCCAGACCGTCGCCCGCTATCCCGACCATATCGCCTGCCACAGCATGGGCCGCGACCTCGGCTACCGCGAGCTGGACCGGCAAAGCGCCAGGCTGGCCGACTATCTGACCCGCGGCCTGGGCCTGCAGCCCGGCGAGCGGGTGGCGCTGATGATGCCGAACCTGCTGCAGTATCCGGTGGCGCTGTACGCGGTGCTGCGCGCCGGCCTGGTCCTGGTCAACGTCAACCCGCTGTACACCGCGCGCGAGCTGCGCCACCAGCTGGCGGACTCCCAGGCCCGCGCCATCGTCGTGCTGGCCAACTTCGCCCACGTGGTGGAGGCGGCCGCCGCCGGCACCGATCTGCGGCATGTGATCGTCACCGAGGTCGGCGACCTGCTGCCGGCGCCGAAGCGCTGGCTGGTCAACGCCGCGGTGCGCTACCTGAAGAAGGGGGTGCCGCCTTACCGCCTGCCCGGCGCGGTCTCCTTCCGCCGCGCGCTGGCCGGCGGCGACGAGCGCCGCTGGCGCGACGCCGACACGCCGCCGGACGCGCTGGCCATTCTGCAGTACACCGGCGGCACCACCGGCCTGGCCAAGGGCGCGATGCTCAGCCATCGCAATCTGCTGGCCAATGTCGAGCAGGCGCGGCTGGTGCTGGGCGAGGCGCTGCCGGAGGGCAAGGCGGTGGTGGCGACGCCGCTGCCGCTGTATCACGTGTTCGCGCTGACCATCAACTGCCTGCTGGTGACGCGCCTCGGCGGCTGCAGCCTGCTGATCGCCAATCCGCGCGATCTGGACGGCCTGGTGGCCGAGCTGGCGCGCCATCCGGTCAACGCCTTCACCGGCGTCAACACGCTGTTCAACGCGCTGACGCATCACCCCGGCTTCGCCAAGCTGGATTTCGGCCGCTGGCGGGTGGCGATAGGCGGCGGCGCCGCGGTGCAGGCCTCGGTGGCCGAGGCCTGGCAGCGCGTCACCGGCCTGCCGCTGCTCGAGGGCTACGGCATGACCGAGGCCTCGCCGCTGGTGACGGTCAACTCGCTGGCCCTCGGCCGCTACACCGGCACCGTCGGCCTGCCGGTGCCCGGCACCGAGGTCGAGCTGCGCGACGACGCCGGCCGGCGAGTGGCCGACGGCGAGCCCGGCGAGGTCTGCGTGCGCGGCCCCCAGATCATGGCCGGCTATTGGCAGCGGCCCGAGGAAAGCGCCCAGGTCTTCCACGCCGACGGTTTCTTCGCCACCGGCGACATCGGCGTGCGCACCGAGGACGGCATGCTCAAGCTGGTGGACCGCAAGAAGGACATGGTGCTGGTGTCCGGCTTCAACGTCTATCCGAACGAGGTGGAAGAGGTCGTCGCGCAGCATCCCGGCGTGCGCGAGGCCGCCTGCGTCGGCGTGCCGGACGAGCGCACCGGCGAGGCGGTGAAGATCGTGGTGGTGCGCAAGGACCCCGCGCTGACGGCCGACGCGCTGCAGCGCCACTGCCGCGACCGCCTGGCGGCCTACAAGGTGCCCCGCCACGTCGAGTTCCGCGACGAGCTGCCCAAGTCCAACGTCGGCAAGATCCTGCGCCGCGAGCTGCGCAGCGGCGAGCCTGCCTAGGCCTAGAACATATCGTCGGTCAGCGTGCTGGCGCGCTGCAGCTCGTCCACCGCATCCTTCACCGTGTCGCGGCTCAGGCGCAGCCGCTCCAGCACCCGGGCCGGCAGACTGGCCAGCATCTCGTCGGCCGTCATGCCGTTGCCGAAGCCGGCGACGACGAAGGTGGCCAGCCCGATCAGCAGCGCGTAGGACGAGGCGTCCTCGTTCAGCAGATCGTGCTGGTTCAGGATGGCCTCCTGGATGTCGTCGGGGAAGTTCCAGCGCCGCGCCAGCTCGGCGCCGAGCTCGGTCAGGTCCATGCCCAGCAGCATGCGCTCGGTGCTGATGCGCTCGGCGCCGCCGGCGACGATGCGGTCTATCTGCTGGGCCTGTTCCGGCACCGCGACATAGAGCACCAGCTCGCCGATATTGGCCAAGAGGCCGCAGGTATAGCCCAGCTGCGCGTCCAGCCCGGACAGCTTGGCCAGCAGCTTGGACGTGTTGGCCATCTCGAAGCAGCGCTGCCAGAACGCCTTCATGTCGAAACCGCTGATGCCCAGCGTCGCGCCGGTGACGCCGGAGGCGATCACCAGCACCCTCAGATTGTCGAAGCCCAGCAGCACCACCGCGTCGTCCAGCGAGCCGACCTTGCGGCTGCCGCCGAAGCGCGCGCTGTTGGCCAGCCTCAGCACCCGCGCCGTCAACACCTGGTCGTGCCCCACCTTGTCGGTGATTTCATCGATGTTCACGTCCGAGCGGTGGAAGCTCGCCACCAGTTCCTGCACCACCTTGGGCACCATCGGCAATTTGCCGGACGCCTTGTCGAAGATTTCCGCCACTTGCATCTGCCTGTCCCCCCATGGACGGTTGCGCAGGTTTGAGCTTAGGCAATGACGGCGGGAATGCGAAGTGGGAAAACAGCCGGGTCCGGCCGGCCCGCTCTGCGCTTTCTTTTTGCGCGGCGCCGCCGCAGCAACTATTTTTCAGGCATGCGCACCGCGCCGGGCCGACCGGGCCGGCGTTCCGCCGTTTCCGGGAGAAACCCCATGTTGTCGCAACTATCCGTCAAGCAGAAGCTGTTGGCCGGCTACGGCCTGTTGATCCTGATCCTCGCCGCCATCGTCGTCACCGCGGTGCTGAAGCTGAACACCATCCAGGCCAAGGAACAGGAGATCACCGAGAACCGCTATCCGAAGGCCGAGCTATGCAACAAGATCGTGCTGCTCACCTTCGACGTGGCGCGCAAGGTGCGCGACGCCATCATGGCCCACAGTCCGCAGGAGATCGAAGCCACGATAGGCAAGATCGAGACGCTGCGCGCGCAGAACACCAGCTATCTGCAGCAGCTGGACAAGGGCCTGGTCTCGCCCAAGGGCCGCGCGATCTTCGAACAGGCGATGCAGGCGCGCGACGTGCTGTCCGCCCAGTACGCGCCGTTGTACGCGCTGGTCCGCGCCGACAAGGACGCCGAGTCGCAGGCCTTCCTGAAACAGCGTTTCGTGCCGGCCAACGAGGCCTTCATGCTGAAGCTGCAGGAGCTGGCCGCCTATCAGAACGAGCGGGTGCAGCAGGCGGTCGGCGACAGCAAGGCCGCCTACAGCCAGGCTGTCGCCATCATGCTGATCGCCGCCGCCGCCGCGCTGGCCCTGTCGGTGGCGGTGGCGCTGTTCATCGCCAACCTGGTGACCACGCCGCTGAAAAAATCGGTGGAGTTGGTGCGCAATATCCAGCAGGGCGACCTGTCCGGTATCGACGAGCCGCTGCCTGTCTCGCGCGACGAGGCAGTCGAGATCGCCCGCAACATCCAGCACATGCGCCAGGGCCTGCGCGAGGTGGTGTCCAGCATCCAGGACAACGCCAACCAGGTATCGGACTCCGCCCACGAGCTGGCCAGCATGGCACAGCAGGTGGCCACCGGCGCGCAGCGGCAGTCCGAAGCCACCGCCGAGGCCGCCGCCACCATCGAAGAGCTGACGGTCAGCATCAACCACGTCGCCGACAATTCCGATCAGGCTTCGCGCCAGGCGCACGACGCCGGCGAGCTGGCCGGGCGCGGCGGCCACGCGGTGCAGGCCTCGGTCGGCAAGATCCAGTCGGTCAGCAGCGCGGTGGCCGCCACGTCGGAGGAGATGCGCAGCCTGACCGGCGAGGTGCAACGGATCGGCAATATCGTCACGGTGATCCGCGACGTGGCCGACCAGACCAATCTCTTGGCCTTGAACGCGGCGATCGAGGCGGCGCGCGCCGGCGAGATGGGCCGCGGCTTCGCCGTCGTCGCCGACGAGGTCAGGAAGCTGGCCGAGCGCACCACCAGCTCGGCGCAGGAAATCACCCAGATGATAGGCGCGATCCAGCAGGGCGTCGAAAAGGTGGTCGGCAGCATGGAGCAGAGCCTGGCCAGCGTCGACGCCGTTTCCGGCAGCGCGCGCGAGGCCAGCAACTCGATGGAGGAGATCGAAGGCAGCACCCGCTCCATCGTCGGCACCATAGGCAATATCACCAGCGCGCTGGGCGAGCAGCGCACCGCCAGCCTCAGCCTGGCGCAGAGCATGGAGCAGGTGTCGCAGATGGCGGAATCCAACAGCGCCACGGTGGAGGAGCTGGCCACCACGTCCAGCCAGTTGAACGCGCTGTCGCACAATCTGCAGGGCGTCACCGCGCGCTTCAGGCTGTAGCGTCCGGCCGCCCTGGCCCGGCGGCCATGGCGGCCTGCCATCGCGTCATGGCACGATGGCGGTTTCACCGACAGGAAACCGCCATGATGAAAACCCCGCTTCTTCTCGCCGGCGCGCTGCTGGCCGCGCTGGCCCTGCCGTCCGCCGCGAAAACCGTCCGTTTCTCCGGCTACGACTGGGAGGTCAGGAACCAGGGCAGCAGCGGTCCCGGCCCCAATGTCTGGGACGAGAACAATGTCTGGCTGGACGCCCAGGGCCGGCTGCATCTGAAGATCGCCCGCCGCGGCGGCCAGTGGACGTCGGCCGAACTCTATCTGCCGCAGCGCCTGGGCTTCGGCCGCTACCAGTTCAAGCTGGTCGGCCGCCCGGACCGCTTCGACCCGAATGTGGTGCTGGGCCTGTTCAACTATCCGACGCCGGACGTCGGCCCGGACGGCAGCAACGAGATCGACATCGAGTTCTCGCGCTGGGGCAGCGTGTCCAATCCGATGGGCAACTACACCGTCTACCCGGCCCGGCCCGGCCCGGCGCCGACCTCGTACAGCTTCGACTTCGCGCTGAACGGCGACTACAGCACCCACCGCTTCGACTGGGACGCGACGGCGGTCGAATACCAGTCGCTGCACGGCTTCCAGGACGGCGACCGCTACCCGATCGCCCATTGGCGCTTCGCGCCGACCGACGCGGCTCAGCGCGTGCCGCAACAGCCGCTGCCGGTCCATCTGAACCTGTGGCTGTTCCAGGGCAGGCCGCCCGTCGACGGCAAGGAGGTGGAAGTGGTGATACAGGAATTCAAGTTCGTCCCCGCCGCGCGCTGACGGCGCGGGCGGGGTCCGGGATCAATAGGCGAAGCGCTCGCGCAGATCCATCAGGTTCAGCTCGTCCAGTATGGCCAGCTGGCGCTCGCGGGCGCTGTTCTTGCCCTTGCCGGTCTTCTTGGCGATGATCAGTTCGTTCTTCATCGAGTGCTCCCAGCCGACCAGCTCGGTGACGGTCAGCTGGTAGCCGCGCGCCTCCAGTTGCAGGCAGCGCAGCACATTGGTCAGCTGGCTGCCGAACTCGCGGGTGTGTATCGGGTGGCGCCACAGCTCGGACAACGGCGTCTTGCCGAAGGTCTCGTTCTTCTTCTGCCGCAGCACCGAGGCCACCTCGGCCTGGCAGCACGGCACCAGCACGATGTACTGGGCGTCCTTGGCCAGCGCGAAGCGGATCGCGTCGTCGGTCGCGGTGTTGCAGGCGTGCAGCGCGGTGATGACGTCCACCTGGGCCGGCAGCTCGGTCGAGGTGATCGACTGCTCCACCGTCAGGTTCAGGAAGCCCATGCGTTCGAAGCCGAGACGGTCGGCCAGGTCGCGCGACTTGTCCACCAGCTCCTGCCGCGTCTCCACGCCGTAGACGTGGCCGGCTGCCTTGTCCTTCAGGAACAGGTCGTACAGGATGAAACCGAGGTAGGACTTGCCGGCGCCGTGGTCGGCCAGCGTCATCGCGCCCTTCTTCTCCAGCACGTCGGCCATCAACGGTTCGATGAACTGATACAGGTGGTAGACCTGCTTCAGCTTGCGGCGGGTATCCTGGTTGATCTTGCCGTCGCGGGTCAGGATGTGCAGCTCTTTGAGCAGTTCCAGCGATTGCTGCGGTTTGATTTCGGGAATCAGGCTCATGGCGGCCTCCTGCAATTTCAATGCCGCGATTGTAGCAGAGCGGTCCTCCCGCGCCCGAGCCGCAGCCTGCCCGCAATCTTCATGATCTTGAAACCTCGGGCCAGCTACCCGGCGGCAGGCTTGAAGGGACCGGGGCACATCGCATACGTGGCGTTCCCCGCCCCTCACGAGCCCAATGCCAAACCTATTCGTAAGATCGTAAGCAGGCTATCAGGGCTTCTTCACCACTTCCTGCTCGACCACCATGTCCAGTATCCAGCGGATGGACGAGGCGTCGGCCGGCGGATTGTCGACCTTCACTTCCTTGATCCGCAGCCGGTAGGCGACGCCGGGCTCGGGCTGGAAGCCCTCGATCTCGCCGTAGTGCAGTTCCCAGGGCTTGGCCTTGTCCGCGCGCACCTGCAGGCATTGCATCGGCGCGACGCCGACGCAGGCCTTGCGATCCGGCGCGACATAGATCAGCTTGAGCTCGCCCTGCGGCTGGCGCTCGAAGTTCAGCGCGTCCTTGCCGTCGGCGAGCCGCAGCCGGTCGCCGTCCAGGCTGACGTCCATGCCGGCCTCCAGCTGACGGATCAGGCGCGCGTCGCGCTGCATCGCTTCCGGCGGACACATCATCAGCGTCGACGCCAGCCGTTCGGCGCGCAGCTTGCCGTCCTCTATCGCGACCGGCCCGAACATGCCGTTGCAGCCGGCCTTGGCGAACAAGCGGCCCTGGTCCACGCGCAGCAGGATGGCCTGCTCGCCTGCGCCGGCCTGCTTCCATTCGCCTTGCAGCTCGGCCAAGGTCGGCGCCGGAGCGGGACGGAGCGGGGCGGAAGGGGCGGCGCAAGCAGCCAGCAGGGGGGCGCCGAGCGCCAGCAGGGTCAAACGGAAGGACATTGCGGATTCCTGAATAAATAAGCTATGACGCGGCGGCGGCGCACAGGTTCCTTCAATCGGCAGATGGCAAAACGCCCGCCGATGGCGGGCGTCTCCGGGCGAGCGACCGGCCTCAGTGCGCCGCGCTCTTCAACAGATCCTCCACCACCTTCTTGGCATCGCCGAACACCATCATGGTTTTATCCATGTAAAACAACTCATTGTCCAGCCCGGCATAGCCGGCGCTCATCGAGCGCTTGACCACCACCACATTGCGCGCCTTGTGCGCCTCCAGTATCGGCATGCCGTAGATCGGGCTCTGCTTGTCCTTCTGCGCCGCCGGATTGACCACGTCGTTGGCGCCTATCACCAGCACCACGTCGGTGGTGGAGAAGTCGGCGTTGATCTCCTCCATCTCCAGCACCTGCTCGTACGGCACCTCGGCCTCGGCCAGCAGCACGTTCATATGGCCCGGCATCCGCCCGGCCACCGGGTGGATCGCGTAACGGACCTTGACGCCCTGCTCGTGCAGCAGTTCGGCGAACTCCTGCAGCGCATGCTGGGCGCGCGACACCGCCAGGCCGTAGCCGGGCACGATCACCACCTGGTCGGCGTTGCCCATCAGGAAGGCGGCGTCCTCGGCGCTGCCGCTCTTGTAGGACTTCGCCGGCCCGGCGTCCGCCCCGCCGCCGGTCGCCGCCTCGGCGCCGAAGCCGCCGAGCAGCACGCTGACGATGGAACGGTTCATCGCCTTGCACATGATGTAGGACAGGATGGCCCCGGACGAACCGACGCAGGCGCCGGCGATGATCAGCACCGGATTGTCCAGCGTGAAGCCGATGCCGGCCGCCGCCCAGCCGGAGTAGCTGTTCAGCATCGACACCACCACCGGCATGTCGGCGCCGCCTATCGGGATGATCAGCGTCACCCCCAGCACCAGCGCCACCGCGACCATCGCCAGGAAGGCGGCCTGGCTGTCCGTCAGGAAATAGGCGGCGCCGAAGCCGGCCATCGCCAGCGCCAGCAGCAGATTCAGCGGATGCTGGCCGGCGAAGTGGATCGCCTTGGCGCCGAAGCGGCCGGACAGCTTGCCGTAGGCGATCACCGAGGCGGTGAAGGTGATGGCGCCGATGAAGGCGCCGATGAACAGCTCTACCTTCTGCGCCGGCGTGTGCTCGACGCCCGCGTGGAAGATGGCGGCCACCGCGATCAGCACCGCAGACAGACCCACCAGCGAGTGCATCGCCGCCACCAGTTCGGGCATGCCGGTCATTTCCACCGTGCGCGCCTTCCAGGCGCCGACGACGGCGCCGGCCGCGACGGCGCCGGCGATCAGCGCCAGCACCGGCTTGTCGACGACGATCAGCGTGGTCAGCACCGCGACCGTCATGCCGACGATGCCGTACAGATTGCCGCGCCGCGCCGAGGCCGGGCTGGACAGGCCCTTCAGTGCCAGGATGAACAGCACCGCGGCGAGCAGGTAAAGAACAGCCGAAACGTTCTGCATCGTCATCCCCTGTTTTTCTTCTTGAACATGTCCAGCATCCGCTGGGTGACCAGGAAACCGCCGAAGATATTGATGCTGGCGAGGAAGACGGCGATGGCGCCCAGCACCGAGGTGACGGTGATCTGTTGGCCTCCGACGTCCACCACCTGCAACATCGCGCCGACGACGATGATGCCGGAGATGGCGTTGGTGACCGCCATCAGCGGCGTATGCAGCGCCGGCGTGACGTTCCACACCACGTGGTAGCCGACGAAGACCGCCAGCACGAAGATGGTCAGGCTGGTGATGAAGGGATCAGCCATGATGCGGCTCCTTGTCGTGGTTGGCGGCGGCGGGGCTGGCGGCGGCGCCGAAGCGCTGCTGGCCCTCGTGGGTGACCAGCGTGGCGGCCAGCAGCTCGTCGGCCAGATCCAGCGTCAGGCCCTCCGGCCCCAGCAGCAGGCCGAGGAAGGTGAAAAGATTGCGCGCGTACAGGCTGGACGCGTCGGCCGCCAGCATGGCCGGCAGATTGAGCAGGCCCACCAGGTGCACGCCGTTGTCGGACAGCCAGGCCTCGCCGGCGCGGGTCAGCTCGCAGTTGCCGCCGGCTTCGGCCGCCAGGTCGACGATGACCGAGCCTGGCCGCATCGCCGCCACCGCGGCGGCGTCCAGCAGCCGCGGCGCCGGTTTGCCGGGAATCAAGGCGGTGGTGATCACGATGTCGGCGGCGGCGGCGCGGCGGGCCAGCAGCTCGTTCTGCCTCGCCAGGAACTCGGCCGTCATCTCGCGGGCGTAGACGCCGGCGCTGGCCGCCTTCTCCTCGTCCGTCATCGGCACCTCGACGAACTTGGCGCCCAGCGACTCCACCTGCTCGCGGGTGGCCGGACGCACGTCGTAGGCCTCGACCACCGCGCCCAGCCGCTTGGCGGTGGCGATGGCCTGCAGGCCGGCGACGCCGACGCCCAGCACCAGGACCCGGGCCGCCTTCACCGTGCCGGCGGCCGTCATCAGCATAGGCATGAAGCGCGGATAGAACTGGCCGGCCAGCAGCACCGCCTTGTAGCCGGCGATATTGTTCTGGCTGGACAGCGCATCCATGCTCTGCGCGCGGGTGGTGCGCGGCAGCAGCTCCAGCGCGAAGGCCGACACGCCCTGCGCCGCCAACAGCGGCAGCAACGGATTGTGATGCGGCGACAGCATGCCGATCAATACGGCGCCCGGTCGCAGCGCCTCGATGTCGGCGGCCTCCGGCGTCCGCACGCACAAGACCACGTCGGCGCCGGCCAGCAAGGCCTGGCGGGACTCGACGATGGTCGCGCCGGCGGCGGCGTAGGCCGCGTCGGGAATGGCGGCGGCCAGGCCGGCGCCGCGCTCGACGCCGACGGCGTGACCGGCGCCGACCAGCTTGCCCACGGTGTCGGGCGTGGCCGCCACGCGGCGTTCGCCGGCCAGCCGTTCGGCTGGTATGACTATCTGCATCGCTGCGATCTCCTGCAAATGAAGGGGGAAATCGGGGTCCGTAACGTTCGCGCCAAGCCTTCGAACGGTCGTTTGAAAACTATTAAAAGCATGTGGCCATCCATTATGCAAGGCATATATTGACTACCGTATATCGTCGGACAGGCCGGCCTCAACTGGGACTTGGTACACACCGGCAGCCCGACATTGCAGCAGAAATTAATGCCAAAAGCATGACGATGATCCCCCCCGCCGATAGGAATCGAATGTTATCGGCCGCGCCCGGCTGCGTGTAAAGCCGGGACCGGGCCGGCGTCGCCGCGGCTTGCGCCAGGTCAACGGCGGCATGGCGGATGCCGCGCCGGCCGCCGCTTGCTATGATCGCAGCATCGTCCCCGCAGGTACCGCCATGCCCCGCACCTCCCCGACGCCGCTGCCGGACTTCCGCAATCTCGGCGTGATGCTGCGCATCCTGCTGCTGCCGCTGGCGCTGCTGTTCGCCGCCGGCACCCAGGCGCTGGCCGGCCCCGAACCGCTGTGGCGCTGGCTGCAATCGGCGCTGGCGCTGTTGCCCGGCAGCCTGCTGACGCTGGCGCTGCTGGCGCTGGCCGGCCCGTGGCTGGCGCGGCGGCGGCGCGGCGACGTCTGGGTCGTGCTGATCGCCGGCGCCAGCTTCGCGCTGTGCCAGTGGCGGCTGCTGGCCGAACCGATCTGGCCGGCGCCGCTGCTGGCGATGCCGGCTGCGGCGGCGCTGCTGCATTACCTGTCGTTGCGCCAGCGCGCGCTGTCCCCGGCGATGGCCGAGGCCAGGCTGGCGGCGCTGCAGGCGCGGATACGGCCGCATTTCCTGTTCAACAGCCTGAACGCCGCCATCGCGCTGATCCGCTCGCGCCCGGGACAGGCCGAGGATGTGCTGGTCAATCTGGCCGAGCTGTTCCGCGCCCAGATGACGGCGCCCGACCGCGCCTCGACGCTGGCGCGGGAAATCGAGCTGGCCAGGATGTATCTGGCGATCGAAGCCGAGCGCCTGGGCCCGCGGCTGCGGACAGTCTGGCGGATAGAAGCGCCGCTGGACGCGGCGCTGCCCCCGCTGGTGCTGCAGCCGCTGGTGGAAAACGCGGTCTACCACGGCGCCGAGCAGCTGGCCGGCGAGGTCGAGATCGTCGTCTCCGCCCGGCTGCAGAACGGCCAGCTGGAGCTGACGCTGGACAATCCGGCCCCGGAGACGCCGGCGCCCAGCGCCGGCAACCGGATGGCCTTGTCCAATCTGCGCGAGCGGCTGGCGCTGTTCTTCGACGCCGAGGCCTCGCTGTCCAGCGAGCTGCGCGACGGCCGCTACCGCACCCGCATCCGCCTGCCGTACCGTCGCACCGATAGACCGGCAGACGACAGGCTAAACTAGGGTGGTTTGCATTCGAATAAAAGGCGGAGGCGGGGAGACATGGAGAAAAACCGGCTGGAGGCGTTCAGCGACGGCGTGATCGCCATCATCATCACCATCATGGTGCTGGAGCTGAAAGTGCCGCACGGCACCGACTGGCAGTCGCTGGCGCCGTTGCTGCCGATCTTTCTCAGCTACCTGCTCAGCTTCATCTACGTCGGCATCTACTGGAACAACCACCACCACTTCTACCACGCCACCCGCCGCGTCGACGGCCGGGTACTATGGTCCAATCTGCACCTGCTGTTCTGGATGTCGCTGATTCCCTTCGTCACCGGCTGGATGGGCGAGAACCACTACGCGCCGCTGCCGGTCGCGATGTACGGCGCGGTGCTGCTGATGTGCGCGATCGCCTGGTGGATCATGCAGCAGTCGCTGCTGTGCCTGCCCGGCAACCGCACGCGGCTGTCCGAGGCGCTGGGCGGCGACATCAAGGGCAAGATCTCGCCGCTGTGCTATCTGCTGGCGATCTGCCTCGCCTGGTACCAGACCTGGCTGTCCGGCTTGCTGTATCTGGCGGTGGCGCTGATGTGGCTGGCGCCGGACCGCCGCATCGAGAAGATGCTGTACCAGGACGAGGACCAACGCTGAGCCAGCATGGCGACATGGCCCCGAATCGATTAAAATCAACGGATCAGCAACCATGGAGGGTACGATGTACCAGTCCGAATTCACCCAATTCATCAACGGCTTCCTGGACAAGAACCCGGAAGTGGACAGCGAGCGCCGCGAACTGCGCCTGACGCTGTGGGACCGCAAACTGGACCTGGACGAGCAGCGCCGCTGGAAGGAATCCAGCGTGCCGCAAAAGGCCTACGTCTACCAGCCGGAATAAGGCTCCGCCGGTCCGCACCCGACGCCCCTCGCGGGCGTTTCGTCATTTTGGAAGCCCGAGTATGACCCGCCACACCGTCGCGCTCAGCAGCGCCCTCTCCGACTACCTGTTCGACATCGCCGTCGCCGAGCACCCGGCGCAGCGCGAATTGCGCGAATTCACCGCCGGCCACCGGCTGGCCAAGATGCAGATCTCGCCGGACCAGGGCCAGTTCATGGGCTGGCTGGCGCGGCTGATCAGCGCGCGCCGCTATCTGGAAATCGGCGTGTTCACCGGCTACAGCGCGCTGACCGTGGCGCTGGCGATGCCGGACGACGGCGAGGTGGTCGCCTGCGACGTCAGCGAGGCCTTCACCGCCATCGCCCGCGAATACTGGGCCAAGGCCGGCGTCGCCGACCGCATAGACTTGAGGCTGCAGCCGGCGCTGAACACCTTGCGCGAACTGCTGGACGAGGGCCGGGCCGGCGGCTTCGACCTGGCCTTCATCGACGCCGACAAACCCGGCTACCGCGACTACTACGAAGCCTGCCTCGAGCTGGTGCGGCCCGGCGGCGTCATCGCCATCGACAATATCTTCCTGTCCGGCCGCGTGGTCGAACCGAAGCCGGAGGACCCACCCGGCGTGCACCTGGTGCACGCGTTCAACGCCAGCCTGAAGACCGACGCGCGCGTCCACATGTGCGTGCTGCCGATAGGCGACGGCCTGACGCTGTGCACGCGCCGCTAGTCGGCGCGCACGAACTTTCGCGATGCTCGGACGGTCTGTAACGTTTTGGCCACAGCGCCGCGCCCCGCGCCGGTGCTATGATGGCCGTTTGTCGACCGAGCCTACCCCGTCACCGTCATGCTGAACCGCCGCCCCCGCCGCCAGATCAACCAGATGAACGTCGTGCCCTATATCGACGTGATGCTGGTGCTGCTGGTGATCTTCATGGTCACCGCCCCGATGTTCACGCCCGGCGTGATCGACGTGCCCAGCGTCTCCGAGGCGCCGGCCATCGACGTCCGTCCGCTGGAGGTGACCGTGGACGCCGCCGGCAAGATCGAGCTGGTCGACGGCGAGCAGAAGAGCCGCGTCGACTCGTTGGACGACCTCGCCAGCCAGCTGCAGGCGGCGATCGGCGCCGGCCAGCGTCCGGTGGCCATCTCCGCCGACGCCAATCTCAAATACGCCGACGTGGTGAAGATCGCCGACCGGCTGCACCAGGCCGGGATCAAGCGCGTCGCGCTGACCGTCAAGCAAATCAGCAAGCAATGAGTTCGCAACCGTCCTCTTCGCCGCGCCCCTGGACCTTCATCGCATCGGCGCTGTTCCACGCCGCCGTGATCGGCCTGTTGCTGTGGGGCGGCCTGCAGACCACGCCGCCGCCGAGTCCGGCGCCGCTGGCGCTGGAGCTGTGGACCACCGCGCCGCCTCCTCCTCCGGCGGTGACCGCGCCGGTCGCGCCGGCGCCGGCGCCCGAACCGGCCCCGGAGCCGAAACCGGTGGTCGAGACGCCGCCGGCCGACGTCAATCTGGGCAAGAAGGACGCGCCCAAGCCCAGGCAGGAGAAACCGGAACCCAAGCCGGCGGCCGAGCCGGAGCCGAAAAAGCCCAGGCACGAGCCCAAGCCGGCCGAGGCGGAGAAAAAACCGCACGAAAAGGCCAAGCCGGCGGCCAAGGCGCCGGAAAAGAAAGAAGCCAAGACCCAGACGCCGCCGCCGGCCAAACCCGGCCACAAGACGGCCAAGGCCTATAACAACGAAGCCGACGACCTGCTGTCCAGCCTGGACAGCACGCGCAGCAGCGGCAAGCCGAACGCGCGAAGCGACCAGGCGGGCAGCAAGCACGGCGTCGCCGGCGGGGCCGTCAACGGTTCGGGCGTCAACGCCGGCTGGATAGACCTGGTCAAGGCCAAGGTGACGCCGCTGGTGCAGGTGCCGCCGGGCATCGCCGGCAATCCGGCCGCGGTGCTTCGGGTGACCTTGTTGCCGACGCTGGAGGTGAAAACGGTGCAATTGGTGAAAAGCAGCGGCGTGCCGGCCTATGATGATGCCGTGCAGCGCGCGGTGTGGGAGGCCAAGACCTTCCCCAGGCTGCCGGCCGGCGCCAATTTCAACGACGGCTACCGCTCGTTTACCCTGACGTTCCGCCCGCATTGAGCGGACCGTGATCCAAACCGAGGAAACCATGCCGAGCTTGCGAGCCCTGTTACGCGGGATGGCGATGATGGCGCTGCTGATTGCCAGCGTCGCCCGCGCCGAACTGAACATCGAAATCATAGGCGGCGGCGCCAGCCGCCACGCCATCTCCGTGCTGCCGTTCAAGGACGAAGGCCCGACGCAGGGCAATCTGACGCCGGTGATACGCAACGACCTGGCCTTGTCCGGCGCCTTCCGCCTGGTGGACCCGTCCGCCGTCGCCAATGTGCCGTTCGAGCCGGCCGACATCCGTTATCCGCTGTGGCAGGCCGCGGGCGCCCAGTCCGTCGCCATCGGCAAGGTGGAAAGCGCCGGCGGCGGCCAGATCAAGATCAGCTTCCGGCTGATGGACGTGTCGCAGCGCAGGCAGCTGACCGGCGGCGAGTTCACCGTGACGCCGGACCGCAGCCGCCAGGTCGCGCACGCGATCGCCGACATGATCTACGAGGCCATCACCGGCCAGAAGGGCTTCTTCAACACCCGTCTAGCCTATGTGCTGAAGTCCGGCCGCAACAGCTACGCGCTGCAGATTTCCGACGTCGACGGTCAGCGCAGCCAGACCATATTGCGTTCGACCGAGCCCATCATCTCGCCGAGCTGGAGCCCGGACGGCCGCTACATCGCCTATGTGTCCTTCGCCAGCCAGAAGCCGGTGGTGTGGGTGCAGGACCTGGCCACCGGCCAGCGCCGCGCGGTGGCCAACTTCAAGGGCAGCAACTCGGCCCCGGCCTGGAGCCCCGACGGCAGCAAACTCGCCGTGGTGCTGACCACCAGCGGCAATTCGCAGATCTACGTCATCAACGCCGCCGGCGGTTCGGCGCGGAGGCTGATGTACAACGGCGCCATCGACACCGAGCCGACCTTCAGCCCGGACGGCTCCATGGTGTACTTCGTGTCCGACCGCAGCGGCGCGCCGCAGATCTACCGGGTGCCGGTCGGCGGCGGCGACGCGCAGCGCGTGACCTGGGAGGGAAATTACAATGTTTCGCCCAAATTGGCGCCCGACGGCAAGACCCTGGTCTATATTCGCCGTTCCGCCGGCAATTTCCGTGTGATGTCGCAGGATCTGGCAACTAATGACACCCGTCTATTGTCTGATGGTAGTTACAGCGAACGCCCCAGCTTCGCGCCGAACGGCCGCATGGTGTTGTACTCCAGCGACGCCGGCGGCAAGAGCGTGTTGTACGCCGCCACAGCCGACGGCAGCAGCAAGGTGAAGCTGGCCGTGCTCAACGGCGATGTTCAGGACCCGGCATGGGGTCCGTTTAATAATCCTTGATCGGGAGCCAACAATGAACTTGAAGCAAATCGCACTCGGTGGCGCCATCGCCACCCTGCTCGCCGCCTGCGCCAGCACCAAGCCGGCCGAAACCCCGGCCGCGCCGGTCACCCCGGCCCCGCAAAGCCAGGCGCCGGTCACCGCGCCGAGCACCGAGGGCAATGTGGCGATGGATCCGCTGAACGATCCGAACAGCCCGCTGGCCAAGCGCAGCGTCTACTTCGCCTTCGACTCCTCCGCCGTCGACGGCGAAGGCAAGACCGTCGTCGCCAACCACGCCGATTACCTGAAGGGCCACGACAAGAAGGTGATCATCCAGGGCAACACCGACGCCCGCGGCAGCCGCGAATACAACCTGGCGCTGGGCCAGCGCCGCGCCGAAAGCGTCAAGCACGCGATGGAAGTGCTGGGCGTCAAGGACAGCCAGCTCGAAGCGGTCAGCTTCGGCAAGGAAAAGCCGAAGGCCACCGGCAACACCGACGCCGACTACGCCGAAAACCGCCGCGCCGACATCGTCTACCAGGGCCAGTAAGCGCCTGAGGCGGGCGGCCGCCGCGCCGCCCGCCATGCCTTTTCGCAGCCGGACATCGGCCCGAGGCTGCCGTCCGGCGGCCAAAGCGCTATGATGTCCGGCTGTCGCCACTCACCGGAAACACCATGAAACGGATCGCCATCAGTAGCGCCCTCCTGCTGATCCTGACCGGCTGCGCCAGCTCCAGCGACCTGGAGGAAACCCGCCGCCAGCTGGCCCAGGTGAATCAGCAGGCCACCACCCGCATCGCCGCGGTGGAAACCAAGCTGTCCAACGACAAGCTGCTGGAGATGGTCAACCAGGTCGATACGCTGAAGGCCGAAGTCGCCAAGCTGCGCGGCGACGTCGAAGTGCTGAACTACAATCTGCAGACCACGCAGAAACGCCAGAACGACCTGTACAACGACCTGGACGGCCGCCTCGCCCATCTGGAGGGCGGACCGGGCAAGCAGGACGCCTCGCAACCGGCCGCCGCCCAGCAGGCCGCCGCCGGCGACAGCCAGGCCGCGCCCGACTACGACAAGGCGCTGAATCTGTTGCGCGCGCGCGACTTCCCGCATGCGATCAATGCGCTGGCGCTGTTCATCCAGCAGAACCCGCAGGCGCCGCAGGCCGCCGAGGCCAGCTACTGGCTGGGCGTCGCCCATACCGCGCTGCGCCAGTACGACGCCGCGATCGACATCCACCGCCGCTTCGTCGAGCAGTACCCGAACAATCATTTCGCGCCGGACGCCTTGCGCAATATCGGCAACTGCCAGCGCGACCTCGGCCAGCAGGACCAGGCGAAGAACACCTTCCGCCGCCTGATCAAGCTGTACCCGAAGACCGACGCGGCGCAGAAGGCCAAGCAGGCGCTGGCCAGGATGTGAGCGGCGCCGCCGCGCGGACGAAAAAAACGCTCCCGGAGGAGCGTTTTTTCTTGGCCGGCGCCGGGCTCAGCCGCGGGACAGCTGGCTGGCCTCGCGGGCGAGCCGGGTGATGCGGTCCCAGTCGCGGGCGGCGATCGCGTCGTCCGGCGTCAGCCAGCTGCCGCCGACGGCCAGCACGTTCGGCAACGCCAGGTATTCCGGCGCCTTCTTGATGTCTATGCCGCCGGTCGGGCAGAAGCGCAGGTCGGGGAAGGGGCTGGCCAGCGACTTCAACAGCTTGACGCCGCCGACCGCCTCGGCCGGGAACAGCTTCAGCGTGTTGAAGCCCTCGTCCTGAGCCCACATCGCCTCCGACGGCGTCGCGATGCCGGGGATCAGCGTCAGGCTGGACGCGCGCGCGGCCGAGGCCAGCTCGCCGGAGAAGCCCGGGCTGATGCCGAACTGGGCGCCGGCGTCGACCGCCGCCTCCAGCTGGGCGCGGTTGCGCAGCGTGCCGGCGCCGACGATGGCCTCCGGCACCTCGTCGCGCATCCGGCGCATCGCCGCCAGCGCGGCCTTGGTGCGCAGCGTCACTTCCAGCACCTTGACGCCGCCGGCGACCAGCGCGCGGGCCAGGTCCACCGCCACCGCGGCGTCGTTGACGATGATCACCGGAACCACCGGGCCCTGGCGCAATACAGTCAAAGCATCCATTTCCATCTCCTGTTGGCGGACGGCGCTTGCCGCGCCGCCTTGCTGAATCCCCAAAGCGCTCAGTTCCAGGCCGGGTGGCGGAAGCTCATCGCGCCGGCCTCGGCCTCGTCCGCGCCGTGGCGGAACACCGCGAACAGCTCGCGGCCCATGCCGTATTCGTTGTGCGACAGATCGGCCTGCACTTGCTCGCGCGCCGCCCATTCGGCGGCGTCGACCAGCGCCTTCAGCTCGCCGGTCTCGGCGTCGACGCGTATCAGATCGCCGTCACGGATCTTGCCGATGGCGCCGCCGGACAGCGCTTCCGGCGACACGTGGATCGCCGCCGGCACCTTGCCGGACGCGCCGGACATGCGGCCGTCGGTGACCAGGGCCACCTTGAAGCCGCGTTCCTGCAGGATGGTCAGCGCCGGGGTCAGCTTGTGCAGCTCCGGCATGCCGTTGGCGCGCGGGCCCTGGAAGCGGATCACCGCGACGAAGTCCTTTTCCAGCTCGCCGCGCTTGAACGCCGCCAGCATGTCGTTCTGGTCGTGGAACACCACGGCCGGCGCTTCCACCACGCGGTGCTCCGGCTTCACCGCCGACACCTTGATCACCGCGCGGCCGATGTTGCCGGCCATCAGTTTCAGGCCGCCATCGGCCGAGAACGGATTGGACGCCGGACGCAGCACGCTGTCGTCGCCGCTGACGGCCGGCGCGTCGCGCCATTTCAGCTCGCCGCCGTCCAGCCACGGCTCTCGGGTGTAATGCGACAGGCCGCGGCCCACCACGGTGCCGACATCGTCGTGCAAGAGGCCGGCCGACAGCAGTTCGCGGATCACGAAGCCCATGCCGCCGGCGGCGTGGAAGTGGTTGACGTCGGCCTTGCCGTTCGGATAGGCGCGCACCAGCAGCGGGATCACGGCGGACAGCTGGTCGAAATCGTCCCAGTTGACGTCTATGCCGGCCGCGCGGGCGATGGCGACGATGTGCATCGTGTGGTTGGTCGAGCCGCCGGTGGCCAGCAGGCCGACGATGGCGTTTACGATGGATTTCTCGTCAATCATCTCGCCGACCGGCGTGAACTCGGCGCCCTGGGCGGCGATCTTCGCGCCCTGGACCGCCGCGGCGCGGGTCAGCGCCTCGCGCAGCGGGGTGTTCGGATTGACGAAGGCGGCGCCCGGCAGGTGCAGGCCCATGATCTCCATCAGCATCTGATTGGAGTTGGCGGTGCCGTAGAAGGTACAGGTGCCGGGACCGTGGTAGGACTGGCATTCCGATTCCAGCAGCGCGTCGCGGCCGACCTTGCCCTCTGCGTACAGCTGACGCACCTTGGCCTTGTCGTCGTTGGCGATGCCGGTGGTCATCGGGCCGGCCGGCACGAATACCGCCGGCAGGTGGCCGAAGCTCAGCGCGCCTATCATCAGGCCCGGCACGATCTTGTCGCACACGCCCAGATACAGCGCGGCGTCGAACATCTGGTGGCTCAGCGCGACGGCGGTGCTCATCGCGATCACGTCGCGGGAGAACAGCGACAGCTCCATGCCCGGCTGGCCCTGGGTCACGCCGTCGCACATCGCCGGCACGCCGCCGGCGAACTGGGCGGTGGCGCCGGCGGACAGCGCCGCCTCCTTCAGCCAGGCCGGGAAGGCCGCCAGCGGCTGGTGCGCCGACAGCATGTCGTTGTAAGAGGACACGATGGCCAGATTCGGCCGGTGCTCCTGCTTCAGATGGATCTTCACCGTGTCCGGCATCGCCGCGAAGGCGTGGGCCAGATTGGTGCACGACAACTGGGCCCGTTCCACCCGGCCCTGCTGGGCGGCGGCGCGCACGCGCGCCAGGTAGGCGTCGCGCCGCGCGCGGCTGCGCGCGACGATGCGGTCGGTAACGGCGGACAGGGTGGGATGCAAGGCCATGATGACGTTCCGTGTTGAATTGATGTCGATAGTAGTTTTACTACACTCAAAATGCAAGGCGCGCTACGCGCCCCCGCTGACGCCCCGCGGCGGCCATCGCCCCTCGTTTCCTCGTTTTCTGGAGGAAAACCGGTAATTTTGCGTCAGAACAAAAGGTGTTGCAAAAGCGGCCACGATCTTGTTACCAGCATAGACAGTACAGCCTTGAGTGGTAATATAACTACATCTAATACCTTCAAGATGGAAGATCAGGATGGAGACCCGTTCTACCGCTACCCCGGCCTTCGACATGGTGCTGTTCGGCGGCGCCGGCGATCTGGTGATGCGCAAGCTGCTGCCCTCGCTGTACCAGGCGCACGCGGCAGGCCTGCTCAACGAGCAGGGCCGCATCCTGGCGCTGGGCCGCAAGGACCTGAGCCGCGACGACTACCTGGCCTTCGTCGAGAAGAATTCCCGCATCCACATCAAGTCGCACTTCGACGCCGCCGCCTGGGACAGCTTCTGCGCCCGCATCGACTATCTGCGCGTCGACGCCTCCCAGGCCGCCGACTACCCGGCGCTGGCGGAAAAGATCGGCGCCGACGGCGACAAGGTGGTGGTCTGTTATCTGGCCACCGCGCCCAATCTGTTCGCCGGCATCTGCGACAATCTGGCCGCGGTCGGACTGAACCGCGCCAATGTTCGGGTGGTGCTGGAGAAGCCGCTGGGCACCGACCTGGCCTCGTCCAACGAGATCAACGACGACGTCGCCCGCTTCTTCAAGGAAGAGCAGTTGTACCGGATCGACCACTACCTGGGCAAGGAGTCGGTGCAGAACCTGATGGCCATCCGCTTCGCCAACGCGCTGTTCGAGCCGCTGTGGCGCCGCGAATGGATACACGATGTGCAGATCACCATTTCCGAAGAGCTGGGCGTCGGCAGCCGCGGCGACTTCTACGACGGCACCGGCGCGCTCAGGGACATGGTGCAGAACCACCTGCTGCAGCTGCTCTGCATCGTCGCGATGGAACCGCCGGCCAATATGGAGGCCGACGCGGTCCGCGACGAGAAGCTGAAGGTGCTGAAGGCGCTGCGCCCGTTCACCGAGCAGGACGTCGCCGCCAAGACCGTGCGCGGCCAGTACAAGGCCGGCGCCATCGGCGGCCAGCCGGTCGTCGGCTACCAGCAGGAGAACGGCATCCCGGCGGGCAGCCCGACCGAGACCTTCGTCGCGATCAAGGCCGAGATCGACAACTGGCGCTGGGCCGGCGTGCCCTTCTTCCTGCGCACCGGCAAGCGGATGCAGGAGAGGCTGGCCGAGATCGTCATCAACTTCCGCGACGTGCCGCACCAGTTGTTCTCCGGCCCGCTGGGCGGCAGCCACCACGCCAACCGGCTGGTGATCCGCCTGCAGCCGGAGGAAAGCATCCGCCTGTACTTCCTGGCCAAGGAACCGGGCGACACGATGCGCCTGCAGCCGACCTACCTCGACCTCGACTTCTACAAGGCCTTCAAGGTGCGCCGCGCCGACGCCTACGAGCGCCTGCTCCTGGACGTGATCCGCGGCAAGCTGGCGCTGTTCATGCGTCGCGACGAGCTGATCGAGGCCTGGCGCTGGGTCGAGCCCATCATGGACACCTGGGCCGCCAGCGGCAACATCCCGCCCAAGCAATACACCGCCGGCAGCTGGGGCCCGGCCGCGTCCAGCGCGCTGCTGTCGCGCGACGGCATCAGCTGGCACGAGGAGTGCTGAACGCCTGATTGGCGCGTCGCCCAGCGGTGCGTCGCCCCTTCGGGGTGACGCACCCTACCAGATACAATGACCGGATATCGGCGCGCCGCGCCCAACACGACCGAGGTAAGCGAATGAACTGGTTGGAATTTCCCGACGCGACGCAACAAACCGACGCCTTGGCCAATAGCGTGGCGTCGCGGCTGGCGGCCGCGATCGAAAGCCGCGGCAGGGCGGTGCTGGCAGTGTCCGGCGGCAAATCGCCGATCCCGCTGTTCAAACTATTGTCCGAGATGGCGATAGACTGGGCGCGCGTCACCGTCACCCTGGTCGACGAGCGCTTCGTGCCGCCCGGGCACGCCGACAGCAACGCCGGCCTGGTGCGCGAACATCTGCTGAAGAACCGCGCCGCGCCGGCGCGCTTTGTGCCGCTGGTGCGCGCCGGCGCCGACATCGACGCCGAGGTGACGGCCGCCAACCGCGAATTCGCCGCGCCCGACGTCGCCATCCTCGGCATGGGCGAGGACGGCCACACCGCCTCGCTGTTTCCCGGCGCGCCGGAACTGGCCGCCGGCCTCGATCCGGCCAATCCGACGCCGATCCTGGCGGTGACGCCGCAGACCGCGCCGCACCGCCGCGTGACGCTGAGCTACGCCGCGCTGCTGCAGGCCGGCAGCCTGATCCTGGCCATCCAGGGCGCCGGCAAACGCGCGGTGCTGGAAGCGGCCTCGTCCGGCCCCGACGACGCGCGGCCGATCAGCCACCTGCTGGCCCAGGACAAGGTGCCGCTCGATGTCTACTGGTCTGCCTGAAGCCTGGCCGCGTCTGCTGGCCGATGTCGGCGCCAGCAACGCCCGCTTCGCGCTGGAAACGGCGCCCGGCGTCATCGAGGACATCGTGGCGCTGCCGACCGCCGGCTATCCGACGCTGGAGGACGCGCTGCGCGCCTACCTGGACCAGGTCGGCGCGCGCCGCATCGCCCACGCCGCGATAGGCATCGCCAACCCGCTGAACGGCGACGCGGTGACGATGACCAATTGCCACTGGTCGTTCTCGATCGAGACCCTGCGCCGCACGCTGGGCCTGTCCACGCTGCTGCTGCTGAACGACTTCGCCGCGCTGGCGCTGGCCCTGCCTCGGCTGCCGCGCCATGAGCTCGTCCGGATCGGCGGCGGCGAGCCGCGCCCGGACGCGCCGCTGGCGCTGATCGGCCCCGGTTCCGGACTGGGCGTCGCCACGCTGCTGCCCGAGGCCGGCGGCTGGCGCGCCCTGCCCGGCGAGGGCGGCCACGCCTCGTTCGCGCCGCAGAACGAACGCGAGGCCGGCATCCTGCGCCACGCCGCCGCCCGCTTCGGCCACGTCTCCTGCGAACGGCTGCTGTCCGGCCCCGGCCTGGCGCTGATCCACGAGGCCCTCTGCGCGCTGGACGGGGCGGCGGAATCCGCTCTCTCCCCGGCCGAGGTCAGCGCGCGCGGCCTGCCCGGACGCGACGCGCGCTGTCGCGAGGCGCTGGAAATCTTCTGCGCCGCGCTCGGTTCCGCGGCCGCGAATCTGGCCTTGACCGTCGGCGCCCGTGGCGGGGTATACATAGGTGGTGGTATTGTGCCGCGTCTAAGCGGTTTTTTTGAACAATCCCCATTCCGCCGCCGCTTCGAGGACAAGGGACGGATGTCGGCCTATCTGGCCGCCATCCCGGTTTATCTGATCACCAGCGCCCACCCGGCCCTGCCGGGCGTGGCCGCCCATCTGGCGGCCCATCTGGCGGCCGGCAGCGACGATGCCCCGGTGGACGCCTCCACCAGCCCTCCGCGCGGCGGCACAGCAGGAGACATGCATGCTTGATCGCATCCGTGGCCAACTGGAGACGCTGTCTTCGGCCGAGCGCAAGGTGGCCGAGCTGGTGCTGGAACAGCCGTATACCGTGATCCAGGCCGCGGTCGCCGACATCGCCAGGAACGCCGGCGTCAGCCAGCCCACCGTGATCCGCTTCTGCCGCACCGTCGGCTGCTCCGGCCTGCCCGATTTCAAGCTGAAGCTGGCCGGCAGCCTGGTGACCGGCGTGCCCTACGTCCACTCCAGCGTGCGCCCGGAAGACCCGACCTCGGAAATCGTCGCCAAGGTGTTCGACAACACCGTGTCGGCGCTGTTGAAGTGCCGCAACGACGTCAATCCGCAGGCGATAGAGGCCGCGGTGCGGCTGCTGACCGACGCCAACCGCATCGAGTTCTACGGCCTCGGCAACTCCGGCATCATCGCCGCCGACGCCCAGCACAAGTTCTTCCGCTTCGGCATTCCCACCGTCGCCTACTCCGACACCCACATCCAGATGATGGCGGCGTCGGTGCTGGGTCCGGACGACGTGCTGGTGGCGATCTCCAGCTCCGGCCGCACGCTCGAATTGCTGGAAGCGGTCGACGTGGCGCTGGCCGCCGGCGCCAAGGTGATCGCGCTGACCACCAGCGGCTCGCCGCTGGCGCGGCGCGCCACCGTCGCGCTGATCGCCGACACGCTGGAAGACAATGAAACCTACAGCCCGATGATCTCGCGCATCGTGCACCTGGTGCAGATCGACATCCTGGCGGTCAGCGTGGCGCTGCGCCGCGGGCCGGGCCTGATCCGCCAGCTGGAAAAAACCAAGCACAGCCTGAAGAATCGCAGACTGGACAACAAGCAAGCAGAATAGGACGAGACATCATGAGTGAACTGACCGAACTGCCGGCCTGGCAGTCCCTGTGGGACCATTTCGCCGAGGCCAAGCACCTGCACATGCGCGAGCTGTTCGCCGCCGATCCGGAACGGGCCGAACGCTATTCGCTGGAAGTGGGCGGCCTGTTCCTCGACTATTCCAAGAACCGCATCACCGACGCCACCTTGCTGGGCCTGATGCAGCTGGCGCGCGAAGCCGGCCTGCCGTCGCGCATCAAGGCGATGTTCAAGGGCGAGAAGATCAACCGCACCGAGGACCGCGCCGTGCTGCACGTGGCGCTCAGGAACCGCACCAACTCGCCGATACGCGTCGACGGCGAAGACGTGATGCCCAAGGTCAACTCGGTGCTGGAGCGGATGGGCCGCTTCTCGCACGCGGTGCGTTCCGGCGAATGGCTGGGCTACACCAACCAGCCGATCACCGACATCGTCAACATCGGCATCGGCGGCTCCGACCTCGGCCCCCTGATGGTCTGTTCCGCGCTGAAACCGTTCGGCCATCCGCGGCTGAACATGCACTTCGTCTCCAATGTCGACGGCGCCCAGTTGAAGGAAACGCTGAAGAAGGTGCACCCTGAGACCACGCTGTTCGTCGTCGAGTCCAAGACCTTCACGACGCAGGAGACGCTGACCAACGCGCTGACCGCGCGCGAATGGTTCCTGGCGCGCGCCCGCGACGAGAAGGCGGTGGCCAAGCACTTCGTCGCCGTCTCCACCAATCAGAAGGCGGTGGCCGACTTCGGCATCGACCCGGCGAACATGTTCGAGTTCTGGAACTGGGTCGGCGGCCGCTACAGCCTGTGGTCGGCGATCGGCCTGCCCATCATGCTCTACCTGGGCGAGGAGAACTTCACCGAGCTGCTCAACGGCGCCCACATCATGGACCAGCACTTCATGAACGCGCCGTTCGAGCAGAACATGCCGGTGCTGCTGGCGATGATAGGCATCTGGTACATCAACTACTACGGCGGCGGCAGCCACGTGATCGCGCCGTACGACCAGTATCTGCACCGGCTGCCGGCCTTCATCCAGCAGCTGGACATGGAGTCCAACGGCAAGCAGGTGACGCTGTCCGGCCAGCCGGTCGACTTCGAGACCGCGCCCATCATCTGGGGCGAGACCGGCATCAACGGCCAGCACGCCTTCTTCCAGCTCTTGCACCAGGGCACCCACATCTCGCCTATCGACCTGATCGCCTCGCTGGAGAACCGCTCCAGCCTGCCGGGCCACCACGAGATCCTGCTGGCCAACGTGTTCGCCCAGGCCGAGGCCTTCATGCGCGGCAAGACCGCCGACGAGGTGCGCGCCGAGCTGACCGAGCAGGGCCTGAACGGCGAGCAGATGGAAGCGCTGGTGCCGCACAAGGTCTTCGGCGGCAACCGGCCGACCAACACGCTGCTGATGAGCCGGCTGGACCCGCGCAACCTCGGCTCGCTGATCGCGCTGTACGAGCACAAGATCTTCGTCCAGGGCGTGATCTGGCACATCAACAGCTTCGACCAGTGGGGCGTGGAGCTGGGCAAGCAGCTGGCCAAGACCATACACGCCGAGCTGACCGGCAAGCTCTCCCGCGCCGAGCACGACAGCTCGACCCGCCGTCTGATCCAGCTCTATCGCAAGGTCAACGGCTGAACGCTCTCTCGCATCGACACGCCCCCGCCGTCCCGCGGGGGCTTTTTATTTGTCGGACAGTCGGGATAACCCTGATTGTCGGACAGAAGACATCCTGCTGAAATGGCGCCTGCAAGTCTGACAATAATAATGGACTGAAGAAGATCGATCGGGATGTGTAAGTTCTGCAGCACCGTGCTGGCCGGCTTTCTGCTGGCCGCCAGCCTGGCCGGCCATGCCGCCGGCCGGGTTTTCCGCATAGACGGCGACGCCGCCGCCCCCCTGACCCTCAGCGGCACCGTCGTGGGACCGATTGCCGCCGGCAGCAAGGCCGAGGGCACCTTTTCCCAAATCTATCACCTGAAACTTCGCCGGCCGATATGGTTGGACGATGGTGCCGTCTGCGGCGCGCGGCGGATTTCCAGCCTGGCCTTGAGCCAGGACGACATGGCCAGACTAAAAGGCCGAGCCGTCACCATTCAGGCCCGCGTGTTCTGTCAGGAAACGCGCATGGTCGACTATCGCCTGGCTGACATCAAGATGCTCTAGCCAACACCATCAATAGCAGCTGTTGCCGCGGTACTGGTAGTTGAAGACCCGACCGCCCTGCAAAGCGAATGTGGTCTCACACAGATAGCTGCTGCTATACACGCCGTTAGCAGAGTCGGTACGCACTTCGGATGAGGCTCGGGTATAGGTCAGATACTTGGTCTTGCCATTAATGTAGCTTTTGTCCGGCACGCCCCAGTCCTTGGAATTGAGCAGCTCATCCTCGGTCCGCCCCAGCCACAGATTGTCCATTTTGAATACATACATCCACTGATAGCCCCAGTCTTCCCGAGTGTAGAGGTAGCTGTCGATGCTGCGAGGTTCCTGGCGCGGCGCCGAACAGTTAGGATTGGCTGCGGACAGCTTGGGATAGGTGGCAACCTGGAAATCGCTGTCGATCACCCCCGACCGCGAGCGCCATAGAGTGACGCATTGCCCCACTTTGTAATTGGGATTGGCCGATACCACCGGAGTGCGAACACCGCGGTTGTCGATAAGCCAGTACATTGTCAGCGGGCCAAAATCCATCTTACGCGCGGTGCGGAACGGGCGCTTTGACTCCACCTTGGCGGCATACGGCCTCGAATCCGGCATATTGGGCCACACCTGGATGCGCGGCGCCGCGCAACCGACCAGCATCGCAGCGATTACAGACGCCACACACACGCTCTTCAACACTGTCATTGAAATTCGCCAAAAGGGCGAATTTTATCATTCGGACATTCGTCCACAATAATGACCGTCCGATATTAAACCCGAAATCGCCCGGCCAGCGTCCGGGCCGCCGCGCCGACATCGTCGGCGTCGAACACCCCTCCGACCACCGCGACGGCATCGGCGCCGGCCGCGATCACCTGTCCCGCGTTGTCCGCCGTGATGCCGCCGATCGCCACCGCGTTCGCGCCCAGCGCCGCCGCCTCGGCGAACAGCGACAACGGCGCGGCCACGGCGTCCGGCTTGGTCCGCGACGGAAACACCGCGCCGAAGGCGACGTAGCTGGCGCCGGCCGCCAGCGCCGCGCGCGCCAGCGCGATGCTGTCGTAGCAGGACGCGCCGACGATGGCGTCCGCGCCCAGACGGCCGCGCGCGGCGGCAATGCCGCCGTCGTCGCGCCCCAGGTGCACGCCGTCGGCGCCGATCCGCGCCGCCAGCCCGACATCGTCGTTGACGATGAACAGCGCGCCGGACAGCCGGCACAAGCGGCGCAGCTCGACCGCCTGGCGCAGCCGGCGTTCGGCATCCCCGCTCTTGTCGCGATATTGCAAGGCGCGCGCGCCGCCTTCCAGCGCCGCCGCAGCCAGCGAGAACAGCCGCGCGTCGTCGACGCCGTCCGGCGTCACCGCGTACAGGCCTTCAAGCCTGGGCGGCATCGCCGTCCTCCTCGTCGTCGCCGCGCGCCCAGAACATCCGGTCCGGCAGGAACTGCCCCATGCCGGGACGGAAGCCGTTGATCAGCGTCTGATAGGTGTATTCCTGCGCCTCCCGCACCGCCTCCGGCAGCAACAGGCCGGTGGCCAGCATGCCGGCGATCGCCGAGGCCAGCGTGCAGCCGGAGCCGTGGTAGCTGCCGGGCAGCCGCTCCCAGTGGTCGGCCCGCACCACGCCGTCCTGGCCGTAAAGGCTGTTGACCACTTCCTTGGTGTTCTCGTGGGTGCCGGTGATCAGCAGATACGGGGAACCCAGCGCCAGGATGCGCTCGGCGCACTGGTCCAGCGTCAGTTCCTCGTCCTCGTCGGCGTCGTTGCTGGCCAGCCGTCGCGCCTCCAGGCTGTTCGGCGTCAGTATCGACACCTGCGGGATCAGCATGTCGCGCATCGCCGCGATCAGATCGTCGTCGGCCAGCTCGTGGCCGCCGCCGCTGGCCAGCACCGGATCGAGCACCACCGGGATGTCCGGATAATCGGCGATCAGTTGCGCGACCACGGCGACGTTCTCCACGCTGCCGAGCATGCCGATCTTGAACGCCGCCACCGGCATGTCCTCCATCAGGAAGCGCGCCTGGTCGTTGACCCAGTCCGCGTCCAGCACCATCAGGTCGTTGACGCCGACGGTATCCTGCACCGTGATCGCGGTGATCACCGACAGCGGATGGCAGCCCAGGCTGGCCAGCGTCAGGATATCGGCCTGGATGCCGGCGCCGCCCGAGGGGTCGGAACCGGCCAGGGTCAGTACCACGGGAGGGGATTCGGGAGTGGTCAAGGGCGAACCTCTTTTGTTTTATTGCGGTGGCACGATTTAGAATACCCATTTTATCCGATCACGAGGGCGAAGCGATGCGTACTTGGATGTGTCTGATCTGCGGTTTCATCTACGACGAGGAAGCCGGCCGTCCCGAGGATGGCATCCCGCCCGGCACCCGCTGGGAAGACCTGCCGCCCAACTGGACCTGCCCGGACTGCGACGCGCGCAAGGACGATTTCCAGATGGTGGAGATTTGAACGCCCCGGCCAAGGCCTGTAGACGCTGGCTGGGCGGCGCGCTGCTGGCCGCCGGCCTGGTCGCCTGCGCCCAGGTCGCCACCACCTCCGGCGGCGCGGTCGGCGTCAGCCGCGGCCAGCGCATGCTGCTGTCCAGCCAGGAAGTGGAGCAGATGTCGGCCAAGTCGTACGCGGGCCAGCTGCAGCAGGCGCGCGCCGCCGGCCGGCTGAACACCAGCGCGGCGCAGACGGCGCGGGTGCGCCGCATCTCGCAGCGGCTGATCGCGCAGACCCCGGCCTTCCGGCCCGACGCCCGCGACTGGCGCTGGGAGGTGAACGTGCTGTCCACCGACGACATGAACGCCTACGCGATGGCCGGCGGCAAGATCATGGTCTACACCGGCCTGATGAACCGGCTCAAGCTGACCGACGCCGAACTGGCGGCGGTGATAGGCCACGAGATTTCGCACGCGCTGCGCGAACATACCCGCGAGAACCTGAGCCAGGAATACGCGCAGCAACTGGGCCTGTCGCTGGTCGGCGCGCTCGCCGGCCTCAGCGCCGACCAGGTGAAGCTGGCCGGCATGGTGACCGACGTCACGCTGAGCAAGCCGCACAGCCGCGCGATGGAGTCCGAGGCCGATGTGATGGGGCTGGAGTTGATGGCGAGGGCCGGCTACGACCCGAACGCCGCGGTCAACGTCTGGCAGAAGATGCAGGCGGCCGGCGACGGCGGCGGCATGGAGTTCCTGTCCACCCACCCGTCCGGCCCGACCCGCATCCGCGACCTGCAGGCCCATATCCCGCAAGTGTGGCCGCTGTACCAAGCGGCGCCGAAGAAGGGCTGAGCGATGGATCCGGCCCTGTTTGACGCGCTGCTGGACCATGCCCGCTCGTTGCCGGGCGCCGAGTTCGACGTCAAATGGGGCGGAACGCAGGTGCTCTCCATCGGCGGCAAGATGTTCCTCGCGCGCGGGCCGCATGGCCTGAGCTACAAGGTGCCGGACGACGACTTCCTGGCGCTATCCGGCCTGCCCGGCGTGCGGCCGGCCCCGTACCTGGCGCGGGCACGCTGGATACAGGTGCAGTCGACGGCGGCGCTGAGCGCCGACGACATCCGCCGCGGCATCGAGCGCTCGCGCGAGCTGGTGTTGCAAAAACTGCCTCAAGCGCAACGGCGGGCCTGGTCCTGAGCCGGCCCCGATGCGCATCATGGAAAACCGATGACCTACCTCTATCTGAAAGCCTTCCACATTTTCTTCGTGGTGTCCTGGTTCGCCGGTCTGTTCTACCTGCCGCGGCTGTTCGTCAACCTGGCGATGGCGGCCGAGACGGCTGAGTACGATCGCCTGCTGCTGATGTCCAACAAGCTGCTGCGCTTCATGACGCCGCTGGCCGTGCTGACGCTGGCCACCGGCCTCGGACTGTGGCTGGGCATCGGCATCGGCGGCGGCTGGCTGCACGCCAAGCTGACGCTGGTGGCGCTGCTGTTCGGCTACCACGGCTACTGCGCCCGGCTGTACGCCGACTTCGCCGCCCGCCGCAACCGCAAGTCCCACCGCTGGTTCCGCGTGTTCAACGAGCTGCCGGTGCTGGTGCTGCTGGCGGTGCTGATCCTGGTGGTGGTCAAGCCGTTCTGAAGCATCCCAACCCTGAATTCGCCTGAGGACTTGTCGATGGCAATGGAAATCGAACGCCGCTTCGTGGTGAGCGGCGACGGCTGGCGCGGCCTGGCGCCAGCGGTGCAGTACCGGCAAGGCTATCTGTCGGTCGAGAAGGAGCGCACCGTGCGGGTGCGGGTGGTCGGCGAGCAGGCCTGGCTGACGCTGAAGAGCCATATCAGCAATGTCAGCCGCCACGAATTCGAGTACGCCATTCCGCTGGCCGACGCCCAGACCATCATGGACGCGATGTGCCCGATGGTGGTGGACAAGCTGCGCCACCGCATCGAGTATCAGGGCTTTGTCTGGGAAGTGGACGAGTTTTTCGGCGACAACGCCGGACTGGTGCTGGCCGAGATCGAACTGCCGGCGGAAGACACGCAGTTCGCCAAGCCGCAATGGATAGGCGCCGAGGTGACGGAGGACGGGCGCTACACCAACGCCTATCTGTCGAAGAAGCCATACCGCAGCTGGTAGGCGAGGACGCATGCGCTTCCGCAACCCGCGTCGCGGGCTGCGGAACCGGATGCCGGATTACTCCGTCGGCAGATAGCCTGCGGTGTGGCCGGGGCCGGAGATCAGACCGCCGGACACTTCTTCCACTTCGCTCTGCTCCAGGCGAACCATGGCGGCGATTTCCACGCTGTTTTGCAGCTGGGTTTCGAAATCGGCGGCCGGCAGGGTTTCGTTCTTTTTCATATTGCTTCCTTTCGAGGTTGGTTAGATGGAACGGCGGCTCGCGGCCGCTCTTCTTGTGATCATGCGGCCGGCGCGACGCCGGGCGGCAAGCGCGCCTCGGCGATCTCCTGCGGCGCCAGCAGATCCTTGGTGATGATGCGGGCGCAGCGTCTACAGGCATCTGCGCCGTGCTGGGCCCACCACACGCATTCGGGGCGGATGGCGCAGTAGGCCAGCTCCTCGCTGATGGTCTCCACCTTGTCGACGATGCGGTTCACCAATGTGCATTCGGCGCTGTCATTGTCGTGGTGGGCGCACTTGCTGCCGGCGCAGCGCCCGGCGGTGCGCAGCACTTCGCCCGGCGCGATGCCGTTCAGCTTGTCCAGGTCCACCCGTTCCACCGGCAACGCCTGCTTCAGATAGATGATGCGGCGCGAGCTGACGCTGCCGCCCAGCATGCCGAACACCACTTCGCCGTTTGCCCCGAACTCCGCGCTGGGGCAGAGGCCCTTGTCGTTCTTCATACGCTTGGTCCACTTGAATGATGATGGAAGCCACTGCGCGCGCCGGACCGTGATAGGCAAAGCGGCAACATCGCCGCAACTACCGCCTGGGCGCACCCACCTATGGATGTTCAGTGAAAATACCTAGTAAAAGCGCTTTTTTCGCCGAAGTTACGTTATGCATTTGTAATTTATAGTACATGACAATCGAATTGTGGAATGGCTTTGCCAGGCCTGTCTCGACAAAAACAATATGCTGTCGATCAAACTGTCATACGCTCGACGCTTATGCCGGCAAGTCAGAAAAAATGACAATTAAATATCGCCGGAGCCGGCATTCCGGCAATCGCTCGCGCCGGCAGCCCGCTGCTGTGGATAAGATCGGCAATGATCGATGGCTGTGGATAAGCCCCTCCGCCCGGCGGCGAACGCCGGCGACGCACCCAGCCGGCGGCGGCGCCATCATGTAAAATATGGCCGGCCCAGTGGACCCGACTCCCCACCGCGCCTCACCCATATTTCGCGGCGCAGGCCGCCAGACAAGGAAAAACGCATGTCTCGCAATCTGGAACTGTTCGAACGTGGCAAACAAGTGATCCCCGGCGGCGTCAACTCGCCGGTGCGCGCCTTCGGCCAGGTAGGCGGCACGCCGCGCTTCGTCGCCCGCGCCGAAGGCGCCCATTTCTGGGACGCCGACGGCAAACAGTATCTGGACTACGTCGGTTCCTGGGGGCCGGCCATCGTCGGCCACGCCCACCCGGACGTGGTGAAGGCGGTGCAGGACGCCGCCGTCGGCGGCCTGTCCTTCGGCGCGCCGACCGAGGGCGAGGTGGTGATCGCCGAGGAAATCTGCAAACTGCTGCCGTCGGTCGAACGGGTCAGGCTGGTCTCTTCCGGCACCGAGGCGACGATGACCGCGATCCGACTGGCGCGCGGCTTCACCGGCCGCGATCTGATCGTCAAGTTCGAAGGCTGCTACCACGGCCATTCCGACAGCCTGCTGGTCAAGGCCGGCTCCGGCCTGCTGACCTTCGGCAATCCTTCGTCCGGCGGCGTGCCGGCCGATTTCACCAAGCACACGCTGGTGCTGCGCTACAACGATGTCGAGCAGCTTGCCGCGACCTTCGCCGAGATAGGCGACAAGATCGCCTGCGTGATCCTGGAGCCGATCGCCGGCAATATGAACCTGATCCAGCCGTCGGCCGAATTCGTCAAGACGCTGCGCGGCCTGACCGAAAAACACGGCGCGGTGCTGATCTACGACGAGGTGATGACCGGCTTCCGCGTGGCCAAGGAATGCGCGCAGGGCCTGCACGGCGTCAAACCGGACCTGACCACGCTGGGCAAGGTGGTCGGCGGGGGCATGCCGCTGGCGGCCTTCGGCGGCCGCGCCGACATCATGGGCCGGATCGCCCCGCTGGGCACCGTCTACCAGGCCGGCACGCTGTCCGGCAACCCCTTGTCCGTCGCCGCCGGCCTCGCCACGCTGAAGCTGATCCAGCAGGCCGGCTTCTACGAGACGCTGGGACGCCGCACCGCACGGCTGGCCCAGGGCCTGGCCGAACAGGCGAAGCAAGCCGGCATCGCGCTGTCCACCGACAGCGTCGGCGGCATGTTCGGCTTCTACTTCAGCGCCCAGGCGCCGAAATCCTACGCCGAGGCCACCGGCTGCGACATCGAGCGCTTCAAGCGCTTCTTCCACGCGATGCTGGACGAAGGCATCTACTTCGCGCCGTCGGCCTACGAGGCGGGCTTCGTCTCCGCCGCGCACAGCGACGAGATGATTGAGCGGACCATAGAGGCCGCCGGCCGCGCCTTCGCCCGCATCTGACCGTTCGCGCCGCCAACGACCAAGGGAGCCCAGGCTCCCTTTTTTCATTGGCTTTGACGCCCAAGTTGGTAAAATTGCCGCCGCAGTCAAAACAAGCATTCAGGCCGGAACGGCCAGCAGGACATTGTTGTAGTCAGGGGGGATGTGGATGGAACGGAAGACCAGGCTGCGCCTGGCCGCCGGTCTCGGCGCGCTGGCGATCGCGGCCGTGGCCGCCGGCTTGCTGTGGCACGACAGCCGCCAAATCAGGGTGGAGAGACTGGCGCTGGACGAGGCGCCCGGCAGCAAGCTGGCGGCCGGCATCATGAATCGCGCCTATGGCCGCCTGCAGCATGACGAAGCCCGGAACTGCTGGCACTACCTGCGCGAAAACGGCAGCGACTACTGCCTGAGCCCGCTGTCGCTGGACCGGGTGGACGCCGGAGACGAACACCGGCTCTACCTGTTCGCCAGCGGCAGCAAGGACGGCGCCGGCGAACGCGACCTGGCTGGCCTGATCGGCGCCTTCGTCGTCGATGCCGACTCCAGGGCGGTGATCGCCGCGAACAAGGCGCTGGACTTCGTCAACGACCGGGCCGCCGGGCCGCGGCAGGCGCAACTGCTGCAACTGTCCGGCGACGGCTATATGGGCTGGTATGCAGCCGGCCGCGCCGCCGCCGCCGGCGCCGATTTCCCGCACTTCTACGCGCCCAGGGACGACAAGGTGATCGAGATCGGCGGCGACGTGTTCGGCCGCGACGCCGCCATCCCCGTCGGCGTGAAGTTCGAATACCAGATCGACGACAGCCGCAAGCAGGCCAGGGTCTATCCGCTGACGCTGACGGTCAGGGACGGCCGGGACAGACAGCTGGCCAGCCTGGACTTCAAGTTCGATCGCCAGCGGTGGCGGTATGTCTGCGCCGACGACGACTGCCGCATGCGCGGCGGCGTTCCGCTGCGCGCCAGCGGCGAGGCGCAGGCCCTGGCGCCGGCCGACGCCAGCGAGGCGCTGTTCGGCCAGGGAAGCAAGTTGTCGGAGACCGACCTCAACGATGTGCTGAACCAACTGGGCGTGCGCTACGTGGCCAAGGACGGCGCGGCCGGCTTCATCGACCAGAACGGTTGCGACGAGCCGTACCAGCTGGACGGCAGCTTCGAGCGGGACGGCGCCCAGGAACAGCTGTGGGTGCGCGGCGGCAATACCTGCACCTCGGGCATCGTCGGCAGCTCGGCCTGGGTCTTCGTCCGCGACGCCGGCGGCCGGCTGCGCGCCAATCTGGGCCTGCCGGCCGCCGACATCCGCCGCGACGTCGGCGTCTCGGCCGGCGTGCACGATCTGCGCGTCGGCTCGGCCGGCTTCTGCGACGGCATCTGGCGCTGGAACGGCAAGGCCTTCGTCCATCTGAAAAACATCGCCACCCGGCCCGGCGGCTGCGGCGGTCCCGTCGGCGCCTAGCGCCTGTCCAAGCCTGTAACGGCAGCCCGGGCTGCCGTTTTTCATCGCGCTTTGCAGCGCGCGCCGAATCCGGCAACATCGGCCCCGACTCCCAATTTCCCGCCAGCCGATGACCGAAGCCCAACCTTCCTCCCGCCTGATCTGGCGCTTGCGCCTGGCCGAATCCGGCGTCCAGCTGCAACCGCTGCTGCAAAGCGCCGGCCCCGACGGCTGGAGCCGCGGCCGCGCCTGCTCGCTGGCCGCCCTGTTGCAGGAGCAGGCCGACGCGGTGCGTCCGCACGACCTGCCGGTGCTGAAACCGCTGCTGGCGCTGTGGCAGGCGCATGACGGCGACGCCGGCCTGATCGACGCCGCCCCGCTGCTGCCGGCCTTGATAGACCATCCGCTGCTGTTCGACGCCGACGCGCCGGCGCGGCGCATCCGTGTCGAGTCCGGGCAGGCGGCGCTGCAGATGGAGCGGGTCGGCGCGGAGCTTAGGCTGAAGCTGCTGCCGGACGGCCTGGCCGACTGCGGCGGCATGCTGTGGCAAAGGCCGCAGCCGGAACGGCTGCTGGTCTACCAGCTGGGCGACGAGTTGAAGGCGCTGGCCGACCTGGTCGGCCACGGTCTGACCGTGCCGTGGCAGGCGCGGCAGCGGGTGCTGGACGCGATACGCGACGTCGCGCCCGGCCTGCCGCTGCTGGACGCCAGCCCCGCTTTCGATCCGGCGCTGCCGAGCGAGGCCGCCGACCCTGCCTTGTACGCCCTGTTGACCCGGCAAGCGGAAGGCCTGCGGCTGCAGCTGAAGGTCAAGCCGCATCCGGCCGCCGCCTGGAGCGCGCCGGGCCGCGGCGCGGCCGGACTGGTGCTGGACATTGACGGCGAGTACCGCCAATTCGTCCGCGACCTGGCCGATGAGGCCGCCCGGCTGCGCGCGCTGCGCGAGGCCTGCCCGGCGATAGGGCGCGGCCAGCGCGACGGCGACGGCTGGCTGTTCGCCGACCAGCACGCGGCGCTGTCGCTGCTGTCGCAACTGCAGGCGGCCGGCGACGAGCGTGTCGCCTGTCTGTGGCCGCACGGCGACAAGATCCGCCTGGCCGCCGCCGACGGCATGCCGCAGCTGAAACTGAAAGTGAAGCGGCGCGGCGGCTGGCTGCAGGCCGACGGCGAGCTGGAGCTGGACGACGGCCGCATCCTGACCTTGCGCCATCTGCTGGCGGCGCTGGCCAACCAGAAGGGCAAGTATCTGCAGCTGTCCGACGGCGACTGGCTGGCCTTGTCCGGCAGCCTGGGTCAGCGGCTCGGCGAACTGGCGCGGATGGTCGACCACGCCGGGCCGGACGGACTGGCGATCAGCCCGCTGGCCGGCCCCAGATTGCAGGCATGGGGCGAGGAGGCCGGACAATTCGACGGCGACGACGGCTGGAAACGGCAAGCGGCGCGCTGGCGCGAGGCGTCGGCGTTCGAGCCGCGGGTGCCGCCGACACTGAACGCCACGCTGCGGCCTTACCAGCTGCAGGGCTTCGCCTGGATGGCCAGGCTGGCGCACTGGGGCGCCGGCGCCTGCCTGGCCGACGACATGGGCCTGGGCAAGACGGTGCAGACGCTGTCGCTGCTGCTGACCCGCGCCCATCTGGGCCCGCAACTGGCGGTGGCGCCGACCTCGGTGGCGCTGAACTGGCTGGCGGAGGCCGCCCGCTTCGCGCCCAGCTTGCGTCTGCGCGCCTACCATCAACAGCGGCGGCTGGACGATGTCGGGCCGGGCGATCTGGTGATCGTCAGCTACGGCCTGTTGCAGCGCGAGGCCGAGGCCTTCTGCGATGTGCATTGGGCGTCGGTGGTGCTGGACGAGGCGCAGGCGATCAAGAACCCGCAGAGCCAGCGCGCCCAGGTGGCGCAGAGCCTGCGCGCCGATTTCCGCCTGGCCGCCAGCGGCACGCCGGTCGAGAACCACCTGGGCGAGTTGTGGAGCCTGTTCCGCTTCATCGCGCCGGGTCTTCTGGGCAATCTGGCCCAGTTCGAGCAGCGCTACGCCCAGCCTATCGCCGACGGCGACGAGACCGCCCGCGCGCAGTTGAAGGCGTTGATCCAGCCGTATCTGCTCCGGCGGACCAAGCGCGAAGTGCTGACCGAACTGCCGCCGAAGACCGAGACCACGCGGCTGATCGAGCTGTCCGAGCAGGAACGCCACGTCTACGAGGCGATGCGGCAGGAGGCCCTGTCCCGCGTGGCCGAGGCCGCCCCGGCCGCCGGCGGCCAGACCATGCAGGCGCTGGCCGAGCTGACCCGGCTGCGCCGATTCTGCTGCCACCCCAGGCTCACCCAGCCGGACAGCGCGCTGCCGGCCAGCAAGCTGACGGCCTTCGCCGAAATCTGCGAGGAATTGCTGGACAACGGCCACAAGGCGCTGGTGTTCAGCCAGTTCGTCGACCACTTGGCCTTGGTGGCCGAACACCTTCGCGCGCGCGGCGTCCGCTTCCATTATCTGGACGGCTCCACGCCGACCAGGCAGCGCAAGGCCAGCATGGACGCCTTCCAGGCCGGCGACGGCGATCTGTTCCTGATCAGCCTGAAGGCCGGCGGCACCGGACTCAACCTGACCGCAGCCGACTACGTGATCCATCTCGATCCGTGGTGGAATCCGGCGGTGGAGGACCAGGCGTCCGACCGCGCCTACCGGATGGGCCAGCAGCGGCCGGTGACGGTGTACCGGCTGGTGGCGGCCGGCACGATAGAGGAAAAGATCGTCGAGCTGCACCGCGACAAGCGGGCGCTGGCCGACAGCCTGCTCGCCGGCGGCGACGCCAGCGCCGGGCTGGACGGCGCGGCGCTGCTGGCGCTGCTGCGGGGCGATGCCCGGTAAACTGGCGCCCGAGCCGCTACTGCGCCCGACACGGCACCGCCAGCACGCCGGCCGGGTGTCGGTGCACGCGCTGTTGCGGCTGCTGCAGGCAGACGATGGCAAAAATACCGCCCGGACGTCGACTTCCGGGGAAAAGCCCGAAACGGATCAAAAGGTTGTGAAATAGAAAATCAAATATCAAATTATCTTCAAATAAAAGCTTTTATATTTTTGTCATTTCCCTCCCGTATCATCCGCCGCGCCGCATCGCGCGGCGACAACAAAAAAATATTCATCCGGGAGAACACATGAAGAAAGCACTATCGCTGCTGCTGGGCGCCAGCCTGGCCGCCGCCAGCGCGCAGGCGCTGGCCTGGGGCCAGGAAGGCCACCGCATCACCGGCTACATCGCCCAGCAGCTGCTGAGCGCCAAGGCCAAGGCCGAAGTGGCCAAACTGATCCCCAACGCCGATTTCGGCCAGCTGGCGCTGTACATGGACCAGCACAAGCAGGATCTGAAGCAGACGCTGCCGGGTTCCGACCAATGGCACTACAACGACGAGCCGGTCTGCAGCGGCGTGAGCGAGGACGAGTGCCCGGACGGCAACTGCGCGTCCAATCAGATCGACCATTACCGCCAGGTACTGGCCGACCGCGCAGCCAGCAAGGCCGATCGCGCGCAGGCGCTGACCTTCCTGATCCACATGGTCGGCGACATCCACCAGCCTCTGCACGCGGCCGACAATCTGGACCGCGGCGGCAACGACTTCAAGGTGCAGCTGCCGGGCAGCAAGAAGGTCAGCAATCTGCACTCGGTGTGGGACACCGCGCTGGTCCAGCAACAGCTGAACGGCGCCAACGAAAAGACCTGGGCCGCCAGCGACCTGCAGCAATACCAGCGCAATGTCGCCGGCTGGCAGAGCGGCAGCGTGATGGACTGGGTGCACGAATCCAACCAGTACGCCCGCGCCGACGTCTACGGCCCGCTGGCCGGTTTCAGCTGCGGCGCGTCGCCGTCCACGCCGGTCTACCTGGACAGCACCTATCTGCGCGCCGGCGGCCTGCTGGTCGACCAGCAACTGGCCAAGGCCGGCGCCCGCATCGCCGCCGTCGTCAACCAGGCGCTGAACTGAGCGCCCGCTGACGCGGAGCGGCCCCGCCACACGGCGGGGCCTCGCTTGAGCTGCCGCATAGGCGGCGCGGCCGCGATGGACTAAGATGCACGGCTGAGGAGGAATCATGACGCTGAATCTCGCCGACATCCGTCTGGAATACGCCAAGAAAGAACTGTCGCCGGAAGACTGCCTGCCCGACGCCGTCGCGCAGTTCGAGACCTGGCTGAACGAGGCCATATCGGCCCAGGTCAACGAGCCGACGGCGATGAATCTGGCCGCGATCGGCCCGGACGGCCGCCCGTCCGCCCGCATCGTGCTGCTGAAGGGCGTGGAGGACGGCCGACTGCTGTTCTACACCAATTACCAGAGCCGCAAGGGCCAGGCGCTGGACCACAGCCCCTACGTCGCGCTGACCTTCTTCTGGCCGGAGCTGGAACGGCAGGTGCGCATCGAGGGGCGGGCAGAACGGGTCGCGCCGGAAGTGTCCGACGCCTATTTCGCCAGTCGTCCGTACACCAGCCGCCTCGGCGCCTGGGCCAGCGAGCAAAGCAGCGAGATCGCCTCGAAGGCGGTGCTGGTGACGCGCGCGGCGATGTACGGCGCCCGCCATCCGATCAACGTCCCGCGGCCGCCGCACTGGGGCGGCTACGCCATCGTGCCCGACCGCGTCGAATTCTGGCAGGGCCGTCCCAGCCGGCTGCACGACCGCGTACTGTACACGCTGGCCGCCGACGGCGGCTGGAAGCTGTCCCGCCTCGCCCCCTGAGGCACCTCTCCCTCCCGGGCCGCGTTTCCGCGGCCCGCCCGGCCAAATCTGCCAGTGTCATATTTTTACAAATACTGCCTGTGAATAAAAACGAAATACGAATTATCCGTTAATTTGTATTTTGATTTCATTCAGTACCCAAGCACAGAACTCCACGCCAGACAAGCGATTCGATGCTGCAAGGCTTTGAAAGGTCGTCCGCAACTGCCTCAAAGTACAGATGAATATCGGCAGGAAAAATCCAATACCTAATTTATGCACTTGGGATTAACCGGGTAAGGACAAGCGATGTCCGATCTCGCCGCGCGCCTGGCAGGGCCGCGACGCGGTCGCCCGCCATCCCGAGGCTAGCCGCAGACGCAGCCCGAACCGACTCACCGGGCGGCGGACGACGATGCCAGACGGTGCGCACGGCCACAACAGAACCGGCCGGCGAGCCACACCGCCTCCGCGACGGCGCCCGCCCTCGCTCCCGACCATGCCGGGAACGCGACAGCCCCAATCGGACGGCGCCGACGGCTCCGGTACCGCCAGCCATCAGCCGGCGGTGTACGCGGGACGCACCCCGTTCCGCCTTGTCTACATTTGGAGTTCCGTGATGAGAAACCAACAAGCGATGTTGCGTGGTCTGGTATTGTCCGCCCTGGCTGTGATGAGCTCGGCGGCGCTGGCTGCCGAGCGTATCGATCTGGAACGTCTGGGCAAGGCCCAGGCCAACAGCGCCGCGGCGGCAGCCTTCACCGGCGTCGGTCAAGCCGACCTGAAACCGCTGCGCAGCACCCAATTCTCCACCGGCAAGGTGGTCACCCGCTACCAGCAGTACTACCAGGGCGTGCCGGTATGGGGCGAGGCCGTGGTCGAGGAGAAGCAGCCGGGCGCGCTGAAGGCCGCCGCCAAGCTGTCCGGCCACTACATCGCCAACATCCAGTCCGACCTCGCCTCGGCCAAGCCGACGCTGAGCAGCGCCCAGGTGCTGAGCCAGGCCAAGTCGCTGAAGGCAAACGGCAACGCCACCTACAACGACAAGGCCGAGCTGGTGGTGCAGCTGAACGCCCAAAACGTCGCCCAGCTGGTCTACCTGGTGTCCTTCGTCGTCGACAACGGCAAGGAGCCGAGCCGTCCGAGCTTCATCATCGACGCCAACAGCGGCCAGGTGCTGAAGCAATGGGAAGGCCTGAGCCATGCCGAAGCCGGCGGCCCCGGCGGCAACACCAAGACCGGCCAGTACACCTATGGCAAGGACTACGGCCCGCTGATCGTCACCAGCGACTGCAAGATGGACAGCGGCAACGTCGCCACCATCAACCTGAACGGCGGCACCAGCGGCACCACCCCGTACAAGTTCGCTTGCCCGACCAATACCTACAAGCAGATCAACGGCGCCTATTCGCCGCTGAACGACGCCCATTACTTCGGCAATGTGGTGTTCAATCTGTACAAGGACTGGTTCAACCTGAAGCCGATCAACCAGAAGCTGCTGATGAAGGTGCACTACAGCCGCAACTACGAGAACGCGTTCTGGGACGGCACCGCGATGACCTTCGGCGACGGCGGCAGCACCTTCTACCCGCTGGTGTCGCTGGACGTGTCGGCGCATGAAGTCAGCCACGGCTTCACCGAGCAGAACTCCGGCCTGGTCTACAGCGGCCAGTCCGGCGGCATCAACGAAGCCTTCTCCGACATGGCCGGCGAAGCGGCGGAATACTACATGAAGGGCAAGAACGACTTCCTGGTCGGCGCCGAAATCTTCAAGAAGACCGGCGCGTTGCGCTACTTCGCCGACCCGACCAAGGACGGCCAGTCGATCGGCAACGCCAAGGACTACTACAACGGCCTGGACGTGCACTACTCCAGCGGCGTGTACAACAAGGCCTTCTACCTGATCGCCACCAGCCCGAACTGGAACACCCGCAAGGCCTTCGAGGTCTTCGTCGACGCCAACCGCCTGTACTGGACCGCCAACGCCACCTATAACAGCGCCGCTTGCGGCGTGGTCAAGGCGGCCGACGCCCGCGGCTACAACAGCGCCGACGTCACCAAGGCCTTCACCGCCGTCGGCGTGACTTGCAAGTAAGCCGACGCCGCCGTGAACGCGGTCCCGCCCGGGGCCGCGTCCAATAGCCGTACCGGCGCCGCCAGGCGCCGGTCTTCGCTCGGGAGTCCCCCATGTTGAAACTGCGTCAAACCGCGCTGCTGGTCCTGCTGGGCCTGGCCGGCGCCGCCCAGGCCCAGCCGGTCTGGATTTCGGTAGGCGATCAGGGCTACCAGTTGTTGCGCAAGATAGACACTGGCGCCAAGAGCCAGGAAAACCGCAAGCTGGCGGCCGACGGCCGCCTGGCGAAAGGCGACGCCGCCGGCGAAACCGTGCACCTGGTCCAGGTGGACGAGGCGCTGCTGCCCAAGCTGTCCGACGCCATACACGAGAACCTGCGCCACTGCGGCGGCTTCATCGTCCACCGCGACCTGCAGGAAGCCCGCGCCGCGCTGAACGGACCGGCCGCGCCGCTGGCCAAGTCCGTCGCGCCCAGCTACGCGATAGACAATCAGGCCGTCGTCAACAAGCTCTTGCCGCAACTGCAGGACAGCAATGTGCTGGGCACCATACAGTCGCTGTCCAACTACCAAAACCGCTTCTACACCACCAGCCACGGCGTCAACGCGTCCAACTGGATCGCCGCCCAGTGGAAGCAGCTGGCCGGCGGCCGGACCGACGTCACCGTCGAACAGTTCGCCCATGCCGGCTGGCCGCAGAAATCGGTGATCCTGACCATCAAGGGCAGCGACAACGCGGCCGAAACGGTGGTGCTGGGCGGCCATCTGGACTCCACCGTGGGCAGCGGCACCGGCGAAAGCACCCGCGCGCCGGGCGCCGACGACGACGCCTCCGGCGTCGCCAGCCTGACCGAGGTCGCGCGCGTGCTGCTGGCCGGCAACTACCAGCCGTGCCGCACGATCAAGTTCATCGCCTACGCGGCCGAGGAGGTGGGCCTGCGCGGCTCGGCCGACATCGCCAAGCGGCACAAGCAGCAGCAGGCCAATGTCGTCGGCGCGCTGCAGCTGGACATGACCAACTACCAGGGCGACGCGCAGGACATCTTCCTGTTCACCGACTACACCAACGCCGCGCAGAACGCCTTTCTCGCCAATCTGGCCAAGACCTATCTGCCCAATCTGAAAGTCGGCTACAGCCAATGCGGCTACGCTTGCTCCGACCACGCCTCGTGGACGGCCCAGGGCTATGCCGCGTCGTTCCCGTTCGAGTCCAGCTTCAACAACTCCAACCCCTATATCCACAGCCGCAACGACACCTTGGCCAGCTCCGGCAACCAGGCCAGGCACGCGCTGAAGTTCTCGCAGCTGGCGCTGGCCTACGCGGTGGAACTGGGCAGCGACGGCCCGGCCAGGCTGCGCTGAGACGCCAGGCGATTTGCTCCGTCGCGGCGCTTGCCGCCACGCGGCCCGATTCGACCGGGCCGCGTTTTTTATTTTCCGGCTCGCGCGACTGGCTGTTGCATTTCCACCCATGCCACAGACAAGCCTGGGCAGAATGGCGATTTTTCATACTTTTTTATTTTTGTTTGAATCGATATTCGCATCCCAATGCCGCGCCGCTTAAGCGATTCGCCCAAGCAGAATTGATTTAAAAATTTACAACTGTCTAAACGTACAGTTAAATGCCGGTAAACAAAGCCAATAGCATTGTCCATGTCGGGATTGAATGCACAGGAACAATCAAATCGGTCCGGATCTCGCCGCGCGCCTGGCAGGGCCGCCGCGCGATCGTCGTCATCCCGAAGCTGGCCGCAGACGTTGTCCGGATCGCGCCCGGACCGCTGACGGCGGCGCCTGGCGATGCCCGCGGCCATGACCGCGCACCGCACATGCGTCGACGCCCGGCATGGGACGAGGACGGCGGAACCGTCCGACAACGCCGCGGCTCCCCTGCCGCCGGCCATCAGCCGGCGACATAACGCGGGACATATCCCGTCCCGCCCTGTCTTGGAGTCCGTGATGAAAAAACAGCAATGGATGCCGCACAGCCTGATCCTGTTCGCGCTGATGGCGGACGGTACGGTGGCGATGGCCGCCGAGCGCATCGATCTGGAACGACCGGGCAAGGTCCAGCCCCACACCGTGGCCGATACCGCGTCGGCCTTCACCGGCATCGGCCAGACCGACCTGAAGCCGCTGCGCAGCGCCCGATTCTCCAACGGCATGGTGGTCACCCGCTACCAGCAGTACTACCAGGGCGTGCCGGTATGGGGCGAGGCCGTGGTCGAGGAGAAACCGTCCGGCGCGCTGAAGGCCGCCGCCAAGCTGTCCGGCCACTACATCGCCAACATCCAGTCCGACCTCGCCTCGACCAGACCGGCGCTGAGCGGCGTCCAGGCGCTGAGCCAGGCCAAGTCGCTGAAGGCAAACGGCAACGCGACCCGCAACGACAAGGCGGAACTGGTGGTGCGGCTGAACGCCCAAAACGTCGCCCAGCTGGTCTACCTGGTGTCCTTCGTCGTCGACAACGACAAGGAGCCGAGCCGTCCCCACTTCATCATCGACGCCAACAGCGGCCAGGTGCTGAAGCAATGGGAGGGACTGAGCCACGCCGAAGCCGGCGGCCCCGGCGGCAACGCCAAGACCGGCCGATACACCTACGGCAAGGACTACGGCCCGCTGATCGTCACCAGCGACTGCAAGATGGACAGCGGCAACGTCGCCACCGTCAACCTGAACGGCGGCTACTCCGGCAGCACGCCGTTCCAGTTCGCCTGCCCGACCAATACCTACAAGCAGATCAACGGCGCCTACTCGCCGCTGAACGACGCCCATTTCTTCGGCAATGTGGTGTTCAACATGTACCGGGACTGGTTCGGCCTGCGTCCGATCAGCCAGAAGCTGCTGATGAAGGTGCACTACGGCGTCAATTACGAGGACGCGTTCTGGGACGGCGAGGCGATGCACTTCGGCGACGGCGCCAGCAAGTTCTACCCGCTGGTGTCGCTGGACGTATCGGCGCACGAGATCAGCCACGGCTTCACCGAACAGAACTCCAACCTGATCTACAGCGGCCAGTCCGGCGGCATCAACGAAGCCTTCTCCGACATGGCCGGCGAAGCGGCGGAATACTATATGAAGGGCAAGAACGATTTCCTGGTCGGCGCCGATATCTTCAAACAAAGCGGCGCCGCGCTACGCTATATGGCCAATCCGCCCCAGGATGGCCGCTCGATAGCCCATGCCAGGAATTACTACAGCGGCCTGAACGTGCACTACTCCAGCGGCGTGTACAACAAGGCCTTCCACCTGATCGCCACCAGCCCGAACTGGAACACCCGCAAGGCCTTCGAGGTCTTCGTCGACGCCAACCGCCTGTACTGGACCGCCAACGCCACCTTCAACAGCGCCGCCTGTGGCGTGATCCGGTCGGCCGACGTCCGCGGCTACAACAGCGCCGACGTCGTCAAGGCCTTCACCGCCGTCGGCGTCAGCTGCCGCTAGCAGAAGCCCGGCCGGCGCCGCCAGGCGCCGGTCTTCGCTCGGGAGTCCCCCATGTTGAAACCACGTCAAACCGCGCTGCTGGTCCTGCTGGGCCTGGCCGGCGCCGCCCAGGCCCAGCCGGTCTGGATCTCGATAGGCGAACCGGCTTACCGGCTGCTGCTCAAGCTGGACAGCAAGGTCGAGAGCCGGCAAAGCCGCCGGACGGCCACCGGAGAAACCGTGCGCCTGGTCAGGGTGGACGAGGCCTTGCTGCCCAGATTGTCCGACGCCATACACGACAATCTGCGCCACTGCGGCGGCTTCATCGTCCACGGCAATCTACAACAGGCCCGCGCCGCGCTGAGCGGACCGGCGTCGCCGCGCCCGGCTACGCGATAAGCCAGCAGGCCATCGTCGGCAAGCTGCTGCCTCAGTTGCAGGACAAGAACATCGTCGGCACGATCCGGACCCTGTCCGACTACCAGAACCGCTTCTACACCACCCGCCACGGCGTCGACGCGTCCAACTGGATCGCCGCGCAGTGGACGCAGCTGGCCGGCGGCCGCGACGACGTCGCCGTCGAGCAGTTCGCCCACGCCGGCTGGCCGCAGAAATCGGTGATCCTGACCATCAAGGGCAGCGACGAGGCGGCGGAGACGGTGGTGCTGGGCGCCCACCTCGATTCCTCCATCGGCAGCGACACCGGCGAGAGCGGCCGCGCGCCGGGCGCCGACGACGACGCCTCCGGCGTCGCCAGCCTGACCGAGGTCGCGCGCGTGCTGCTGGCCGAAAACTACCGGCCGCGCCGCACGATACAGTTCATCGCCTACTCGGCGCACGAGGTGGGGCTGCGCGGCTCGACCGACATCGCCAGGCGCTACAGGCAGCAGCGGGCCAAGGTGGTCGGCGTGCTGCAGCTGGACATGACCAATTATCCGGGCGACGCGCAGGATATCTTCCTGATCGCCGACGACACCAGCCGGGCGCAGAACGCCTTCCTGGCCCATCTGGCCAGGACCTATCTGCCCTCGCTGAAAGTCGGCTACAGCCAGTGCGGCTACGCCTGTTCCGACCACGCCTCGTGGACGGCCCAGGGCTATGCCGCGTCGTTCCCGTTCGAATCCCGCTTCGACAATCGCAACCCGCACATCCACACCGGCCACGACACGCTGGCCAACGCCGACGAGCAGGCCAGGCATGCGCTGAAGTTCTCGCAGCTGGCGCTGGCCTACGCGGTGGAGCTGGGCAGCGGCGGCCTGCGGCGCTGAACGGGCGGCGGCGCCCGACGATTTGCTCCGTCGCGGTCCTTGCCGCCACGCGGCGCCGGCCGGGCCGGCGCCGCGCCTTTTATCGCTCAACCGGTGTTGCGCAAACCGGCGGCGGTGCCGTTGATCGTCAGATGGATGGCGTACAAGGCTTCCTCGTCGTCCGGCTCGGCGCGCAGCCGCGCCAGCAGGTCGGCCTGCAGCAGGCCCAGCGCGTCGAGGAAGGGCAGCCGCGTCTCCAGGCTGCGGCGCAGCGTCGGATTGCCCTCCAGCAGCGTCGCCTGGCCGGTGATGGCGAAGAAGGCGTCATGGGTCTTCTGCCATTCGGCCTCGACGATGCCGAACAGGCGCGTCGCCAGCTCGCGGTCGGCCACCAGGCCGGAGAAGCGGCGGGCGATGCCCAGATCGGCCTTGGCCAGCACCTGCTCCATATTGGACAGCATCACCTGGAAGAACGGCGAATGGCGGTACAGGTTCTGCAGGCGCGCCAGGCCGGCGTCGCCGTGCTTCTGCACATAGGCGGCCACCGCCGAGCCGACGCCGAACCAGCCGGGCAGCATCAGCCGCGATTGCGACCAGGAGAACACCCACGGAATCGCCCGCAGGTCGGTGATCGCCGACAGGCTCTTGCGCGAGGCCGGCCGGCTGCCGATGTTGAGCTGGGCGATCGCCGTCACCGGCGTCGCCTCCAGGAAGTACTGCATGAAGCCCGGCGTCTCGACCAGCGCGCGGTAGGCGGCGAAGGCGCTGGCCGACAACTCGTTGAACAAGCCGGCGTCGACCTCGCCGCCGGGCGCCTTGCCCAGGCTGGCCTCCAGCGTCGCCGCCACCAGCGCCTCCAGATTGCGGCCGGCGATCGCCGGATCGGAATACTTGGCGGTGATCACCTCGCCCTGCTCGGTGATGCGGATGCGGCCGGCGACGCTGCCGGCCGGCTGGGCGACGACGGCCTCGTACGACGGGCCGCCGCCGCGGCCGACCGAGCCGCCGCGGCCGTGGAACAGCTGCAGGCGCACGCCGGCGTCGGCGAAGGCCCGGACCAGCCGGGTCTCGGCCTGGTACAGCTGCCACTGGCTGGTCAGGTAGCCGCCGTCCTTATTGCTGTCGGAATAGCCCAGCATCACTTCCTGCACCCGCTCGCGGCTGTCCAGCAGCTGCTTGTACCACGGCAGCGCGAACAGCGCGCGCATCACCCGCTCGCTGTCCTCCAGGTCGGCGATGGTCTCGAACAGCGGCACCAGGTTGACGCTGGCGCGCGGCACGCCGTCCTCCAGTCGGATCAGCCCGGCCTCCTTGCACAGCAGCGCCAGCGCCAGCACGTCGCTGACGTCGGCGCAGTTGGAGATGATGCACTGGCCTATGGCCTCGGCGCCGAACTCGCGCTGTATCGCCGCCGCCTCGCGGAAGATCGCCAGCTCCTTCTCCGTCTGTTCGCCGTAGCGCAGGTACGGCGAGAACAGCAGCCGCGGCGTCGCCAGCTCCCGGATCAGCACCCGCACCCGCGCCGCCTCGTCCAGCGCGCGGTATTCCTCCAGCCCGGCGGCGCTGAACAGCTCGGCCACGACGGCCTCGTGCACCGCCGCATGCTGGCGCAGGTCCAGCGGCATCAGGAAGAAGCCGAACACGTCGACGCTGCGGATCAGCCGCGCCAGCCGGCCGTCGGCCAGCGGCGCGCTGCCATGGGCGCGCAGCGACGCCGACAGCGCGGCCAAGTCGCGGATCAGCTCGCGGTGGTCGCGGTAGGGCGGGCGCTCGTCCCAGCGGCAGGCCAGCTCGATGCCGCGCAGACGGGCGCTGGCGCGCAGGCGGCCCTGCATCGTCGCCAGCGCGCGCCGGTACGGCTCCTCGGCCCGGCTGACGGCGCCGTCCGGAGAATCGGCCGCCAGCGCCTGCACCTCGGCGCCGACCTCGACCAGCCGCGACGACAGCGACAACTCGCGGTACAGGCCGTGCAGCTCGCGCAGATAGTGTTCGAAAGCCTGCTGCGCCTGGCGCGTCACCGCGTGGCGCAGCAGGCCGGCATCGACGTTCGGATTGCCGTCGCGGTCGCCGCCTATCCAGCTGCCGACGCGGATGAAGGACGGCAACAGCGGCGCCTCGCCCCACAGCTGGCCGACCTCGCGCTCCAGCCGCTGGTACAGCGCCGGCAGCGCCTCGAAGAAGGCCAGCGGATGGTAGGCGACGCCGTTGGTGATCTCGTCGCGCACCGTCATCTTGAAATGGCGGATCTCCGAAGTCTGCCACAGCGCCAGCATCACCCGCTTCAGCTCGGCCTCCAGCTGCTCCTTGTCGTCCGGCGTCAGATCCGGCGCGTTCAGGCGCGACAGGAAGCCCCGCACCGCGCGCTGGGCCTCCAGCACGCTCTGGCGCTGCACCTCGGTCGGGTGCGCGGTCAGCACGGCGCCGACCTGGGCATGGCTGAGCAGCTGGTGCAGCGCATGGAAGCTGACGCCGTCCTGGTGCAGCCTGGCCAGCGCCCGGCCGACGCTGCCCTGCTGCGGCGCCGAGCCGGCCAACTGGTGGGCGCGGCGGCGGCGGTTGTGATGCAGGTCCTCTGCGATATTGAACAGCTGAGCGTACAGGCCGCAGGCGCGCAGCAGCGAGGCGGCCGCCCGGGGCGCCAGCTGCGGCAGCGGCTGGCTGCGCTCGTCGCCGCGACGCCCGGCGATGGCCTGCACCGCGCCGGCCAGCAGCGGCCCCTCCTGCTCGCTGACCACTTCGGCCAGCAGCCTGTCCAGCCGGGCGAGGTCGGCGCGTAGCGGTTCGTCCTTGTCGTGTTCGCTCATATTCTTATCGTCCCTTGTCTGACCAGTCGGAAACCAAACATTCATCATAAGCAGCTTGCGCGCTGTAGTGGCCAGACTACGGCAATTTCCCGGCCTTCGCCTTGATCTTGCTGCGTCGCAGCAACAAGCAGGCCAAGCCCATGACGGCAGCGTGGTAGAATCGGCGGCATTTCCCCCCAACACGGGACCCGGTTTCATGGACAAGATCGTCATCGCCAGCCGCGAAAGCCAGCTGGCCATGTGGCAGGCCGAGCACATCCAGGCTCGGCTGCAAGCGCTGTACCCGAACCTGACGGTGGACATCCTCGGCATGACCACCCAGGGCGACCAGATTCTGGACAAGACCCTGTCCAAGATCGGCGGCAAGGGCCTGTTCGTCAAGGAACTGGAACAGGCGCTGCTGGACGGCCGCGCCGACCTGGCGGTGCACTCGCTGAAGGACGTGCCGATGACGCTGCCGGACGGCTTCGCGCTGGCGGCGGTGTGCGAACGCGAAGACCCGCGCGACGCCTTCGTCTCCAATCGCCACCGGAGCCTCGCCGAGCTGCCGGCCGGCAGCGTCGTCGGCACCTCCAGCCTGCGCCGCGAGGCGCAGTTGCGCGCCCGTTTCCCGCAACTGGCGATCAAGCCGCTGCGCGGCAATGTGCAGACCCGGCTGAAAAAGCTGGACGACGGCGAATTCGACGCCATCATCCTGGCCGCCGCCGGCCTGAAGCGCCTGGGCCTGGCCGAGCGCATCCGCGGCGAGCTGGCGCCGTCGGAGAGCCTGCCTGCCGCCGGCCAGGGCGCGCTCGGCATCGAAATCCGCGCCGATCGCGCCGACCTGGCCGCGCTGCTGGCGCCGTTGAACGATCCGGCCACCCGCGCCTGTACCGCCGCCGAACGCGCGCTGGCCCGCGAGCTGGGCGGCAGCTGCCAGGTGCCGTTGGGCGCCTTCGCCACGCTGGCCGACGGCACGCTGACGTTGGGCGGCCTGGTCGCCCGCCCGGACGGTTCGACGGTGCTGACCGCCAGCGCCAGCGGCCCGGCCGACTACGCCGAGGCGCTGGGCCGCGCGGTGGCCAAGCAGCTGATCGACGCCGGCGCCCGTCCGTTGATAGACGCGGTGCTGGCCGAGCCGCGCTGAGACCATATAAAAGGAGACGGCAATGGGACCGTGTGTCGCGCTGATTCGCGGCATCAACGTCGGCAAGGCCAAGCGCGTCGCGATGGCCGAGCTGCGACGGATGGCGGCCGAGCTCGGCGCCGAATCGGTCGCCACGCTGCTGAACAGCGGCAATCTGGTCTGCCGCCACCGCTCGGCGCCCCAGCTTGCCGCGGGCCTGGAGGCCGCCATCGCCCGCGACTGCGGCTTTTCCGCCCGGACGCTGGCGCTGAGCGGCGCCGAGTTCGACGCAATCGCCGCCGCCAACCCCTACGCCGGCCTGGCCGACGACCCGGCCCGGCTGCTGGTGGTGTTTCCGCTGGAAGCGGCGGCGCTGGCCGGCTGCGCGGCCGTCGAATACGACCATGCCGGACCGGAACGGCTGCACGCCGGCGCCGGCGCGGCCTATCTGTGGTGCGCGGCCGGCCTGAGCGACAGCCCGCTGGCCGCCGACTTCACCCGGCGGCCGGGCGAGCGTTTCACCGTCCGCAACTGGGCCACCGTGCTGAAACTGCAACAGGCGCTGCCGCGATGAAACGCGTGCTGGCCGCCCGCCCGCTGGCGCAATGCGCCGACTTGCTCGACCGCCTGCGCGCCGAGGGCTGGCAGGCCGGACACCTGCCGCTGATGGAGATCGTTCCGCGGCCCGGCGCGCTCGACGCGCTGCCCGCTCAGGCCGCCGCGGCCGACGCGCTGTTCTGGGTCAGCCCCAGCGCGATAGACGTCGGCTGGCCGGCCCTGGCCGGCGCGGACCTCGCCGGCAAACGGCTGGCCTGCGTCGGCGCGGCCAGCGCCGGCAGGCTGGCGCGCCTGGCCGGCCGGCCAGTGCTGCATCCGACCTCGGGCAGCGACAGCGAGGCGCTGCTGGCCCTGCCGGAACTGGCCGACGTCTCGGGCCAGCGCTGGCTGATCGTGCGCGGGCAGGGCGGCCGCGCGCTGCTGGCGGACACGCTGGCGGCGCGGGGCGCCCAGGTCGACGTCGCCGAGGTCTACCGCCGCGTCGACGGCGCGCCGGACTGGGCCGCCTTCGACGCGGCGCCGCCCGATGCCGTCATCGTTTCCTCAGGCGAAATGGTAGAGCAATTGTTCCGACTGGCTGGCCCGAGCCGGACGGGGGCGCTACAATGCCTGCTGTACTGCGTGCCGCATCCGCGCATCGCCGAGCGCCTGGCCGCGTTCGGCGCGGCACGCGTCGTGACAACCCGGGCCGACGACGCCTCACTTGTCGCCGGCCTCAAAGAATGGTTCCGTCGTCACCCATGAGCGAATCCCAGATCCACGAAGCCATCCCGGCCGCCCGGCCCCGCAAGCGCCCGACTCTCGCCTTCCTGCTGGCGGCCGCCGCCCTTGGCGTCGCCGGCTGGCAGTTCTACAGCACCCAGCAACAGCTGGAGTCGATGCGCCAGGAGCTGGCGCGCCGGCTGTCCGAAGGCAGCGGCGCCAGCAAGGAGCAGCGCGCCATCGCCGAACAGGCGCTGTTGGCGGCGCGCGCTACCGACGGCAAGCTGGCCCTGGTCGAGGCCCGCGTCAATGAAGCGGCCGGCCAGTACGCCACGCTGAACGGCATGTACCAGGAACTGACCAAGAACCGCAGCGACTGGCTGCTGTCGGAAATCGAGCACACGCTGGCCATCGCCAGCCAGCAGCTGCAGCTGGCCGGCAATGTCGGCGCCGCGGTGTCGGCGCTGGAAATGGTCGACGCGCGGCTGTCCAAGTTCGACCGGCCCCAGCTGATAGGCGTCAAGAAGGCGGTCGCCTCCGACCTGGAAAAGCTGAAGGCGCTGCCCTATCTGGACACCGTCGGCCTGACCGTCAAGATCGACAGGCTGATGCTGGGCGTCGACACGCTGCCGCTGGCGGTGGACTCGCACCGGCTGGGCAGCGCCCGGTCCGCCGCGCCGGCGGCCGCGCCCGCCAACGCGCCGTGGTGGGAGCGCCTGAGCTACGAAATCAGCCAGAGCCTGGGCGAGTTGATCCATATCCGCCGGATGGACAAGCCGGAAGCGCTGCTGCTGTCGCCGGAACAGGCCTTCTTCCTGCGCGAGAACCTGAAGATGCGCCTGCTGGACGCGCGCCTGGCGCTGTTGCAGCGCGACGGCAAGACCTACGCCGCCGACGTCGCCGCCGCGCGCAGCTACGTGCAGCGCTACTTCGACCGCGACGCGGCCGCCTCCACCCAGTGGCTGGCGACGCTGGCCGAGCTGGAAGGCGCGCCATTGGACATCAGCCTGCCGGACATGGCCGCCAGCCTGAAGGCGGTGCGCGATGCCCAGGGCAATAGCGGGGAGTAAGCGGTGAAATTCGCATTGTGGATTACCGGCCTGTTCGCGCTGGCCGTACTGGTGGGGCTGGCCTCCACCCTGAACACCGGCTACGCCATCCTGTTCCTGCCGCCGTACCGGATGGAGGTGTCGTTCAACCTGATGATCGTGCTGGTGGTGGCGCTGATCGTCGCCACCCACGTCGCCTTGAGGCTGATCGCGCTGGCCACCGATCTGCCGCGCCAGGTGCAGCGCTTCCAGCGCCAGAAGAAGCTGAAGGCGGCCCGCCACGCGCTGCGCGAAGCCGGCATCGCCTTCTTCGAGGGCCGCTACCAGCGCGCCGAGCGCGAAGCGGCCAAGGCCTTGAACGACGAGTACGCGCCGGAAAACCGCGCGCTGGCGTTGTTGATCGCCGCCCGCGCGGCCGGTTCGGCCGGCGCCGACGACAAGCGCGACATCTATCTGAACCAGCTCGATTCGCTGCCGGAGCGGCTGCAGCTGGCGCGCCACATGCTGGACGCCGAGCTGAAGCTGGAGAGCAAGGACGCGTTGGGCGCGCTGGCCGCGATCGAGCGCGCGCGCGCGCTGTCGCCGAACCTGACCAATGCGCTGCGGCTGGAATTGAAGGTCAGGCTGCTGCAGAAGCAGCCCGAGGCGATACTGGCGCTGACCGAGAAGCTGCTGAAGGCCGACGCGCTGGAGCCGGAGCAGGCTCGCCGCTACCGGCTGGCCGCCTATCAGCAGCAGCTGACCGGCCTGCTAGGCGAGCGCGAGGTGCGCGACTGGCTGCGCCGCATTCCCGAGATCGAGCGCGCCAATCCGCAGCTGCTGCAACAGGTGGTCTCCCATCTGATCCGCCTGCAGCAGTACGACTACGCCGCGACGCTGCTGGCCGGCGCGCTGGCGGAAGACGAGACCGAGCTGCCGGAACTGGCGCGCGAGCTGGGCCAGCTGGCCGGCCATCTGAGCGTGGAAAAACGCCTGGAGCTGCTGAAGAACGCCGAGAACTGGCTGAAGCAACGGCCGCGCGACCACTGGCTGTTGCTGGCGCTGGGCCGGCTGGCGCAGACGCAGCAGCTGTGGGGCAAGGCGCAGAGCTATCTGGAGGCCAGCGTATCGATACAGCCTACGCTGTGCGCCCACGCGGAGCTGGCGCGCCTGTTCGAGGCCACCGGCAAGGACGAGCAATCGCAGCTGCACTACCGCAAGAGCCTGGAATTGGCGCTGAACCAGGGCTGCTGAGCCGCCGCCCGCCATCCGCGATGCCGCCCGCCTGCCAGGCCGGCGGCATTGTTTTTGCCGCCCGGGCAAAAAAAATCGGACTCCGCTCGGAGCCCGTTCATGCCAACGTGGACTGGCAACAACAAATCGATACGAGAGTGCAAGGCGGCATCCTGTCTGACAATAATGATGCCGGACAACGAAAGCTGTGCCAGAATCAACCATTATGCATGGCAAAACCGCGTCCCATGCATGATGGCTGTCGTCGCCATGTCGCCGGCACGCGGCGACATCCTCAGCAGCATACGTGGTGGCGCCGATTTGCACAAAGCAGTTAATCTCATCAAAACCATGAAGAAAAGGCATGTAACAGCATGAAGCTGCCTCCGCTGAATGCCCTGCGCGTATTCGTCGTTGCCGCCGAACACCTGTCGTTCACCCGCGCCGCCGCCGCGCTCAGCCTGACCCAAGGCGCAATCAGCCGCCACGTCCAGACCCTGGAAGAATATTACGGCGCCACCCTGTTCACCCGCCAGGCCCGCGGCCTGGCGCTGACCGCCGAAGGCGAAGCCCTGCTGAAGCCGGCTCGCGAGGCATTCCAATTGCTCAATGAGGCCAGCGAGGCGCTCAGGCTGCGCCAGAGCGACCTGAGGGTGAGGATGCCGCCGACGCCGGCGATGCGCTGGGTACTGCCGAACCTGGCCGACTTCCAGGCGCGCCATCCCGAATACACGCTGCACCTGCTGACGCAGCTGATACACAACAAACCGTTCAACCGCGCCGAGTACGACCTGGCCGTCGTCGGCCTGTCCAGCCCGGAGGCCGCGCCCGATCTCAGGCTGGAATGCATCTGCCGCGAAAAGCTGATCCCGGTGTGTTCGCCCAGCCTGCTGGCCGGCAAGCATCCGCTGCACACGCCGCAGGACCTGCAACACCACACGCTGCTGCATCCGTGGCGCGATCAGAACACCTGGAAGCGCTGGCTGAAGCTGGCCGGCGTCGCCGGCGTCAATCCGGAGAGCGGCGTCACCTTCGACGCGCTGGAATACGCGCTGCACGCGGCGGTGGCCGGCATGGGCGTGACGCTGGCGCAGGCGTCGATGGTGACGCAGGACCTAGACAGCGGCCGGCTGGTGATCCCGTTCGACACCGTGCTGGAAACCGAGTGGGCCTACTACCTGGTCTATCCGCACGAGCTGGCCGAACTGCCGAAGGTTCGCGCCTTCCGCGACTGGCTGGTGCACACCGTCGCGCACAGCGAGGAAGCCAGCTGGCTGGCCCGCCAGGGCTATTGAGCGGCGGGCGGCCGCCCAGGCGGCCGCGCCGGCGCAACATCTGTTAACCGCAAGCGCTTGGACAGCCGTCGGGGCTGCCGGCAAAATAGTTGACATAGCAATTATTGACTTTGCAATCATGAACGCTCCCTCTTCGTCCGCCGGCCTCGCCGCCGAGCTGGATTTCCGCCAGCGGCTGCTGGCCATGCTGGGCCTGTGCTGCGTGCTGATCATGGTGGCGCTGGACCAGACCGTCGTCGGCACCGCGATGCCGACGGTGGTGGCCGACCTGCGCGGCTTCGCGCTGTACGCCTGGGTCGGGACCGCCTATCTGCTGACCTCGGTGATCACCGTCCCCATCTTCGGCAAGCTCGGCGACGACCACGGGCGCAAACCGTTCGTGCTGACCGCCATCGTGCTGTTCACCGCCGCCTCCGCCTTGTGCGGCCTGGCGCAGGACATGATGCAGCTGGTGCTGGCGCGCGCGCTGCAGGGCGTCGGCGGCGGCATGCTGGTGGCCACCACTTTCGCCAGCGTGCCCGATCTGTTCCCGCACACCCGCGAGCGGCTGCGCTGGCAGGTGATGCTGTCGGCCTCCTTCGGCCTCGCCAACGCCGTCGGTCCGTCGCTGGGCGGCTTCCTGACCGAATATCTCGGCTGGCGCTGGGTGTTCTACGTCAACCTGCCGGTCGGCGCCGTCAGCCTGTGGTTCGTCTGGCGCTATCTGCCGGTGATACGCCACGCCGAACGGCCGTCGTCGCGGCTGGACTGGCAGGGCGCGATGCTGATCGCGCTCTTCCTCGGCTCGCTGCAACTGGTGGTGGAATGGCTGCCGCAAGACAAGCCGGCGCCGCTGCTGGCCGCCCTGGCCGGGCTGTCGCTGGCCGCCTTGCTGGGGCTGGTCTGGTGGGAAAAGCGCAGCCCCAATCCGCTGCTGCCGCCCAGCATGCTGGGCCACCGCGGCCTGGCGCCGCTGTTCGGCCTGTCGCTGCTGATGGGCTTCGGCATGTTCGCCGTGATGTACTACGCGCCGCTGATGTTCCAGGCCGGCTTCGGCCTGTCGCCGAACCAGGCCGGCATCCTGGTGACGCCGCTGGTGGTGTGCATCACCATAGGCAGCATGCTGAACGGCCGCATCGTGCAGCGGCTGCGCCATCCGACGCGGCTGCTGGCGCTGGGCCTGCTGATGTTCGCGCTGACCGCGGCGCTGCTGAGCCGCGCGACGCCGTCCACCGCCCACGGGCTGATCATCGCCGACATGGTGATGGGCGGCCTGGGCCTGGGCCTGTTGATGCCCAATCTGACCATCTTCGTGCAACAGCTGGCGCCGCGGCGGCAGCTGGGCGTCTCCACCGCGATGCTGCAATCGACGCGGATGGTGGGCGGCATGCTGGGCACCGCGGTGATGGGCGCCGTCGTCAGCCACCACTTCCAGCGCGGCGTGGCCGCGCTGCTGGCCGGCGACGCGCGCGGCCCGGACTGGCTGCGCTGGCTGGCCGATCCGCAGACGCTGCTGAACGCCGCCTCGCTGGCCCGGTTCCGCGCGGCGGCGGCATCGGCCCACCCCGACGCGCTGCTGGCCGCCACCCGGCTGAGACTGGTCGACGCCATACACTTCAGCCAGTGGCTGGTCGCGGCCGTGCTGCTGCTCGGCCTGTGGCTGGTGAGCAAGGTGCCGGCGATCCAGCTGGCCGCCCCCGCCGTCCCTCCGGAGCCGCGGCATGACTGAACGCAATCTGCTGCAACAGCTCGGCCGCAGCACCCGCGCGATGTACGGCGCCTTCGAAAGCCGGGTCGGCCACCCGCTGCCGCGCTGGCGCATCCTGACGGCGCTGGAGGCATTGCAACCGGCCAGCCAGAAACAGCTGGCCTGCCATCTGCAGATGGATCCGGGTGCGCTGACCCGACAGCTGAAGCAGTTGGAGGCGGAACGGCTGGTGCGGCGCGATACCGACCCGGCCGACAACCGGCAGACGCTGGTGACGCTGGATCAGAGCGGAACCGCCTTGCTGCGCGAGGCGGCGCCGCAACGGCAGGCCTTCTTCCGGCAGGCGCTGGCGGACATAGACGCGCAAGAGCTGGAAACCGCGATGCAGGTCCTGCGCCAGTTGGAACTGCGCTTCCGCGACATGGCGGCCGGTCAGGATTAGCCGGCCGCCGCCGCCGCGTCGGAGCCGCCGTCGGCGATCACCATCCGGTTGCGGCCCTGCTGCTTGGCGCGGTACAGCTCGCGGTCGGCGGCCTCGATCAGCTGGCGGCTGTCGTACGCCTCGCGCGGCAGGATGGCGGCGCCGCCTATGCTGATGGTGACGAAGGCTGCCAGCGGCGAACCGGCATGCGGCAGTTGCAGCCCGCGCACCGCCGCCAGCACCGCTTCGCCGACGACGGCGACCCCGTCCTCGCCGGTATCCGGCAACAGGCAGACGATTTCCTCGCCGCCATAGCGCGCCACCAGGTCCTGCGGCCGGCGCACGCTGCCGCGTATCGCCTGCGCCACCTCGCGCAGGCAGTAGTCGCCGCTGACGTGGCCGTAATGGTCGTTGTAAAGCTTGAAGTGGTCGATGTCTATCATCAGCATGCCCAGCGACGAACCCAGGCGCCGCGCGCGGCGCCATTCGCCGTCCAGGCTCTCCTCGAAGCTGCGCCGGTTGGCGATGCCGGTGACCGGATCGACCCGGGACAACGCCAGCACCTCGGCGTGCGACTGTTCCAGCGCCAGCGTGCGGATGCGCACCTGCTGTTCCAGCTGCTCCCGCTGCAGCCTCAGCTCCAGCTTGACCTGCCGCTGCTCGCTCATCAGCGCGCCGACGCACAGCGACACCACGGTCAGGATGCCCGCGTAGGTCTGCAGGACGACCAGCGTGCTGTAGGCGGAATAGCCCAGATAGGGGCCGCCGCCGTGGCGCGTGCCCCACAGCGCCAGCCACACGATCAGCAGCAGCGCCAGCACCACCTCGCGCGGCGTGAAGCGGAACGCCGCCCAGGACACCAGCGGCAATATCAGCATGTCCAACGGATAGGTGGTGTCGAGCGTCGGATGCCACCAGGCGAAGATGCTGGCGGTCAGCAGCGCCACCATGCCGAAATAGCCCAGCATCTCGTACCAGACCTCCCGCTCCTGGCGCGGCCAGCCGTAGCGATGAAAGGCCAGGCAAGCGCTGCCGAACAGCAGCGTGCCGCTGGCGCTGCACAGCCACCACAGGCAGAGCCGCGGCACCAGCTGCTTTTGCGGCAGCAGCTGAGCCAGATACAGCGCGCCGACGGCGATCAGGCTGCCCAGCAGCGTCGCCGCCGCCACGATCACGCAGAATCCCAGGCAGTCGCTGAAACCGTCCAGCGGATTGCGGCGACCGATATGGCGCCGCACAAGCGAGACGCCGACCAGCGTCTGCGCCAGCACCGCCAGCGCCGCGCCGACGGCCGGCAACATCCAGCGCATGCCGCCCAGCTCGAGCTGCCAGCGCCAGCCCTCGGCCAGCAACGCCCCCAGCAGCACGCCCGGCCATACCCGCCATCCCAGCAGCAGCAGCGCCGCCAGCGCCAGGCCCGGCTGCGGCCACATCACGCTGTCCATGCCCAGCTCCAGCACCAGCAGCCGCTCGCCTCCCCACGCCGCCAGGCAATAGGCCGCCGCCACCAGCAGATTGGCGAGCCAGTCGGGCGGTGCAGGAAAACTGGGTAGGATGCCGCGCATGAAATCCTCTCTACGGGACAGGCCGCGGCCGGGAAAGTCTGCCGCGTGATAGTGTCATCGTAGCTGGCGAATGCCGCCATCGCTGCCCGGCGCTCGGCGCGCGGACGAAAAAAATGGCCGGAGCAAGGCCCCGGCCGGTCCGTCATCCGTTTGGGATGGCCTTACATTTTCACGCCCAGCTCGCGCAGGCGTTCGTCCAGATAGGCGCCGGCGCTGTAGCGGTCGGACAGCGTCACTTCCGGACGCGGATGCAGGAACAGCGGCAGCGAGATGCGGCTCTTCTTCGCGCCGTCGCCGCTGGGGTTGACCACGCGGTGCTGGGTGGACGGATAGTAGCCGGCGGACGCCTCCTGCAGCATGTCGCCGATATTGACCACCAGCGTGCCGAAATCGCAGGGCACGTCCAGCCATTCGCCGTCCTTGCCCTGCACCTGCAGGCCCGGCTCGTTGGCGGCCGGCAGGATGGTCAGCAGATTGATGTCGCCATGGGCGGCGGCGCGCAAGGAGCCGGCCGGCTCCTCGCCGGTCAGCGGCGGGTAGCGCAGCACGCGCAGCAGCGTCTGCTGGCTGCCTTCTATCATGTGCGACAGCGGCTCGCGGTAATTGGCGGCGATGGCGGCCGGCGTGTATTGCTGCACCCAGGACAGGAGTTCGCGCGCCAGCTGGTTGGCGATGCCGTAGTAGCGCTCGGCGTCGGCCTTCAGCCGCGGCGGCACGCGGCCCCACGGGTAGACGTGGAAGTATTCCTTGATGTCCTTCAGCGCGGCGCCCTTGGCGGTCTCCGACACTTCCGGTGAAAACCAGCCGTCCTGCTTCTCCACCGAGAAGGCGTAGTCGAATTTCTCGTCGCTGTTGAAGAAGCCCAGCCAGTCGGCGTAGATCTTTTCGACCAGGTCTTGCGGAATCGGGTGGTTGGTCAGCACGCCGAAGCCGGTTTCGTGCAGAGAACGGGTGAACTGTTCCGCGGCGTCCGGGGCGCGGTAATCGACAACTCTGACGTTCATGGGGTGGTTTTCCTGATGAACCCGGCGCCGCCATGCAATATCGGGGCGGTCGCCGGCCGCGCGCATTGTAGCGGCTAAGCTACACGCCGCCAAGCCGTTGGCATCGGCACTGTTGGAAAACCGCCCAGCGCGCGGCGGCGCGGCTTTCCATCGCCGGGGCACGCCAGCGCGGACAGCGGCGAGGCTGGCGCGTCGGCGCCGTCGGTCGCTGCCCGCTGTATTTAAACTACAGTCAAACCCGCTGGTCCATGTCCAGCGCCGGCGTGCCGGGACAGGCCTGGGCGACGATGCGCGCCGGCACGCCGGCCACGGTGGCGTGCGGCGGCACATCCTCCAGCACCACGCTGCCGGCGCCGACCTTGGCGCAATCGCCGACGCGGATATTGCCCAGCACCGAGCTGCCGGCGCCCAGCATCACGCCGTCGCCTATCTTCGGATGGCGGTCGCCGCGTTCCTTGCCCGAGCCGCCCAGCGTCACGCCGTGCAGGATGGACACATTGTTGCCGATGACGGCCGTCTCGCCGACCACCAGGCCGGTGCCGTGGTCCAGCATCACGCCCTGGCCGATGCGCGCCGCCGGATGGATGTCGGCGCCGGTGACCTCGGAAATGCGGTTCTGCAGGAACAACGCCAACGTCGTGCGGCCCTGCCGCCACAGCCAGTGGGTGATGCGCTGGCTCTGTATCGCGTGGAAGCCCTTGAAATACAGCAGCGGCGTCGAATAGCGGTCGCAGGCCGGATCGCGCTCGTAGCTGGCGCGGATGTCGGCGCGCATCGCCGCGCTGAGGCCGGGATCGGCCTGGAAGCCTTCGCGGAACAGCTCGAACATCGCGCGCGGGTCCATCACCGGACTGGCCAGCTTGCTCGACAGATGAAAGGCCAACACGTCTTCCAGTGTGGCATGGCGCAACACCGTCATGTGCAGGAAGCTGGCCAGCAAGGGCTCATCGTCGACCGCCGCCAGCGTCTCGTCGCGGATGGCCGACCACAGCGGATCAACCAGGGGGGAATTCATCGGATACTCCGGAAATGACTTCTAGTCGGAATATTGTAGCCTGCCACAAGCCGCCTCGTCAGACAAAGGCCGCCGTCAGAACCGGGCCGCCGCCGCGACTAAACTGAAAGCAGGAAGGAGGAAGCGATGAGACTGTCGGCGACGTTATTGCTGCTGTGCGCCCTCGCCGCGCATGCCGCCGCGCCCGAAGTGCCGGGCTGGCGCGAATACCGGTCCGGCCATCTGGCGGCCGCCCGCATCGCCTTCTGGCAGGCCGCCGAGAACGGCGACCGGGTGGCGGCCTTCAATCTGGCGATGATGGACTGGAACGGCGAGGCCGGGCCGGTCGACAAGCGGCAGGGGCTGTATTGGCTCAGGCGCGCGGCCGAGCTGCGGCTGGCGCAGGCGCAACACGCGCTGGGCCTGCTGGCCGAACGCGGCGACGGCGTGCCCAAATCGCTCGTCGAGGCGACGCGCTGGTTCACGCTGGCCGCCCGCCAGGGCTATCTGCCGGCCCAGCTCGATCTGGGCACCCAGTATTTCCTGGGCCGCGGCGCGCCGCAGGACGACAGGCTGGCCGCCTACTGGTACGAGGAGGCGGCCAAGCAGGGCGACGCCGGCGCCCAATACCTGATCGCCAGCATGTACGAACACGGCCAGGGCGTACGGCAGGACATTCCGGCGGCGATACGCTGGTACGCCAAAGCCGCGGTCCAGGGCGATCCCGGCGCCCGGGCCAAGGCGCTGGACCTGGCCAAGCGCCAGGGCAGGCGCGCTCAAAACGCGTCCAGCGGCAGCTTCAGATAGCGCACGCCGTTGTCCTCGACCGGCGGCAGCGCGCCGGCGCGGATATTGACCTGCACCGCCGGCAGCAGCAGCTGCGGCATCGACAGCGTCTTGTCGCGCGCCGCGCGCATCGCGACGAAGTCCGCCTCGTCGACGCCGTCGCGCGCGTGCAGATTGGCGCGACGCTGCTCGGCCACCGTCGCGCACCACGCCGGCCCGCGGCCCGGCGGCGGATAGTCGTGGCACAGCAGCAGCCGGGTGGCGTCCGGCAAGGACAGCAGCCGGCGGATGGAACGATACAGCTCCCGGGCGTCGCCGCCGGGAAAGTCGCAGCGGGCGGTGCCGACGTCGGGCATGAACAAGGTGTCGCCGACGAAGACCGCGTCGCCGACGCGATAGCCGACATCGGCCGGCGTATGGCCGGGCAGCGCCAGCACCGTCGCCTCCAGCTCGCCGATGGGGAAGGTCTCGCCGTCGTCGAACAGCCGGTCGAACTGCGAGCCGTCGCTGCGGAACGCCGGCTCCAGATTGAACACGCGGCCGAAGATGGCCTGCACCTCGGTGATGCGGCGGCCTATCGCCAGCGTGCCCCCGGCCCGCCGTTTCAGGTAGGCCGCCGCCGACAGATGGTCGGCATGGGCGTGGGTCTCCAGTATCCATTGCAGCGTCAGCCGCCGCTCGGCCAGGAAGGCCAGCAGCCGGTCGGCCGATCCATGGCCGACGCGGCCGGAACGGGGGTCGAAGTCCAGCACCGGATCGACCACCGCCGCATGGCCGCCGGGGCGGTCGTGGACGATGTGGCTGATGGTGCCGGTGGCGGCGTCGTAGAAGCTTGCTATCTGCGCGGGCATCTCGTCCTCAGAACCGGCGGGCTAGGGTAATCATATTGAAACCTATAATGTTTCTCGCCATCCCGCCAGCATGTCCGCAGTCCGTATCAGTCGGCGAACGCGAAGGGCTCGCCGCTGCCGGCGCGTATCGCCTCGGCCAGCGTGGCGAAGAACTCGGCGCCGTCGCGGCTGGCGATCCAGCCGCCGTCGCGGCGCGAAAAATGGTAGCCGCCGCTCCTGGCCGCGATCCACATCTCCTGATTCGCCGCATGGCGGTTGACGATCACCTTGTCGCCGCCGTCGAACTCGATCTCCAGCACATTGCCCTGACGCAGGGTGTCGGCGTCCAGGCCCTGCGCGTCTATCGCCGCCTCGATCCGGTCGAAGATGGCGTCGCTCAACTGCAGAAATTCGCTTTCGGTCATGATGTCTGTCCTGATTGCGCCGGGCGCGGGCAACACGGCCCGGCGGGGTTTTGCTAGTATGCTGATTTTGCCATATCGGATTGCGTCAGTATGCGTACCCTGCTCGTCTGCGCCAGCCTGTTCCTCTTTCTCGCCGCCTGCGGCTACAAGGGCCCGCTGGTGCTGCCCAAGGCTCCGGCCGGCCATCACGCCGCCAAACCGGCCGCCTCGGCGCCGCAAGCCGCGGTCCCGGCCTCGGCCGCGCGCTGAACGCCGCCGCATAAGGATATTGCCAAGCGATCGCTTGTCTGACCGGGCATTGGCCTAGAATGGCCGTCGTCAACTCGGGAGTTGGAACTGCCATGCACTACGCGCGCCACCTGGAACACCATACCATCGTCAACCCGTTTCCCGGCATCGCCAAGCTGGAAGCGGCGCTGGGGCACAAGGTGGTCTGCCGCCTGGGCGCCAACGAAAGCATGGCCAAGCCCGACTCTCCGTTGCTGGCCGAATGGGGCGAGCTGCTGACCGAGCTGGCGCGGCTGTACCCGGACCCGTACGCGCTGGCCTTGCGCGAGCTGGCCGCCGAGCGCCACGGCGTCGAAGCGAGCCAGGTGCTGTTCGACAGCGGCGCCGACAGCCTGATCCTGCTGGCGCTGCGGCTGCGCTGCAATGCCGGCGACGCGGTGGTCTGCAGCGCCGGCACCTATCCTGCCTTCCGCTACTTCGCCGAAGGCGTCGGCGCCCGCATCCTCGAAGTGCCGTACCAGCAGCACGGCGTCGGGCTGCGCCCCGACCTCGCCCGGCTGTGCGAAGTGGTGCACGCCGAGCGCGCCGTCGCGCTGTACCTGGCCAATCCGGACAATCCGACCGGCCATTACTGGTCCGCCGCCGACATCCTGGCCCTGCGCCAGCAGCTGCCGTCGCAGACGCTGCTGATCCTGGACGAGGCCTATGTCGATTTCTGCGTCGACCCGCAGGACGCGCCGCCGGCCGGCGCGATGGCCAACACGCTGCGGCTGCGCACGCTGTCCAAGGCCTACGGCCTGGCCGGCCTGCGCGTCGGCTTCGCGCTGGCGCCGGCCGACATCATCGCCAAGGCGGACCAGATCCGTCCGCAGTACGCGCTGTCCGGCCTGGCCCAGCACGCGGCGCGGCGGGTGCTGGAAGACCCGGACTACAGCGCCCAGCTGGTACAGGCCACGCTGCAGCTGCGCGACAAGCTGGACGCGGCGCTGCGCGCCCGCGACCTGACAGTGCTGCCGTCGCACACCAACTTCGTCGCCGTGGTCTATCCGAACGCCACCGCCGCCGAGGCGATCCAGCGCTGCCTGCTGGCCGACGGCATCGCGGTGCACCGCCCGCCGCACCCGGCCTTGCGCCATCTGCTGCGCGTCACCGCCCAGCCGCCGGCGCTGTCGAGCAAGGTGCTGGACGCGCTGGCCGGCCACCGCTGAGCCGGCCGCCGGCGGTGAATAGTTGCGTTGACCGCCGGAAACGCCAGTGACATAAGCGGTACGGAAATTTTTCCGTATCGCATGTCACCGACGATGAAATCCTCCCTCGCACTGGCGGCGCTGCTGCTGCCGCTGGGCGCCGCCGCCGCGCCCATCACCAATTTCGACTCGCCCCCGGTCGTCGACCTGGCCGGCCAACTGCGCGCGCAAGCGCACGGCGCCCGCGCCGTCGCCATTCAGCAATTGGACGCCGCCGGCGCCGACGGCATTCTGCGCGCCGCGGCCGGCGCCCGCCAGCGACTCAATCCGATGGAGTCGCCGCAGAACGACGCCAAGACGCTGGCCGCCCACGCCGGACTCGGCCAACGCAAGGGCCCGCTGCTGACCGTAGTCGCCGGCAACGGCAAGCAGCTGCAATTCAAGAACTGGCGCACCAGCCAGGGCGATGGCGACAGCTCCACCTTCGTCTACCAGGGCCCGCTGGCCGGCGGCGCGCTGCAGCGCGTCGACCTGCTGTTCGGCCACGACGCGCCAGGCAGCCTGCTGGTCGACAATCGCGACGGCAAGGTCTACTTCACCTACAGCACCGAGAACATCGTCGCGCCGGCCCCGGACGGCAAGACGCTGCTGCAGGTGCAGACCGAATCCGACTGGCGCCTGCAGCTGCTGCCGCTGCCGCAAGACGGTCAGGGCGGCCTGTTCTGCAGCCTGAGACGCGACAGCGGCGCCAGCACCGTCTTCAAGTCGTGGCAGGGCGACGCCGTCGGACTGGAGCTGGAACAGGGCGGCCAGCGCGTCGCGCTGCGCATCGGCCGCGACGGCGGCGCTTGGCGGGTGGCCGCCAGCCAGCCGGCGACGCTGGCCCGGCTCGGCCTGCGCTGCAGCCTGACGCGCTGACGCGCCCGGCGCCCGCCCGCGCGGGCGCCGACCGTGATGAACCCGAACAAGAAAACCACACAGATGAAAAACTCCCATGCCGTGCGCGCGCTGGCCGCGCTCTGCCTGCTGGCCGCCGGGCCGTTGTCGCAGGCCAAGCCGCTCGCCGTCCGCGAAGACGGCGAGACCGCCGTCACGCTCAGCGGCACCGTCATCGGCCCGATCTCGTCCGGCAGCAAGGCCGACGGCACCTTGTTCAAGGCCTATCACCTGAAGCTGGCCAAGCCGCTGACGCTGGACGACGGCGCCGACTGCGGCGAACAGGACAAGCGCAGCCTGGCGCTGAACCAGGAAGACATGGGCCGCTACAAGGGCCGGACCGTCACGGTCAGGGCCAAGGTGTTCTGCCAGACCAACCGCACCGGCACCTACCATCTGAGCGACATCGCGGTGCAATGAGCCCGAACCGTCGGCCGCACCTGTCCCTTTCCCCGGTCGACAAGCGCCGCGGCGCCGCCTAGCATCGCCCCATTTTCCTTGGGTTCGCGATCATGGACGACGATGCGCTGCGCCGACGCGCGGTACTGAAGGGCGGCCTCGCCGCCGCCGCGCTGCTGGCGCTGCCTGGCCGGGGCCGAGCCGCCTGGATGGACCAGGGTTTCGACAACGGCTGGCGCGAACTGGTCCCGTACCCGCAGAAGATGCCGCTGTTGCGCATCACCACCCGGCCGGTCCATCTAGAAACGCCGTTCTCCCAGTTCGACCGCGGCCTGATCACGCCGAACGAGGCGGTATTCGTCCGCTACCATCTGGCCGACCACCCGCTGGACATCGACCCCGCCACCCACACGTTGACGATAGCCGGCAAGGTGAGCCGGCCGCTGACGCTGACGCTGGCGGACCTGAAAAAGCGCTTCGAGACGGTCAGGCAGACGGTGGTGATGCAGTGCGCCGGCAACGGCCGCGGCCTGTCGCAGCCCAGGGTGCAGGGCGCGCAGCTCGGCAACGGCTCGATGGCCTGCGTCGAGATGGCCGGCGCTAGGTTGGCCGATGTGCTGGCCGCCGCCGGCGTGATGGACGGCGCGCGCCAGATCGCCTGCCGCGGCACCGACCGGCCGGCGCTGGAGGAGACGCCGTCCTTCGTCCGCTCGCTCGACATCGCCGACGCGCTGCGGCCTGAGCCCATGATAGCGTGGGAGATGAACGGCCGGCCGCTGCCGGTGCTGAACGGCTACCCGATCCGGCTGGTCGTGCCGGGCTTCTACGCCGCCTACTGGATGAAGCACCTGTCCCGCATCGACGTGCTCGACCATGTGTTCGACGGCTGGTTCGCCAGCCAGGCCTATATCGTGCCGGACACGCCGGACAACGGCGTACCGCCCGGAAGCAAGCCGGACAGGACGGTGCGGCTGACCCGGATGAAGGTGCGCAGCTTCATCACCGCCCCGGCCGCCGGCGACGCCGTGCCGGCGGGCCGGTTGTCGCTGCGCGGCATCGCCTTCGACGGCGGCAGCGGCATCCGCCGGGTCGACGTCTCCGCCGACGGCGGCGCGAGCTGGCTGCCTGCCCGGCTGGGCGCCGACGCCGGCCGCTTCGCGTTCCGGCCGTGGACGCTGACGCTGGACGACGTGAAGCCGGGACCGCTGACGCTGATGGCGCGCGCCACCGCCAACGACGGCCAGGTCCAGCCCATGGTCCAGCCGTGGAATCCTGGCGGCTACGCCCGCGACGTGATCGAGCGGCTGGACATCGTCGTCGCCGGGGCAGGACGATGAGGGCCGCGCTGTTGTTGGCGCTGCTGCTGGCCGGGCCCGCCGGCGCGGCAAGCATCTCGCTGCCGAACGAGACGGCGATGCTGCCGGACAGCGGCCATCCCGGCTATCTGCCGGCGCTGCAGCGCTGTCTGATCTGTCACTCCGCCGACTACATCGCGCTGCAGCCGGATTTCGACGAGGCGCGCTGGCGCGCCGTCGTCGACAAGATGCGGCTGGCGTTCAAGGCGCCCATCCCGGCGGAGGAGGCGGCGTCCATCGCCGCCTACCTGGCCGACGCCCAGCGCCGCCGGCTGCTGCGGCCGCATCCGGCCCAACCCTGAGGAAGCGTTTGGCCTCGCCGCGTCCAGGCCTTATCATCGGGCGCTTGTCCACCCGCGACGGAGACGCCATGTCCACGCTTTCCTCCCTGACGCTGGCCGCCTACGGCCTGCTGGCGCTGGGCCTGATCGCCGCCAGCCTGCGCCAGGAGGCTCCCGGCTGGATCGCGCTGACGACCAGCGCGATGGTGGCGCTGGCGGCCGGCGTGCTGCAGCCGCTGGGCGTGTTGGCCGCGGTCGCCGTCGCCGGCCTGACGCTGGCGCTGCGCCGCCATCCGCGGCCGGAGCTGTACCTGGTGTGGATAGCCGCGCTGCTGGCGCTGGCCGTGCACGCGCTGCCCGGCTTCGACAACCCGCTGCTGTGGCAAGGCCGCGCCAGCCCGGACAGCGCGCCGTATCGGCTGTTCTGGAGCTACGACAAGGGCCTGGCCGGCCTGCTGCTGTTGCTGAACCTCTGCCGGGCGCCGCTGCCCGAGCGCCAACTGGGCTGGCCGGCCGCGGCGGTCGGCGCGCTGGCGCTGTTGTTCGTGTTCGGCATCGCCTCCGCCGTCGGCATCATAGGCTTCGCGCCGAAATGGCCGGACTGGCTGCTGCCGTGGCTGCTGGCCAACTGCTTCCTGGTGTCGCTGGTGGAGGAGGCCTTCTTCCGCGCCGGCGTCCAGCGCTGGCTGGAGTTGCGCACCGAGCCGTTCGCCGCGCTGATGGCGGCGTCGCTGCTGTTCGGCGTGGCGCACCTGGCAGGCGGCTGGGCCTGGGTGGGCCTGGCCACGCTGGCCGGCATAGGCTACGGCCTGATCTACGCCGCGCGGCGCCGGCTGTGGCTGGCGGTGCTGGCCCACCTGGGCTTCAACACGCTGCAGCTATTGCTGTTCACCTATCCGAAACTGGCGTGAAACGGCGGCCGGCCGGCAAGTTCGACCGCTAACTGTCTTGATATGAAAATAAAAAACCATTCCGGGTAGCCGTCCGCCTCGGGTAAAATCGCGGTCTTCGTTCACCATACGCGAGCAGCACCGCCATGATTGAAGTCGGCATCGTGATGGGTAGCAACAGCGACTGGGAAGTGATGCAGCACGCCGCGCGCGTGCTGAAAAGCTTCGGCGTCGCCTGCGAAACCCGCGTCGTCTCCGCCCACCGCACCCCGGACCTGCTGTTCCAGTACGCCGAAGAAGCCGCGCCGCGCGGCCTCTCGGCCATCATCGCCGGCGCCGGCGGCGCCGCCCACCTGCCGGGCATGCTGGCCGCCAAGACCCATGTGCCGGTGCTGGGCGTGCCGGTGCCGTCCAAATATCTGCGCGGCGAGGACTCGCTGCTGTCCATCGTCCAGATGCCCAAGGGCATACCGGTGGCCACCTTCGCCATCGGCGAGGCCGGCGCCGCCAATGCCGCGCTGTTCGCGGTGGCGATGCTGGCGACGACCCGCCCGGAACTGGCCGAAAAGCTGACGGCCTTCCGCAAGCAGCAGGAAGAAACCGTGCTGGCGATGACGCTGCCGGAGGTCGAATAATGGCCGCCATCCTGCCGCCGGCGATGCTGGGCATACTCGGCGGCGGCCAGCTGGGCCGCATGTTCGCCGTCGCCGCCAAGACCATGGGCTATCGCGTCACCGTGCTGGACCCGGACGAGAACGCGCCGGCCGCCGCCTACGCCGACCGCCATCTTCGCGCGCCGTACAACGATCCGGCCGCGCTGCGCGAGCTGGCCGACAGCTGCGCCGCCGTCACCACCGAATTCGAGAACGTCAACGCCGACGCGATGCGCGAGCTGGCGCGCCGCACCCGCGTGTCGCCGTCCGGCGACTGCGTCGCCGTCGCCCAGGACCGCATCGCGGAGAAGGCCTGGATCAACAAGGCCGGCCTGCCGACCGCGCCCTACCTGGCGATCGAAAGCGTCGAGGACATCCAGGTCGATCTCGCCCCGTATCTGCCCGGCATCCTGAAGACCGCCCGCCTCGGCTACGACGGCAAGGGCCAGGTCAGGGTGCAGACCGCGGCCGAGGCGCGCGCCGCCTACGCCAATCTGGGCGGCCAGGCCTGCGTGCTGGAGAAGATGCTGGACCTGCAGCTGGAGGTGTCGGCCATCGTCACCCGCGTCAGCCCGACGCAGAGCGCGGTCTTCCCGGTGGCGGAAAACCTCCACAAGGACGGCATACTCGACGAATCCGTCGTGCCGGCCCGCATCGCCCCGGCGCTGGCCAGGCAGGCGCAGGAGATGGCGAAACAGCTGGCCGAGGCGCTCGACTACGTCGGCGTGCTGGCGGTGGAATTCTTCGTGCTGAAGGACGACAGCCTGGTCGTCAACGAGATCGCCCCGCGGCCGCACAACTCCGGCCACTACACGCTGACGGCCTGCCTGACCGACCAGTTCCAGCAGCAGGTGCGCGCGATGTGCGGCCTGCTGCCGGGCCGCACCGACCTGCTCAGCCCGGTGGTGATGGTCAACCTGCTCGGCGACGTGTGGAAGGAGGACGGCCGCGAACCGAACTGGGACGTGCTGATGGAAGCCCCGAACGCCCAGCTGCACCTGTATGGCAAGAAAACCGCGCGGCCGGGCCGCAAGATGGGCCACTTCAACGTGATGGCCGCCAGCGCCGACGAGGCGCTGGAGCAGGCCAGGGCGCTGAAGGACACCTTGTAGCATGCCGAGCGGGTCCATTTCGCCGCCCCCGCCCGGCCGGTAGGCTGTACGTGGCGCCGCTTGTCCGGCGCGCGACCGCTACCGAACGACACAAGGTTTCCACGATGAACACGATTTTCGCATTCCCGCCCCTGTTCCGCCCGGCCCGCCTGGCCGCGCTGCTGTGCGCACTGACGCTGGCGCCGCAACTGCCGGCCCAGGCCGCCGAAGCCCCGGCTTCCCAGGCGCTGGCGCCGCAGGCGGCCGCCGCGCCGCTGGCCGAACAGGCCTACCAGCTGATGATGTCCGGCCAGCAAGCCAAGGCCAACGAGCTGTATCTGCAAGCCGCCGCGATGGGCAACCGCCGCGCGCTGTCGACCTTGGCGGAAAGCTACGGCCGCAACCGCAACGGCTTTCTGAAATCGCCGTCGGTGAAGAAGGACTACCCGCGCCTGCTGGGCCTGCTGGAGCGCGCCGCGCGCTATCCGGAACCGGAAGGCAGCGGCTACTGGCTGCAGCGCGACTACGCGGTGCTGCTGGCCACCGCGCCGGCGCCGTACCGCGACGCCAAACGCGGCGGCCAGTTGCTGGAGCAGCTGATGCGCCAGCATCCGTCGATTGAGGAATGCTACCTGCTCGGCCAGATGCACGAGGAGGGCCGGGGCTTCGCCGCCGATGGCCAGCAGGCCGTCTACTGGTACCAGAAGGCATTGAGCGCCGACGCCTCCTACGCGCCGCCGCAGATCCAGCGCGCGCTGTCGCGGCTGTACCGCACCGGCGCCGCCAATCTGCCGCCGGACCCCAAGAAGGCGCGCGAGTGGGCCGACAAGGCCAAGCGCAATCCCGGCTATCAGTCCTGAGACCGAGCATGGCCCCGAGCGCCGAGCCGACCGAACTGCGCGCCCTGCTGAGCGCCGCCGCCGATCCGGCGCGCGCGCCGGCGATGCGCGACTATATGCGCGGGCAGTTCGACTTCCTCGGCGTCGCCGCGCCGGTCCGGCGCAAAGCCGCCGCCGCCTGGATCCAGTCGCATGACGCGGCCGGTCCAGACGGCTGGCTGGCGCAGGCCGAGGCGCTGTGGCGGCAGCCCGAACGCGAATTCCACTACGTGGCGGTGGACCTGCTGGCCCGCCACGCCGCCGGGCTGCCGGCCTCCGCCTTGCCGCGGCTCTTGGCGCTGGCGACGGAAAAGTCCTGGTGGGACACCGTCGACGGCCTCGCCGCCTGGGTCATCGGCGCTCAGGTCCGCGCCCGGCGCGAGCTGCAGGCCGACATGGACCGGCTGGCTGGCGACGGCGACTTCTGGCTGCGCCGCGTCGCCATCCTGCACCAGCTGTACTGGAAGCGGGAAACCGACGTGGCTCGGCTGTTCCGCTACTGTGCGGCCAACGCCGCCGATACCGAATTCTTCATCCGCAAGGCGATAGGCTGGGCCTTGCGCGAATACGCTTACACCGACGCCGAGGCCGTGCGCGGCTTCGTCGCCTCCGCCGCGCTGTCGCCGCTGTCGCGGCGCGAGGCGCTGAAACGAATCCAATAGCAACCCCTGCCCGCGAAGGACGCATGATGACCGGACTGAACACCACCCACCTGAAGAGCCTGCGCAAGATCTACTCCGGCAAGGTTCGCGACCTGTACGAGATCGACGACAAGCGCATGCTGATGATCGCCACCGACAGGCTGTCCGCCTTCGACGTGATCCTGGACGATCCGATTCCGGCCAAGGGCCAGATCCTGACCGCGATCTCCAATTTCTGGTTCGACAAGCTGAAGGACGTGGTGCCCAACCATCTGACCGGCGACAAGCCGGAAGACGTGGTGTCGGCGGAAGACCTGCCGCAGGTGGAAGGCCGCGCGGTGGTGGCCAAGCGCCTGAAGGCCGTGCCGATCGAGGCCGTGGTGCGCGGCTACCTGGCCGGCTCCGGCTGGAAGGAATACCGGCAGTCCGGCTCGGTCTGCGGCATTGCACTGCCGGCCGGCCTGCGGGAGGCGGACAAGCTGCCCGAGCCGATCTTCACGCCGTCCACCAAGGCGGCGGTCGGCGACCACGACGAGAACATCGACTTCGCGCAATGCGAGGCCATCGTCGGCAAGGAACTGGCGGCCAAGGTGCGCGACACCGCCATCCTGCTGTACCGGGCGGCGGCCGAGTACGCCGCGACGCGCGGCATCATCATCTGCGACACCAAGTTCGAGTTCGGCCTGGACGAGGACGGAACGCTGACGCTGATGGACGAGGCGCTGACGCCGGACTCCAGCCGCTTCTGGCCGGCCGACAGCTACCGGCCGGGCAGCAATCCGCCGTCGTTCGACAAGCAGTTCGTCCGCGACTGGCTGGAGGCTTCCGGCTGGAACAAGCAGGCCCCGGCGCCGACGGTGCCGCTGGACGTGCGCGAGAAGACCGCGGCCAAGTACCGCGAGGCGCTGCAGCGGCTGGCCGGCTGAGCCTGCCGACCCGAAGACCGGCATCCGGCGCCGCCGGCCACGGCGGCGCCCTTGAGCGCGGGGCCGCATTGCGACTACTATCTACTGCCTTGTCATAACAGCCGCAATGCCATGCCCGCCGCCCAAGCCATACTCGACACCCCCCGCCTCCGGCTCTGGCCGGCCGATCCCGCCTGGGCGCCGGCCGTGCTCGATTACCATCTGCGCAACCGCGCCCACCTCGAGCCGTGGAACCCCACCGCCAGCCAGCAGTTCTACACCGCCGCGCACTGGGCGATGCAACTGCGCCAGGCCGTCCGCAGCTGGGAAGACGGCGTCAGCGCGCGTTTCCTGCTGGCGACGCAGGCGGAGCCGGACCGCGTCATCGGCACCGTCAGTTTCAGCAACATCGTCCGCGGCGTGTTCCAGGCCTGCCATCTCGGCTACGGCATAGACCGGGCCTGCGAGGGCCAGGGCCTGATGCGCGAGGCGCTGCAGACGGCCATCGCCTTCGCCTTCGACGAGCTGCGCCTGCACCGCATCCAGGCCAACTACCAGCCGCACAACGTCCGCAGCGCCGCGCTGCTGAAGCGGCTGGGCTTCTCCATCGAAGGCCAGGCCAAGAACTACCTGTTTCTCGACGGCGCCTGGCGCGACCATGTGCTGAGCTCGCTGATCAACCCCGATTTCGACAGCCGCGCCCTGCTGGGCTGAATTCCTGGAGAACGCGCATGCGCAGCCTGACCCTAGCCGCCGCCGACGGCGCCGCCATCCCGCTGTGCCAGTGGCTGCCGGACGGGCAGCCCCGCGCCGCGGTGCTGATATCGCACGGCATGAGCGAATACGCCGCCCGCTACGACCGTTTCGCCCGGACGCTCGCCGCCGCCGGCTACGCGGTGTATGCCCACGACCACCGCGGCCACGGCGACGCGCCGGCGCCGCGCGGCTTCTTCGCCGCCGACGACGGCTGGCGCAAGGTGGTCGACGACGTCGAGACGGTGCGCCGCCACGCCGCCGAACGGCATCCGGGCCTGCCCGTCGTATTGTTCGGCCACAGCATGGGCAGCTTCATCGCCCGCGCCCATTTCCTGCGCTACGGCGGCCGGCTGTCCGGACTGGTGCTGTCGTCCACCGGCTACCGCCAGCGGCCGCTGGCGCGGCTGCTCGGCGCGCTGGCGCGCTGGCTGGGCCGCGGCGACGGCCGGGACCGGCCCAGCCGGCTGATGGCGGCCCTGGTGTTCGGCAGCTTCAACCTGGGCTTCCCGCCGTGGCGCACCAGGATGGAATGGCTGAGCCGCGATCCGGCCGAGGTGGACGCCTATCTGGCCGATCCGCGCTGCGGCTTCGATCCGACGCCGGGACTGTGGGCCGACCTGTTCGCCGGCATCGTCGAAATGGAGGACGCCGAGGCCGCCGGCGCCGGCGTCAACCGCCGCTGTCCCATCCTGCTGTTCGCCGGCAGCCGCGATCCGGTCAGCCTGGGCCGGCTGGCGCTGGGCCAACTGGAAATCCGCTACCGCGACGCCGGCGTGCTGGACCTGCAGAGCAAGGTCTATCCGGGCGGCCGCCACGAGATGCTGAACGAAAGCAACCGCGCCGAAGTGGAAGGCGACATCCTGGCCTGGCTGGCCAGGATCGTCCCCGCCTGATCCCCATTCCGAAGGAGTCGACATGATAGAAGTGCACCACCTTAACCAATCGCGCTCGCGCCGCATCACCTGGCTGCTGGAGGAACTGGGCCTGGACTACCGCGTGATCGCCTACCAGCGCGATCCCCAGACACGGCTCGCTCCGCCCGAGTTGAAAGCCATCCACCCTCTGGGCAAGGCGCCGGTCCTGCGCGACGGCGACACCGTGCTGATCGAGTCCGGCGCCATCGTCGACTACCTGATCCGTACCTACGGCAACGGCCGCTTCGCGCCGGCGCCGGACAGCGCCGACTACAACCGCTACGTCCAGCTGCTGCACTACGCCGAAGGCTCGGCGATGCTGCCCATCCTGCTGCAGCTCTACGTCGGCAGGCTGGGCGAGGCCGGCGCGCCGCTGCACCCGCGGATAGACGGCGAGCTGGCCAATCACCTGGGTTATCTGGACGGCGAGCTGGAAGGCCGCGACTACTTCGTCGGCGACGATCTGAGCGGAGCCGACGTGCAGCTGTCCTTCGTCGCCCAGATCGCGGTCGCCGGCGACGGCCGCGCCCGCTACCCCAATCTGGCGCGCTTCGTCGACCGGCTGCAGGCCCGCCCGGCCTACCGCCGCGCCGCCGACAAGCACGGCGAATGAAAAACCCCGCCGGGCGGCGGGGTCGCGTCGCCAGGCGCGGCGCTCAGGCGGGAATCTCCTCCGCCTTGCCGTCCAGCGCCATCAGATAGGTCTCCACCGCCAGTTGCGGGTGTCTGGCCAGGACCTCCCGGCGCAAGGCCCGCAGCGCCCTGGCGTGAACCTCGGTCTCCTTCGCCGGCGTCCTGGCGAAATCCTCGCCGAAGGCCACCTTGTACGCGCCGCAGTCGCGGTGGTCCAGCAGCACCACCCGGCGGATATGGTGCAGGTCTATCGCGACGCCCAGGTGCTGCCAGAAGGTGGCGTTCCAGTCGGGAAACTTGTCGGTGATCGAGATCAGCGAGGCGCCGGCCAGCACGATGTGGTCGTACTTGCCGCGCAGCTCCAGGCGCTCGTCCATGAATTCGCCGACGGCGTGGACCAGGCGGTAATCCATGCACGACAGCAGCAGGGCGTCGGTGCCGCCGGCTGCCCAACTGGTCCGCGGCAGGAAACTGCCCAGCAACGCGGCGCCGCCGCCCAGCGCGGCCAGACGCAGAAAGCTTCGGCGGCCGAGCCGGCGCGCTTGCGGCATCGCCTGGCAGTCGGATGGGGCGTGGTGCGTCTCACACATTCTTATTCTCCTTTATCAACGGCGGCGCATGCCGCCTGCGGCGATTATAGAAGCGATTCGCCCCGTCATGACAATCGCGTTCCCGGCGCGCGCGTTGACAACTTACTTACCAGTAAGTATCTTGGCCGTCAGGGTTGACATCGCCAGACGAATCAAAGGCTTGGGGCCTAGCCCGCCCGGGCCGCCATATAACAGACACGAGGAAGAAACATGAGCGCTTACCCGCACCTGCTGGCCCCGCTGGACCTGGGTTTCACCACGCTGAAAAACCGGGTGCTGATGGGTTCGATGCACACCGGCCTGGAAGAATCCCCGGGCGGCTTCGAAAAGATGGCCGCGTTCTACGCCGAACGCGCGCGGGGCGGGGTGGCGCTGATCGTGACCGGCGGCGTCGGCCCGAACGCCGAGGGCTGTGTCGCCGAGGGCGCCGCCCAGCTGTCCGACGCGCATGAAGTGCCCAAGCACAAGCTGGTCACCGACGCGGTGCACCGCGAAGGCGGCAAGATCGCCTTGCAAATCCTGCACTCCGGCCGCTACAGCTTCCAGGAAAAGTGCGTGTCGGCCTCGCCCTTGCTCGCGCCGATCAACTTCTACACCCCGCGCGAACTGTCCGACGCCGACGTCCGGCAAACCATCGCCGACTTCGCCAACTGCGCCCGGCTGGCGCAACAGGCCGGCTACGACGGCGTCGAGGTGATGGGGTCGGAAGGCTATCTGATCAACCAGTTCATCGCCCGCGCCACCAACAAGCGCACCGACGACTGGGGCGGCAGCTTCGAGAACCGCATCCGCTTCGCCATCGAGACCGTCAAGGCGGTGCGCGCGGCGGTAGGCGACGCCTTCATCATCATCTACCGGCTGTCCATGCTGGACCTGGTTCAGGACGGCAGCAGCTGGGACGAGGTGGTCCATCTGGCGCGCGAGATCGAGAAGGCCGGCGCCACCATCATCAACACCGGCATCGGCTGGCACGAGGCGCGGGTGCCGACCATCGCCACCATGGTGCCGCGCGGCGGCTTCGCCTGGGTCACCAAGAAGCTGATGGGCCAGGTCAAGATCCCGCTGATCACCACCAACCGCATCAACACGCCGGAAGTGGCCGAGGAGATCCTGGCCGGCGGCTGCGCCGACATGGTGTCGATGGCGCGCCCCTTCCTGGCCGATCCGGACTTCGTCAACAAGGCGGCGGAAAACCGCGCCGACGAGATCAACACCTGCATAGGCTGCAACCAGGCCTGTCTGGACCACATCTTCCAGGGCAAGCTGACGTCCTGTCTGGTCAACCCGCGCGCCTGCCGCGAGACCGAGCTCAATTACGAGAAAGCCGCCGCGCCGAAGAAGCTGGCCGTCGTCGGCGCCGGTCCGGCCGGCCTGGCCTTCGCCACCGTCGCCGCCGAGCGCGGCCACAGCGTGACGCTGTTCGACGCCGCCGCCGAGATCGGCGGCCAGTTCAACGTCGCCAAGCAGATTCCGGGCAAGGAGGAATTCTACGAGACGCTGCGCTACTTCAAGCGCCGCATCGAGACCACCGGCGTCGATCTGAAACTGGGCGTCCGCGTCTCCGCCGACGATCTGTCCGGCTTCGACGAGGTGGTGCTGGCCACCGGCATCGCGCCGCGCACTCCGGCCATCCCCGGCATCGACCATCCTAAGGTGCTGAACTACCTCGACGTGCTGAAGCACAAGAAGCCGGTCGGCAAGACGGTGGCCATCATCGGCGCCGGCGGCATAGGCTTCGACACCGCCGAATACCTGTGCCACGAAGGCCGCTCCACCTCGCTGGACGCCGACGCCTTCATGCGCGAGTGGGGCGTGGACATGAGCGGCGACAGCGCCGGCGGCCTGGCGCCGCAGGGTCCGCAGCCGCATGCCAGCCCGCGCGAGGTCTACCTGTTGCAGCGCAAGACCAGCAAGGTCGGCGAGGGCCTGGGCAAGACCACCGGCTGGATACACCGCGAGAGCCTGAAGATGAAGCGGGTGAAGATGCTGTCCGGCGTCAGCTACGAGCGGATCGACGACGCCGGCCTGCACATCACCGTCAAGGGCGAGGCGCAGCTGCTGCCGGTCGACAATGTGGTGATCTGCGCCGGCCAGGACCCGCTGCGCGAGCTGCAGGCGCCGCTGGCGGCCGCCGGCAAGCCGGTCCATCTGATAGGCGGCGCCGACGTCGCCGCCGAACTGGACGCCAAGCGCGCGATCGACCAGGGCTCGCGGCTGGCCGCCGCGATCTGAGCGGCGCCGACGCCATCGGACAGCCCCCGCAACGCGGGGGCTTTTTCATGTCCGTCGCATTCCCGTCGGCCAGTCCGGCAATCTATTAACAGATGTTGCCATGGCGGAAGGCTTAACACTCGCTACACATTACTCAATCAGCATGGCGCGCGGCCGTCTTCGCGGACCGTTCATACGATACCTACAAAGGAGAAATGCCATGTCCATCCTGCCTTCCTGGCGCCGGGCCTGTCTGGGCCTGACACTGGCCGCAACCGCGCTTTGCGGCCATGCCGCCCCGTCGCCGCTGCTGGACGCCAGCCATCCGGTCAACTGGTGGTTCGCCTTCAAGTTCAACGCCGCGTCCTTCCCCGGCTGCGGCGGCGCCGCCGCCGTCAACAGCTGCCAGTTCGGCGGCAATCCGCAGACCTACACCAGCGGCGGCAGCTACAGCCAGCAATACCTCTATGCCAGCAGCAGCCAGCCCAGCCTCGGCCAGGGCGACGGCTGCATCGGCGACACCCGGGCCGACCCGGTCGGCGCCACCTTCGATCAGATCTACAACGGCTCGCTGAACTACGTGGTGTGGAACGACCAGTTCTACGGCGACCCGGCCATCCCCGGCTGTTCCGGCGACGCCTGCAACGCGCCCTGGGGCCACTCCAAGGGCGTGCTGGCCTGGGACGCGCAGGGCAACGGCGTGGTGATGCAGGTCAGCACGCCGTCGTGGCCGGCCTCCGGCAACGCGCAGTACCCGCGCACCAGCGACGGCAACACGCTGGGCTGCGTCGCAGACAACGACGTCGAGGTCAGCCAGCACTTCTTCTCGCTGCAGCTGAGCCACGCCGACGTGCTGGCCGTGCTCCAGGCGCTGGCCAACGCCAGCGTGGCCACCGATCCGGGCAATCCGCAGATCGTCCGGAACGGCGGTCCGGCCGACATCCAGAACGCGGTCAACCAACTGGGACAGAAGTCCGGCAGCACGACGCCGCAGGTCAGCAAGCTGTCCAGCGGCGTCACGCTGATCTCCAAGCCGTCGGCGCTGCAGGTGGCGCCGTGGCAGCTGGTTTCGGCCGAACTCGGCGGCATCGCGCTGCGCGCCGCTACCTGGTGGGAATCCGGCAAGAGCTACGCGATCCCGACCACCACCAAGGCCGGCGCGCCGGCCTGCTGGGACAGCAGCCTGCCGACGCCGGGGCCGGTGGCCATCGCCACCTCGGGCAGCTGGCAGGGCCAGACCTTCTCGCTGAAGGGCGGCCTGGGCAAGAACTACAACCACGCCAAGATAGGCGTCAGCACCAGCGGCGGCACCGCCTACGCGATATTCGGCGACATGAACCAGGAGGGCGCGCTGTCCGGCAACTGCGCCAGCGCCCAGAACGGCCGCGGCGGCCTGTTCTTCGCGCTGCCGAACGCCGCGCTGGCCCAGTCCGTCGCCAAGCTGATAGGCGGCTCCACCGCCGCCGCCGCGCGCTAGGCGCGGCTTCGGTCGGAAAAACCGCCGGCCCGCCGCCCAGGCGGGCTTTCCGCTTTGCGGCAAGCACAATTGTCATTGCCATTTGGCCTGTGATTTGCCATTTTCATCATGAATGCCCGTGCGGAGCGGCCATCCGGCCGCGCCGCCGGCATGCCTTCAAGGAGGAGCGTCGATGAAACGCAAGTCATGGTTCTGCCTGCTCGCCCTGCTGGCGGCGACGGCCGGGGCGGCCGAGCCGCTGCCCGCCTTCCACGGCGATCCCAAGCAGTCGTCGGTGTCCGGCCTGTCGTCCGGGGCCTTCATGGCGGTGCAATACCAGATCGCCTACTCGGCGTCGGTGGTCGGCGTCGGCGTCGTGGCCGGCGGGCCGTACTACTGCGCGCTGGGTTCGCTGAGCGGCACCACGGCCTGCATGAGCGGGCCGCCGCCGCAAGCCGGCCAGCTGCTGGCCGGCGCCGCCCAGTTCGCCGCCGCCGGCCGGATAGACCCGCTGACCCATCTGGCCACGCGCCGCGTCTACCTGTTCAGCGGCAGCCAGGACAACACGGTGAAGACCCAGGTGGTCGACGCCGCCGCCGAGTTCTTCCGGCTGGCCGGCGTGCCGGCGAGCCAGATCGCCTACGAACGCAGGCTGCCGGCCGGCCACGCCCAGATCACGCCGGCCTACGGCAACGCCTGCGGCGCGACGGCGTCGCCGTACCTCAACCACTGCGAGTGGGAGGGCCGGGGTTACGACCAGGCCGGCCTGATCCTCAAACAGATCTACGGCGCGCTGCTGCCGAAGGCGCAGGCGCCGACCGGCCGCCTCGTCCGCTTCAGCCAGAAACCCTACGCCGCCGCCGGCAGCAGCCTGGCCGACGAGGGCTTCGTCTACGTGCCGCGCGCCTGCGCCGACGGCGAGGCCTGCCGCGTCCACATCGCGCTGCACGGCTGTCAGCAATACGCCGGCAAGGTCGGCGACGCCTTCTACGTCCACGCCGGCTACAACGACTGGGCCGACAGCAACCATATCCTGGTGCTCTACCCGCAGACCACGGTCAGCGCCGCCAATCCTCAGGGCTGCTGGGACTGGTTCGGCTATACCGGTCCGGCCTACGCCTGGCGCGACGGGCCGCAGATGCGGGCGCTGAAGGCGATGGCCGACCGGCTGGTGTCGGCGTACTGACGCCGCAAACGACAATGCCCCGCAAGGCGGGGCATTCGTTTCGCTGCGAACCGGGCCGGCCTATTCGGCCTGGCGGCCGCGCCGCGCCCTGACCGCGTCGGCCAGCTGCGTCAGCAGCTTCTCGGTGTCGTCCCAGCCCAGGCAGCCGTCGGTGATGCTCTGGCCGTACTTCAGCTCGCAGCCGGGCTTCTGGTCCTGGCGGCCCTCGACCAGATGGCTCTCCACCATCACGCCGAAGATGTTGCGGTCGCCGCCGGCGATCTGGCCGGCGACGTCGGCGCTGACCTCCATCTGGCGGCGGTAGTCCTTGCGGCTGTTGGCGTGGCTGAAGTCCACCATCAGCTTCTGCGGCAGGCCGACCGCGGCCAGCTCGGCGGCGGCGGCGCGCACGTGCTCGGCCGAGTAGTTCGGCTCCTTGCCGCCGCGCAGGATCACGTGACAGTCCGGGTTGCCGCCGGTGGAGACGATGGCGGAATGGCCGGTCTTGGTCACCGACAGGAAATGGTGGGACACGCTGGACGAGCGTATCGCGTCGACGGCGATCTTCAGATTGCCGTCGGTGCCGTTCTTGAAGCCCACCGGGCAGGACAGGCCGGAGGCCAGTTCGCGGTGCACCTGGCTCTCGGTGGTGCGGGCGCCGATCGCGCCCCAGCTGATCAGGTCGGCGAAATACTGCGGCGTGATCATGTCGAGGAATTCGGTCGCGGCCGGCATGCCCAGATTGTTCAGCGTCAGCAGCAGGCGGCGCGCGATGCGCAGGCCGGCGTTGATGTCGTAGGACTCGTTCAGGTGCGGATCGTTGATCAGGCCCTTCCAGCCGACGGTGGTGCGCGGCTTCTCGAAGTAGACCCGCATCACCACTTCCAGTTCGCCTGCCAGCGCCTGGCGCAGCGGCGCCAGTTTCTGCGCGTACTCGACGGCGGCCTCGGTGTCGTGGATCGAACAGGGGCCGATCACCACCAGCAGCCTGTCGTCCTCGCCGCGCAGCAGCGCCGCGATGTCGCGCCGGGTGTTGTAGATCAGCTCGGAAGCGGATTCGCTGATCGGCAGTTCATACAAGTGGGCGATCGGGGGAAGCAGTTCCTTGATCTCGCGGATTCTGACGTCGTCTGTCTGGCGTTGCATGCTGTGGTCCCTTGGCTATGTCGTTTTCTGCATAGCAGCAAGATAACCGGATTTGTCGACAGGCGACAAGCATGCAAAAAGCGCCACGGCCTCGCGGCGGTGGCGCTCGATCCCGGAAGCGGGGCGCTTAGTCGGCGTACTGGCGCTTCATGCGCTCGCGGCGTTCCTGCGCCTCGACCGACAGCGTGGCGGTCGGCCGCGCCATCAGCCGCTTCAGGCCGATGGGCTCGCCGGTGTCTTCGCAGAAACCGTAGGAGCCGTCTTCGATCTGACGGATCGAGGCCTGGATCTTCTGCAGCAGCTTGCGCTCGCGGTCGCGGGTGCGCAGCTCCAGCGCGTATTCTTCTTCCAGCGTGGCCCGGTCGGCCGGGTCAGGCGTGGCTTCCTGCTCCTGCAGATGGTTGGCAGTGGCGTTGGCGTTCACCAGCAACTCCTGCTGCATCTGCAACAACCGGTCCTTGAAGAACTCAAGGTGGTCGGCGTTCATGTAATCATCGCCTTCCCAGTTGAGGATATCCTGTTCGGTCAGCTTGGCCATGTTTGGTGCTTCCAGCATAGAGTTGGCAACAGGCGGAGAAGATTACCGGCGGGCCAATGTTTGCGCAACTGTCTTGAGCTTGAATCCAAATAATCACCCACTGCCGCTAACATTTGATATAGCCCGGTTTTTCCTCGATAACAAGTCCGCCAGAATTCGATGAAAGGCAATCAATTCGCCGGTTTCGACCGGCGCCCGCCCGACAAGTTCAAAGGCGGCCGAAGCCGCCTTTTGCAAGCAGGCAAATCCGTTGCGGACTTGCCTCAATTAAAACCCGAGCCGGCTTATTTCTGGCTCAGCACCCACTTCACCAGCGCGCGCAGATCGGCGTCCGGGATATTCGGATGCGGCGTCATCGGAATCGGTCCCCACACGCCGGAGCCGCCGTTTTTCACCTTGGCCATCAACATCGCCTCGGCGCCCTTCTGGCCGGCGTATTTCTTCGCCACGTCCTTGTATGCCGGACCGACGATCTTTTTGTCCACCGCATGACAGGCGGTACAGCTGTATTTCTGCGCCAGCTGCAAATTGGCCAGGGCCGGAGCGGTGGCGGCGCCCATCAGCAGGGCGGCGAACAGAATCTTTTTCATCATGGTTCTTCCTATCGTTTCACAAAACCGCCAGGCCGGACGGTCCGGCGGTCAAGGTATGACAGATAACCCGTTTTACTGGGCGACGACATTGAGTTGCATCAAAAAGCCCGTCTCCAGCATACGCACCGGCAGCATCATAATCACCTGGATGATGATCAGCAGCACCAGCGGCGACAGATCCACCCCGCCGACCGCCACGCGGCGGAACGGCCGCAGGAACGGCCGGGTCAGGCTGTCCAGCACCGGCGTCAGCGGATTGTACGGATTGACCCAGCTGAGCACCGCCTGCACGATGACCGCGCCCATCAGCAGCGTCAGCGACTGCTTGAACACCTCCAGCAGCGACAGCAGCGCCAGCGCCACCCACACCTGCGGGAAGGCGAACACCTCCGGCACCGAGCCCAGCAACAGCATCAGGACATTGGCCAGCAGGCAGGTCAGCCAGGCCAGCAGCATGGTCGCGGTATCGTAGTTGCGCACCGACGGCACCAGCTTGCGCGCCGGCAGCACCAGGAAATTGGTGGCGGCCATCACGAACTGGCATACCGGATGCTTGAACGGCGCGCGCACCACCTGCAGGTAGAAGCGCAGCAGCAAGACCAGCACGAACAGGCCGGACAAGGTCTTGATCAGGAATTGCAGGGTGTCGACAAGCATGATCTTCGCTTACTCCTGGCTGAGTTGTTGGCCCATCTCGATCGAGCGCTCGCGACAATCCATCGCGCCGGCGACGATGGCCGCCTTGACGCCGTCGGCCTCGAAGCGCGCGATCGCGCGCTCGGTGGTGCCGCCCTTGGACATCACGTTCTGCCGCAGCGTCGCCACCGGCAGCGGGCTTTGCCGCGCCAGCTCGACGGCGCCGTCGAAAGTCGCCAGCACCAGCTCGCGGGCCTGCGCCTCGTCGAAGCCGGCCTGCGCCGCGGCCTCGATCATGCTCTCGATGAAATAGAAAACATAGGCCGGGCCGCTGCCGGACACGCAGGTGATGTCGTCGATTCCAGCCTCGTCGCGCAGCCACACGGTCAGGCCGGTCGCGCGCATGATGGCCTCGGCCGCCTCGCGGTCGGCCGCCGGCACCGCCGCGTCGGCGTACAGCCCGGACACGCCCTTGCCGACCAGCGCCGGGGTGTTCGGCATCACCCGCACGATGCGCTCGCTGCCGAGCCAGCGCCTGAGCGCGTCCAGCCGGATGCCGGCGGCGATGGACACCACCAGCGCGCCGTTCAGCCGCGGCGCCAGCGCCAGGCACAATTCCCGCAGCTGCTGCGGCTTGACCGCCAGCACCACCGCGTCGGCGGCGGAAAAGCGCTCGGGCAACGCCTGGCCGCCGCTGCAGCCGAAACTGGCCGCCAGCTGGTCCAGCTTGTCCTGCTGATGCTCGACCACGTGGATGCGGTGGCCGCCCTGGGCGGCCAGGCCGCCGATGATGGCGCCGGCCATATTGCCGCCGCCGATGAAAGTGATCTGCATGGTTCCCCCTGGATGCAGCGGCTCCCGGCAAGGCCGGAAGCGGAATCGTTATTGCCGGTAATCGCGCTGGCCGAAGATGGCCGAACCCACCCGCACGACGGTGGCGCCTTCGGCCACCGCCAGTTCCAGATCGGCCGACATGCCCATCGACAGCGTGTCCAGCGGCAGGCCCTCGGCCTGCAGCGACTGCTGCAGCCGGCGCAGGCCGGCGAACTGCGCCGCCAGCCGAGCCGCGTCCTCGGTCGGTTCCGGCACGCACATCAGCCCGCGCAGCCTGAGACGCGGCAGCGCCGCCACCGCGCGCGCCAGCGCCGCGGCCTCGTCCGGCGCGCAGCCGCTCTTACTGTCCTCGCCGGACACATTGACCTGCACGCAGACGTTCAGCGGCGGCAGCTCGTCCGGGCGCTGCGCCGACAGCCGCTCGGCGATCTTCAGCCGGTCTATCGAATGCGCCCAGTGCGCGCGCTCGGCGACGATACGGGTCTTGTTCGACTGCAGCGGGCCGATGAAGTGCCATTCTAGCGCCAGGTCGGCCAGCGCTTCGCTTTTCTGCTGCAGCTCCTGCACATAGTTTTCGCCGAAGGCGCTGAGGCCGCAGCGGTGGGCGGCGCGCACGTCGTCGGCGGGGAAGGTCTTGCTGACCGCCAGCAGCGCGACCGCTTCGGACGGACGGCCGGCGGCGGCGCAGGCGGCCGCCAGACGCGCGCGGACCTGTTCGAGGCGCGCGGAAAGAGAGTCTGTCATCGGTATCCGTTCGTGGCCCGGACGCGCCGGGATGGGCTTATTGCCGGAGATTGTAGGGAAAGCCGCCGCCGATCACAATCGAACGGCGGACGGCCTCCCCGGCCGCGACGCCCCGGCCGAAATGCGGGCCGGCGGCAACAAAGCCGTGTTGCCGCCAGACACATGCGGTATGATATCCGGGCATCACTGACAACACGTGCATGCCGTAAGACTGACAAAGCCACCGCGGATATCGATCCTAGCAGCCATGATTGCCAAGCTTTCCGGTTTTTTCCTGCTCGCCAGCCTGGGGTCCGCCCTGGCCCAGGCCCAGGCCGACCCCGTCCTGCTGACGGTATCCGGCGAGATTTCCCGCTACACCGATCCGGCGCGCAAGCTCTACCAGTTCCGGGAATCGGAACTGCAGGCGCTGCCCCAGCGCACCACCGTCACCGCCACCACCTGGACGCTGCGCTCCGCCTTCAGCGGGCCGTTGATGCGCGACATCCTGGAAAAGGTCGGCGCCCGCGGCGCGCGGGTGAAATTCCGGGCGCTGAACGACTACGCCTACACGCTGGACGCCGCCGAGCTGCGGCAGTATCCGGTGATACTGGCTCATTCGCAGAACGGCAAGAAGATGGACATCGCCAACCGCGGACCGCTGTGGCTGATGTACCCGCTGGAAGACATGCCGCCCAATCTGCGCGGTCCGCTGCTGGACGCCAAACTGGTGTGGCAGGTCGATCGCATCGAGATCCAGTAGCCCGACCGCCCCGAGAAACGCCGTGAGCCGAACACTCCGTACCCTGCTGAAGGACGTCTCGCCGACGCTGCTGATCCTGTTCTTCGTCGGCGCCTCCGGCATCTATTTCGCCATCGAACGCTACGTCGCCGCCCGTTCGCTGTCCGGCCACAGCGAGGACCTGTACTGGACGGTGGCGCAGCTGCAGGTGGAGCTGGAGCGCTCGCGCGCCGAGCTGGTGCGGCTGAAGGCCGGCGAGATCGGCGCCGACCAGGCCGAAACCCGGCTGCAGATCGCCCAGAGCCGGGCGCAGGATTTCACCGAGCCGTCCTCCATCCACGACACGCTGGACGGCATCGCCGGTTTCGACAATCTGACCGGCATGCTGCGGCGCTTCTTCCAGGACCGGAGGCTGAGCCGGCCGGAGCCGGCCTCGGCGCAGCAGCTGATAGACAATATCGACAATATACGCCCGGTGCTGGCCGAGTTCGCCGTGCAGTCGCGGGTGTCGGAAGTGGCGTCGCGCGAGGCGCGCAACAAGGACCTGGAACACAATCAGCGACTGGTGTCGCTGTGGTTCGCGCTCTGGGTCGGCATCTGCATCATCATCCTGGTGCTGCTGTACCGCTACCGCGGCGCGCGGCGCGACATCGCCTCGCACCAGGCGCTGCTGGAAAAGGAACGCGCCGCCCACCAGGCGACGGTGTCGGCCGAGCTGGACCGCACCACCTTCCTCGCCACCATCAGCCACGAGATCCGCTCGCCGCTGCAGACCATGCAGGTGTGCGTGGAGCTGATCGAGCCCAGGATAGAGCCGTCCAGCAAGGCCTACACCGCGCTGGTGCGGCTCAAGTCCAGCATGTCTCACCTGATGACCCAGGTGCGCGACATCATGGACATCTCGGCGATACACAATATGCAGTTCCGCCTGAATCCGGAGGACGTGGACCTGGCCGAGATCCTGCAGGAGGCGATAGACGCCTACCGGGTGCAGCTGGACAGCAAGAACCTGAAGCTGAACGTGTCGCTGCCGCGGCAGGCCGGCCGCGTGCGGCTGGACGGCGGCCGGCTGCGCCAGATCGTCGGCAATCTGGTGTCCAACGCCATACGCTACACCGACCACGGCGAGGTGTCGGTGACGGCGCGCATCGAGCACCGCAACGGCTTCCAGCTGCTGGAGATCCGGGTGGAGGACACCGGCATAGGCGTGCCGGCCGACCTGCAGTCGCGCATCTTCCAGCCTTTCTTCCAGGGCCGGCAGCGCCGCGCCGGCAGCAGCGGCCTGGGCCTCGCCATCGTCCGCGAGCTGGTCAGCCTGCAGGGCGGCGAGGTGGAGCTGAAAAGCGAGGAGGGACGCGGCTCCGAATTCACCGTGCGGCTGCCGATCAGCCTGCAGCAAGGCGCCGCCACCGACCCGCGCGCCATCCTGCTGATAGACGACGACCCGAATATCCGCGAGCCGTTCGCCGACTGCCTGGAGCTGGACGGCTACGCGGTGGCCACGGCCAGCTCGGCCGCCGAAGCCTGCAGGCTGATCGCCGAGCGCGCGTTCAGCACCATCCTGCTGGACATGCAGCTGGGCGCCGACAGCGGCTACAGCGTCGCCGAGTTCGCCCGCGCCAGCGGCAACCGCCACGCCGCCATCATCGCGATGACCGCCTATCCGGACGAATACAGCGACCCGCGCGCCAGCTGGTTCGCCGAGAAGCTGGAAAAACCGTTCGACCTGAACCGGCTGCGCAGCATACTGCGGCAGCGGCGCTAGCCGCGCCGGCGCTTGCTCGCGATTTTGTTGCGTCCGGCGTCGGCAGCGCCGAGAATGCCCTTAACCGCATCAAGGGCCGCCGTCCGGCGGCGGGGACAGCCAACCGCGGCAGCGGCCGCGACATCGAAACGGGTCAACACATGGAAATTTCCGAGCTGCTGGCATTCACCGTCAAGAACAAGGCCTCCGACCTGCACCTGTCCGCCGGCCTGCCGCCGATGATACGGGTCAACGGCGACATCCGCCGCATCAATCTGCCGCCGATGGACCACCACGACGTGCACGACATGGTGTACGACATCATGAACGACTACCAGCGCAAGGTGTTCGAGGACACCTTCGAGTGCGACTTCTCGTTCGAACTGCCCGGCATCGCCCGTTTCCGCGTCAACGCCTTCGTGCAGAACCGCGGCATGGCCTCGGTGTTCCGGGTGATTCCGAGCAAGGTGCTGTCGCTGGAGCAGCTGTCGGCGCCGCGCATCTTCCAGGAGATCGCCAGCTACCCGCGCGGCCTGGTGCTGGTGACCGGCCCGACCGGTTCCGGCAAGTCGACCACGCTGGCGGCGATGATAGACTATGTCAACGAAAACGACTTCTCGCACATTCTTACCGTGGAGGACCCGATCGAGTTCGTCCACGAGAGCAAGAAGAGCCTGATCAACCAGCGCGAGCTCGGCCTGCAGACCCACAGCTTCTCCAACGCGCTGAAAAGCGCGCTGCGCGAGGACCCGGACGTGATCCTGGTCGGCGAATTGCGCGACCTGGAGACGATACGGCTGGCGCTGACCGCCGCCGAAACCGGCCACCTGGTGTTCGGCACGCTGCACACCAGCAGCGCCGCCAAGACCATAGACCGGATCGTCGACGTGTTTCCGGCCGGCGAGAAGGAAATGGTGCGCTCGATGCTGTCGGAGTCGGTGCGGGCGGTGATCGCCCAGACGCTGCTGAAGACCAAGGACGGGCAGGGCCGGGTGGCGGCGCACGAGATCATGATGGGCACGCCGGCGATACGCAATCTGATACGCGAAAACAAGATCGCCCAGATCAACTCGATGATACAGACCGGGCAGCAATACGGCATGCAGACGCTGGACCAGTGCCTGGCGGACCTGGTTCGCCGCAATATCGTGTCGCCGGGCGAGGCGCGGGCCAAGGCCAGCAACAAGGACGCGTTCTAGCGGTCCGGCACCCGCCGACGCCGGGCTTCGCGTCCCCGTTCCCAGCCGGACTTTTGGCAGAAAGCCGCGGCCATAATCGCCTGCTGCCGGCAACGATAGCAGGCTAGACTGTAAGCAGCCCACGCAGGATACGCCGCCATGGAAAAAGACCAGGCATCCAAGTTCATCCACGATCTGCTCAAGCACGCGATCGGGAAGAACGCGTCCGACATCTTCATCTCCCCGGAATTCCCGCCGGCGATGAAGATAGACGGCAAGATCACCCCGGTGGCGCCGCAGCCGCTGTCGGCCCAGCAGAGCAAGGAGTTGGTGCGGGCGATCATGAACGACCGCCAGACCGAGGAGTTCGAGACCCGCAAGGAAGCCAATTTCGCGATCAATCCGCCCGGCATCGGCCGCTTCCGGGTCAGCGCCTTCGTGCAGCAGGGCGCCGTCGGCATGGTGCTGCGCAAGATCAACACCGACATCCCCAACTTCGACCAGCTGAACCTGCCCGAGGTGCTGAAGGACATCGCACTGATCAAGCGCGGGCTGGTGATCTTCGTCGGCGGCACCGGCTCGGGCAAATCCACCTCGCTGGCCGCGCTGGTGGACTGGCGCAACAGCAACAACCAGGATCACATCATCACCGTCGAGGATCCGATCGAGTACGTGCACACGCACAAGAAGTCCATCGTCACCCAGCGCGAGATCGGCGTCGACACCGAGAGCTGGGAGATCGCGCTGAAGAACACGCTGCGCCAGGCGCCGGACGTGATACTGATGGGCGAGATCCGCGACCGCGAAACGATGGGCTACGGCCTGCAGTTCGCCGAGACCGGCCACCTGTGCCTGGCGACCTTGCACGCCAACAACGCCAATCAGGCGCTGGACCGCATCCTCAACTTCTTTCCCGAGGAACGCCACCAGCAGGTGCTGATGGACCTGTCGCTGAACATGCGCTCCATCATCTCGCAGCGGCTGGTGCCGCACAAATCCGGCCGCGGCCGGGTGGCGGCGGTGGAAATCCTGTTGAACAGCCCGCTGGTATCGGACATGATCTTCAAAGGCGAGATCGCCGGGCTGAAGGAAGTGATGGCCCGCTCGCGCGAAGCCGGCATGCAGACCTTCGACCAGTCGCTGTTCGAGCTGTTCGAGGCCGACCTGATCACCTACGAGGACGCACTGCGCAACGCCGACTCCATCAACGACCTGCGCCTGAGAATCAAGCTGTACAGCGAAAGCGGCCGCAACCGCGACCCGCTGGAAGGCATCGACCACCTGGATATCGTCTGAACCGGCGCCACGCCACCCGAGAATCATGCATTTTGACGCCAATACCTCTGTACTGATCATCGAAGACTCCCACACCGTGCGCCAGGGCTTGCGCACCATGTTGTCGATGGCCGGCATCACCCGCTCCGATGCGGTCAGCAACGCCAGCGAGGCGCGCAACCGCCTGCGCGGCAAGAATTACGACGTCGTGCTCTGCGACTACAACCTCGGCGAGGGCATGGACGGCCAGGAATTGCTGGAGGCGATGCGCAAGGGCGGCAACCTGCCGCTGTCGACGATCTGGATCATGATCACCGGCGAGCGCCACTACGAACGCGTGGTGGCCGCCGCAGAAATGGCCCCGGACGACTACATCCTCAAACCGTTCGCCTCGCAGCTGCTGCTGGACCGGATGAATCTGGCCGGCCAGCGCAAGACCTTCCTGGCGCCGGCGCACAAGCTGCTGGCCCAGGGCAAGGTGGAGCAGGCGATACAGGTGTTGCAGCAGCTGGCGCGCGAGACGCAGAACGCGCAGTACCGGCTGGACGCCAAGCGCCTGACCGCCGAGCTGCTGGTCAACGAGGGCCGCCAGGGCGAGGCGCTGACCATCTACCAGGAACTGCTGACGCAGCGGGTGATCCCCTGGGCCAAGATGGGCGTCGCCCGCATCGTCGCCGAACAGGGCGAGACCCACGAATCCAACGCGCTGCTGCGCGAGATCATCGCCGACGCGCCGCGCTACACCGACGCCTACGACCTCTTGGCGCAGAACCTGATAGACGACGGCCAGTACCAGACCGCCGCCGCCGTGCTGGAAAAGGCGGTGGCGATCTCGCCGCGCAACTTCAACCGGCTGAAGAGCTGCGGCACCGCGCTGCTGCGCTGCGGCGACCCGGCCAAGGCCGCCGACTACCTGCAGCGCGCGGTCGAGATAGGCCGCAACAACAACTTCTTCGGCCCCGACGTGCTGGTGGACCTGCTGCAGGCCTACAGCGAAAGCGACCAGACCCAGCAGCTGGACCGGCTGCAGGCCGAGATCGCCAGCCGCATGGACGAGCTGCCGGGCGGCCAGCTGACGATGGCGGTGTGCCGCGCGCTGACCGCGCTGGCGCAGAAGCGTCCCGCCGACGCGCAGGCCCAGCTGCAATCGGTGGCCGAGGAGTTGCGCGCCCGCGAAACCGACTTCGTCAACGCCCAGCGCTTCCTCGCCGCCGCGGTGCGGCTGCCGCCGGAGCAAAGCAGCGATCTGCCGCAGCAGTGGGCGCACAGCATCGCGCTGCGCTTCGCCGACGGCCGGCACGAGCTGGGCACGCTGCTGGAGGTCGCCCACAAGCACCAGGCCTGCCACGATGCCATCGAAACCGCCTACGACACGCTGCAGACCGACAGCAACAAGGCGGTGGAGCTGGCCAGCGCCGGCAAGCTGGAGGAGGCCGCCGCCATGCTCTACCTGCTGTCGCAGAAGACGCTGAACGAGCGCATCAGCATGAATGCCTGCGCGCTGCTGCTGCGCACCTGCGAAAGCCGCCACAAGGCCGGCCAGGACTTCGCCGTCGAAGACAAGCAGGTGCTGCAACTGCTGCACTGGCTGCCGGAGGACAACGAGCGGGTGCGCGGCTTCGTCCGCCGTCATCAGGCGCTGGACCCGGAATGCGAATGAGCGGGCGCGGCGGCCGCTCTTGACCGACACCGCTGCTTGCGAGGCTGCAGATGGCATTCGACGCGAACACCACGGTATTGATCATCGAGGACTCGCAAAGCATGGCGCAGGGCATACGCGCCATCCTGGCGCAGGCCGGCGTCACCCAGTCGGAAACCGCCAGCCACGCCGGCGAGGCGCAGAACCGGCTGCGCGCCCGCCGCTACGACGCGGTGCTGTGCGACTACAACCTGGGCCAGGGCATGAACGGCCAGGAGCTGCTGGAGACGATGCGCAGAAGCGGCGCGCTGCCGCTGGCCACGCTGTGGGTGATGATCACCGGCGAGCGCAACTACACCCAGGTGGTCACCGCCGCCGAGACCGTGCCCGACGACTACATCCTGAAGCCGTTCACCTCGCAGCTGCTGCTGGACCGGCTGGAGGCGGCGGCGCGGCGCAAGGCCTGGCTGGCCCCGGCGCACAAGCTGCTGGACAAGGGCAAGGTCGAACCGGCGATCCAGACGCTGCGCGAACTGGCGCAGCAGGCCGACAACCGCCTGTACCGTCTGGACGCGCTGCGGCTGTGCGGCGAGCTGCTGGCGCGCGAGGGCCAGCTCGAGCCGGCGCTGCAGCTGTACCGCGCGGTGCTGGCCCAGGACGAGCAGCCGTGGGCCAAGATGGGCGTCGCCCGCGTGCTGGCCCTGCAGGGCGACGGCGCCGCGTCCAACACGCTGCTGGACGAGGTGATCGCCGTCGCGCCGCGCTACACCGAGGCCTACGACCTGCTGGCGCAGAACATGATAGACGACGGCCAGTACCAGGAAGCCGCCGCCGTGCTGGAGAAGGCGGTGGCGATCTCGCCGCGCAACGTCACCCGGCTGCATCACTACGGCACCGCGCTACTGCGCAGCGGCGAGGCCGCGCGCGCGGTGGAGCCGCTGCAGAAGGCGGTGGAGATCGGCCGCAACAACAGCGTCTTCGGCCCGGAAGCGATGGTGGACCTGCTGCAGGCCCGCAGCGAAAGCGGCCAGACCCAGCAGCTGGACCGGCTGCAGAACGAGATCGCCGCGCAGATGGGCCGGCTGCCCGGCGGACCGCTGACGATGGCGGTGTGCCGCGCGCTGGCCGCGCTGGCGCAGCAGCGGCCGCAACAGGCGCTGGCGCAGCTGACGGAAGGCGCCGAATGGCTGCGGGCGCCGGAAACCGATTTCGGCAGCGCGCTGCGCTTCTTGGCGGCGGCGGCGCGGCTGCCGGCAGCAGACGGCGCGGCGCAGGCGCCGCAATGGGCGCGCACGATCACGCTGCGCTTCGCCGACGGCCGCCACGAGGTCGGCAGCCTGCAGGAGGCCGCGCATCCGCACGCCGCCTGCACCGAGGCGATCAGCCAGGCCTACGCCGAGCTGGAAGACCGGAGCCGGGCCGCGCTGGAGCTGGCCAACCAGGGCCAGCTGGAGGAGGCCGCCGCCATGCTGCTGCGCGAGGCGATGTCCAGCCTGAACTGCCGGCTCGGCATGTACGGCTGCGCGATGCTGCTGCGCATCGCCGAGAACCGCCAGCAGGCTGGCCAGGACTGCGCCGAGCAGCTGCAGGGTCTGCGCCAGCTGCTGCACTGGCTGCCGCACGACAACGAGCGCATACAGGGCTTCGTCAAGCGCCGCCAGGCGCTGCTGCGCCACAAGGACTGAGCGCGATGCGCGCCTTCCTGGCCTGCCTGCCGCCGCCGGCGTGCCTGGCGGCGCTGCGGACCCTGCAACGCGACTTGCGGCGGCAAAACGGCGGTCGTCCGCTGCCGGCGCGGCAACTGCACCTGACCCTGGCGTTCCTGGGCGAGCTGACGCCGCTGCAGCTGCAGGACGCCGCCGATTGCGCCGAACGGGCGGCGGCCGGCCTGCCGCCCGCCATCGAGCTGGACGGCTGCGGCAGTTGGCGCGACGTAGGCTGGTGCGGATCGCGCCATCCGCCGCAGCCGCTATGCCAGTGGGTGGCGCAGTTGAAGGCGGCGCTGCGCGCCGCCGGCATCGACGTGGAGGCGCGGCCGTACCGGCCCCATGTGACGCTGCTGCGCCGCCTGGACCGGCCCTTGCCGCCCCAGGCCCTGCCGACGCTGACGATGCCGCTGGAGGAGGTGGTGCTGCTGGCGTCCGAACTGCGTCCGGACGGCGCCCGCCATCACCGGCTGGACGGCTGGCGGCGCCCCCGCTGAGCCGGACGCCTTACTTGGACTCCCCGCCGGCGCGCGGCATCGCCGCGGCCAGGCGGTCGGCCAGCCGCGCCAGCGGCAGCGACTGCAGCCACACCCGGCCCGGACCGGTCAGCCTGGCGAAGAACAGCCCCTCGCCGCCGAACAGCGCGCTTTTCAGCTTGCCGACGTACTCGATGTCGAAATCGACGCCGGGCTGGTAGGCCGCCACGCAGCCGGCGTCGACCCGCAGCGTCTCGCCCGGCCGCAGCTGCATCTCGCTCAGCGCGCCGCCGGCGTGCAGGAAGACATAGCCGTCGCCCTCCAGCTTCTGCATGACGAAGCCCTCGCCGCCGAACAGGCCCGCGCCGATGCGCTTCTGCCAGGCCAGGCCCAGGCTGACGCCCTTGGCGCCGGCGAGGAAGCTGTCCTTCTGCGCATAGATCACGCCGCCCAGCTCCAGCAGGTGCAAGGGCACGATCTTGCCCGGCGTCGCCGCGGCGAAGGCCACCTTGCGCCGGCCGTCGGCCTGGTTGGCGAACACGGTGGTGAACAGCGAGGCGCCGGTCAGCAGCCGTTTGCCGGCGCCCAGCAGCGAGCCGAACACGCCGCCGCGGTCGGAACCGTCGCCGAACACCGTGTCCATCTCGATGCCGTCCTGCATGTAGTACAGCGCGCCGGCCTCGCCGACCGCCGCCTCGCCCGGTCCCAGCTCCACCTCGACATACTGCATGTCGTCGCCGAAGACCTGGTAGTCGATCACATCCATCGTCATCGCGCCTCCCCCGCGCCGTCCCAGCGCGCGGCGGCGGCCTCGTCGCTGGCCTTGGCGTCGACCCAGTGCCGGCCGCCGTCGGCCAGGATCTCGCATTTCCAGAACGGCGCCTGCCGCTTCAGATAATCCATCAGGAAAGACGCGGCCTCGAAGGCGTCGAGGCGGTGGCCGCTGGCCGTCACCACCAGCACGATGGCCTCGCCCAGCGCCAGGCGGCCGACGCGGTGTATCAGCGTCACCCCCTTCAGCGACCAGCGCCGGCGCGCCTCGCAGACGATGTCGGCCAGCGCCCGCTCGGTCATGCCCGGATAATGCTCCAGCTCCAGCGCCACCACGTCCCGGCGGTCGCCGTAGTCGCGCACCAGGCCGGTGAAGCTGACCACGGCGCCGCAGGCCGGATTGGCCGACCAGCGCCTGACCTCGGCGCCGACGTCGAAATCCTCGGTCTGCACCCGGATATGGTTGACCGTCATCTCAGCCTCCGGTCACCGGCGGAAACACCGCCACTTCGTCGCCGTCGGCCAGCGGCGTGTCGGCCCGCGCCATCTGCTGGTTGACCGCCACCCGGAACACCCGGTCCGCCGCCAGCTCCCGCGCCCAGGACGGGCCGCGCTGGCGCAGCAGGGCCAGCAGCTCGTCCACCGTGGCCGCCTCGCAGTCCAGCCGTTCGCTCTCGACGCCCAGCGCCTCGCGCAGCCGGGCGAAATACAGCAGATTCAGTGTCATCTCTTTCCTTCCCGGTCCGCGCGCCGGTCGTTGCCTGATGCGCCCAGTGTAAGCAATCGACCGCCGCCGGCCAATGCTGCTTATGGCTTAGGCGCGCGGTCGCGCCGCGGGTCGAACCACATCGTCGCGTCGCCGAGCGGCGTATCCGGCGGCAACAGCGGATTGGACAAGACGATCAGCCGGCGCTCGCTCATCCGGGCTTGGCGCAGCACGTCGCGGTGGTATTGCCAGAAGATCGCGTCGAAGCTGCCGTCGGCGCGCATCCGCTGCAGGCCCAGCTGCAGCCGCGCCGCCAGCCGCGGGTTGTCGCGCCTGCAGAAGAAATAATAGGGCCACGGGTAATAGATCAGCAGATGCTGCTCGACTTCCAGATTGGGATAGCGGTCGCGGTACTGTCGGTATTCGCCGAACACCTCCAGCACGCTGCGCGGCAGCAGATCGAAACGGTGCTGGCTGAGCATGCCGAACAGGCTTTCGTAGCGGCCGGTGCTGACGCGGAGGGCCGCGGCGCGGTAGACCTGGACATCGCCCCAGTCCTTGCCCTGGCCGACCTGGAAGCGGCCGAGCTCGGCCAGCGTCCGCACCCGGTCGAATTCCGGCTGGCGCCTGCCGTCTATCAGCGCGATGCGATAGCCCAGCAGGCCCTTGCGCAGGTCGATGCGCACCGGCAGCAACTGGCGCTCGCGCAGCAGCGAGGTGGAGCTCCAGGCGACGTCGATGTCGCCGCCGCGGCGCAACTCCTCCAGCGAGCGCTCCTCCGCCATCGGCCAGCGGCTGGCTTCCAGCCGGAACGGTCCGTAGCGGTCGACGGTCTTGTCCAGCGCCGCGCGCAGCAGCGCCACCAGATCGTCATAGCGGTGGTCGCTGGCGGCCTCGGTGGCCGGATACATCACCCGCATCGCATCGTCGGCCCGGCTTGGGCCGCACAGGCATGCCAGCAGTATCCACCTCCACATCGTCCGCCCCCCGCCCCGACGCACTCCATCCAGCATAGGCGCGCGCGACCGCCGCGGCGAAAAAAAAACCCGCCTAGACGGCGGGTCGGGCATTCAGCGATGCCATGGTAGCCGACCCGCACACTCGCGGCCGGTGTCCAGTCGGCATACTATTCCCTTTCCTGAAATGACAAATGAATTATTGCAGCAAAAGCAGCAGCTAGCAAGCCGGTTTACATCCGGCTTACAAACCGCCGCCGCGCTCAGCGCACGATCTGCGCCAATTCGCCCTTCAGGTAGCGGTTGGCCATGGTGTCCAGATTGACGGCCTTGATCTTGCTGGCCTGGCCGGCGGCGCCGAAGGCCTCGTAACGCGCGATACAGATGTCGCGCATCGCTTCTATGGTCTTGGCCAGGTATTTGCGCGGGTCGAACTCGGCCGGGTTCTTGGCCAGGAACTGGCGGATCGCGCCGGTCGACGCCAGACGCAGGTCGGTGTCGATGTTCACCTTGCGCACGCCGTGCTTGATGCCCTCGACGATCTCCTCGACCGGCACGCCGTAGGTCTCGCCGATGTCGCCGCCGAATTCGTTGATGATCTTCAGCCAGTCCTGCGGCACGCTGGAGGAACCGTGCATCACCAGGTGGGTGTTGGGGATGCGGGCGTGGATTTCCTTGATGCGGTCGATGCGCAGCACGTCGCCGGTCGGCTTCTTGCTGAACTTGTACGCGCCGTGGCTGGTGCCGATGGCGATGGCCAGCGCGTCGACGCCGGTGTCCTTGACGAAGCGGGCGGCCTCCTCCGGATCGGTCAAGAGCTGGCTGTGGTCCAGCACGCCCTCGGCGCCGACGCCGTCTTCCTCGCCGGCCATGCCGGTTTCCAGGCTGCCCAGGCAGCCGATCTCGCCCTCGACCGACACGCCGCAGGCGTGGGCGAAGTTGACCACGGTGCGGGTGACGCCGACGTTGTAGTCGTAGTCGGCCGGGGTCTTGCCGTCGGACTTCAGCGAACCGTCCATCATCACCGAGGAGAAGCCCAGCTGGATCGAGCGCTGGCACACGTCCGGGCTGGTGCCGTGATCCTGGTGCATCACCACCGGGATGTGCGGGAATTCCTCGACCGCGGCCAGGATCATGTGGCGCAGGAAGGGCGCGCCGGCGTATTTGCGGGCGCCGGCCGAAGCCTGCACGATCACCGGCGCGTCGACCTTGTCGGCGGCCTCCATGATGGCGCGCATCTGCTCCAGATTGTTGACGTTGAAGGCCGGCAGGCCGTAACTGTATTCAGCCGCGTGGTCCAGCAGCTGGCGCATCGAAACGAGTGCCATGAATCTCTCCCTCATGGGCTCCGCCGGGGCGGGGCCTGTTACGAAAAACGGGCGGCCGGCATCGCGGCCGCCTTGATGGTTTACTGCCGGGTCAGACCGGTCAGCAGCAGGCCGGCACCGACGAAGGCGCCGCCGCTGAAGCGGTTGACCAGGCGCAGCCGGCTGGCGCTGTTCAGCCAGCGCGCGAGCCGGGCGCCGCCGCTGGCGTAGCTCAGCTGCCAGCACGACTCGATCAGGTAGAACGTGGCCGCCAGGATGGCCAGCTGCGGCCCCTGCGGCTGGTGCGCGTTCATGAACTGCGGGAACAGCGCGGTAAAGAAGATGAAGGCCTTCGGATTGCTCATCGCCACCAGGAAGCCGCGGCGGAACAGCGCCCACGGACCGTGCCGGCCGTCATCGTCGTCGGCGAGCTCGGCCACCGGCCGCGGCAGGCTGCGCCAGGTCTTGACGCCGAGATAGACCAGGTACAGCGCGCCGGCGTACTTGACGGCGGAGAACAACAGCTCGGACGTGGCCAGCAGCGCGCCCAGGCCGGCCACCGAACCCAGCATGATCAGGCCCAGCGCCGTCATCAGCCCGAAGCAGGTCATCAGCGTGCGGCGCACGCCGTAATGGATGCCGTGCGTCATCGCCAGCAGCATGTTGGGGCCGGGCGTGGCGGAGACGAAGAACACGGTGGTGACGAACAACAACCAGGTTTGCAGCGGCATCACATTCTCCTGACGGGGGAATAGCCGCCAGTATAACGGAGAGGCCGGCCCAAGCGGCCGTCCGCCGATCCGCCGTTGGTCAAAATATCCATCTTCACAAGCGCATGGCGGCCGGGCCGCCATGCGTCCGCTCCGTTCAGCCGGCGCGCTCGGCCAGGATGGCCACCGCCGGCAATTCCCGGCCTTCCAGGAATTCCAGGAAGGCGCCGCCGCCGGTCGAGATGTAGCTGATGTCGTCGGTGATGCCGTATTTGGCGATCGCCGCCAGCGTGTCGCCGCCGCCGGCGATCGAGAAGGCCTTGGACCGGGCGATGGCCTGGGCCAGCGTCTTGGTGCCGTTGCCGAACTGCTCGAATTCGAACACGCCGACCGGGCCGTTCCACACCACGGTGCCGGCCTCGGCGATGATGGCGGCCAGCTGCCGGGCCGAATCCGGGCCGATGTCGAGGATCATGTCGTCGGCGGCGACGTCGGCCACCGGCTTGGTGACGGCGGCGGCCGTCTCGGCGAATTCCTTCGCGCACACCACGTCGGACGGCAGCGGCACGTCGCCGCCGCGAGCGCGGATCTTGGCGATCACGCGACGGGCGTCTTCCACCAGATCGGCTTCGGCCAGCGATTTGCCGATGGCCTTGCCCTCGGCCAGCAGGAAGGTGTTGGCGATGCCGCCGCCGACGATCAGCCGGTCCACCTTGTCGGCCAGCGCCTCCAGTATCGTCAGCTTGGTCGACACCTTGGAGCCGGCGACGATGGCCACCAGCGGGCGGGCAGGCGCCTGCAGCGCCTTGGAGAGGGCGTCCAGCTCGGCCGACAGCAACAGGCCGGCGCAGGCCGCCGGCGCGAACTTGGCCACCGCGTGGGTCGAGGCCTCGGCGCGGTGCGCGGTGCCGAAGGCGTCGTGGACGAAGACGTCGCACAGCGCGGCGTAGGCGCGGCCCAGCTCGTCGCTGTTCTTCTTCTCGCCCTTGTTCAGGCGCACGTTCTCCAGCATCGCCACCTCGCCCGGCGCCAATTCGACGCCGTCGGCGAAATCGGCGACCAGGCGCACCGGCTTGCCCAACAGCTCGGACAGGCGGGCCACCACCGGCGCCAGGCTGTCCTCCGGCTTGGGCTCGCCCTCGGTCGGACGGCCCAGGTGGGTCATCAGCAGCACGGCGGCACCGGCTTTCAGACAGTGTTCGATCGTGGGCAGGCTGGCGCGGATGCGGGTGTCGTCGCCGATGACGCCGTTTTTCAGCGGCACGTTCATGTCGACGCGGATCAGCACGCGCTTGCCGGAAAGATTCTGCTCGGAGAGTTTATTGAATTTCATCGCTTCACTCGCTCGGTTTGGGATGCGGGACGTCCGGCCCGCCGCGCGGAACGATGGCGGGGCGGCAACGGTCATGTTGGAGAATTTCCGGCGACGACGGCGCATCCGCCGCGTCGACCGACAGCATCCAGTGTATGCCGAAACATCCGCGCAACTTTAACACCAATCAAATTGCCTGCATGTCTGGTGTAATAAAACAACAGGGCGGACGGCCTGCCAAGCGGCCGCCCGCCCGCTGTCTCAGCAGCTGAACATCGCGCGCGCGGTGCGCAGCATCTGGCAGCTGAAACCCCATTCATTGTCGTACCAGGCCAGCACCTTCACCATATTGCCGCCGGTGACCTTGGTCAGCGTGGAATCGAAGGTGGAAGCCTCCTCGGTGTGGTTGAAGTCGCCGGACACCAAGGGCAGCGTGTTGAAGCCCAGTATGCCCTTCATGCTGCCGTTGGCGGCGCCCTGCAGGATCTCGTTGACCTCGTCGCGGCAGGTGTCGCGCGCGGCGGTGAAGGTCAGGTCGACCAGCGACACATTGATCGTCGGCACGCGCACCGCGAAGCCGTCCAGACGGCCCTTCAGCTCCGGCAGCACCAGGCCGACGGCCTTGGCGGCGCCGGTCTTGGTCGGGATCATATTGTCGGTGGCGGAGCGGGCGCGGCGCAGGTCCTTGTGCTTGACGTCGGTCAGCACCTGGTCGTTGGTGAACGCGTGGATGGTGGTCATCAGGCCCTTCTTGATGCCGATCGCGTCGTTCAGCGCCTTCGCCACCGGCGCCAGGCAGTTGGTGGTGCAGCTGGCGTTGGAGACCACGGTCATCTCCGGGGTCAGCACGTCGTGGTTGACGCCGTAGACCACGGTGGCGTCGACGTCGTCGCCGCCCGGCGCCGAGATCAGCACCTTCTTGGCGCCGGCGGCCAGGTGGGCCTGGCACTTTTCCTTGGTGGTGAAGGCGCCGGTGCATTCCAGCACCAGGTCGACATCCAGCTCGCGCCACGGCAGCTCGGCCGGATTGCGGGTGCTGAAGAAGGGAATGCGGTCGCCGTTGAGCACCAGATGGCCGTCTTCCTGCGCCACGGTGCCGGGGAAACGCCCGTGCACGGTATCGAACTGGGTCAGGTGGGCGTTGATGCCGAGGTCGCCGGAGGCATTGACCGCCACCACCGTGAAATCGTCGTGCAACTTGTTTTCATAGATGGCGCGCAAAACCTGGCGGCCAATGCGACCGTAACCGTTGATGGCGAGGCGGATGGTCATGCTACAGGGTCTCCCGGTGAAACTTTTGTAGTGCGGCGACTACATGGTGTGGCGAAAAAAAGGCCATCGCGCTGCGGCGATGGCCGGACTGCTAAATCAGCGAAGCACGGCTCGGGTCTTGGCGACCACGCTTTCGACGGTGAAGCCGAACTCCTTGAACAGCTGGGCGGCCGGAGCCGATTCGCCGAAATGGTCGATGCCGACCACTTCGCCCTCCAGGCCGACATACTTGCGCCAGAAGTCCGGATGGCCGGCCTCGATGGCGACGCGCGGCAGGCCCGGCGTCAACACGCTCTGCTGCCAGGCCTTGTCCTGGGCGTCGAACACATTGGTGCAAGGCATCGACACCACGCGGACCGGCACGCCCTCGGCTGCCAGCGCTTCCTGCGCCTTCAGCGCCAGCTCCACCTCGGAGCCGGTGGCGATCAGCACCGCGCGGGCGCCGGCGGCGTCGCGCAGCACGTAGCCGCCTTTGCGGATCGCGGCGGTCTGCGCCTCGTCGCGGGCGACGAAGGGCAGGTTCTGCCGGCTCAGCACCAGGCTGGACGGCGTGGTCTTCTGCTCGATCGCGTGCGCCCAGGCCACCGCGGTCTCGGTGGTGTCGCACGGACGCCAGGTGTGGTGGTTGGGGATGTAGCGCAGCGTGGCGGTCTGCTCCACCGGCTGGTGGGTCGGGCCGTCCTCGCCGAGGCCGATCGAATCGTGGGTGAACACGAAGATCGGGTTGATCTTCATCAGCGAGGCCATGCGCAGCGCGTTGCGGGCGTATTCGCTGAACATCAGGAAGGTGCCGCCGTACGGGCGCAGGCCGCCGTGCAGCGTCATGCCGTTGATGATGGCCGACATGCCGAACTCGCGGACGCCGTAGCTGATGTAGTTGCCGCCGCCTTCACCGTCCAGCCACTTGGAGCCGGACCAGTTGGTCAGGTTGGAGCCGGTCAGGTCGGCCGAGCCGCCGACGAACTCGGGCAGCGACGGGGAGAATGCTTCCAGCGCGATCTGGCTGGCCTTGCGGGTGGCCACGGTCTGGGCGGCGTCGGCGATCTTGGCGATCGCGGCGGCCTGGGTCTCGGCCCAGCCGGCCGGCAGCTCGCCCGCCATCCGGCGCTCGAACTCGGCGGCCAGCTGCGGGTGGGCGGCGCGGTAGGCGTCGAAACGTTTCTGCCACTCGATCTCGGCGACGGCGCCCTTGTCGCGGGCGCTCCACTCGGCGTAGATCTCGGACGGGATCTCGAACGGCGCGTGCGGCCACTTCAGCCCTTCGCGCGCGGCGGCGATCTCGGCGGCGCCCAGCGGGGCGCCGTGGCAGTCGTGGCTGCCCTGCTTGGTGGGCGCGCCGAAACCGATGGTGGTCTTGCAGCAGATCAGCGTCGGCTTGTCGGCGCTCTTCTTCGCGGTGGCGATCGCGGTGGCGATCTCGGCCGGGTCGTGGCCGTTGACGTTGCGGATCACCTGCCAGCCGTAGGCCTCGAAGCGGGCCGGCGTGTCGTCGCTGAACCAGCCTTCGACGTGGCCGTCGATCGAGATGCCGTTGTCGTCCCAGAAGGCGACCAGTTTGTTCAGGCCCCAGGTGCCGGCCAGCGAGCAGGCCTCGTGGCTGATGCCTTCCATCAGGCAACCGTCGCCGAGGAAGGCGTAGGTGTAATGGTTGACGATATCATGGCCGTCGCGGTTGAATTGCGTGGCCAGCATCTTCTCGGCCAGCGCCATGCCGACGGCGTTGGTGATGCCCTGGCCCAGCGGGCCGGTGGTGGTTTCCACGCCCGGCGCGTAACCGTATTCCGGGTGGCCCGGCGTCTTGGAGTGCAGCTGACGGAAATTCTTGAGGTCGTCGATCGAGAGGTCGTAGCCGGACAGATGCAGCAGGCTGTAGATCAGCATCGAGCCGTGGCCATTGGAAAGGACGAAGCGGTCGCGATCGGCCCAGTCCGGATTGGCCGGATTGTGCTTCAGGTGATCGCGCCACAGGACTTCGGCGATGTCAGCCATACCCATCGGCGCGCCGGGGTGGCCGGATTTGGCCTTCTCCACGGCGTCCATCGACAGGAAACGGATGGCGTTGGCAAGCTCGGTGCGGGTAACCATTCGGTAAAACCTCAAGACTATTTGGGAACCGGAACGACGGTTCAACTCCTGCGCTCTGATGCCACCGGCGACAGGACCCTACCGTCGCGAAACCGCAGGATTATCGCCGATTTCGCCCATTGCCGGCAACCGGCCATACCGGCCGCAAAATGCGTAAAATCAGGTAGAACCATGCTTGAATGGAATGGTCAGTGCCTATTTCCCATCGATAACGGCGGCTAAACCGCCAGTTCGGAGAAGCCCATGCAGTCACCCGACACCTTCCATCCCCCCCGCAAAGTCGCCGCCGCCCGCGGCTGGCGCTGGTGCGTGGAAGCGTTCCACATCGTGCGCGAGCAACCGCTGACCTGGGTGCTGCTGACCCTGGTCTATCTGCTGATAGGCTTCGCCGTCAGCCTGGTGCCGGTGCTGGGCCGCTTCGCCGGCGCGCTGATCGGGCCGCTGTTCGGCGCCGGCTACGTGCTGGCCGCGCGCAAGTCCCAGCTGGGCGGGGAGCTGGAACTGGCCGACCTGTTCGAAGGCTTCCGCCGCGCGCCCGGCCCGCTGATCCTGGTCGGCGTCATCTACTTCGCGCTGGCGCTGGCCTCGGTGCTGGTGGTCACCGTCGGCGGCGTCGCCGTCGGCGCCACCGGCGGACTGCTGGGCCAGCAGGCGGCCGACGCCGGCCAGCACGCGGCGACGGCCACCGGCGCCGTCGGCGTGCTGCTGCTGGTGATGGCGGTGGTGATGTTCGTCGTCAGCCTGTGCTACTGGTTCGCGCCGGCGCTGGTGGTGCTGAACGGCGCCGCGCCGTGGCGGGCGATACGCGGCAGCCTGGCCGCCGGCCTGGCCAACTGGCGGCCGCTGCTGGTCGCCGCGCTGGCGCTGGGCCTGCTGCTGATCCCGGCGCTGCTGCCGCTGGGCCTGGGCCTGCTGCTGTGGATTCCGGTGGCCTTCGTCACCGCCTACACCAGCTGGCGCGACGTGTTCGGCCAGGAAGAGGCCCCGGCGGCGGTCGAAGCGCCGGCCCAGCTGTAAGAAAACGTCTCAACGCTCGACGATGGCCAGCGCGAAACCGTCGTAGCCCTTGCTGCCTACGGTCTGGATCGCGGTGGCCGACAGCCGCCGGTCGGCGCCCAAGAGCTCGATGAAGCGGCGGGTGCCGACGATGGCCGGGTCCGGGTTGGCCGGGTTCGCCACCTCGCCCTGGCGCGCGACATTGTCGCCGACGATGACGGTGCCGGGCCGCGACAGCTTCAGCGCCAGCTCCAGATACACCGGATTGTTCGGCTTGTCGGCGTCGATGAAGATCAGGTCGAACGGCGCCTCGCCGGCGTCTATCAATCGTTGCAGCGAGTCCGCCGCCGCGCCCTGAATGATGTCCACCTTGTCGGCCAGGCCGGCGCGCGCCAGATTGGCGGCCGCCACCTCGACATGCCTGGGCTCGTATTCCAGCGTCAGCAGCCGGCCGCCGGCCGGCAAGGCCCGCGCCAGCCAGATCGCGCTGTAGCCGCCCAGCGTGCCGATCTCCAGAATCCGACTGGCGCCATGGATGCGCGCCAGCAGATTCAGGAACTTGCCCTGGTTCGGCGCCACATTGATCGCCGGCAGCCCGGCGGCGGCGCTGGCGGCCAGCGCCGCGTCCAGCGCCTTGTCCGGCCCGACCAGCTGCCGGCAGAAATAATCGTCCACTTCGCTCCAACGTGCGTCCTGCATACCTGCTCCCCTTACTCAGGAAAAAGCCGCGCGCGGCGGCGTATCGTCCATCCTCAGGCCACGCCGTCGCCGCCATGGGCCAGATAGGCCGGACGGCGGCGCAGCCGCTCGAAATACGCTTCCGTCTTCGGCAGGACCGGCTTGTCGAACGGCGTCAGCAGCCAGCGCTGCACCGACACGCCCAGCGCGACGTCGGCCAGCGTGAACGCGTCGCCCAGCACCCAGCCATCGCCCAGCTGCGACTCCAGCAGCGCCATCTGCTTCTTCCAGGCCGCCACGCTGTCGGCGATGCGCGCCGGATCGCGGTGCTCCGGGCTGTTGCGGCTCAGCGCGTGAAAGGCGTAGGACCAGGCGGGATTCAGATCGGCGGCCTGCCAGTCCATCCAGCGCTCGACGGCGGCGCGCGCGGCCGGATCGGCCGGCAGCAGGTCGTGGCGGCCATGCTTCGCGGCCAGGTAGCGGCAGATGGTGTTGGACTCGGACAGCACGACGTCGCCGTCGACCAGCGCCGGAATCATCGCGAACGGATTCAGCGCCAGGAATTCCGGATCGGAAACCGGACGCACGCCGCGCCCCCAATCCTCGCGCTGATAGTCGAGGCCGATTTCATGGCAGGTCCACAAGACCTTGCGGACGTTGATCGAGCTGCTGCGGCCCAGGATGCGAAGCATGGTGCGGTCCTTGTCGGAAACGGGATGCCGACCAGTGTAATCCGGAACATGCGGCAAGCATATGGCGCGCGAGGAAAGCGCGCCGGAACGAAGCGGAGAAACCGGCCGGGCGCTATTCCAGCCCGGAGCGCAGCAGCCGGGCGTGCAGCACCATATTCTCCAGCGTCAGCCGCGCGGTGGCGGCCAGATAGACCAGCATGCGCTTGGCCTGGTCCGGCTCCTCGGCGCGGAACACCAGCTCCCGCTCCAGCAGCGAATCGACGATCAGCTCGCGCAGATTCTGTTCGTCGAACGGCAGGTCGGCATAGTCGATAGGGTCCTCCGACTCCACATCCTCCATCAGGCACAGCAGGTTTTCACGGCTAAGCGCATCCATGGCCTTCCCTCCGGTTCCCGAACATCGACGACACGTTGACACGTAGGGTGCGTCACCCGAAGGGCGACGCACTGCTGGGCTTGTCAGTTTGAGTGTAGTGGATGGGAGTTTGTGTCCGCTTCGCGGACGATGATTTTCATGGCGGGGCTGCCCGCCGGGCAGGCTGGGGGGCTGCGCGGCCAGCCTTAACCTCTAATTCACTTAGGGGTACACCGGTTCGACTCTACACAGTAGAGCGTCCCTACCAGTCCCCACTGACAGTATTCAAGTTCCTAGAGCTTTATGCCGAAGTAGAATCGGTACCTTGATGAGGTAGCAGCGGGTACGATGGTAACTTAGCGGTAGCAAGACGGTGAACTCTCCAAGACTCTTGTAGTTGTACAGCCACATGGTCACAGGATAGTCAGAACAACGTTCTCATAAAGCTAGAGCTTCTAGCATTCTTGGGCTATGCTCCGGGCAGAAGCGGGCTTCTACCACTTAGCAATGGAATTGCTTCTTTTCTAAATATTAGGTGACTGTGCTCGACTGCATAAATGGTTGGTTGTTTTTTACATCAATAATGAATTGCCAATGAAATTGATATAATCAAATAGCATGTCAATTCTTTCCAACCTCTCCGTATTATCGCTGAATAGATAAATAATGCTTTAACTCTACATGAAAGCATTATGCGCTATAAGAAGCAATCGAACAAAGCATTTAACTTGTCTGCCAAATCATTTACGGCCCTATTCTTTCTATAACTACGTGATAAGGCATAAACATGAAACTCAACAATATACTATCTGAAGAATTACCAGACATTGATGACTCTATCAAAGAGTGTGTTAATTTTGGGAAATGGCTACTATTTAAATCAGAAGAGTTAACAGAAGCCGACCCAGAAGCTGCTTACTTCTTAAAGGTTGGTTCAAAAATATTTGAGCTTAATGCAAGAGGTAGTGTGTTAAAAACACTCGAAAATCAAGATTCGTCTATTTCTATAGATGAGCTTTTTTACTTCTCTGACATAGATAGGCCAACCTCTTTAAGTAATACAAATCTAATTTTTCACTAAATTGAAACTAATCACCACATGAGCCTAATCGCCAGCAAAACGAAATGGGTGCTTTTTCTGTCAAGCTCTAGCCAAGCAGAAGAGAGACATATTTTTGATCTGGCTTTTGGCGTGCATTGCTTAGAGCTTGCAGGCATTCTACCAGTTGATATACACATCTATATTGATGGAAGCAATAGAAATCAAATATCTCAATGCCTGTCTATAGGCACCAATAATAATTACACTATTAAAACAACTTCAGACTTTTTTTCAGATAACAAGCACAATCAATACGAGAATTTGGTTCTATTTATTACTGGCCATGGCGGACTTAATGGGATTGAGGCCTCCTCTCCCATTACCCCTTACATGCTATTGAGCTGCATTAAGAGCACTCCAAATCTTAATCGGGCTATTTTATATCTAGGCCAATGCTATGCCGGGACATTTAACTATATTAATGCAGGAAAAAAAACAATCCTATCACACCATAGCTTCCCCTCATCTCAACCAATCAATGATCCTGAAATAATTGTAGTTGGTGCGACAAGCTTACACGAGAGTTTAAGCTCATCTACAAATGAGAAGCTTTCCAAAGGAGATCTATGTTGGCTTGCAAATGTTTTTCTGTTACATGTATTTAAATGGATATCGGCACCAGTCGATGTAGATGGCGATGGAAAAAAAACAGTTATTGATTCCTACAAATATGCAGGGGCCTTATCTAACAGTAAAAATAAAATGCTGAAGGTGACATTTTTAGGAAAAGCTATTATGTTACATAACCTTCTGTTCGCAGCAAATGCTACATATCAAGCCAATCCCACCCCTCAGAATCAGTTAAATCGAGATGCACTCCTCCAACAATATAATGATGCGATAGATCTTATCTATGTTCATCAAGAGTGTTGGATCCTCAATGCCATTCCCGCACAGTCAATAGTTTTTTAAAAATCAAGCATAAGCTTTGCTTATCAATTACTATTTCCCCAACAAATGGGTAAAACAAGCTCAAATAGGCCTAGAAATAATCTAAAAGGCCAAGATGTACATCACTTGCCCCCATCCCCCTTCAGCGCGCGCCGGTCAAAAATCGCCCGGCCAGGTTTTAAGCCGGCGCATGTTTGAGCGGCGCGACGTTAGCGCGACGCGAGTTCGCCGGCGCCTGGCCGGGCGGTTTTTGATCGGGGTTTCGCGCGGTGTGGGGGCGGCCTGGGGGTGCCGGGGGGCTGGCCGCGCAGCCCCCTGGCCCGCCCGCCGGGCGGAACCCAACGTTGTACAGGACCGACTTATCTAGGAAGCCCCTGGCTATCAGCCCTCTTTCGTTGTTCCCACCTTCTGCCGCTGTTAGAATTTCCAACGGTGCTGAACACACCGACACACTAGCGGTTGCCTCGCCCGACAGACGAGGTCCTTGCGTCCATGGCTTTCACAGTCGCGCCCTGCTCTTGGTGCGTCTGCCGCTTATGGCCGGGTAGCGCGTCTGTCGAAAAATAGCCCGCAAGGGCTAAGGCAGCGGGCCGTCTAGTGTCGGTGTTCAAGTACCTGGCCGCCCCTCTGAACAGGGGGTTTCCGCATGGATAAAACACTAGGAGCCTCATCATGGATGCTCGTTTTGTTGTATTCGCCTTTTCTCTCCGCTTCGCCCCCCACCACCTCCCATCCACGCCATGCCTGCCGATCCGGCACGGCAGCGACCGCCGCTGGGAGCCCCGACCATGAACCACCACATCGACCTCGACGTTAACGCCCCGCTGCGCCTCGACTACGCCAAAGACCTCCCGCTGCGCGTGGTCCGCCGTCAGGAAGGCTTCTGGTTCGTCGCCGCCGAAATCGCCGCCGCGCTGCAACAGGACGCGGACGCGTTGCTGAAAACGCTGGAAGCCCCGGCCGGCCGCCTGTTGCTCTTGGCCGGAGAGAAGGAGCCGGTGCTGTGCCTGTCCGAAGGCGAGCTGAACGAGGCGACTAGGAGGGTGAGGAAACCGGGTGCGCGGCGGTTGCGGCGCTGGTGGCAGGAGGACACGCGTCCGGCATTGCTGCATGAAGGCAGCCCGGCCACCACGGCGGAGAGCCTGCACCTGGCGTTGGCGCTGGCGGCCGAAGCCGCCCAACAGGTTGGGCGGGCGGTGATGGAGGCGGTGCTGCGCGGACCGGGGCCGTGGCAGCATTCGCGCTGGGTGGTGGCGCTGGACTACGAGCGCCGCAACAAGCAGCGCTGGCCGCACGGCAAGCTGATCGGCCTGAACAGCTCCGTCGCCACGCTGGAGGGCCTGGCCGAACTGATCGCCAAGCCGGGGCGGATGCCGGTCAACAACGCCGACCTGGTCAAGCTGGCCGCCGCCTGCCACCTGCGGCTGGCCGAGCGGATGGGACGGATCGCCGGCTGAGCGTCGGGGAGCGCCCCACGAATCGGCCGCGCTCCCTTTCCCATCCGCGTGCATCCATCCCTACAATGCAAAGAGGTCCACGCACCGCCGCCAGGCACAGGAGACACCATGAAATCGATAGCCGCCATCGTCATCGCATTGACGAGCATGACCGCCTACGCGGACAACGCCGGCGTCAATTGCAGCCTGTACAGCAACTCCCGGGACCAGTTCTCCGTCTCGCACTGGGAAGACACGCTGCGCAACCAGGGCACGCAGCAGATATCGGATTTCTATCGCGAGAAGCAGGGCGTGCTGAGCGCTTGCCCGCTGGACAGCTTCTCTCGCCGAAATGTCGAGAACGCCATGCAGGCCGCCCGGAATCTGCTGGATCAGGCCAACAACGCCAAGCAAAAGAAATGACGCGCGCGGGCCGCCCGGACACGCGCTGTGGATAAGAATGGATTTTTCGGACGACTGTGGATAAGCCCGCCCGAGCGACGGCCGCCGCCGGATTCCGCGCCCGCCGCCTGATCGCGGCCCCATCTGTGGACCGCCCGACCGGCGGGCTCATTGTTCCCCCCTCGCCCCGGCGCTAAACTTGCAGGTTTCGCCCTCCGAAAACCGCGATCGCCACCATGCGCAAAGCCGAACGCCTGTTCCAGCTGGTCAACCTGATCCGCGCCCGCCAGCCCATCACTGCGGCGGAGCTGGCCGGCCGGCTGGATGTGTCGGTGCGCAGCATCTACCGCTATATCGACGACCTGTCGGTCAACGGCATCCCGATCTACGGCGAGGCCGGGGTCGGCTATCGGCTGGACGAGAATTTCGAATTGCCGCCGCTGACGCTGACCTCGGCCGAGCTGGAGGCGCTGACGCTGGCCACCGACATGCTGTCGCGCGCGGTCGGCAACGATTTGAGCCGGGCGGCGCAGAGCCTGCTGGCCAAGATCTACGCCAGCCTGCCCGACGCGCGCGCCCGCGGCGGCGACGGCGCGGTGCTGGCCTTCACCACGCCGTTCGACGACGCGCACAAGGCGCGCTGGGACAAGCTGCACCAGGCCATCACCGAGCGCGCCGCGCTGGAGATCGACTATTTCAGCCTGGAGCGGCGCCGCACCCGGCGCGCGGTGTTTCCGCTGGGCCTGTTGTACTGGGGCGGCAAGTGGACGCTGGTGGCCTGGTGCTGCCTGCGCGGCGATTACCGCAGCTTCCGCGTCGACCTGATCCAGTCGCTGCAGCGGGCCGAATCGCCGCCGCCGCCGGCCCACGCCAGCCTGACCGATTATCTGCGCCGCCAGCAGCAGGCGTGGCAGCCGGAAGAGGCCACTGACAATACGCTGTCAGCAGAGGAAAAATAAACTGTTCCGATGCCAGGACGGCAGCGGACGAGCTTCCCGCCGTTCACAGGCCGATACGCCATCAACAAAGGACAAGTTTATGAAGCGCGCCCCCTTCGCCGCCTGCCTGGCGGTACACGATATCGGCGAGACCCTGGACTTCTTCGAGTCGCTCGGCTACCGGGTCGGCCGCGACGGCGTCTCGCAGCACGGGGCCGTGCATCCGGTCAGCGAGCGCGACACCGTGCTGTTCATGGTGCAGTCGGTGACCCAGGCCAATGCCTTCATGCCGCGGATGCCGGCCAGCGTCAGCCCGGCCAGCGCGATGTTCTATCTGTACGTCGACGACATCTTCGCCAAGCTCGATCAGGTCGGCGACAAGATAGACATCATCGCCAAGTACGAGGACGACCGCTGCCGGGTCTGCTATTTCCCCGATCCCAACGGCTATGTGTTCGCCTTCGTCGAGATGGCGGACGACGCGCGCTGAGCCGGACGGCGGCCCGCGGCCGCGCGATCGGGCGACCAAGAAAAACCCCGCGCCTGGGCGCGGGGTTTTCCGTTCGGCGGCCGGCGGCTCAGACCGCCATCACCGCTTCGACTTCCTCCACCGTCTTCGGGATCGGCTCGCCCAGCACGCGGCTGCCGTCGTCGGTGACCAGCACATTGTCCTCGATGCGGATGCCGCCGAAATCGGCGTATTCGCGGAACTTGGCGTAGTCGATGTACTGGCTGTGGCGGCCCTCCTTCTCCCAGGCCTCGATCAGCGCCGGGATGAAGTAGATGCCCGGCTCCACCGTCACCACCATGCCGGCCTTCAGCGGCTTGCCCAGCCGCAGGTAGCCGAGGCCGAACAGCGGGCTGCGCTCGGCGCCGTCGCCGTAGCCGACCAGGTCCTCGCCCAGCGCTTCCATATCGTGCACGTCCATGCCGATCTGGTGGCCCAGGCCGTGCGGGAAGGCGATGGCGTAGGCGCCGGATTCGACGATCTCGTCGGCGTCGCCGCGGAAGAAGCCCAGCCCGGCCATACGCTCCACCATCACGGCGGCGGACAGCTTGTGGATGTCCTGGTATTTGACGCCCGGCTTGACGGCGGCGATCGCGGCTTCCTGCATCTCCAGCACGATCTCGTACAGTTCGCGCTGGCGGGTGGAGAACTTGCCGCCGACCGGGAAGGTGCGGGTGATGTCGCTGGCGTAGCCGCCGCCGCTGGCACAGCCGGTGTCGTTCAGCACCAGGTCGCCCTGCTGCAGCACGTGGCCGTGGCCGTGGTTGTGCAGCACTTCGCCGCGCTTGGAGAAGATGGACGGATAGGCCAGCTGCCAGTCGTGGCGGCGCATGATGCCTTCCATGATGCCGACCACCTGGTATTCCAGCACGCCCGGCTTGGCGTTCTGCATCGCGGCGATGTGCATCGCGTGGGTGACGCCGAGCGCGGCTTCCATTTCGGCGATTTCCTCGTCGCCCTTGATCTCGCGCAGCGCCACGACGGCGCGGGTCAGTGCCGGCGAAAAGCCGTCCTTGACCTTGGCCGGGTGCGTGTCCAGCAGCCGGCCCATCTCGATCAGCGTCTCGCCGCGGTACGGCGCCAGATAGTGGACCGGACGGCCGGCGGCGCGGGCCTCGGCCACCGCCTGCGCCAGTTCGGCGTACGGGCGGCTGCGTTCGACGGCGGCGCCGGCGGCGCGCTCGGCCAGGCTGGGCAGCGGGCCGGTCCAGACGATGTCGGCCACGTCCGGATCATTGCCGAACAGCGTCGCGACGCCGCTGTCGGCGTCGATGACGCCGGCAAGGCCGGGCTCGTTCAGACCGAAGAAGTAGCGGAAGCTGGAGTCCTGCACGAAGGGCAGGGTGTTGTCGTGGTAGTTCATCGGCGAGTCGACGTTGCCGACGAACAGCAAGAGGCCGGACAGGCCGGCCTGCTTCAGGCCGGCGCGGCGCAGGGCGTAGACGGAAGGGGCGAACATGCTTTTCTCCTTGGCCGCATGACGGCTTGGGAACGCTCATGCGGAATATTGTATGCAGCCGCCTAACTTATCACGCGCCGGCCACGGCGGCCAGCCGCCGCCTCAGCGCGCGGCCGTTTCGCCGGCCCTTTCCCGCGTGGCGTTGACCGGGCTCAGCAGCCGGCACAGCAGGCCGCCGGCCAGCATCGCCCACAGCGGCGCGCCGAGGCCGGCGATGCTGATGCCGGAGGCGGCCACGACGAAGGTCAGCAGCGCCGCCTCGCGGTGTTCGGCGTCGGCCAGCGCGGCGCCCAGCGACGAGGCCAGCGTGCCGAACAGCGCCAGCCCGGCGGCGGCCACCACCAGCGCCTGCGGCAGCAGCAGCACCAGCGCCGCCAGCGCGCCGCCCATCAGGCCCAGGCCGATGTAGAGCAGGCCGCAGAACAGGCCGGCGACGTAGCGGCGGCCGCGGTCCGGATGCGCTTCCGGCCCGGTGCAGATGGCGGCGATGATCGCGGCCAGCGTGACGCCGTGGCCGCCGAACGGCGCCGTCAGCAGCGAGGCGACGCCCAGCGCCGTCACCGGCGAGCGCGCCGGCAAGTCGTAGCCGGACGCGCGCAGCACCGCCATGCCGGGCAGGAACTGGCTGGTCAGCGCCAGCAGCGCCAGCGGCAGCGCCAGGTTGACGAAGGCGGTCCACGACCAGGCCGGCATCGTCAGCACCGGGCCTGCGAGGCCGGACAGCGCGCCGGCGGCCGGGGCGTGGATACGCCCCTGGACGGCGCACAGCGCCACGCCCAGCGCCAGCGCCGCCAGCAGCGACCAGCGCGGGAAGAAGCGCCGGCCGGCGAAGAACAGCGCCGCCATCGGCAATACCAGCGCCAGCTCGCGCCCGGCCTCGGCCACCGTCTCGCCGACGAAGCGGAACAGGATGCCGCCCAGCAGCGCGGCCGCCAGCGCCGGCGGAAACAGCGCCATCAGCCGGTCGAACAGGCCGCTCGCGCCGACCAGGGCGACGATGGCCGCCGCGGCGACGAAGGCGCCCACCGCCTCCGGATACGGCGTGCCGGGCAGGGCGGTCAACAGCAGCGCCGCGCCCGGCGTGCTCCAGGCGGCGATCACCGGGGCCTTCCAGCGCCAGCTCAGCCAGGCGCCGGCCACGCCGGAGCCTATCGACACCGCCCACACCCAGGAGCCGAGCTGGGCGGCGCCGAGGCCGGCCGACTGCGCGGCGTGGACGATGATCAGGAAGGGGCCGGAATAGCCGACCAGCAGCGCCAGCACGGCGGCCAGCAGGGAGGAGGGCGCGGCGTCGCGCCGCAGGGTTTGCCACATGGAAGCTCTCGCCAATCGGTATCGATGGCGCGAGCATGCCATGGCGGCGACCGTCGCCTCTGCTACACCTGCGGCAAACAGTTTGTGCCCGCCGCAATCTGTTTGATATAACAGTTTGATGGAAGCGATCTACCAGGACATCGCCTGCCGCCTGCAGGCCCGCATCGACGCCGGCGAGTTTCCGCCGGGCAGCCGGCTGCCGTCGGTGCGGCAGCTGGCCGCGCAGCATCAGGTCAACAATCTGACCGCGCTGGCCGCCTACCGTTGGCTGGAAGCGCGGCAGCGGGTGGTGGCGCGGCCGCGCGCCGGCTTCTTCGCCGCGCCGCCGGCCGGGACCGACAGCCCGGTCGCCCGCGTGCTGCCGTCGCCGGCGGCGCTGGTGGACGTGGACAACCGGATGTCGCGGCTGGTGGAATTGTCGGCGTCCGACGTGGCGGTGCAGCTGCACATGGCCGAGGCCCACCACAGCCTGTACCCGTCGGCTGAGCTGGCGCGCCGCCTGCAGCAGGCGCTGCTGCAGCGGCCGGAGCTGATCGGCGCCCACCTGCCGGCCGCCCAGAGCGACCGGCTGTACGGACTGATGCGGCGGCTGGCCGCCGGCTGGCAGCTGGAGCTGCCGACCGACCGGATCCTGTTCTGCAACGGCATCACCGAGGGCATAGGCCTGGCGTTGCGCCATCTGACCCGGCCCGGCGACACGGTGGCGGTGGAGACGCCGGTCTATTTCGGCCTGCTGCAGACGCTGGCGGCGCTGGGACTGAAGGCGCTGGAGATTCCGTGCACGCCGGACGCCGGCCTGTCGCTGGAGGCGCTGGAGTTCGCGCTGCGCCACGGCCCGCCGGTGCGCTGCCTGGTCACGGTGCCGCATTTCCAGAACCCCACCGGCGCCCTGATGCCGGACGACAACAAGAAGCGGCTGCTGGCGCTGTCGCGCCGCCACGGCCTGACCATCATCGAGGACGACGTCTTCGGCGAGCTGTATTTCGGCACGCGGCGGCCGACGCCGCTGAAGGCCTGGGACCGCGACGGCGACGTGATCTACTGCGCCTCGTTCACCAAGAGCCTGGCGCCGTCGTTCCGGCTGGGCTGGCTGTCCGGCGGCCGCCACCACGCGGCGCTGGAGCGGCTGCGCGCCAGCAACAGCCTGGTCAGCCCGACGCTGTTGCTGGGCGTGCTGTCCGACCTGTTGGCCAGCGGCGATTACGTCCGCTTCGGCAATCAGCTGCGCGCGCGGCTGGCCGGCCAGATGGAAACGGTGGCCGACGCGGTGCTGGCGGCCTTCCCGGCCGGCACCCGGCTGCGGCGGCCCCGCGGCGGCCTGCTGCTGTGGGTGGAGGGGCCGGAGGCGCTGGACAGCGCGCGGCTGCTGCAGGCGGCGCTGGCGGAGTCGATCAGCTTCGCGCCCGGCATGCTGTTCTCGGCCGAACCCCGCTTCGGCCACTGCCTGCGCTTGAATTTCGGCCAACCGTGGGACGCGGCGCAGCAGGCCGCCATCGTCCGGCTGGGACAGCTGGCCGCCGAACAACTGGAGACGCGACGATGAATCCGCAACCGACGATACGGCCGGCCCGGCCGGACGATCTGCCCGCGCTGGCCGGCATAGAGCGCCGCGCCGCCGCGCTGTTCGCGCCGGAGGACCTGCCGCCGGCGCTGCGCGGCGAGACCGTGCCGGCGCCGACGCTGAGGCAGGCGCAGGCCGACGGCCTGCTGTGGGTGGCCGAGGACGGCGGCCGGCTGGCCGGCTTCGCGCTGGCCGAATGGCTGGACGGCCGGCTGCACCTGGCCGAGATGGACGTGGACCCGGACCACGGCCGCCGCGGCATCGGCGCCGCGCTGCTGGCGCACATGGTGGAACAGGCCGCGCGGCTGGGCTGCGACGCCGTCACGCTGACCACCTTCGACCATCTGCCGTGGAACGCGCCGTTCTACCGCCGCCACGGTTTCGCCGACATCGCGCCGGCGCCGGCTTCGCCGCTGGCGGCGCGGCTCTGCGCCGAGGCCGAGGCCGGCCTGTCCCGGCGCGTCGCGCTGCGGCGCGATCTGGTCTGAACCGGAGACGCGATATGGAACGGGTGGAATGCGTGGTGATAGGCGCCGGCGTCGTCGGCCTGGCGGTCGCGCGGGCGCTGGCCGCGGCCGGCCGCGAAGTGCTGGTCGTCGAGGCGGAGCAGGCCATAGGCCAGCACGCGTCCAGCCGCAACAGCGAGGTGATACACGCCGGCCTGTACTACCCGAGCGGCAGCCTGAAGGCGCGGCTGTGCGTGGCCGGACGTGACGCGCTGTACCGCTATTGCGCCGAGCGGGCGATTCCGCACCGGCGGCTGGGCAAGCTGATCGTCGCCGGCCATGACGGCCAGCTGGCCGGGCTCGCCGCGCTGGAGGCGCAGGCGCGCGCCAACGGCGTCGCCGACATCCGCCGGCTGACGGCCGACGAGGCGCGCGCGCTGGAGCCGGCTCTCGATTGCGCCGCGGCGCTGCTGTCGCCGTCCACCGGCATCGTCGACAGCCACGCGCTGATGCTGTCCTTGCTCGCCGACGCCGAGGCCGCCGGCGCGCAGCTGGCGCTGGCGTCGCCGGTGGAGGGCGGCGCAATCGCCGCCGACGGCATCGTGTTGCGCGCCGCCGGCATCGAATTCTTGGCCGACAAGGTGGTCAACGCCGCCGGCCTGTTCGCCCCGGACGTCGCCCGCACCGTCGCCGGCCTGCCCGCCGCCTGCATCCCGACCGCCCGCTACGCGCGCGGCGTCTATTTCTCGCTGCAGGGCCGCTCGCCGTTCTCGCGGCTGATCTACCCGCTGCCGGAGGCGGGCGGCCTGGGCAGCCACCTGACGCTGGACCTGGGCGGCCAGGCCCGCTTCGGCCCGGACGTCGAATGGGTGGACGGCGTCGACTACCGCGTCGACCCGGCGCGCGCGGCCGCCTTCTACCGCGCCGTGCGCGCCTGGTGGCCGCAGCTGCCGGACGGCGCGCTGTCGCCCGGCTACGCCGGCATACGCGCCAAGATCGCCGGCCCCGGCGAGCCGGACGCCGACTTCGTCATCCAGGGCCCGGCCGAACACGGCGCGCCCGGCCTGGTCAATCTGTTCGGCATAGAATCGCCGGGCCTGAGCAGCTGCCTGGCCATCGCCGACACGGTTCGCGCGCTGCTGGACTAGCGGCAAATCGCTTACAATCGTCCGCAACAAGCGGAGAAACAACAACAATGCTGATCCTGAATCAACGTCAACAAGCGCTGCTGGACATGGTCAAGCGCGAGAGCTACGTCAGCGTGGAGAAGCTGGCCGAGCACTTCGACGTCACCCGCCAGACGATACGCCGCGACATCGCGCTGTTGGCCGAGCACCAGCAGCTGCAGCGCTACCACGGCGGCGCCAGCGTGCTGTCCAGCGTAGAGAACGTCGCCTACCAGGCGCGGCAGGTGCTGTGCATAGAGGAGAAACGCCGCATCGCCCGCTGCCTGGCGCGCCACATCCCGGACAACGCCTCGCTGTTCATCAACCTCGGCACCACCACCGAGGAAGTGGCCAAGGCGCTGCACCGCCACCGCGGCCTCAGGGTGATCACCAACAATCTGCACGTGGCCGAGCAGATGTGCGACTACCCGGACTGCGAGGTCATCGTGCTGGGCGGCACGCTGAGAAAGCGCGACCGCGGCCTGACCGGCGAGGCCACCGTGCAGCTGATCCGCCAGTTCCGCGTCGACTACGGCATCATCGGCGTCTCCAGCATCGAGACCGACGGCACGCTGCGCGACTACGACTACCGCGAGGTGCGCACCACCGAGGCCATCATCCAGCAGTCGCGCCAGGTCTTCCTGGCCGCCGACCACAGCAAGTTCGACCGGCCGGCGCTGGTGGAGCTGGGCCGGCTCGCCCAGATCGCCGCGCTATTCACCGACAAGCCGGTGCCGCCGGCGATCGCCCGGCTGATGCAGGAAGCCGGCACCCAGCTGCACATCGCGGAATAGGCCGCGCCCGCCTGCCGGAATACTCTGCAAGCATTTGTTGGCGGGGCCGCTGTCGATACGTGTTTTTGCTATGCTGAAACATCGTCTCTTCGCCAAGGCAGGTGCGCCATGCAGCCCACTCTCGGCGCGCAGGCGGGCAGCATGCTGTTCCGCGACGCATCCGGCCGCTACTGCGCCGCCCTGGCCGGCTACCGCTTCCTCAGCGTATTCCAGCCCATCGTCTACCGCGGCGGCGCGCTGTTCGGCCACGAGGCGCTGCTGCGCGTCGTCGACGATGGCGGAGAATGGCTGGCGCCGGACCGCTTCCTGGCCTCGCTGCCGGCCGAGCTGGCGCTGGAGGCCGACCGGCTGGCGCGGCTGATCCATGTGCGCAACTTCGCCCAGAGCGGCGCCGAAGGCTGCTTGTGCCTGAACCTGATGCCGGCCACCGTGCAGCTGGACCACGGCGGCCGCACCCATCTGCCGCTGCTGCAGAATCTGCTGGCCAGCCTGGAGATAGATTCCGGCGCCACCATCTTCGAAGTGCCGGAATTCGAGATCGAGCAGCACGGCCAGCCGCTGCTGGACGGTCTGCGCCACGCCGCCGAGCTGGGCTTCGGCCTGGCCGTCGACGATTTCGGCGCGCTGGCCTCCCGCCACGGCAAGGTCGGCTCGCTGTGCCCGGACATCATCAAGATAGACCGCAGCCTGCTGCTGGACCATATGGCCGGCGAAACGCAGCCATTGCCGGCGCTGCTGGAATTCGGCTGGCAGATCGGCAGCCGCATGCTGGTGGAGGGCGTGGAAACCGCCGAACAGCTGGAGGCGATGCGCGCGCTCGGCGTCGAGCTGTACCAGGGCCATTACCTCGGCCGGCCCGGCGAATTGCCGGTGATCCGCCAGCTGTAGCCGCCGGCGTCCAGGCTCAGGCTGAGCAACGCCAGCAAGGCCAGCAGCGCGCCCAGCCACAGCGGCGCGCGCAGGCCCAGACCGGCGTCCAGGCCGGCGCCGCCGGCCCAGGAACCGAACATCAGCCCCAGATTCACCACCGCCATGTGCAGGCTGTTGACCATAGGCCCGCTGCCGCGGGCGCGCACCACCCTCGCCACCATCGCCGGATTCATCGGCAGGCCGGCCAGACCCAGCAGGGCCACGCCGGCCACGGTCAGCGCCTGCCATTGCGCGCCCAGCGCCAATGCCGACATCACCAGGACCAAGGTCAGCGTGCCGCCCAGCAGCACATGCCGGGCGTGGCGATCGGCCAGCCGTCCGGTCACCAGATTGCCCAGTACCGTCGCCGCGCCGTAGACGCCGAACAGCAGCGGCACCGTCGCGCCGGAGAAGCCGCCGATCTCGACGAAGATCGGCGCCAGATAGGTGAAGACGGCGAATACCGCGCCTATGATCAGGCCGCTGCTCAGATAGGCCGCCCACAACGGCGGCCTCGCCAGCGCGCGCAGCTCGTCGCCGGCGTCCTGCCGCGCCGGCTTGGCGCCGGGCGGCGCCAGCGCGGCGATGCCCAGCATCGCCAGTCCCACCAATGCCGCCACCAGCCAGAACGCCGGCCGCCAGCCCCATTGCCGGTCCAGCAGCGTCGCCAACGGCAGGCCGGCCACCGAAGCCAGCATCAGGCCGTTCAATACCAGGCCGGCGGCGCGGGCGATGCTCGCCGCCCCCACCAGCTCGCCGGCCAGCGCCAGCGCCACGCCGAAAAAGGCCGACTGCGCGACGCCGCAGACGATGCGCGACGCCAGCAGCTGCGGATAGCCGCCGGCCGTCGCGCCTATCAGCTGGCCGATCAGGAATACCGCCAGCAGGCCCAGCAGCGCCGGCTTGCGTCGCGCCGCGCGCAGCCGCAGCGTCAGTAGCGGGCCGCCGACCACCACGCTGGCGGCGAAGGCGGACACCAGCTTGCCGACCTCGGCCAGCGAGACGCCGAAGGCCGTCGCCAGCGACGGCATCATGCCGGCCACCATGAACTCCGAGGTGGCCATCGCGAAGATGGACAGGCTGAGCAGATGGATGACGGCCGGCAGCGGCCGGGACGCCGGGGCGCCCTCCGGGGAGGAAACAACGGACGGTGTCGTCATGACGGAACTCCTGGTGAGATCGGTCCTTCATGCTAAAAGCGCGCCCATGGCGGATAAACGGCTTGGCATGCCGCTCATAACGGAATATTTTTCCGCAATAAGGAGGAAATAATGGAAAAGATGGGCGGAATCGAGCTATTCGTCCAGGTGGCGCGCCAAGGCAGCCTGGTGGCGGCCGGCCGCCAGCTGGGCCTGTCGGCGTCGGCGTCGGCGGTGGGCAAGGGGCTGGCGCGGCTGGAACAGCGGCTGGGCGTGCGCCTGGTCCAACGCAGCACGCGGCGGCTGGCGCTGACCGCCGAGGGCAGCCAGTACCTGGTCCGCTGCCTGCGCATCCTGGACGAGGCGGAGGCGGCCGAGCGCGAGCTGCAACAGGGCATGGCCGCGCCCAGCGGCCGGCTGAAGGTGGGGCTGCCGCACGAAAGCGGTCTGCTGACGCCGCCGCTGGCCGATTTCATGCGCCGCTACCCGCAGGTGGCGCTGGATCTGGATTACAGCGACCGGCTGGTGGACGTGATAGGCGAGGGCTTCGACGTGGTGGTGCGCGGCGGCGAGCCGGCCGATTCCCGGCTGGCCGCGCGCAGGCTGGGCGGCTACCGGATGCGGCTGCTGGCCTCGCCCGGCTATCTGGCCGAACACGGCGAGCCGCGGACGGCGCGCGATCTGCTGCGGCACCGCTGCCTGCACTACCGGCTGCCCCACAGCGGCAAGCTGCTGCCGTGGCCGCTGCTGCCCGACGGCGACGGCGAGGTGTCGCCGCCGCTCAGCGCCAGCTGCAATACCGGCGAGGCGCTGATCGCGCTGGCGGTAGGCGGCATGGGCATCGCCTGCCTGCCGGACTTCACCGTCCGGCGCGAGCTGGCCGCCGGAACGCTGGTCCAGCTGGCGCGGCCGCAGGTGGAACGCAGCGGCAATCTCTACCTGCTATGGCCGGCGGCGCCGGCGATGCCGCCGCGGCTACGCGCCTTCATCGACCACATGAGCGCGCATGCCTTCGCCGAGTGAGCCGCAGTAAAAAACCGCCCGGAGGCGGTTTTTTCCTTGCGGCGAAGCGTCCGCTCAGGCCTCGGACAGCACCAGCCGCACGCTGTGTTCCTCCAGCAGCTTGCTGACCGGCTCCGGCGGCATCGCATCGGTGAACACGGTATGGAATTCGCTGATATGGCCCATGCGCACCAGCGCGTTGCGGCCGAACTTGCTGTGGTCGGCGGCCAGGTAGCGGTGGCGGGCATTGTTCATCATCGCCTGGGCGACCCGCACTTCGCGGTAGTCGAAATCCAGCAGCGAGCCGTCGGACTCGATGCCGGACACGCCGATGATGGCGTAGTCGACCTTGAACTGGTTGATGAAGTCCAGCGTCGCCACGCCGGTGATGCCGCCGTCCGACGCGCGCACGGTGCCGGAGGTGATCATCGCGGTGAAGTCCGGATTGGTGGACATGATGGACGCGACGTGGATGTTGTTGGTGATCACCCTGAGCCCCTTGTGCGTCGCCGTCAGCGCCTGCGCCACCGCCTCTATCGTCGTGCCTATGCTCATGAACAGCGAGGCGTGGTCGGGGATGCTGCGCGCGATCATGTCGGCGATATGGGCCTTTTCGCTCTGAAACTTTCCTTTGCGCGCAAAGTAGTCCTCGTTCTCCACGCTGTTGCCGAGCGCGGCGCCGCCGTGGTAGCGGCGCAGCAGATTGGCCTCGCACAGCTGGTTGATGTCGCGACGTATCGTCTGCGGCGTGACATCGAGCAACCTGGCCAGCTCCTCGATCGGCATGAAGCCGTTTTCGCGGACCAGTTGCAGAATCTTGTCGTGACGTGGAGAGCGGCTCATAACTATTCGGAATCGAAAATCACGTTACTTTAGTAACATATTTTTCGCCCGATTAGCAAATGCCGGCTGCAATTTTCGCCCCGTTCCCGACCGGCGGCGCGCGGCCGCCACAGCGACGGCCGGATGCCGTTCAATGCTCGATCACCACCTTGCCGAAATGCCGGCGCGCGGCGAAGTGCTCCCAGGCGGCGCGGGCGTCGTCGAAGGGGAAGACCCGGTCCAGCACCGGCCGCAGCCGTTGCCGGCCGATGGCGCGCAGCATCGCTTCCAGGCCCTCCCGGTGGCCGACGGCGATGCGGCGCAACGTGGCGCCGCTGAGGAAATAGCGCATGAAGTCCATCTCCGCCGCGCCGTCGGCCAGGAAACCTATCACCGCGATCTCGCCGCCCGGCGCCACCGCCGCCAGCGACTGCGCCAATGTGCCCTTGCCGCCGACCTCGACAATGCGGTCCACGCCGCGGCCGCCGTTCAGCTCGCGCACCCGTTCTCCCCATTCCGGCACGGCGAGATAGTCGACCACCGCGTCGGCGCCCAGCGCCCGCAGCCGCTCCGCCTTGGCGGCGGAGGACGTGGTGGCGATGACGCGCGCGCCCATCAGCTTGGCCAGTTGCAGGGCGAACAGCGACACGCCGCCGCTGCCCTGCACCAGCACCGTGTCGCCGGCCGTCACCGGCTGCGGCCCGGTCAGCGCCGTCCAGGCCGTCAGCGCCGCGCACGGCAGCGTCGCGGCCTCGGCCCAGTCCAGATGCTCCGGCACCGCCGCCAGCGCCTCCTCGCGCACCGTCTTGTATTCGCACAGCCAGCCGTCCTGATTGCTGCCGTACTGGCGCGCCGCCTCGGCCGGCGGAAAGGGGCCGCCGAACCACTGCGGGAAAAAGGCGTTGCATACCCTGTCGCCGATGCGGAAGCGGGCGCAGTCGTCGCCCAGCGCGACGATTTCGCCGGCGCCGTCGGACAGCGGGACCAGGCCGTCGCGCCAGCTCATCGGATACTGGCCGTTAAGCAAGGCCAGGTCGCGGTAGTTCAGCGAGCTGGCGCGCACCCTCACCAGCACCTCGCCGCGGCCGGGCGTCGGCACCGGCTCCTGATGGCTCGCCAGGTGGTCGAGGGAGCCGAAACGGGAAAAACGATAGCTTTGCATCGGGAACGTCCTTCGGATGAAAAATCACCCGGACATCTTGCCTCGCCGCATGAGGATGATGAATGATCGAACCTACCCATTCATTCACCATTCGTATCGGTTTGCGCATGGATCTGCTGGAAGACATCTTCACCGCGATGCGGGTGGAGAGCGCGCTGTACGCGCGGCTGGAGGCGCGCGCGCCGTGGGGCATAGATTTCGCCCATCAGGCGTCGGCACGCTTCGGCATCGTCGCCCACGGCGGCTGCCTGCTGGCCGGCGCCGGACTGGAGCGGCCGCTGCCGCTGACGGCCGGCGACCTGTTCATCGTCAGCGGCGGCCAGCGCTTTTGCCTGATGGACGCGCCGGGGACGGAGACGCCGCCGTGCGAAACGGTTTTCGCCGGCCGCCGCGACGGCGTGATCCGTTTCGGCGGCGACGGCGCGGAAACCGGCATCGTCTCCGGCCGCTTCGTGTTCGACGCCGCCGCCGGCGCGCCGTTGACGGCGCTGCTGCCGCCGGTGCTGCACCTGCGGCTGGACGCCGAGCGGGCGCGGCTGCTGCAGGCCGCGCTGGAAATGATCGCGCGCGAAAACGCCGCGCCGACGCTGGGCTCGCCGCTGGTGGTGCAGAAGCTGGTGGACGTGCTGTTGATCGAGGCCCTGCGCATCCACTGCCTGTCCGGCCGCGGCGACGGCTGGCTGGGCGCGCTGGCCGACCGCCGGCTGGCGCCGCTGCTGCACGCGATCCATGCCGATCTGGCGGCGCCGTGGACGCTGGAGACGATGGCGGCGCGCGCCGGCATGTCGCGCTCGGCCTTCGCCCGCCATTTTCGCGCGCGCGTCGGCGACACGCCGCTGAACCACCTGACCGGCTGGCGCATTCACCGCGCCCAGGGCCTGCTGCGGCACAGCCGGCTGACGCTGGGCGAAGTGGCCGCGCGCGTCGGCTACGACAGCGACGCCGCCTTCCAGCGCGCCTTCAAACGGCTTTGCGGCATGCCGCCGGGCGAATACAGACGGCTTAAAACCTAGCGCTGCCGCGGCGGCCAGGTGTCGCCGGCGATCAGCCGGCGCGCGAACTCGTCCAGCGGCATCGGCCTGGCGATGTGGAAGCCCTGCAGCCAGCCGACGCCGAGCTGGCTCAGATAGGCCAGCTGCTCGGCGGTCTCGACACCCTCGGCCACCGTTTCCAGCCCCAGCTTGGCCGCCAGCTCCGCCACGCTGTCGACGATGTGGGCGGACAGGCCGTCGCTGCCTATGCCGGCGACGAAGCTCTGGTCTATCTTCAGGCCGTCCACCGCCAGTTGCTGCAGATAGACCAGGCTGGAATGGCCGGTGCCGAAGTCGTCGAGCGCGATCTTCACGCCCAGCAGGTGCAGCCGGTGGAACAGTTCTTCCACCTCCGGCGTGACCTCGACCAGCTCGCGCTCGGTCAATTCCAGCGTCAGCACCGCCCCGCTGCCTTGCAGCGACTGCTGCAGCTCGCGACAATCATCGTAGAAGCGCGGGTCCTGCAGATGGGCGCGGCTGATGTTGAAGCCGAGGTGGAAGTCCGGCGGCAGCGGCAGCCTGCGCAGACGGTCGGCCACCTGCCGCATCATCTGCCAGGTCATCGGCACGATCATGTCGGACTCCTCGGCCTGCGGGATGAACAGCTCGGGCCGGATCAGGCCGTCGCGCGGATGGCGCCAGCGCATCAGCACCTCGGCGCCCTGCCAGCCCGGCACGCCAGGCTTGACCACTGGCTGCAGGAACCCCTCGAACTCGTCGTTCCCCAGCGCGCGCCTGAGCTCGGCCAGCGGCGAGGCCGGCCGGCCCAGCAGCCAGTACAAGGTCGCGCCGGCGGCCAGGCCCAGCAACAGCAGCACGACGGTCAGCAGGCCGTGGCGCTGCCACAGCAGACGCGGCCACGCCGGGACCTCGTAGCTGGTCAGCAAGGTGTACGGATAGCGCTGCGAGCGGCCGATCTCCACGGTACGCCACGGCTGCGGCGCCGGACCGCGTCCGACCCGGCGCGGCCCCAGCCATGCGGGGCCGACCTGCAGGAAGACCGGGGTGCTGTCGCTGGCGTCCTGCAGCGCCAGCTGCAGATAGCGGCCGTCCACGGTGGCGACGGCGTCGCCGCGCGGCCCGCGCAGCCGGTAGTACAGCAGCGGCACGTCGGGCGTGATCTGATTGCCGGACAGCAGTTGCAGGCGGCCCTCGACGAAGCCGCCGGAATCGAGCGGCAGCGAGATGCTGCCGCTGAGCGAGGTGCAATAGAAGGCGTCGCCGCGCGCCAGCGCGGTGCTGCGGACGAAGGGCACCATCGCCACCTGCCGGCGCAGGCTGTACACCGCCTGGCCGCAGGGCTGGCCGGCATGGGGCAGGATGGCGCGGCTGGCCTGGTCGGCCTGATCCAGGATCTCGTCGACCTGGGCCACACCCTGCTGGATCTGTTGCCGGGCCAACCGGCGCAAATCCTGGCCCTCCTGCCACAGCAGCGTCGGCGCCACCGTCAGCAGCGGCAGCAGGGCGACCAGCAGCGCCGGCAGCAGATGGCTGAGCCGGTGTTGGCGGCGCGGATGCAAGGGACTCATCGGGTCTCCGCGGCAAGCGTCCGCGGCATGCGGGACCGCCCGGCCACAACGGGTTGTCGACATGAAGGCAAAAGCCCTCCTCGCGGAGGGCCGTCTCCAGGCGCGGCGGGCTCAGCCGAGCCGGGCGCGGTGCCGGGCGATCTGCGCCGCCACCTGCCGCGGCGCGGTGCCGCCGACGTGGTCGCGCTGCGCGAGGCTGCCTTCCGGCGTCAGTACGGTATAGACGTCGTCGGCGATCAGCGCACTGAAGCCCTGCAGCACCGCCAGCGGCAGTTCGGCCAGGTCCACGCCCTGTCCCTCGGCATGGCGCACCGCCAGCGCGACCACTTCATGGCTGTCGCGGAACGGCAGGCCCTTCTTGACCAGGTAGTCGGCCAGGTCGGTGGCGGTGGCGAAGCCCTGCAGCACGGCGGCGCGCATCGCCTCCGGCTTCACCGTCACGCCGCGCATCATGTCGGCGTAGATGCGCAGCGTGGCCTGCAGCGTGTCGACGGTGTCGAACAGCGGCTCCTTGTCTTCCTGATTGTCCTTGTTGTAGGCCAGCGGCTGCGCCTTCATCAGCGTCAGCAGCGCGATCAGGTGGCCGACGACGCGGCCGGACTTGCCGCGCACCAGCTCGGGCACGTCCGGGTTCTTCTTCTGCGGCATGATGGACGAGCCGGTGCAGAAGCGGTCGGCGATGTCGATGAAGCCGACGCGCGGGCTCATCCACAGGATCAGCTCCTCGGACAGCCGCGACAGGTGGATCATCACCAGCGACGCCGCCGCGGTGAATTCGATGGCGAAATCGCGGTCGGACACCGCGTCCAGCGAGTTGTGGCAGACGTCGTCGAAGCCGAGCAGCTCGGCGGTGTAATGGCGGTCTATCGGGTAGGTGGTGCCGGCCAGCGCCGCCGCGCCCAGCGGCAGCCGATTGACGCGCTTGCGGCAGTCCAGCATCCGCTCGGCGTCGCGCGCCAGCATCTCGACATAGGCCAGCAGATGGTGGCCGAAGGTGACCGGCTGCGCCACCTGCAGATGGGTGAAGCCGGGCATCACGGTGGTCGCGTGCCGCTCCGCCAGATCCAGCAGGCTCTTCTGCAGCTCGGCCAGCAGGTGGACGGTGGCGTCGATCTCGCCGCGCAGCCACAGCCGGATGTCGGTGGCCACCTGATCGTTGCGCGAACGGCCGGTGTGCAGCCGCTTGCCGGCGTCGCCGACGCGGTCGGTCAGCCGCCGCTCGATATTCATGTGCACGTCTTCCAGGTCGACGCTCCACGCCAGCGCGCCCGCGCGGATCTCGTCGCGGATCCCGGCCATGCCCTGGCGGATCGCCGCCAGGTCGGCGTCGGACAGCACGCCTGCCCGGTTCAGCATCGCCGCGTGGGCGAGCGAACCGTCGATATCGGCCTCGGCCAATCGGTAGTCGAAACCGATGGAGGCGGTGTAGTGCTTGACGAGTTCGGAAACCGGCTCGGAAAAGCGGCCGGACCAGGCATGTTGGTCTTGCATGGCGTTGCGTCCCACTGGTAATCGTGCAAAAGCCCTACTATGCCAGCCGACACCGCGCGCGGCCAGCGCGGATTTTGCAACTAGCGCTCATCGGCGCCGTTTTTGCCGCCGGCCAACAGCCGGGCGACGCTGCCGTCGGCCAGCATCGCGCGCAGCGTCCGCGCGATCCGCGCCCGCTCCGGATACCGCGGCGACGTGCGCGCCAGCACCAGCCGGTTGGGACGGGCGTCGTCCAGCGTCAAGGGCACCCGCCGGACGCTGGCGGCGAACTCCGGGCTGGCCGCCAACAGGCCGCTCTGCTGCTCGTTGCCTATCAGCACGTCGACGCGGCCGGCCACCAGCTTGCGGAAGCTGGACTCCATCGTCGGCGCCGTGTCGCGGCGGATGCGGGAGTCGGCGTCGAAGCGCGGATGGTAGCGCACGCCCTGCACCACCCCCACCGTCAGCGGCAGCAGATCGGCGTAGCGGACGACGCCGCGCCCGTCGTCTCGGCGCTGATACAGGGCCAGACGGTTGCCGCTGGCGAACGGCGGCTCCAGATAATCCAGATAGCGGGCGCGCTCGGCGCTGTACTGCACCCCTATCATCAGGTCGGCCTTGCCAGCCTGCATCGCCGCCAGGCAGCGCGACAGCGGGCACGGGAAGAAACGCAGCGGCATTCCCAGCCGGCGCGCCAGCTCGCGCACGATCTCGGTATAGGGACCGGCCGGCCGGCCCTGCGCGTCCACACGCTTCCAAGGCTCGAACACATTGTAGGCGAAGACCAGCTCGTGGGCGGCCGCCGGCGCGGACGTCAGCGTCAGGCAGCACAGCAGCAGGGCGATCAGTCTTTTCACGGCGTTTGCTTGGAAATGTTTTCACCCATGCTATCCGCGAATCGCGCGCGCCGGGGACTCGGCGTGCCGATAAGCCCATCGTTGTTGCAAAAACATCTCGCCGGCGGCGCGCCGGACGCGAAAAAGCCCGCGCCGGGGCGCGGGCTCGATGCGCGGCGGTCGCCGCTCAGTGCTGCAGGATCTTGGACAGGAACTGGCGCGCGCGCTCGCTGCGGGCGTCCATGTCTCCGAAGAAGTCGTCCTTGGCGCAGTCCTCGACGATATGGCCCTGGTCCATGAAGATCACGCGGTCGGCGACGCGGCGGGCGAAGCCCATTTCGTGCGTCACGCACATCATCGTCATGCCCTCGTGCGCCAGCTCGGTCATCACGTCCAGCACCTCGTTGATCATCTCCGGGTCCAGCGCGCTGGTCGGCTCGTCGAACAGCATCGCGATCGGATCCATCGCCAGCGCGCGGGCGATGGCCACCCGCTGCTGCTGGCCGCCGGACAGCTGGCCGGGATGCTTGTCGGCGTGCGCCCTGAGGCCGACGCGGTCCAGAAGCTTCAGGCCCTTGGCCATCGCCTCGTCGCGGCCGCGGCCCAGCACCTTGACCTGGGCGATCGCCAGGTTCTCGGTGATGGTCAGGTGCGGGAACAGCTCGAAGTGCTGGAACACCATGCCGACGCGCGAACGCAGCTTGGGCAGGTCGGTCTTCGGGTCGCCGACCGAGATGCCGTCGACGACGATCTCGCCCTGCTGGAACGGCTCCAGCGCGTTGACGCACTTGATCAGCGTGGATTTGCCGGAGCCGGACGGCCCGCACACCACGACGACCTCGCCCTTGGCGACCCGGGTGGTGCAGTCGGTCAGCACCTGGAAGTCGCCATACCATTTGCTGACCTTGTTCAGCGCAATCATTGCAGTCATACAGCCAACCTTTGTTGCAGGCGCTTCACCAGCCGCGAAGCGCCAAAACTGATCACGAAGTAGACCGTGCCGGCGAATATCAGGAATTCGTGCGGCAGGCCGACGATGTCGCCCTTGGAGCGGGCGGTGTTGAGAAAGTCCATCAGGCCGACAGCGTATACCAGAGACGTGTCCTGGAACAGGATGATGGACTGCTGCAACAGCAGCGGCAGCATCTTGCGCAGCGCCTGCGGCAGCACCACCAGGCCCATCACCTGGTGATAGCGCATGCCCAGCGCGTAGGCGGCGCCGGCCTGGCCTTTCGGTATCGCCTGGATGCCGGCGCGGACGATCTCGGCGAAATAGGCGGCCTCGAACATCACGAAGGCGGTCAGACAGGAGGTGAAGGCCCCGACCGGCTCGAAATTGCCGGTGATCCAGTTCAGCAGCAGCGGCACCGCCAGGTAGAACCAGGAGATCACCAGCAGCAGCGGAATCGAGCGGAAATAGTAGACGTAGAGCGTGGCCAGCGCCGACAGCGGCTTGAAGTCGGACAGCCGCGCCAGCGCCAGCAGAATGCCGAGCAACACGCCGCCGGCGACGCCGCCGGCCAGCATCTTCAGCGTCAGCAGCATGCCCGCGCCCAGACCCGGCAGGGCCGGGACGATCTGGCTGAAATCCATTATTTGCCTCCCATCATGCCGGGCACCCTGAGCTTCTTCTCCAGCGCGTTCATCATCAGCATCAGGCTCATATTGAGCACGAAGTAGATGACGGTGGCCAGCGTGAAGGCTTCGAAGATGTTGGCGGAAAACTCGGCGGTCTGCTTGGTCTGCGCCAAAAGCTCGGCCAGGCCGATCAGCGACGCCACCGACGAGTTCTTGATGATGTTCAGGAACTCGCTGGTCAGCGGCGGGATGATGATGCGCATCGCCTGCGGCAACAGCACGTGGCGGTAGGTCTGGCCCAGCGAGAAGCCGACGGCCATCGCCGCGTTGCGCTGGCCGCGCGGCAGCGCCTCGATGCCGGTCCTGACCTGCTCGGCCACCCGGGCGGCGGTGAACAGGCCGAGGCAGACGACGACCGACAGGAATTGCGAGGTCGTCGGCGACAGGTCCTGTTTGAACCAGACCTGCGCGCCCTCCGGCAACAGGTCCGGCACCAGGAAGTACCAGACGAACAGCTGCACCAGCAGCGGCACGTTGCGGAACAGTTCGACGTAGACGGTGGCGAGGCCGGCCACCCAGCGATTGGGCAGCGTGCGCAGCACGCCGACCGCGGTGCCCAGCGCCAGCGCGATGATCCAGCCGCTCAAGGCCACCGCCACCGTCCAGCCCAAGCCGCTGACGAACCAGTTCAGATAGATCTCGCTGCCGACACCGGTAGGCTTGAAGAAGATTCCCCAGTCCCAGTGGTAATTCATGAAGCCACTCCCAGCCGCGCGGTCGCGAAGGCGCGCGGCGATCGATGCCCCCGCCGGCCGCCGGCCGGGCAGGGTCGAGCAGCCGCCCGCCTGATGCGGACGGCTTCGGTTTGACGGTTCAGGCCGCCGTCAGGCGGCCCTGCCGGATCACTCGGCGGGCTTGTCGGTCGGCTTGGCCAGCAGCGACTTCAGCTCGTCGGACATCGGGAAGTTCAGGTTCAGGCCCTTCGGCGGAACCGGGCTGGTGAACCACTTGGCGTAGATCTTGTTCACTTCGCCGGACTTGAAGGTCTTCTCCAGCGCGGTATCCACCACCTTCTTGAACGCCGGGTCGTCCTTGCGCAGCATGCAGCCGTAGATCTCGTACGATTGCGCCTTGCCGGTGACCACCCAGTTGGACGGGTTCTTGGCCTTGGCCATCTCGCCGTACAGCAGCGCGTCGTCCATCATGAAGGCGGCGGCGCGGCCGGACTCCAGCATCAGGAACGATTCGCCGTGGTCCTTGGCCGAGATGATGTTCATGCCCATGTTCTTGCTGGCGTTCATCGCCTTGATCAGCCGTTCGGACGTGGTGCCGGCGGTGGTGACCACGTTCTTGCCCTTCAGGTCCGGGAAATCCTTGACGCCGGAGGTCTTGGCGGTCAGCAGGCGGGTGCCGATCTCGAAGATGCCGACCGAGAACGCCACCTGGCGGCCGCGCTCGGCGTTGTTGGTGGTGGAGCCGCACTCCAGGTCCACGGTGCCGTTCTGCACCAGCGGGATGCGGGTCTGCGAGGTCACCAGATTGTATTTGACCTGCAGATTCGGCAGCTTCAGCTCCTTCTTCACCTCTTCCACCACCTTGCCGGCGAGGTCCATCGAATAGCCGATAGGCTTCTGGTTGTTGTCGTAGTACGAGAACGGGATCGAGGAATCGCGGTTGCCCAGCACGATCACGCCGGAATCCTTGATCTTCTTCAGCGTGCCGCTCAGTTCGGCGGCGCCGGCCGGCAGCGCGGCGACCGCGGCCAGCGTACATCCAGCGAGGACGGAAGTGCGAATGCGCATGAGTGTTTCTCCTTATGACTCTCTTTGCGGGGTGAAACGGCGCCGCTTCGAGGGCTGGCGCCTTGATCTTCTTTGTAGTGTTTGTCTGTCCGACAGTATGCGGATATTTTTTATTCGTGTCAGGACTTAATGCCCTTGTCAGACAGATGATTGGCCAGCCGTACATAGTCCTCGACCGGCAGGTTCTCCGGCCTCAGGCCCGGATCGATGCCCAGCGCCTCCAGATCGGCCGCGTCGGCCAGACCCTTCAGATTGTTGCGCAGCGTCTTGCGCCGTTGCGAGAACGCCTGGACCACCAGCTTCTCCAGCATCGCCTCGTCGCGGGCGACGCCGCAGCGGCCCGGCGCCGGGATCATACGCACCACGGCGGAATCGACCTTCGGCGGCGGCCAGAACGCCTCAGGCGGCACGAACAGGATGTTTTCCATGTAGAAGCGGTATTGCAGCATCACCGACAGCCGGCCGTAATCGGCGTTGGACGGCTCGGCCACCATGCGCTCTATCACTTCCTTCTGCAGCATGAAGTGCATGTCCAGCACGCGGTTGCCGTAGCTGGCCAGGTGGAACAGCAGCGGCGTCGAGATGTTGTACGGCAGGTTGCCGACTATCTTCAGCGGCTTGTCGCTGACCGAGCCGAAGTCGAAGGCCAGCGCGTCGCCGGCGTGTATGGTCAGCTTGTCGGCCGGATGCTCGGCGCGCAGTCGTTCGATGATGTCGCGGTCGATCTCGACCACGTGCAGGTGCGGCAGCCGCGACAGCAGCGGCTTGGTGATCGCCCCCAGGCCGGGTCCGATCTCGATGACGATGTCGTCCGGCTGCGGATTGACCGCGTGGACGATGCCGGCGATGACGCTGGCGTCCTGCAGGAAATTCTGCCCGAAACGCTTGCGGGGGATGTGCTTGCTCATGAATCTGCCAAATCTTGGGACAGCCGCGATTGTACTCGCGCCGCGGCAAATGTCCCAAGCGATTCAGGCAGTTGTCCTGTATCAGGCTTCGGCAGGTGCCGGCACGTCCTGCTGACGCAACGCCAGCAGGCAGGCCAGCGGCAGCAGCAGCGCCGCGCCGCCCAGCGCCCATTCCCCCGGCAGCGGCAGCGCGGCCAGCGCCGCCGACAACACCGCGGCGAACAGCATCTGGGCGCAGCCCAGCAAGGCGGCGGCGCGACCGGCGGCGTGGGCGAACGGCGCCATCGCCAGGCTGCTGGCCGGCCCCAATGTGAAGGCGAAGCCTACGCTGAGCACCGCCACCGGTCCCATGTAATGCCAGGCGCCGCTTTTGCCTGACAGCGCCAGCAACAGCGCGCCGGACAGCGCCATCAGGCCCAGGCCCCAGTGCAGCAGCGTCTGCTGCGAGAAGCGGCCGATCAAGCGCAGGCCGACGAAGCTGACGGCCATGATCAGCAGCGCGTTGGCGCCGAACAAAAGGCCGAAGGCGGCCGGGCTGACGCCGCCGTCGGCGATCAGCACCTTGGGCGCCAGCGTGACGTAGCCGAGTATCATGCCCAGCGCGGTGCAGCAGCAGGCGCCGTAGCGCAGCAGCTCAGGGTGGCGCAGCAGCTCGGCGCTGCCGGCGCGCTCGGCGCGCGGCGGGACGGCGGGCCGCGTCTCCGGCATCTTCCACACCAGCGCGGCGAAGGCCGCCAGCGCCAGCGCCGCCAGCAACAGGAAGCAGGACGGCCAGCCGTACTGCCGGACCAGCACGCTGCCCAGCGTCGGGGCCATCGCCGGCACGATGCTGAGCGTGCCGTTCAGCAGGCTGTAGCGGCGCGCGGCGGCATTGCCGGAAAAGCAGTCGCGGATGATGGTGAATGCGCATACCGAGCTGGCGCTGGCGCCCAGCCCCTGCAAGACGCGGGCGAGCAGGAAGCCGCCCAGCGTATCGCAATGGCCGGCCAGCATAGAAGCCGCGGCGTAGACCAGCAGGCCGCCCAGCGCCACCGGCCGGCGGCCGACGCGGTCGGCCAGCGGGCCGAACAGCAGCTGGCCCAGGCCCAGGCTGAATACGAAGGCGCCTATGCTGGCCGAGGCGTCGGCGTGGAACTGGCTTTGCAGCATCGGCAGGGCCGGCAGATACAGATCGATGCCCAGGGGATTGAACAGGATCAGCAAAATGGCGGCGGCGGTGGCCGGATTGGCATGACGGGCGACGGGACTGGCTGGCGGCATAGGAGGCGGCGGAAACGGCGACAAAGACAAACATCTTATCAAAACCGTCGCCCGCAGTTCAATTTGCATAAAAATGGATTTCAAAATGCCTTTTGACATAAGCGGAGGCGCGCAGCCTTGACAGGCGACTACAGTCGTTCACCAATTGCCAGCCGCCGCAAGGCTTTGAATCCCCATCGCTTTTCTCCCTCCGGGCCGTCCCCGGACACCGCGGCCATGGTTGGCGCCGGGCCGCTCTGGTAACCTAGGCGTCAGCCCAAGAACAAACGAGCAGCCTGATATGAGCACCAATGACAACAGAATCTACCTCGCGTCCGGCAGTCCGCGCCGGCGCGAGATCCTGGAACAGCTGGGCCTGCATCTGGAACGCATTCACGCCGAGATCGACGAAACGGTCAGGCCGGGCGAAGACGCCGTCGCCTACACCGAACGGCTGGCGCGCGAAAAGGCCGAGGCCGGCTGGCGCGTCGTCTCCTCCTGCGGCCTGCCGGAGCGGCCGCTGCTGGCCGCCGACACCACGGTGACGCAGGACGGCGAGATCTTCGGCAAGCCCGAGAACGCCGACGACGCCCGCCGCATGCTGCGCGCCTTCTCCGGCCGTCGCCACCAGGCGATCACCAGCGTGGCGCTGCGCCAGGGCGAGCGGCTGCTGCTCAAGACCTCGGTCACCGACGTTTGTTTCAAGACGCTGTCCGATGACGAGATCGAACGCTACATTGCCAGCGGCGAGCCGTTCGACAAGGCCGGCGCCTACGGCATACAGGGCCGCGCCGGTGTCTTCGTCGAGCGCATCGAGGGCAGCTACACCGGCGTGATGGGCCTGCCGGTACACGAAACCGCGCTGCTGCTGGCCGAATTCGGCTTCGAGCTGCCATAAGCCGGGGAGCGAACATGCTGCATCAATCGATCGCGCTGCCGCGCGACCTGCCGCGGCCGCAGGAACAGATATTGGTCAACATCACGCCGCAGGAAACCCGCGTCGCGGTGCTGGAAGAGGGCATCGTCCAGGAATTGCACGTCGAGCGCGCCGCCAGCCGCGGCATCGTCGGCAACATCTACCTGGGCCAGGTCAAACGGGTGCTGCCCGGCATGCAGAGCGCCTTCATCGAGATCGGCCTGGAGCGCGCCGCCTTCCTGCACATCGCCGACGTGCTGGAACAGCGCCAGCACCCGACCGAGCCGCAGCGGATAGAGAAGATGCTGTTCGAGGGCCAGACCGTCCTCGTCCAGGTGATCAAGGACCCGATAGGCACCAAGGGCGCGCGGCTGTCGACGCAGATCTCGCTGGCCGGCCGCTTCCTGGTCCATCTGCCGCAGGAAGAGCACATCGGCGTGTCGCAGAAGATAGAAAGCGACACCGAACGACACAGCCTGAAGGCGCGGCTGGAAAAGCTGCTGCCGGCCGGCAGCCCGAAGGGCTACATCATCCGCACCAGCGCGGAAACCGCGCGCGACGACGAGCTGGCCGCCGACATCGACTATCTCAGCAAGCTGTGGTCCGACATCCAGCAGAAGTCGAAGACGCTGCCGGCGCAGAGCCTGCTGTACGAGGACCTGCCGCTGGCGGTGCGGGTGCTGCGCGACATGGTCAGCGGCTACACCGACAAGGTGCTGGTGGACTCCAACGAGAACTACGGCCGGATGGTCGAATTCGCCGAGCAGTACGTGCAGATCGCCGTCGACAAGATAGAACGCTATGCCGGCGAGCGGCCGCTGTTCGAGCTGCACGGCATCGAGACCGAGATAGACAAGGCGCTGGCGCGCCGCGTCAACCTGAAGTTCGGCGGCTACCTGATCATCGACCAGACCGAGGCGATGACGACGATAGACGTCAACACCGGCGGCTTCGTCGGCAACCGCAACTTCGACGAGACCATCTTCAAGACCAATCTGGAGGCGACCCAGGTGATCGCCCGCCAGCTGCGGCTGCGCAATCTGGGCGGCATCGTCATCGTCGACTTCATCGACATGGACAGCGACGAACATCAGGCGGCGGTGCTGGCCGAGCTGGCCAAGGCGATGGCGCGCGACCGCACCCGGGTGACGCTGAACGGCTTCACCAGCCTGGGCCTGGTCGAGATCACCCGCAAGCGCACCCGCGAAAGCCTGGCCCACGTGCTGTGCGAGCCGTGCCCGACTTGCCAGGGCCGCGGCGAGATCAAGACGGCGCAGACGGTGTGCTACGAGGTCCAGCGCGAGATCGTCCGCGAGGCGCGGCAGTACGACGCCAAGGGCTACCGCATCCTGGCCGCGCAGTCGGTGATAGACATGTTCCTCGACGAGGAGTCGCAGAGCCTGGCGATGCTGGTGGACTTCATCGGCAAGCCGGTGTCGCTGTCGGTGGAGGCCAGCTACACGCAGGAGCAGTTCGACGTGGTGCTGCTGTAAGCAGCATCCGTTCCCTGCGACCACCTTCCCGCGCGGGAAAATCAAGCAGCCGGCGGCAGTTATCCACAGCCGGCGCCAACCGGCGCGTCTTGTCCACAGGACGCGCCGGTCAATTGGATGGACCTTCCCCGCAAGTCAGAATGGCATGCATATCCATCGCGTCTCCCGCCCCATGCATGATCAACAGGACACAACGCTCGCCGCTGCTCGGCCTCCTGGCCGCCGGCCGCCCACGCCCAGCAACTGCAAACCCGATATGGCATGGTGTCGAACTGGATCGCGGTCTGATAATTATCCACAGCGCGAAGCTTTTTCTGAATTCCTCCCCAGGCTAAATGATCGCAATCTGAAATGAATTTCAGATACAAGCCGCAATTGCCAGCAGATCCAACCCTTTTCAGATGCTCCACATTGCGCAACTGGCATATTACTTGTTGCCAGCAAGTCAATATCGTCAGGCAGTAAACTGCATCTGAATAAGAAATCGATTTATTCAATCCAGACAGTACACCAAGTAATTTCGGTGCTTGATTGGCATCGAATGATGGCAGCTGATTCCAAAATAAGCCCAGGCAGAATATGGCGTCGTGACGCAATAATATTCTATCAAAAATTGCACCGTACTTAACACATGGAATTTAAATTATCACCCCAAGAATCTAATTCTATGTATTTTGTACATCATGATTTGTCGACGTGCAAAAAATATCCATAGCTGCTACTAATTTACTCAAATCACGTCTTCCGCACCATAAATTCTAATAAGGGGAATAAAAATGCCGAATAAAAAAAATGCACTAATGGCTGTATTAGCCTGCTCTTTATTTATGCTGAACGGATGCGAAAATGAAGGCGGGACGGGCAATCATCTAGGAACACCTACGTCCCCAGCAGCTGGCACTTATACGCCGGGCGGCAATATCGCGACTGTCGCCGGCATCGACTCCGAAAATCGCGGTTATCGCGATGATGTCAAGCAGCTGATCGAGGATATCAAGCCTTCAACGCCAGGCGTGAAAATCGGAGCGGAAACCATTGCGCGCAGCTATCAAAAAACGGTTACCGCATCCGTACCGCAAGATACCAGTACAGCCGACATGCAGATCCTGCAAGAGGCTCAAGCCGGAGCTTGCGCTGCCAAATATGCGGGAGCAGGACATCTCGATGAGATGAGCAAGATAACTGGTGAAATTTACGCGCGGACTTATAATACCGACGAGAGAATGACCGCCCGATTAGCTGTTATCAATGCACCGAATACTGTAGCGTTTTTAAGTACCGATAGCGATAGATGCCAAGCGATGAAAGCGGGACAATGAAATTACTTGCTTTGGTCAGCAAGACTAAGTTTATCCGATTTGGTACGAGCGGCTGAAAATGGGATCCCAATAGGCGGCTTGAATTGATGGTACCAGACCTGCTCTACCATTCCACAGGTTTATTATATCAATGGTGTTGGCTCTCCCGGCCCACCGCACAAATACAAGCCGCGGCAGCATTGCAGCAGCGCATGGAAATTTATGGCCATCGCCACTTCAACGATGTGCTATCGATCCATAATCCGTCCGAAGGAAAAATCCTGGATGTGTTTCACAAACTTTCTCTTCAGAAAGTTGGAGAAAAATCCAGCCGAGAAGCTCGTGCCCACCGTAGGACATGTCGGTCAGACTTGTCCTACGGCACCAGATATCAATCCAGCTGGCGCAAAGCCAGCTGAAAATCCAAATTATTCAAAGCAAACATCCATTGCCATTCGGGCCTGGCCGCCAATCATCGCGTCAGCCTAGGCGTCGTAACCCAGATTCGGCGCCAGATCGCGTTCGGCCTGTTCGATGCTGACGCCGCGGCGTTCGGCGTAGCTCGTCACCTGGTCCTTCTCGACCTTGCCGACGCCGAAGTAGCGCGAAGCCGGATGGCTGAAGTAGAAGCCGGACACCGCGGCCGTCGGCAGCATTGCGTAGCCCTCGGTCAGCGTCATGCCTATCGCCGGCGCGTCCAAGAGCTTGAACAGATCGGTCTTCACCGTGTGGTCCGGGCAGGCCGGATAGCCGGGCGCCGGGCGTATGCCGCGGTAGCACTCGTCTATCAGCGCCTCGTTGTCCAGGTGCTCGTCGGCGGCATAGCCCCAGAACTCGCGCCGCACCCGCGCGTGCATCAGCTCGGCGAAGGCTTCGGCCAGCCGGTCGGCCAGCGCCTTCAGCAGGATGGCCGAGTAGTCATCGTTGGCGTCCTCGAAGCGCTTCACGTGCGGCTCTATGCCGATGCCGGCGGTGACGGCGAAGGCGCCGATATAGTCGTCGATCCCGCTGTCCTTCGGCGCGACGTAGTCGGCCAGCGCCCAGTTGGCCTTGCCATCCGTTTTCGGCAGCTGCTGACGCAAGCCGACCCAGGTCATCAGGCTGGCGCCGTTGTCCGCATCGCGGATTTCGATGTCGTCGTCGTCGACGCTATTGGCCGGGAACAGGCCGATCACCGCGTTGGCGGACAGCCAGTTCTCGTCGACGATCCGCTTCAGCATCGCCTGCGCGTCGTCGAACAGCGCGCGCGCCGATTCGCCGACGATCTCGTCGTCGAGTATCCGCGGGAAGCGGCCGGCCAGCTCCCAGCTCTGGAAGAACGGCGTCCAGTCGATGTAGGCGGCGATCTCGGCCAGCGGATAGTTCTCGAAACGGCGCACGCCCAGCCATCGCGGCTTCGGCGGCGCATAGCCGGCCCAGTCTATCTTTTCCTTGTTGACGCGCGCCGCCTCCAGGCTGACGACCTTGCGATTGGCCTTGTTGGCGTGTCCTTCGCGCGCGCGCTGCTGTTCGGCCAGGTTTTCGGCGACGAAGGCGTCCTTCAGCGTATCGGACAGCAGGTTGGAGCAGACGCCGACGGCGCGGCTGGCGTCGGGCACATACACCACCGGCTGCCGGTAATGCGGCGCGATCTTCACCGCCGTGTGCACCTTGGACGTCGTCGCGCCGCCTATCAGCAGCGGCACCGAGTGGTCCAGCCGCTGCATCTCCTTGGCGACGTGGCTCATCTCCTCCAGGCTGGGCGTGATCAGGCCGGACAGGCCGATGATGTCGGCCTTGTGCTCGACGGCGGCGTCCAGGATCTTCTGGCACGGCACCATCACGCCCAGGTCGATGACCTGGTAGTTGTTGCAGCGCAGCACCACGCCGACGATGTTCTTGCCGATGTCGTGCACGTCGCCCTTGACGGTGGCCATGATGATCACGCCCTTGGCCGGCGCATCGGCCAGGCCCAGCCGGATCTTCTCTTCCTCGATGAACGGCTCCAGATGGGCGACGGCGGCCTTCATCACCCGCGCCGATTTCACCACCTGCGGCAGGAACATCTTGCCGGCGCCGAACAGATCGCCGACGACGTTCATGCCGTCCATCAGCGGGCCTTCGATCACATGTATCGGCCGCGCCGACTTCAACCTCACCTCCTCGGTGTCCTCGACGATGAAGGTGGTGATGCCCTTGACCAGCGCGTGCTCCAGCCGCTTTTCCACCGGCCAGTCGCGCCAGGCCAGGTCCTCGCCCTTCTTCTCGCCGGCGGCCTCGCCCTTGAACTTCTCGGCCAGCTCGATCAGGCGCTCGGTCGCGTCGCCGCCGTCCCGGGGCCGGCGCATCAGCACCACGTCCTCGATGCGCTCGCGCAATTCCGCGTCGACCTCGTCGTACACTTCCAAGGCGCCTGCGTTGACGATGCCCATCGTCATGCCGCGCTGGATCGCGTGGTAGAGGAAGACCGCATGTATCGCCTCGCGCACCTTGTTGTTGCCGCGGAAGCTGAACGAGACGTTGGACACGCCGCCGGATATCTTGGCGTGCGGCAGGTGCTGGCGGATCCAGCCGGTGGCCTCGATGAAGTCCAGGCCGTAGCGGGCGTGCTCGTCTATGCCGGTGGCGACGGCGAAGATGTTGGGGTCGAAGATGATGTCCTCGGCCGGGAAGCCCACCTCGTCGACCAGGATGCGGTAGCTCTTTTCGCAGATCTCGACCTTGCGCGCGTAGTTGTCGGCCTGGCCCTGCTCGTCGAAGGCCATCACGATCACCGCGGCGCCGTAGCGGCGCAGCAGCCGCGCCTGTTCGATAAACTTGTCCCGGCCTTCCTTCAGCGAGATCGAGTTGACGATGCCCTTGCCCTGTATGCATTTCAGGCCGGCCTCGATCACGTCCCACTTCGAGCTGTCGATCATGATGGGCACGCGGGCGATGTCCGGCTCCGACGCGATCAGGTTCAGGAAGCGCACCATCGCGGCGTGGGCGTCCAGCATGCCCTCGTCCATATTGATGTCTATGACCTGGGCGCCGTTTTCCACCTGCTGGCGCGCGACGTCCAGCGCCGTCGCGTAGTCGCCGTTCAGGATCAGCTTGGCGAAGGCGCGGGAGCCGGTGACGTTGGTGCGCTCGCCGACGTTGACGAACAGGTCGCCGTCGCCGATGTTGAACGGCTCCAGGCCGGACAGCCGGCATTTCTTCTCGATGTCGGGCAGCGCGCGCGGCGCGACGCCGTCGACGGCGCGGGCGATGGCGGCGATGTGCTCCGGCGTGGTGCCGCAACAGCCGCCGACGATGTTGATCAGGCCCGATTCAGCCCATTCGCGGACATAGCCGCCCATCGCCTCCGGCTCCAGATCGTAGCCGCCGAAGGCGTTGGGCAGGCCGGCGTTGGCGTGCACCGACACATAGGTCGCCGACACCCGCGACATTTCCTCGACGTAAGGCCTGAGCAGGTCCGGGCCCAGCGCGCAGTTCAGGCCGAAACTGGCGGCGTCGGCGTGGGACAGCGAGTTGTAGAAGGCTTCCGTCGTCTGGCCGGTCAGCGTGCGGCCGGACTGGTCGGTGATGGTGCCGGAAATCATGATGGGCAGCCGCGGCGCGTCCGGGCGCTCGTCGAAGTAGCGGTGGATGGCGAACACCGCCGCCTTGGCGTTCAAGGTGTCGAATATCGTCTCGACCAGCAGCAGGTCGGCGCCGCCGGCCACCAGGCCGTCTATCGCCTCGGTATAGCTTTCCACCAGTTCGTCGAAGCTGACGTTGCGGTAGCCGGGGTCGTTGACATCTGGACTGATGGAACAGGTGCGGTTGGTCGGGCCAAGCACGCCGGCGCAGAATCGGGGCTTGGCCGGGTTCTTCGCGGTCTCGGCGACGCACAGCTCCTTGACCAGCCGCGCCGCCTCGCGGTTGATCTCGAACACCAGCGACTCCATCCGGTAGTCCGCCATCGCGATCGACGTGGCGTTGAAGGTGTTGGTTTCGACGATGTCGGCGCCGGCGTCCAGATAGGCCTGGTGGATGCCGGCGATCACGTCGGGCCGGGTCAGCACCAGCAAGTCGTTGTTGCCTTTGACGTCGCACGGCCAGTCGGCGAAGCGTTGGCCGCGGTAATCGGCCTCGTCCAACTGGTGGCGCTGGATCATCGTGCCCATCCCCCCGTCCAGGATCAGGATGCGTTGCGATAACTGCTGATAAACGGGATGAGAGAATGGCTTTGTCATGTCGCGCGCGCTTACTTTTGTCTAAAACGGTATCAACAACAAGGGCTATAGTGCCCAGTCATCTTAACACCGGCATCCTGGCTATCCGATGCCCGGCCATAGAATAAAGAGAGAGAGTCGATATGGCCCTTTTGCATAAAAAGTGCATAGGCTTTTTATTGCTGGCGGCGGCGGCCGCGTCGCAAGCCGCCCCGTTGCGCATCGGCGTCGCCGACACCGACGCCCCGCCGATCGCCGTGCTGTCCGAGGACGGCAATACCCTGAACGGCGGCCTGGCCCGCGACCTGGGCCTGCTGCTGGCCGACGAGATGGGCATGAAGCCGCAGTTCATGCTGCTGGCGCGGCGCCGGGTCGAGCCCAGCATAGAAACCGGCAAGGTCGACATCATCTGCAACGCCAATCCGGACTGGTTCGCCAATTCCGCCCGCCTCAGCTGGAGCCATGAAATCTACCCGCTGACCGAACGCGTGCTGTCGCTGAAGGGCCTGCCGCCGATACGCCAGCCGGACGACCTGGCCGGCAAGCATATCGGCACGCTGCACGGCTACCATTACCCGTCGCTGGAATACCTGTGGTCCAGCAACCGCAGCGAGCGGCAGACCGAGGCCCGTTTCGACCTGATGTTCAAATCGCTGGAGAAGCGGCTCAGCGACGTCGCCATCATCACCGAGCTGACCTATGTCTGGTGGGCGCGCGGCCACGCGCAGGAAGCGTCCGGCTTCAAGGTGCATCCGCTGGTGGTGTCGTCGCAGCCGACGATGTGCGCGCTGTCGCCGCAGTCGCCGGTCAAGCTCGACCAGCTGAACCACGCGATAGACCGCCTGCACAAGAACGGCCGGCTGAAGACGATGATGTCGCGCTACCAGCTGCAGGAGTGACGCCGCCGAAGCCGGGCGGGACGCATGCTAAAATGGCGTTTTTGCAGCGGAAAAGCGTCCCGTCATGAGCGATCTGTTAGCCGGTCTGAATCCCGAACAACTGCGCGCGGTCACCTGGCCGGCCAAGAGCGCGCTGGTGCTGGCCGGCGCCGGCAGCGGCAAGACCAGGGTGCTGACCACCCGTATCGCCTGGCTCTTGTCCACCGGCCAGACCTCGCCAGCCGGCGTGCTGGCGGTGACCTTCACCAACAAGGCCGCGCGCGAGATGCAGACCCGGCTGTCGGCCCAGGTGCCAGTCAATGTCCGCACGATGTGGATAGGCACCTTCCACGGCCTGTGCAACCGCTTCCTGCGCATACACTACCGCGACGCCGGCCTGCCGCAGACCTTCCAGATCCTCGACTCGGCCGATCAGCAGGCGGCGATCAAGCGCTTGCTGAAAAGCCTGGAGCTGTCGGACGAGAAATACCCGCCGCGCGCGGTGCAGAGCTTCATCAACGGCAACAAGGAAGCCGGCGTGCGCGCCGAGGCGCTGCCGCCGGCGCTGAATCCGTACGAGGCCAAGCTGGTTGAGCTGTACGCCGCCTACGACGCCCAATGCCGCCGCGAAGGCGTCGTCGACTTCGCCGAGCTGCTGCTCAGAAGCTATGAACTGCTGTCGCGCAACGAGGCGCTGCGCGCCCATTACAGCAGCCGCTTCGCCCACATCCTGGTCGACGAGTTCCAGGACACCAACCGGCTGCAGTACGCGTGGCTGAAACTGCTGGCCGGCGAACACGGCGCGCTGTTCGCCGTCGGCGACGACGACCAGAGCATCTACGCCTTCCGCGGCGCCGAGGTCGGCAATATGCGCGCGCTGCTGTCCGACTTCCAGGTGGCCGAACCGGTGCGGCTGGAACAGAACTACCGCTCGATGGGCCATATCCTGAACGCCGCCAACGCGCTGATCGAGAAGAACGACGGCCGCCTCGGCAAGAACCTGTGGACCGACGCCGGCGACGGCGAAAAAATCCGCTTCTTCCAGGCCGGCAGCGACGGCGAGGAGGCCGAGTTCATCGTCGACGAGGCCAAGAGCCTGCACCGCGAGGGCCTGGCGCTGTCCGACATCGCCGTGCTCTACCGCTCCAATGCCCAGTCGCGGCTGCTGGAGCACGTGCTGGTCAACGCCCAGATTCCGTACCGCATCTACGGCGGCCTGCGCTTCTTCGAACGGCAGGAGATCAAGCACGCGCTGGCCTATCTGAGGCTGGTCGCCAATCCGGACGACGACAACGCGCTGCTCAGGGTGATCAATGTGCCGGCGCGCGGCATAGGCGCGCGCAGCGTCGAGGGCCTGCAGGCCACCGGCCGCGAGCAGGGCATCTCGCTGTGGCAGGCGGCCTGCGGCGCCGGCAACGGCCGCACCGCCGCCAAGATAGGCGAATTCGTGCTGCTGATCGAGCGGCTGCGCGAACAGAGCCGCGACTTCAGCCTGGCCGAAACCATCAGCCTGGTCATAGACCGCAGCGGCCTGCGCGACATGTACGAACAGGACAAGAAGGACGGCGAGGAGAGGCTGGCCAACCTCGACGAACTGGTCAACGCCGCCGCCAGCTTCATGCCGGACCAGCCGGAGCAGGCGCTGACCGAATTCCTGTCCGCCGCCAGCCTGGAGGCCGGCGAGCATCAGGCCGACGCCGGCAGCGACGCGCTGCAGCTGATGACGGTGCACGCCGCCAAGGGTCTGGAGTTCGACGCCGTCTTCGTCAGCGGCCTGGAAGAGGGGCTGTTCCCGCACGAGAACAGCGTGATGGACGGCAAGGGCCTGCAGGAGGAGCGCCGGCTGATGTATGTGGCGATCACCCGCGCCCGCAAGCGGCTCTACCTGTCCAGCGCGCAAAGCCGGATGCTGCACGGTCAGAGCCGCTACCCGATACCGTCGCGCTTCATCGACGAGATTCCGGCGGAACTGATCCATTCGCTGTCTGCTACAGTGAAAACACCCGCCGCGCCGCCGCCTCGCCAGTCGGCCGCGATACCGCGCCGCCAGACCGACAACGATTACGGCCTGCGCATCGGCCAGTCGGTCAGCCACGCCAAGTTCGGCGTCGGCGTGGTGATCAACGCCGAAGGCGGCGGCGCGGACGTGCGGCTGCAGATCAATTTCGCCGAACACGGCGTGAAGTGGCTGGATCTGCGCTACGCCAAGCTGACGCCGGCCTGAACCGCTCCGGGAGCGGGGACGGCGCCTCCATCCGACTGACACAGGACCATGCCGCGAGCAGAGCGACATTCGATGAGCGAATCCCCGACCCCACCGTCCGCAGCGCCCGAGCCGGTGCACCATGTGCGCTCGGCCCCGCCGCGCAGCGGCTACGAAGATCCGTACGCCAAGCGGCTGTTCCTGATCATAGACAGCCTGCCGCAGATGCAGCGCGCGCTGGCGATGACGCTGTCGTCGTTCGGCGCCAACACCGTCGAGTTCGCCAGCAAGCCCAGCGACGCGCTGGCCAAGATGGCCAAGTACGATTTCGACGTGGTGCTGTGCGACTACGACCTCGGCAACGGCTACGACGGCCTCTACCTGTTCGAGGAAGTCCGCGAGCGCAATCTGCTGAAGCAGTCCTGCGTCTTCATGATCGTCACCGGCGAGCGGCGCTCGCAGCGGGTGATCTCGGCCGCCGAGCTGGTGCCGGACGACTATCTGCTGAAACCGTTCACCGGCGAGGTGCTGCGGGCGCGGCTGGAGCGGGCGATGCGCAAGCGCGACGCGCTGCGGCTGGTCGACGAAAGCGTGCTGCGCCACGAATATCTGACCGCCATCGACACCTGCAGCCGCAAGATCGCCGAAGACAACGAGTTCGCCATCGACTTCATGCGGCTGAAAGGCTCGCTGTCGCTGAAGATCAACGATTACGACACCGCGCGCGAAGCCTATATGCAGGTGCTGCGGCTCAAGCCCGCCACCTGGGCCAAGATGGGCCTGGCCAAGTCGCTGGCCGGCCTGAAATCGCCGGACGAGGCGCGGATGCTGTTCGAGGCGGTGCTGGCCGACAACAACCAGGTGATGGAAGCCTACGACTGGCTGGCCCGGCTCTACCGCGGCAGCCACGAGCTGGACCGAGCCCAGACCACGCTGCAGACCGCCACCGAAATGTCGCCGGTGGTGTTCCGCCGCCAGCAGCAGCTGGCCGAGGTGGCGGTGCTGAACGGCGATCTGGCCACCGCCGAGACCGCCTGCCAGCAGACGCTGGACATCGCCAAATACACCTGGCACCGCAGTCCCACCCATTACGCCGCGCTGCTGCGGGTGCAGCTGGCGCGCGGCGACAGCGGCAACGCCGGCCGAACGCTGGCCAATCTGCGCCACGACTACCGCTACAACGAGGAGGGCGAATGGCTGGCCGGCGTGATGGACAGCCTGTTGCAGGCCAAGAACGGCAACGGCGACAAGGCCCGCGAACTGCTGGAAGCCGCCGGCGAGCGCTTCAAGCAGCTCGCGCCCAAACTGAACCAGGAGTCCCAGATGGAGTACGCCCGCGCCTGCTACCAGCAGGGGCGCGACCAGCAGGGCAACGCGGTGATGGAATACCTGGTGCGCAACCATCACGACGACGAGGACATGCTGGCCCGCTTCGGCGACATGTTCGAGGAGATAGGCCTCGGCGATGCCGGCCGCCAGCTGATCTCCCGGAACGTCAAATCGGTGCTGGAGCTGAACAACCAGGCGGTGCGCGAGGCGCAGTCCGGCGCCTTCGACGCCGCGATCGAGCGCTTCATCAAGGCGCTGGACGAAATGCCGCACAATGTTCAGATCATGCTGAACCTGATCAATGCGGTATTGGCCTACGTCAGCCAGCATGGCTGGCACGAGAGCCATATGCGACGCGCCTACGAGCTGCTGGCCAAAGTGCGGGAAATCGCCCCGGCCAACAACAAGTTCCAGAAAATCCTGCAATCATGGCGCGCGCTGGTCGACAAGATGGACAAGCGACAATGGACGCTGTAAGCGAACTGCGGGTGGTGGTGGTGGACGACGAGATGCTGGCGCGCGAACGGCTGCGCCAGCTGCTGGCCGACAACGGCGTCGGCCAGGTGCAATGCCTGGAAGACGGCCAGGCCGCGCTGGACTGGCTGGCCCGCCATCCGGCCGACGTGGTGGTGCTGGACATCTCGATGCCCGGCCTCGACGGCATCGAGGTGGCGCGGCTGCTGCGGCGGCAGCCGCTATCGCCCCAGCTGATCTTCAGCACCGCGCACGACCATTTCGCGGTGGAGGCCTTCGAATTGGACGCCGCCGACTACCTGCTGAAGCCGGTGCGGCGCGAGCGGCTGGCCGAGGCCTTGAGGCGGGCGCTGGCGCGTTGCGGCAGCCAGGGCTCGATGCCGGGTTTCACCGTGCGCCAGCGCGGCCGGCTGTTGAACGTGCCGCTCAGCGAGGCGCGCTATCTGAAGGCCGAACTCAAATACGTCACGCTGGTCAGCCGCGACGGCGAATATCTGCTGGACGACGCGCTGGTGGCGCTGGAACAGCGGCTGGGCGACGCGGTGCTGCGCATACACCGCAATTGCCTGGTGATGCGGCACGCGGTGCAGGAGCTGCGCCGCAGCGGCAACGGCGGCGACGAACAATGGGTGGTCAGGCTGCGCGACATCGCCGAACCGCTGCCGATAAGCCGTCGTCAAATCCACGCAATCAAGGCCGCATTAGCCGCCGCGCCTGCGTTACGTACTATTACTTAATTCGGTCTTTCGCCGATTTATTGCTAAAAAATAGGCACCCGTTCTTATAGAATCAGTCATTGCCGAATATATGTCGATGGTTTTAACATGCAAGCAAGACTGGTTTATGCTGGATGCATAGCGCTATGGCTGATACTGAGCGCGCTGGCGGCGCTGTCCATCGCCAGCCGCTCGCTGCTGGGCGCGGAACAGCAATTCAACAACCAGTTGCAGCAATTGACCGAACAGCTGAAACAGCGGCTGCTGACCAATGAAACCATACTCGACAGCTACGCCACTTTCGGCGCGCTCGACCATCGCAACGAAACCCGCCAGAAACACCCGTTCGTCACGCAGTTGCTGCGCCGCTACCCGCAAATCGTCGCGCTGGCCCACATCGAGCGGGTGCCGCCGGCCCGGCTGGCCGGCTTCAACCGCCAGCTGCAGCGCGAATACGGCGCCGACCACAGGGTGCGGCCGTTCGGCGCGGCCCGCCCCGACGCCGCGCCGCCGCGGCAGGCCGAATACTTCCCGCTGATATTCGCCGAGCCCCAATCGCAGGCCAATCTGCAACTGGTCGGCATGGACGCCTGGCAGCAAGCGCAGCTGCGCGAGGCGCTGCAGGACAGCCTGAACAGCGGCCGCACCACGCTGTCGCGCCAGTTGCGGCTGCCGCAGGGCGAACCCGGCTACGCGCTGCTGCGCAGCATAGACAGCCATGCCGCCGACAAGCCGCCGGACCTGCAACCGCGGCACTTCGCGCTGCTGTTCATCCGGGCCGATTCGCTGTTGCCGGTCGAGCCGGCGCTGCCGGCCGGCATGGAAGTCTCCATCCGCCATCGCGACGACGCGTCGCCAACGGCGGGCGGCCAGCCGCTGCGACTGGACGGCGCCCAGGCCGGCGCGCTGGAGCGGCTGCTGTTCCCGCGGCTGGAAACCAGCCAGCTGCTGGGCGGCGGCAGCCAGCCGTTGCGCTTCACGCTGAGCTGGCAGCAGGGCTGGGCGCAGATAGGCATGCTGGAATGGGCGGTATGGCTGCTGCTGACGGTATTGCTGGGGATAGGCATGGGCCTGGCCGGCTACGGCTTCGTGCGCAGCAGCAACAACCGGCGCCAGCGCGAAAACCAGCTGTTCCACCTGGCCAACCACGACAGGCTGACCGGACTGGCCAACCGCAATCTGTTCTACGACCGGCTACAGCACGCGATCAGCCGCGTCGACCGCAGCGGCAAGCGGCTCGGCCTGCTGTTCCTCGACCTCGACCGCTTCAAGCCGGTCAACGACACTTACGGCCACGTCGTCGGCGACCGGGTGCTGCAACTGATCGCCGCCCGCATCCAGGACGTGATACGCGACGAGGACACGGTCGCCCGCATCGGCGGGGACGAGTTCGTGATCCTGATGGAAGACATCGAATCCAACCGCGAGGCCGACAAGGTCGTGGCGCGGCTGAAACAGGCGATCCAGATGCCGTACCAGGTCGACAGCCATCGCATCCTGGTCGGCGTCAGCATCGGCACCGCCTACTATCCGGAAGACGGACTGCTGATAGACGAGCTGCTGGCGGTGGCCGACCGCAAGATGTACGGCAACAAGCAATCCCCCAGCCGCCACTCCGAAACCGTGGACTGAGGCGTCCCGCACCGGTCCCGGCCATCAGGCCGACGCGCGCACCGGCCCGCGGCTCAGATCCGCCAGCGACTGGCAGACCTGCAGCCAGTCGGCCAGGCTGCGCACCCCCTGCAGGATGATGCGCGCCAGCGCGTCGTTGCATACCGCCGGGCCGAACTGCATCAGCATCTCGTGCAGCGCGAAGCGCAAGGTGTGGCTGCCCTGCATCAACGCGTCCACCTCCTCGTGCACATCGCCGCAGGCGCGCATGCCGCCCCTCTCGTCCCATTGCACCTGATGGCTCGGACAGAAGCCGGAACGGATCAGCGCGGTGTCGCTGTCGATGTCGCGGGCGAACAGCAGCGCGCTGTGCTGCAGATAACCGCAGGCGACGATCAGGCTCTCCAGCGAATGCGGCGCGGCGCTCGGGCCGGCGGCGGGAATCTTGGTCATCTAAAAGTCTCTCCTCTTGTTTTGTGTTCATTTGAGCATTGCCCGGCCCGTCATGACAATGGCGGAAAGGCGCGGACCAACGCTTTTACCCGATATTTACCAGCGAAACGCCGCGGAAACTGACAAGGAGCGCGTCCAGTCGTACCATCCGGAGACACTCATTCCCGGCGTCCCAGCATGCACATCGTCTATCTTCACGGCTTCAACTCCGGCCCGCAGTCGCTGAAAGCCGGCGAAACCGCCGCCTGGCTGCGGCAGCACGCGCCGGACATCGGCCTGTCCTGCCCGCGGCTGTCGCCGCATCCGGCCGAGGCGATCGCCCAGGCCTCGGCGCTGCTGGACGCGCTGGCGGCCGACACGCTGCTGATAGGCAGCTCGCTCGGCGGCTTCTACGCCACCCATCTGGCCCAGCGCTACGCGCTGCCGGCGGCCCTGATCAATCCTGCGGTGCGGCCGGACCGCGACTTGGCGCGCTTCGCCGGCGAGCAGACCAATCCGTACACCGGCGAGGTCTATACGCTGGGGGAGGCCGACTTGCGGGCCTTGCAGGCGCAACGGGTGGAAAAACCGGACTCCGGACGCTACTGGCTGCTGCTGGGCAGCCGGGACGAGACGCTGGACTGGCGCGAGGCCGCGGTGCATTACCGCCACAGCCGCCAAACTGTACTCAATGGCGACGACCACAGATTGAACAACTGGCCCAAGGTATTGCCCGAGGTGGTGGCCTGGGGACGCCGACAACTGTCCAGCCGGGCTTGACGGCTCGTCGAGCGCGCCGGGCTTGCCGCCGGCATGGCGCCGGCGCAGACTGGGCCGTTCCCTTCGCGAGGCATGCGCCATGAACCAGATCATCGTCTTTTCCGAAACCGGCGGTCCCGAGGTGCTCAGGCTGGAGCGCGCCGACATCGGCCAGCCCGGCCCCGGCCAGGCGCGGGTGCGCCACAGCGCCATCGGCGTCAACTTCATCGACACCTATCAGCGCAGCGGCCTGTATCCGCTGCCGCTGCCCAGCGGCCTCGGCAGCGAGGCGGCCGGCGTGGTCGAGGCGGTCGGCGCCGGCGTGGCCGGGCTGAAGCCGGGCGACCGCGTCGCCTACGCCGGCGGCCCGCTCGGCGCCTATGCCGGCGAGCGGCTGATAGGCGCAGAGCACCTGGTCAAACTGCCAGACGGCATCGCAGACGAGACCGCCGCCTGCGCGATGCTGCAGGGCATGACCGTCGAGTATCTGGTGCAGCGCACGTTTCCGGTGCAGGCCGGCCAGACGGTGCTGTGGCACGCCGCCGCCGGCGGCGTCGGCCAGATCGCGCTGCAATGGCTGGCGGCGATGGGCGTCGAGGTGATCGCCACCGTCGGCTCGGAAACCAAGGCCGAGATCGCGCGCCGGCTCGGCGCCGCCCACGTGATCCTGTACCGCGACGAGGACGTCGCCGGGCGGGTACGCGAGATCACCGGCGGCAAGGGCGTGCCGGTGGTGTTCGATTCGGTGGGCAAGGACACGTTCACGGCCTCGCTGGACAGCCTGGCCCCGCGCGGCATGCTGGTATCGTTCGGCAACGCCTCGGGCCCGGTGCCGGCGCTGGCGCCGCTGGAGCTGACCCGCCGCGGCTCGCTGTTCCTGACCCGCCCCAAGCTCGGCGACTACATCGCCAGCCGCGCCGAGCTGGACGCGTCGGCGGCGGCGCTGTTCGACCGGCTGCGGGACGGCAGGATAAAACTGGCGCCGTCGCACCGCTATCCGCTGGCCGAGGCGGCCCAGGCCCACCGCGACCTGGAAGCGCGCCGGACGACCGGCTCGGTGATCCTGCTGCCTTGAGGTGCGTCGCCCTGTCGGGTGACGCATCCTACGGTGCCTGCTGCCAAGGGGTCGCCATCATGCCATCGGACGGGCATCGGCATCGGTCATATGGTCCGTTGGGCTTATTCCGCCAGCGGCAACGGCCACTGGCAGCCGCCGGCCGCGCGGCGGCGGGGCCTGTCGCAAGCGGCGTCGTCGGCCGGGCAGGGCGCCTGGGCGCGCGCGCAGTCGACGGGGGGCAGGCGCTCGTCCAGGCATTGCCGCCGGGCGGCGCCCAGCATGCCTTCGCACGAGGCCTGCGCCGCCAGCAGCGCTTCACAGCGCCGGGCGTCGCGCTGGCGCTGGCAACTCAATGGAGGGGTGTAGTAGGCGAGGCAGGCCCGGCGACGCGGCTCGGCCAGATCCTGGCAACTGAGCAGTCCCTGGCGGTGGATCTGGCAACGCTGCGGCGCGACGGCGCGGCCGCAATCGTCGTCGGCCTGGGCCGACGCCACGCCGGCCAGGCAGGCCAGCCACAGGCCGACTCCGACCCGCACGCAACGCCCCCACCTGCTTATCCGCTGATGCTTCATCGCTGCGCCCTTTCCCGGGGACGGCGGCCCAAGGCCGCTGACAAGAACGCCGCGCGGCGGCGGGAGTCGGGCGCGCCGGCGCAGACCGTGCAGGCAGAAAGGCGGCGAACTTATTCGGACGGGTTCTGCTCCTGTTCCTGCCGGCGCTTATCCTGCCAAAAATTCGGCTTGCTGGGTACTGTCCGCGCGTGGCCGTCGGGCGACGGCGGCAACAAGCGGGACTGGTGCTTGACCGGGTCGAAACCCAGATCGCCGTTGCGCTCGGCCTCGCGGATGCGCAGATTGCGAAGCCGACGGTGTTCGGCACACCCCGGATCGGCCTGGCATGCCTGAGGCTGCGGACCGGCATGGGGCCAGCTGCGGCCGCCTCCGGACGCCCGCGCCATCACCGCCTGTTGCGCCAACAGGCTGCCGCACGCCAGAATGATCAGGTATCGCTTCATATCGACATTTTATCCTGTCCGAGACAAACCGGGCCATCACCGCCGGGAACGATGTGGCCAACCGCCGGAAAAGCCCGCGCAGACAAGCACGGTTGCGGATCGCCGCCAAGGTGACCCACCGATTTCGGCAGGCAATGATAAAAGAATTAAAATTCAGGGAAGCCACTGAAATACTTCACTTTTTCCGGATCGAAGACAGGCCTTTCCCCGACATCTGCTTCAGCTTAAGCGCAAGCATTTGCTCAGACGTCAGCGCCGGCAGCACAATTGTTAACGACTGTATCGCGACGCATAGGCTTAACATCTGTAAAAACAAGGTCGGCCAGCGCGCGCGCACCGGCGCTAAGCTGGCAACCGGAACACTGAGGAAACCCACATGGAACACAACAAAATCCTGGTCGTGGACGACGATGCCAAGCTGCGCGAACTGCTGACCCGTTACCTGAGCCAGCAAGGTTACAGCGTGGAAACCCTGCCCGATCCGAAAGACCTCGATCGCAAGCTGGCGCGCAACCGCCCGGACCTGATCGTGCTGGACGTGATGATGCCGGGCGAGGACGGCCTGGCCGTGGTGCGCCGGCTGCGCGCGCAGGGCGAGACGCTGCCGGTGATCATGCTGACCGCCCGCGGCGAGGACATCGACCGCATCCTCGGCCTGGAAATGGGCGCCGACGACTATCTGCCCAAGCCGTTCAACCCGCGCGAACTGACCGCACGCATCCAGTCGGTGCTGCGCCGCCACCATACGACGCCGGCGCTGGCCGCCCAGCATAATGCCGACGACGTGGTCGAATTCGGCGAATTCGCGCTGAACCTCGGCCAGCGCGAGCTGCGCCGCGGCGGTCTGCCCATCGCGCTGACCAGCGCCGAATTCGCCGTGTTGTCGGTGCTGGTCAGCCATCCACGCCGCCCGCTGACCCGCGAGCAGCTGATGGAGCTGGCGCTGGGCAAGAGCAACGGCGAATCGCTGGACCGCAGCATAGACGTCCACATCTCTCGGCTGCGCAAGGCGCTGGAAAACGGCGACAGCCAGCTGCGCTACATCCAAACCGTGTGGGGCTACGGCTACGTCTTCGTGCCGGACGGCTCGCCGAGGGAGTAAGCCTTGCTGCGCAAGTTGTTCGGCTCGCTGTTCTTCCGGCTGGCGCTGCTGGTGGTGACCGTGGTGATCACCACCCAGCTGTTCTCGTTCTGGATGGCCTCCAACGAGCGGCACAAGCTGCTGGAGCGCCAGCTGTACATCCAGGTGCTGGACACGCTGTCCTACCTGGAAGACTCGATGACCGGCATGAGCAACGAGGAACGGCAGGCCTTCCTGGACAATTACAACCGTCCGGGCCTGCCCAGCCTGCTGCCGTTCAACGCCGACCAGGGCCAGACCTTCGCCGACAATCTGCCCAAGATAGGCAGCATGCTGGCGCAGCGGCTGTCGCACGACCTGAACGAGCCCATCCAGGCGCACTACGCGCGGCGCGAGGACCACAGCGAGCTGTGGGTGCACGTCCATGTGCTGGATCAGCCGTACTGGCTGGTGATTCCGTTCGGCCGCTACCGCGACCGCTGGATCAACCCGCTGCTGCAGGCGTCCCTGCTGGCGGCGCTGTTCGCGACGCTGCTGGCCTCCCTGGTCGCCTGGCGCATCACCCGGCCGATCAGCCGCGTGGTGCAGGCCAGCCGCGAGCTGGCAGGCGGCTCGATGCCGCAGGCGATTCCGGAAACCGGTCCGCGCGAGGTGCAGCTGCTGGCGCACAATTTCAACAGCATGGCGCAGGCGCTGGACAATGCCGCGCGCGAGCGCCGGCTGATGCTGGCCGGCCTGTCGCACGATCTGCGCACGCCGCTGACCCGCCTGAAGCTGACGCTGGAAATGCAGGAGGCCAGCACCGACCAGCACGACATGCTGTCCGACATCGACGAGCTGTCGCGCATCGTGCGTCAATTCATCGATTTCGCCCGCGCCGAGGAGACCAACCGCCTGGAACCGGTGGCGCTGGCCGATCTGGCCGGCAGCGTCGTGGCCCGCTTCCGCCGCGAGGACATGGACGTGCGGCTGGACATCCGCAGCGAAGTGGAATTGCAGGCCGACGCGCTGGCGCTGGAGCGCCTGCTGAGCAATCTGCTGGAAAACGCCCGCCGTTACGGCAGGCCGCCGGTGATCGTCCGGGTGGAGCGGCTGGAGAACGAGATCGCGCTCAGCGTCATCGACCACGGCGCCGGCATTCCGGCGGCGCTGCGCGAATCGGCGCTGGCGCCGTTCGAGCGCCTGGCCGAGCACCGCGGCACAGACGGCGGCAGCGGCCTCGGCCTCGCCATCGTCGCCCGCATCGTCAAGCAGCACGACGGCAAGCTGGAGCTGGCCGACGAGGACGGCGGCTTCAAGGTGGCGATCCGCCTGCCGCTGGACGGCGCGCTCAGCGAAAGCGCAGCATCATCCACAAGCCAGCCAGGCTGAGCCCCAGCCCGGCCAGCCTGCCGGGCGACAGGTTCTCGCGAAACAGCCAATAGCCTATCGGCAACAGCAAAGCGGTGCTCAGCACATTGGAGCTGAGCGCCGCGTAGCCCAGGTTCCAGCCGGCGCGGTAAGCCAGCAGGAAACCCATCTCTATGCCCAATATCCCCAAGGCCAAGCCCAGGTTGCTCCAATTCAGCGCCGACATGCCGCGCTGGCCCGCCGGCAGCCACCACATCCCGGCCAGACACAGCGACATCGCCAGGCCGTAACTGACCGCCAGCGAAAAGAACGGGTTCAAATCCTGCGGCATCTGCTTGATGGACAAGTGGTAAACGACGGAGCCCGCCACGGCCAGCAATAGTGCGGCGATAAACATATTCCTCTCCCGGCAACAATCGACATCGATAGTCCGATGCTAAACATCGGCGGCCGTTATAGGTAGACTGTAAAAATCGATGATCGTTATAGGAAAAACGTATGAGCGCCGACATCGACATCGGGCTGCTGCGCGCGCTGGCGGCGGTGGCCCGCCACGGCAGCATCAACCGCGCCGCCGCCGAGCTGGGCCGCCCGCAGCCGGCCATGAGCCTGCAACTGCGCAAGTTGGAGCGCCACTGCGGCCAGACCTTGCTGCAACGCTCCACCCGCGGCGTGACGCTGACCCCGGCCGGCCTGGCGCTGCTGCCTTACGCCGAGCGCATCGTCAGCCTGGCCGAACAGATGGTGCCGGCCGCGCCGGCCGCCTCCGTCCGGCCTTGCCGGGTAGGCCTGATCGAGGACGTGGTCAGCCACCACCTGCCCCGGGTGTTGGCCGATTTCGCCGCCACCCATCCCGGGTTGAAGCTGGAAGCCAGGGTGGCGCCGGGACGCGAACTCAGCGCCGCCTACCGCCGGGAAGAACTGGACCTGCTGATCGCCAATCCGCGCCTGTGCGGACTCGACCAGACGCCGGCCTGGGCTATGGAATGCGCGCTGCCGTGGCTGGCGGCCGACGGCGTCTGCCCCGGGGAGGACGAATTGCCGCTGGTGCTGTTCGCCGCACCGTGCAGCTGGCGCGACGCGATGCTGCAGGCGCTGCAATTGGCCGGCCGCCGCCATCGGGTCGTGTTCGAAAGCTCCAGCCTGCTGGCGGTGCAAGCCGCGCTGGAGGCGGGCCTCGGCGTCGGCGCGCTGCTGCCGGACGTCGCCAACGACACGCTGCGGCCATTGCCACCGGACAGCCTGCCCGCCTTGCCGCCGGTGCCGCTGGCGCTGTACCGGCGTCCCGACCGCGCCGGCGATCCGGATCTGGAAACGCTGAGCCGCTTGTTCTTCCGCGAACTGAGCCGGCTGTCCGCCTAAAGCCGCGCGTTCAGCGCCAACACCCCGGCCAGCAAAGCGGGCAAGGCGAAGGCCCGCCGCAGCCCGCTCACGCCATCGCCTCCTCGCGGCTCAACCGCGCGCTTTCCCAGCCTATCAGGTCCAGCTTGCGCTCCTCGCCCCAGCGATAGCCGCCCAGCGCGCCCTCGGCGCGTATCACCCGGTGGCAGGGAATCAGCCAGGCCACCGGATTGGCGCCGACGGCGTTGCCCACCGCGCGTGCGGCACCGGGCCTCCCCATTTTCTCCGCCAGTTGCCCGTAGCTGAGCAGACCGCCGTAGGGCACGGCCAGCAGGGCCCGCCACACCTGGATCTGGAAGTTGCTGCCCTGCACCCTGAGCGCCAGCGGCGGGCCGTCCGTCTCGGCCAGCGGATCGAACAGGCGGCCGCACAACTCGCGCCCCTGGCCGGCGACGTGGCGCAGCGCGGCTCGCGGCCATCGCGCCCGCAGCCAGGCCTCGGCCTCGCCTTCGTCCGCCAGGAATTGCAGCGCGCACACCCCGCGCGCGGTACTCGCCAGCAGCACCGGGCCGAAACGGCTGGCTTCGACGCTCCACACGATGTCCAAGCCGGCGCCTCCCTGCCGGTATTCGCCCGGCGTCATCGCCTCCAGCGTGACGAACAGATCGTGCAGCCGGCTGCCGCCGGACAGGCCCAGCTCGTGCGACAAGGACAGCACCGGCGCGCCGGCCGCCAGCCGCGCCTTGGCCGCCTCGCAGGTCAGTTGCTGGATGAAGCGCTTCGGACTGACGCCGGCCCAGCGGATGAACAGCCGCTGCAGCCGCGATTCCGACAGATAGAGCGCGGCGGCCAGATCGGCCAGTTGCGGCTGGTCGCCGGCATGGGCGACCAGATAGCGTATCGCGTCGCGGACCCGGGCGTAGTCGCGGCCGCCCTCCGCGTCGTCGAACAGGATGGCGTCCATCTCATGCGCTCCGGTTCAGCCGCAGCGCGTAGCAGCCGTGCGCGGGAAAACGCAGCATCGCGAACGCGATTTCCGGCCGCGCCTCCCAGCGCGCCAGCGTCGCCTCCGCCTCCCGCGTCGGCAGCAGCGCGGCTTCCAGCATCGTCTGCCCGTCGTCGTAGGCGCGCAGCGCCACCCCGTCGCCGAGATAGCCGTCCCCTCCGGCGCGACGCAGCAGCGACGACAGTCCGGGCAAGGGTTCCGGCTGCGGCCCGGCCGCCAGGAAGACAGGGCCGTATTCGCGGTATGGCCCGGCTTGGCGGAACGGGCTGTAGCTCGCCAGGATCAGCGCCTCGCCCGGACGGGCGCGGCGCAACGCGTCGCGGAACGGCTCGCCGCCGGCGGCCGTCAGCCGTCGCACCGGCTGGCCGAGCGCGTCGACGCCTTCCCGCCGCGCGCGCTCGACGAAAACCGGGTCCAGGGTTTCCAGTTGCCAGGCCATGCCGCTCTCCTTCGTATTATTGCGATGTCCGAAGTCTATGGCGGCGGCGGCCCGGCGGCGACCCGATTCTTGCCATCCGGCGGCTCAGCCGGTGTACAGCAGCGAGTACTGGATTTCCGACAGCGCCTGCGGCACGCGGATGAAGGACAGCGGCATTCCCAGCAACCGGGCCATATGGGTGGTGGAAAACAGCCCGCACAGCTCGTGGTGGCCGCTGACCGGATTCAGCTCGACCACCAGCGCATGCTGGCGGCCCAGCTGTTTCATCGTCGCGATCAGCTGGCCGACATTGGCCGCCGTCACGTCCTGCAGCCGCAGCGCGTCCAGGCGGTCCCGCGGCGTCATCACGTCGGCGACCACAATATCGGCGTGATGCTTGCCGTGTTCCCGCATGCACTGGATGGGCCGCTCGCCGAGCAGGTCGACGGCGGTGACGATGCCGAGCAGGCCGCCGCCATCGTCATGGACGAACAGCAGGCGGATGCCGTGGCTGATCATTTTCTGGTGGGCTTCGCGCAGATCGGCGTCGGCGCGGATGCCGACCGGATTGACCACTCTCAGATCGGTCATCACGCTCAGCGCCGCGCTGTGCAGGTCGATCGGAGGGTGCGGACGCTGCTCCAGTTGCACCAGGTCGGTCGTGCGTGGCAGAGTCAGGGTGGGCAAGGAATGAAAATCGTTAGCCATGGCGGCTCCTCGCAGGGCAGACTCGAAAGACAGAACGGGCCGGCCCGCCCATTGCGGTCAGCCCTGTCTTCACGTTAGCGGAAAAGCCGCCGGACTTCAGCATCCGGGCAGGGAACTTTACGTTTCAAAATTCCCTCATTAGTGTATTTTTCCTAATTCCTGCGAAAATCTATGAAGCATAACGAAAATGGCCGGCGCGATGCCGGACGATACGGCCGACGCGCGCTGGCCTGCCTGCTGCCCGCCGTGCTGCTGACCGCCCACGCCCGCGCCGACGGCTGGCCCTACCCGGGCTGGCAGGACGACGGCGTCTCCCGCGTCAAGGCGCTGGCGCTGCTGCAGACGGCCAACGCGACCCTGCTGAGCCAGCCCAGCGCCACCCGCACCCTGCAGCAATGGTGCGCCGAGCACCGGCTGGCCGCCGAGCCGCGCATCCGCGCCTTGCGCGACACCGATACCCGCAAACCGGCCGACGCCGAGATCCGCCGCCAACTGCAGGTCGGCCCCGACGAGCCGATAGGCTACCGCCGGGTGAAGCTGGCCTGCGGAGAGCGGGTGCTGTCCGAAGCCGACAACTGGTACGTGCCGTCGCGGCTGACGCCGGAGATGAACCGCCTGCTCGACACCACCGACACGCCGTTCGGCACCGCGGTGCGCGCGCTGAACTTCAGCCGCCGCACCGAAAGCGCGCGTCTGCTGTGGTCGCCGCTGCAGCCGGCTTGGGAGATGCGGCCGCTGGCCGAGTTCGCCGGCAAGCCGCTGGAGATTCCGGAACAGGTGCTGCAGCACCGCGCGGTGCTGTACAAGGACGGCAACACGCCGTTCAGCCTGGTGGTGGAGACCTACAGCCGCGAGCTGTTCGCCTTCCCGCTGAACCAGCGGGAGTCCGGCCGATGAGCGCCCGCCGCGTCGTCGCCGTCTGCGCGGCGGCGATGCTGGCCAGCGCCGCCGCCCATGCCGATCGGCTGGACGACGTTCTGAAGCGCGGCGAACTGAGGGTAGGCAGCAGCGGCGACTACCTGCCGTTCAGCGGCAGGGACGACACCGGCCGATACCGCGGCCTGGACATCGACATGGCCGAGGACCTGGCGCGCGCGCTGGGCGTCAGGCTTAAGCTCGTCGACACCAGCTGGCCGACGCTGATGCGCGATCTCGCCGACGACAAGTTCGACATCGCGATGAGCGGCATCTCGATCAGCCTGGAGCGGCAGAAGCGGGCGCTGTATTCGATCGCCTATCTCGACGACGGCAAGACCGCCATCGCCCGTTGCGACCAGGCGGCGCGCTTTCAGACGCTGGAACAGCTGAATCGCCGGGAAACCCGTCTGGTGGTCAATCCCGGCGGCACCAACGAGCGCTTCGCCCGCACGCATCTGCCAAACGCCGGTTTGACGGTTTTCCCCGACAATACGGCGATTTTCCGGCAGATCATCGCCGGAAAGGCCGACGCGATGGTGACCGACGCGGTCGAGACCCGCTATCAGCAGAAACTGCATCCGGAGCTGTGCGCGCTGCACCCGGACAAACCGTTCGACTTTTCGCAGAAGGCCTATCTGCTGCCGAACGACTGGCGTTGGAAGGCCTGGGTCGACCAGTGGCTGAACCAGCGGCTGCGCGACGGCGCTTTCGCGCGGCTGTCGGCCAAGTGGCTAGGCAGCTGAGCGTCTGTTCAAAACGAAAAACCGCCTGATCAGGCGGTTTTTTTATTCGGCGGCGCGCGGACGACGCCTAATCCGGCACAACCGTCTTCAGCAAGGCCAGCATGCGCTCGCTGGCGCCGCGGTGCGCCGCGCTGAAACGCGCCGCCCCCTGGCGCATCGCCTCCGCCTCGGCCGGATCGGCCAGCAGCGCCAGCGCCGCCGCCACCAGTTCGCCGGCGTCGGCGACCTGGCGGCCGGCCCCGGCGGCCAGCGAATCGGCGGCGGCCTGCTGGAAATTGAATACCGACGGGCCGAACAGCGCCGGCACGCCCATCAGCGCCGGCTCGATCAGGTTATGGCAGCCAAAGGGCAGCAGGCTGCCGCCGATGAAGGCGACGTCGCTGGCGCCGAGATAGGCGAACATCTCGCCCATGCTGTCGCCCAGCCACACCCCGGTGGCCGCGGCCACCCCGGCTCCGTCGCTGCGCCGCTGTACGGCGAAACCGCGCCCGACGGCCAGTTCCGCCACCGGATCCAACCGTTCCGGATGGCGCGGCACCAGCAGCAGCAAGGCGTCGCCGACGGCGTCGCCGGCCGCTCGCCAGGCATCGAGGATCAAGACCTCCTCGCCTTCCCGGGTGCTGGCGCACAGCAGAACCGGACGCGCGCCGATGCGGCGGCGGAAATCTGCCGCCAGATGACGTTGCGCTTCCGGAATCTCGATATCATATTTGCTGCTGCCGCAAACAATAATGTTCTCGGCACCCAAAAGTCGCAAACGTTCAGCATCTTGCATGGTTTGCGCGGCAACAGCAGTCAACTCCCTCACCGCCGGTGCAATCAATCCACGTACCCGCCTATAGCCGTTCAGCGATTTTTCGGACAATCTGGCATTGACCAGCAACAACGGCACCTGTTGTTCGGCGGCGGCGTGTATCAGATTCGGCCAGATCTCGGTCTCCATCAGCACGCCGCAGCGAGGCCGATAGGCGCGCAGGAAATCGGCGACGGCGCGCGGATAATCGTACGGCAGGTAGCGCACTTCGGCGTCCGGATACAAGGCCTCGGCGGTGGCCCGGCCGGTCGGCGTCATCTGCGTCAGCAACAGCGGCGCGTCAGGCCACTGGCGGCGGATCGCGGCGACCAGCGGCTGAGCGGCGCGGGTCTCGCCGACCGAGACCGCGTGTATCCAGATCGCACCGACCGACCGGGGCGCCAGCGCCCGGCCGAAACGCTCGTCCCAATGTTCCAGATAGGCCGGCGCCTTGCGGGCGCGCTTCCTGAGATAGCGGCGGATCAGCGGCGTCAGCGCCCGCCACAACAGGCCGTACAAGCCGCGCTGCCAGCTCATGTCCAGTCCCGTCTCGCCTGCAGCGCCCGCATCACCTCCTCCGTCGTCGGACATTGGCCGACATTGCCCAGATTGGTCGCCCACGGCGTTTCCACCACGCCGGTCTGTTGCGGATCGGTATCGGTGTAGATCGCCACCAGCGGCACTTGCAGGGCATTGGCGAGATGGGCGAGGCCGGTATCGACGCCGACGACCGCGCTGGCGTGGCCGAGCAGGCCGGCCGCCTCGGACAGGCTCATCTTCGGCGCGACCACCGCTGCCGGCAGTTGCGCCGCCAGCCGCTCGGCGCGCGCCTTCTCCTTGTCGCTGCCCCATGGCAGCACCGTCACCAGATCATGCCTGGCCGACAGCTCGCCGCCCAATTCTATCCAGCGCGCTTCCGGCCATTCCTTGGACGCGCGACTGGTCGCGTGCAGCAATACCGCGTAGCGGCCGCTCAGCATCCAGGCCGGCCGCTCGCCGGCCGCGACGCCGAAACTGGGCGCGCCCTCCGGGGCATAACCGAAGCTCAGGCCGAACAGCAGTCGATTTCGGTCTATCGCCGACAGACTGCGCGAAACCGTGTGCTTCTTGTCATAGAACAGGCTGGCCAGCGACTCGCGCGCGCTCTTCCAATCCAGGCCGGCCAGCGGCGCGCGCGCCCAGCGAGCCGGGATCGCGCTCTTGATCAGGCCCTGGCTGTCCAGCACCAGATCGAAATGGGTGTCGCGCAGTTTCCGCTTCAATTCCCGCAGTTCGCGCCAGGCTGCCGGCCGCAGCAGGCCTTTGCGCCAGCTGCGCCAACGCAGCGTCAGCACCTCGGCCACCTGCGGATGCAGCCGGGCGATGTCGGCGAAGCTTTCTTCGGCCAGCCAGGTCAGCCGGATATTGGGGTAGTGCGTCTTCAGCTCGGTGATGGCGGGCCAGGTGTGGATAAGGTCGCCCATCGACGAGGTGCGCACGATCAGCACATTCATCATGGCGCGCATTGTACCCGAGCGGGGCTGTGGTTAACCAAGTAAAATCCCGGCTGATCGGATGTGGATAAGTGCTTGTGAATAAGTTTGTCCGTTTTTATCCACAATCTACCAGACTGCTGCGACCTGTAATAATCCAATGGCTATCAACAGGACAAGCCTATGAAGAAAAGCGTTTTTTTTCATTTGTCCACAAAAAAAGCCGCCTTCATTATTTTCATCATTTTATAGTTGCGTTAATGAAAATCCGCTGATGAAAAACGTTTTCGCGACAAAAAACGTCATGCACAGGTCTGCAGGAAAAAGCGTCGGTCTCCATGTGGAAAACTCGAGATGACGAACGACGTCCAAAGTTATCCACAACTGGCCAACGCGAGCCCAGTCATGCTGACAACAAGTTAGCATCAAATGTAAGTTATTGAAAACAAACTGGTAAATAGAGTTATCCACAGCATTGTGCGGCCTTCTACCAGTTTCTTCATTTTATAAATGGGAAAACATAGAAAAGATGCGAGTCGCAATCAGCGCGGTGCTCATCACCAAAAACGCAGGCAAACAGCTGAAACAATGTCTACAGAGCGTGGACTTTGCAGACGAGATCGTCGTTGTGGATTCCGGCAGTAGCGATGACACTTTGACGATAGCGGCAGCCTATCAAGCCAAAGTTATCCACCAGAACTGGCTGGGATTCGGTCCCCAGAAGCAGTTCGCAGTCAGCCAAGCCAGCCACGACTGGGTGCTATGCCTGGACGCGGATGAATACTTGTCTGAAGAATTATCTTTTTCAATCAAGGAGATGCTGAAAAATCCACAGGCTGCTGCCTACCGTTTTCCGCGCTGCAACCGTTTCATGGGTCGTTTCCTGAAACACGGGGAGGGCTATCCGGACTGGTCGCTGAGGCTGTTCGACCGCCGGCGCGCGCGCTGGTCAGACGACGTGGTGCACGAGTACGTGATCTGCGACGAGGCTGTGGAAAAACTGGCCGGCGATCTGATGCACGAATCCGGCGAGGACATCGCGCTGTATCTGGGCAAGCAGAACCGTTACACCACGCTGCAGGCGGAACAGCTCTATGCGCGAGGCAAGAGGGCGGGGATAGGCAAGCTGCTGCTCAGTCCGCTGCTGCGTTTTTTCAAGTTCTACTTCATCCGCCGCGGCTTCCTCGATGGCCTGCCGGGACTGGTGCATATCTCGATCGGCTGCTTCAACAGCCACATCAAGTACGCGAAGCTGATCGAGCTCCATCGCTTAAAGGAATGACGTTTGGTTTTGATTGGCGAATTCCCTTAGCATGGGGTTTTGCTTCGGAGTCGAATAAATGGACGCCATCCTCATCCGTGTCATGGCAGAGACCGACATCAGCGCGGTGGCGCGGCTATGCGGTGATCTCGACTATCCGACGACGCCCGAACAGCTGGCGCGGCGCTACGCTGCCGTACGCGGTTGCCCGGACAACGAGATCTGGGTGGCGGAGCGGGATGGCGCGGTGGTCGGCTGGATCCACGGTCACGGCGGACATCTGCTGGAGGCGGACGGCTATGTCGAAATCGGCGGCATCGTCGTCGATCCGGCCTGCCGCAAGCTGGGCATAGGCCGTATGCTGCTGGAGGCCTGCGAACAGTGGGCGCGGACCCGAGGCTATCCGCGCATACGGCTGCGTTCCGGCATCCATCGCGTCGACGCGCACGCCTTCTATCGCCATATCGGCTATCGCCAGCAAAACACCGGCATCACTTTCTCGCTCGATCTGCCGCGGCGCGATTGAGCGCGGCCGACTTATCCAAACGCCCAGGACCAGACACATGCCGATCCGTTTTCCCGCTCCGCTGAAGCCCGGAGACGCCATCGCCGTCACCGCCTTTTCCTCCGGCGTCCACAGGCAGCTGCACGACAGGCTGGACGGCGCGCTGGAGACGTTGCGCGCGCGCGGCTACCGCGTGGTGGAGGGCGAATGCCTGCGCGACGAGAAGCACGAGGCCAGTGCGCCCGCCTCGGCGCGGCTGGCCGAGTTGAAGCGATTCCTGTTCGATCCCGGCATCCGCGCCGTCCTGCCGCCCTGGGGCGGCGAGCGGGCGATAGAGCTGCTGCCGGGGCTGGATTTCGATGCCCTGGCCGCATTGCCGCCGAAGTGGATCGCCGGTTTCTCCGACGTGTCCACCTTGATGGCGCCGCTGACGCTGCGCGCCGGCTGGGCGACGCTGCACGGTCCCAATCTGATGGATCTGCCGCTGCGGGACCGCGCTTTCGGCAGCGAGGCGCTGCTGGCCGCTCTGGAGACCGGCATGCCGCCGGCGCAGGATGCGCATGGCCATTACTGGAGCTGGCAGGAGCCGGGTCGGCGCTTCGCCAATCGGGTGAGAATGCTGGGCGGCGGGACGGGGCGGATGGAGGGCCGCTTGATGGGCGGCTGCCTGGACGTGCTGGCTTCGCTGCAGGGCACGCCGTATTTCGATCTGGCCGCGTTCAAGGCCGAGCCGGCCATCCTGTACCTGGAAAACTGCGAGCTCGCGCCCTGCGGCGTTCTGAGGGCCTTGGCGGGGCTCCGGCTGTCGGGGGCCTTCGACGGCCTCGCCGGGCTGGTCCTGGGCCGCAGCAACGGCCCGGACGCCGGCGATATCGACGCCTTGAGCCACGAAGGGGCGCTGCGCGCCGCGCTGGACGGCCTGCCGTGCCCGGTGGTGATCGATGCCGACATCGGACACGTGCCACCGCAATGGAGCCTGTTTAACGGCGCCTGGGCGGCTTTGGAGGTGTTCGGGGAGGGGCGGGCCAGGCTGGAGCAGCGCGCGGCGCGCTGAGGGCGTTTACAGCGCCATCCTGTAGAACACCACCCGCTCGGTCTCCTCGAAGCCCAGCGCCAGGTGGGCACGCTGCGAGACGAGATTGTCGAGGCCGGTGTCGGAGGCGAGTTCGGCGCAGCCGCGGCCTCGCGCCCAGGTCCTGGCCGCGTCCAGCAGCAGGGCGCCGGCGCCGGCGCGCCTGTGTTCCGCCGCCACGTACAGGCCTTCGACGAAGGCGACCGGCGATGTGGCGGTGCCGTTGACGTAGTCGCCGCGCAGCGACAGCTCGACCAGGCCGATGGCGACGGTTTGAGCGTCGACGGTCAGGAAGGCGGCGTAACGGCCCGGATCGGCCAGCTGGGCGGCGATTTCCCGCTGGTGTCGCTGCCGCGGACAGTGCGGCCACAGCGCGGCGCGCAGAGCCAGCCAGCCGTCGGGATCGGCGGCGGCGGGGACGACGCTCATATCGATTCGAACTCCGGTTGCGGCAGGTGACGGCGCAGCACCAGGATCTTGTCGACCCGGGTCTTGTCCATGTCCACCACCTCGAAACTGAAGCCGTTCCAGTCGAAACGGTCGGTGACGCAGGGAATGCGGCCGAACTGGAACATCATCATGCCGCCCAGCGTGTGGATATTGCCGCCGGCCTCGCCCGGCAATGGCGCGTCCAGTTCGAAGAACTCGCGGAAGCGCTCCAGCGACAGCATGCCGTCCACCAGCCAGCTGCCGTCCTCGCGCTGTACGATCTCGTCGTCTTCGCCGTCGATCGCCGGCATATCGCCGACGATGGCCTCCATCACATTGTTGATCGACACCAGGCCTTCCAACTCGCCGTATTCGTCGACGACCAGCGCGCTGTGGCTGCGCGCCTGCTTGAACTGCTCCAGCAACTGCATCAGCGAGCTGGTGGCCGGCACATACAGCGCCGGCGCCAGGTCGGCGGCGAAGTCCAGCGGCTCGCCGCGCAGCAGCCGGTCCAGCAGCAGTTTGGCGTTGAGCACGCCGATCACCTGGTCGGTGTCGCCGCGGCAGACCGGAAAGTGGCTGAACGGGTGGCGCAGCAGCAGCTCTCGGTTGTAGTCCGGGTTGTCTTCCAGATCCAGCAGCACCACGTCCTTGCGCGGCGTCATCACCGAGGCGACCTTGCGGTTGTCCAGCCGGAAGATGTTCGCCACCAGCGCCTGCTCGGCGCGGTCGAACACGCCCTCGTCGGCGCCTTGCTCCATCAGCACGCGGATCTCGTCCTCGGTGATCGATGGCTCGTCGCTCTTCTTCGCGCCGAGCAAGAGCAGCAGGCCGTCGGTGACGCGGCTGAACACCTGCACCAGCGGGCCGCTGGCGCGCGACAGCAGCAACATAGGCGGCGCCAGCGTCATCGCCACCCGCTCCGGGTTCAGCAGCGCCAGCCGTTTCGGCACCAGCTCGCCGAAGACCAGCGACAACATGGTGATCAGCACCACCATCAGCGCCACCGACAGCGGTTTGCTGTACGGCGCCAGCGGCGGCACGTCCAGCAGCACGTTCCTGAGGTGCTCGGACAGGGCCGCCTCGCCGTAGACGCCGGACAGGATGCTGATCGAGGTGATGCCGATCTGGATGGTGGACAGGAAGCGGGTGGGCTCGGCGGACAGCTTCAATGCGGCGCGAGCGCCTTTATGGCCTTCGTCGGCCTTGTGCCGCAGCCTGACCTTGCGCGCGGAGACCACGGCGATCTCGGCCATGGCGAACACGGCGTTCAACAGGATCAGGCCCAGCAGCAGCAGGATTTCCACGATCGGAGCGGGGGAGTGGCGGAGCTACTAGCTTAGGGCAAGCCGGCCGCCGCGCATAGCGTCAGAACAGGCAGCTCTGCGCGGCCGGCGCCGCCTCCCAGCGCACTGGCTGGCGGCCGCGGGCCAGCAGCCAGGCGTTGACCTGCGAGAAGTGGCGGCAGCCGTGGAAGCCGCGGCTGGCGGACAGCGGCGACGGATGGGCGGCGGTCAGCACCAGGTGGCGGCCCTGGTCTATGCGCTCGGCCTTGGTTTGCGCCCAATTGCCCCAAAGCAGGAACACGCAGCCGGGATTGTCGGCGTTGACGGCGTCGATCAGCGCGTCGCTGACCGTCTGCCAGCCGAGCTTGCCATGGCTGCCGGCTTGATCCCGCTCGACGGTGAACACGCTGTTCAGCAGCAGAACGCCCTGCCGCGCCCAGTGGGTGAGGTCGCCGCTGGATGGGATGCCGAGGCCGAGGTCGGCCGCCAGCTCCTTGTAGATGTTCCGCAGCGACGGCGGCACGCGCACGCCGTCCGGCACCGAAAACGACAAGCCCATCGCCTCGCCGTCGCCGTGGTACGGGTCCTGTCCGAGTATCACGACCTTGACGTCGGCGGGCGCGGCGAAGCTGAGCGCGTTGAATACCTGCGGCGGCGGCGGAAACAACGTCTTGCCGTTCTGTTGCTGTAGGCTGAGCTGGCGGTCTATCTCGGTCAGGCGGGAGGCGACGGCGGCCTGGTCCAGCACCGCCTCCCAGTCGGGATGGACGCGGGCGAGTGCGGGGGCGAGGTAGGTCAGAGTAGGCATATCGGGTTCTTTGCGGCGGATCGCCAGGCGGTTGACCTGGCTTGGAAAGATGGCTGCGCGATTCGTTCCAAAACAAAACACCGCCCGGAGGCGGTGTTGCAGGAGGCGCCCCCCCGGAGGGAAGACGCGCCAAGACATCAATACCGGGCGACGCTGGGATCGACCTGGACGGACCAGGCGTCGATGCCGCCCTGCAGATTCAGCACCTGCTCGAAGCCGGCGTTCTGCAGGAACAGCGCCACCTGGGCGCTGCGCATGCCGTGATGGCAGATCGCGACGATGACGGTATCGTCCGGCAGCTCGCCGTTCCGGATCGGGATCAAATTCATCGGAATGTGGACGCTGCCCTCGATGTGCGCCAGCTGGACTTCCCAGCTCTCGCGTACATCGAGCAGCAGCGGGCGCGCGGCCTGCGTGTCGGCCAGCAGCGCCGCCAGTTCCGGTGCGGTGATTTCGCGCAGCATGATCAGAAGCTGAAACGGACCGGCTCGACAGCCTGGTAGTTGCGCAGGCGGCCGATACAGGTTTCGAACAGCGCGGTTTCGCGGAAGGTGGCATCCGACAGGCGTTCGATCAGCATGCAGCTCATCACCGGCAGGTCGCCGACGACGAGGATCAGGCGGCCGCCGACGGCCAGCTGGTCCTTCAGCTGCTGAGGCACCACCGGCAGCGAGCCGGCGACGACGATCACGTCGTACGGCGCTTGCGCCGGCAGGCCCAGCACGCCGTCGCCTTCGACCAGGGTGACGTTGTCTATGCCGGCCTTCTTCAGGCTGGCGGCGGCGCGTTCCTTCTGCGCCGGATCGATTTCGACGCTGACAACCTGCTTGCCGAGCTTGGCCAGCAGCGCGGTCAGGTAGCCGTTGCCGGTGCCGATCTCCAGGATCTTGTCGGTCGGCTTGATCGCGGCGTCCTGCGCCAGTCGGGCTTCCATCTTCGGCTGCAGCATCTTGCCGCCGTTCGGCAGCGGCAGTTCGGTATCGACGAAGGCCAGCTGGCGCTGGTTGTCGGCGACGAAGTCCTCGCGTTTCACGTGAAACAGCAGATCCAGCACGGCGGCATCCAGGACGTCCCACGGGCGAATCTGTTGTTCGACCATGTTGAAACGGGTTTTTTCAAAATCCATCAACTTAAACTCCGGAGGGCTGGGAGTCCGCTCCGTCCGCGCGGGACATCGGCGGCGGCAAGGACTCGAGTCATGACGATACAGGCTGCTGACAAAGTGAATGGGGGCGATTTTACAGGATCCGGCAAAGCCGGGCCTCTCCACATAAGTGCCGGAGTCCGCAGCCTGACCATTGAATCCCAATCGCTCCGCTGAGCGAATTGAAAATTCGCACGCATGCCACCCTCCTGCCCTGCAAGGGCGCCTCGTCATCAGTACGAGATGCTTTGTCAGCAATCCAGATTGCTTGCGATTATCCCATATTTGCCTTACCTTCACACAGCATCGCTAGGGGTCCTGCGCCTGGCGTTCGACGCCGATGACTACCGAAGTGTAGGTCATGGGCTCGGATGGCAAGGCGCGGGTGAGAAATACCCTTGGAACCTGACCCGGATAATACCGGCGTAGGGAAGCGTCACCTGCCCTCTATGGCCGCGCCATATCCCGCAGCCGGTTCGTCCGGATCGCTCCTTGCGCCGTTTCATCGCTTTTGGAGAACCGCCCGATGAACGCGCCCGTCAACAAGCAGATGGTGGTCGACGCCGCCGCCATTCAGCCGCTGCCCAATTCCCGCAAGATCCATGTCGAGGGCAGCCGCCCGGACCTGCTCGTGCCGATGCGGGAGATCGTACAGGCCGACACGCCGACGCAGTTCGGCGGCGAGAAGAACCCGCCCATCTTCGTCTACGACACCAGCGGTCCGTACAGCGACCCGGCCGTCCGCATCGATATCCAGAGCGGCCTCGCGCCGCTGCGCGCCGCCTGGATAGCCGAACGCGGCGACTGCGAGCAGCTGGACGGCCTCAGCAGCGAATACGGCCGCGCCCGCGAAGCCGATCCCAAGCTCGCCGAGCTGCGCTTCAATCTGCAGCGCAAGCCGCGGCGCGCCAGGGACGGCCGCAACGTCACCCAGCTGCATTACGCGCGCCGCGGCATCGTCACGCCGGAGATGGAGTTCGTCGCGATCCGGGAGAATCTGAACCGCCGCGCCTATGTGGCCTCGCTGGAGGCCACCGGCAACCGGCGGCTGCTGGATCTGATGACGCGCCAGCACCAGGGCCAGGGCTTCGGCGCCCGGCTGCCGGACGAGATCACGCCGGAATTCGTCCGCGACGAGATCGCCGCCGGCCGGGCCATCCTCCCGGCCAACATCAATCACCCGGAATCCGAGCCTATGATCATAGGCCGCAATTTCCTGGTGAAGATCAACGGCAATATCGGCAATAGCGCGGTCACCTCGTCGATTTCCGAGGAAGTCGACAAGATGACCTGGGGCATACGCTGGGGCGCCGACACCATCATGGACCTGTCCACCGGCAAGAACATTCACGAGACGCGCGAGTGGATACTGCGCAACTCGCCGGTGCCTATCGGCACCGTGCCCATCTACCAGGCGCTGGAAAAGGTGAACGGCAAGGCCGAGGACCTGACGTGGGAGATCTTCCGCGACACGCTGATCGAGCAGGCCGAACAGGGCGTCGACTACTTCACCATCCACGCCGGCGTGCGGCTGGCCTATGTGCCGATGACGGCGGGACGGATGACCGGCATCGTGTCGCGCGGCGGCTCCATCATGGCCAAGTGGTGTCTGGCCCACCACCGCGAGAATTTCCTCTACACCCATTTCGAGGACATCTGCGAAATCATGAAGGCCTACGACGTGGCCTTCAGCCTCGGCGACGGCCTGCGGCCGGGCAGCGCCTGGGACGCCAACGACGAGGCCCAGCTGTCCGAACTGAAGACGCTGGGCGAATTGACCGAGATCGCCTGGAAGCACGACGTCCAGGTGATGATAGAAGGCCCGGGCCACGTGCCGATGCAGCTGATCAAGGAGAATATGGACAAGGAACTGGAATGGTGCCGGGAGGCGCCGTTCTACACGCTGGGGCCGCTGACCACCGACATCGCGCCCGGCTACGACCACATCACTTCGGCGATAGGCGCCGCGCAGATAGGCTGGTACGGCACCGCGATGCTGTGCTACGTGACGCAGAAGGAGCACCTGGGGCTGCCGAACAAGAACGACGTCAAGGAAGGCATCATCACCTACAAGCTGGCGGCGCACGCGGCCGACCTGGCCAAGGGCCACCCGGGCGCCCAGATCCGCGACAACGCGCTGTCCAAGGCCCGTTTCGAATTCCGCTGGGAAGACCAGTTCAATCTGGGGCTCGATCCGGACAAGGCGCGCGAGTTCCACGACGAGACGCTGCCGAAGGACAGCGCCAAGGTGGCGCACTTCTGCTCGATGTGCGGTCCGCACTTCTGTTCGATGAAGATCACCCAGGATGTGCGCGAATACGCGGCCAGCCAGGGCATCAGCGCGCAGGACGCGCTGCAGCGCGGCATGACGGAAAAATCGGTGGAATTCATCAAGGGCGGCAGCAAGTTGTACGATAAAGTGTAGAACATGAGCGTTTTTTGCTGTTTGTCATGATTTTGTTGGCATAGCATGGCGTCGGCCCGGCATTTTGCCGGGCCGCCTTCATTCAGGATCGCCAAGAACAAAATCATGCTGAAATCCCTTTTTGCCGCAATCGGCGTCGGCGGCGCCACAGTCGACACCCGCTTGTACAATCCCCGCCTGCGCCCAGGAGAAGCGTTGCGCGGCGAAGTGACGGTCAACGGCGGCGCGACGGCGCAGGACCTCGTCAAGATAGAGTTGCAATTGCTGGCCGAGATCGACGGCGCCGGCCGGGAGGCGGTGACGTTGGCCAGCCTGCCGGTCAGCGGACCGTGCCGGATTCCGGCCGGCTGCGAATGGCGGCTGCCGTTCCGGCTGGCCCTGCCGCCGGCGATGCCGGTCAATCATCTGCCGGGTCTGGCCGGCCGGCCGCCGTCGTGGCTGCATACCGATCTGGGCCTGGATCAGCCGCGGGACGCCGGCGCCGGCGGCTGGCTGCAGATCCTGCCGACGCCGCAGATGGAGGCCCTGTTGGACGCCTTCTCCCGGCTGGGCTGGGAGCTGTACGCCGCCGATGTCGAGGGCCCGGTGCGCCGCCAGGTTTTCGAGCTGCGTCCGCGCGACGCAGGCTGGAACTGGCGCGCGATCGCGCTGGACTTCGCCGTCGAGCGGGACGGCGAGACGCCGGTGGAGATCGCGATAGACGCCGGCGACCGCGAACACCGGCAGGCGCTGTTGTTGGACGCCGATTGGCGGCGGGTCGACTGGTTGGCCGAACTGAGAGCGCGGCTGGGGCTCTGAATCGCCCGGAATACCGGCAGCATCGGCGCGGCTCCGGGTCTAACATGAAGGGTTTCCAGTCATGGGGCACTGAAATGGATACCAGCAATCACCTATTGCCCGGCTTGTTCCGCCAGCTAGGCCTGCCCGACGAACCGGCCGCCATCCGCGCCTTCATCTCCAGCCATCCGCTGCCGCCGCGCACGCCGCTGGCCGACGCGCCGTACTGGACGCCGGCCCAGGCCGCCTTCCTGCGTCAGGCGCTGGATTGCGACGCAGAGTGGAGCGAGGCGGTGGACGAGTTGGCGGTCCTGCTGCAGCAGCCCGGACATTGAGCCTTTTCTGCAAACGGGGACTGGCCGGATGGGCGTGATCGGCACGTAGAAACCGCATGCGACATTGCATAGCCGGCGGGGGCTATATAGTTTTAATCTAGAGGTCATGACACGGGGGCCGGTATGAAGCAGACTGACCAAACCCTGCTGGAGCAGCTGCGCATCACCGATTTCGAAATCGAGCAACGCAAGACGCTGTTCGATCTGAGGCCGCGCGACGAATTCCTGCTGCGCGCCGCCGGGGTGTTGATCGAGGCGCAGTTGGACGACCTGGTGGCGCGCTTCTACGAGTTGCAGACCAGTACGCCCGAAATCGCGCTGCTGATAGGCGACGCCGATACCTTGCAACGGCTGCGCAACGCCCAGCGCCGCTACGCGATCGACCTGTTCAGCGGCGTCTACGACCTGGAATACGTCAACAACCGTCTGCGCATCGGCCTGGTGCACAAGCGCATCGGCGTCGAGCCCAAGCTGTACCTGGCGGCGGTGCAGTCGCTGAAGACGCTGCTGGTCGATCTGCTGAGCACGCAGATCCCCGATCCGGAAGTCCGAGCCCACACCTTGCTGGCGATGGACAAGCTGATGATGTTCGACGTGGCGCTGGTGTTCGAGACCTATATCCGCAGCCTGGTGGCCGAGATCGAGACCTCGCGCAACAAATCGGAACAGTACGCGCAGGCGCTGGAGGAAAAGGTGGCGGTGCGCACCCGCCAGCTGGAGGAGATGTCGCGCACCGATCCGCTGACCGGCTTGCTGAACCGCCGCTACCTGGACGAGACGCTGACGCGGGTGCTGCGCAGCGCGCAGCGCCGCCACGAGAAGGTGACGCTGGTGTATCTGGACATCGACGATTTCAAGACCATCAACGACGGCCAGGGCCACCAGCGCGGCGACGAGATACTGCGCGGGCTCGGCGAGACCATCACCCGGATCACCCGGATGGAGGACGGCTGCTTCCGCTACGGCGGCGACGAATTCTGCATCGTGTTGCCCAATTGCAACCGTGTCCAGGCCGAGGAGACCTTCGTGCAGCGGCTGCGGCTGGAATTGCAGACCATCCTGCCCGGCATAGGCGTCAGTGCCGGCTGCGTCGAGACCGGGCCGGACGATTTCGCGACGCCGGAAACGCTGGTGGGCATGGCCGACCAGCGGATGTACGCGATGAAGCAGATCCACCGCCACGAGAACGGCCATCATGCCGCCGACGATGGGTCCGCGGAATCGGACAAGGAGGACGTCGCGGCGCGCTAGCCGAGGCAGACCCGGTTGCGGCCGGCCTGCTTGGCCTGGTACAGCGCCTGGTCGGCCTTCTGCTGGGCGCTGGCGAAATCCTGCTGCCGGCATTGCCATTCGTAGACGCCGGCGGAGAAGCTGCAGCGCAGCTCGGGATGCTCCGGCAGCAGCGGCAGTTCGTGAAAGCGCAGCCGCAGCCGTTCCGCCACCTGGTAGCCGGTGTCGGCGCCGGTGTCCGGCATCACCAGGCAGAATTCCTCCCCTCCGTAGCGTATCAATAGGTCATTGTCGCGCACGCCGTCGTTCAGCACGCCGGCCAGCGCCCGGATCACCTCGTCGCCGGCCGGATGGCCGTAGCGGTCGTTGATGGCCTTGAAATGGTCGATGTCCAGCATCACGATGGCGACGTTCTCTATCGACGCCTCCAGCGTGCGCAGCCAGTACTGCAGCGCGCGGCGGTTGCCTGTGGAGGTCAGCGGGTCGATGTTGGCGGCGTCCTCCAGCCGGCTGTTCTGCCGCTGCAGCACGATGTTGAGGAAGCCGACGGCGCCGCATACCTGGGCGGCGGTGGCGAAGGTCAGCGCCAGATGGTGGACGCTGTCCTGATCGTGCGGCAGCGGCGCGAGGCCGTTCAGGTGGCGCAGCAGGTCGGCGCCGTCGCGCCAGAGGAAGAGCAGCGCGCCGATCAGGAACAGCAGCGCGGTGGGACTGAAGCGATGGCGGCATACGGTCCGCTCGGCGCGCTGGTAAAGCCAGGCGGCCGTCAGATACAGCAGCGGGATTTCCGAGCCGTCCAATATCATCTTCAGCGTGGCCCACGGCACCCACTGGTTCATGCCGGCATAGGCGCCGAAGGCCAGCCACAGCCAGTTCGGCAGCCTTATGCCTATCAGCCGCGCGATGATGGTCAGCTGCAGCGCGATGCCGGCCGCGCTCATGAAGGGGCCGACGGTCAGCGTCAACGGCGTATTCCCCAACGCCCGGCCTTCGACCAGCATGCCGGCGGCCAGCAGCAGCGAAGCCTGCAGCCAGCGACGGCGAGGCCGCACCAGATCCGCGCGCACGCTGTGCTGCCAGGTGATGACGCCGATGCTGGCAACGGCCAGCGAGACCATGATGAGCAGGAAATCTGACATGTGCGCCTTGTGCGGGGAGGGGCGGTTTTCGCTTCATCCTAGCAAAAATCGTCCGCAGGCTGCGCTTCCCGCCCGCCGAGGCGTCGAACCCTGTTCCAGATTGCCGGCGAAAAATCCCGGACCGGCGCTCAGAACCGGGCCACCACCTTGCGGCGTATGCTGTAGTCGGGGCGCAGGCTGGCCTCGGTATCGAGGAAGTAGCGGTTGCTGTCCAGCAGGAAGTGGGAGTCGTTGCCGGCATCCGGATCGGCCCACAGCTGAAACAGCCGGAACACCTGTTCCGGATGGTCGCAGCCGGCCAGGCTTTCGCGGAACGGCCGTTCCGCGAACATCCGCGCCGCCGCCGCCAGCAATTGCAGATGGGATTCGCGCGCGTCGTGCGGCAGCAGCAGCAACAGCAGGCTGTGCACCGGCCCGCCGTCCGGCGCGTCGAACGGCAGGGGGCGCGCCAGCCTCAGGAACAGCGCATGGGGCTCGGCGAGACCGGGGATGCGGGCGTGCGGCAGCGCCAGGCCGTGGCCCAGCGCGGTGCTGCCGGCGTGCTCGCGCGTCAACAGCGCGGTCTGCAGCGTCTGGGCGTTCAGCGCGTGGCGCTGGCCGAGCTGGCGGGCGGCATAGTCGAACAGCTGGCTTTTGCACGATATGTCCACGTCCAGCAGGATGTCGCTGCTGCGGCAAACGTCGGGCAGGGTTTGCATGGTGATGGTCTCCACAGGGAAATGACAAGACCATGCTAGGCCGCCCCGGCTAAATTGAAGCTAAAGAAACGGCGCGCCGGCGTAAAAATGACGTTAACGCTTTTCGTCCTGCGGCTTGATCGCGCTCTTCAGCGCCGAGGCCTGTTCCTTCAGCTTGTCCACCTGCTGTTTCACTTCCGGATTGTTCAGCGTGGCCGAGCCTATCTGCTTGGCGGCGCCCAGCGCGTCGCTGGCCTGCTGCTGCAGCTGGCCCAGCGGCGCACTGGCGTTCTCCACGCCCTTGTGGACGTTGCCGATGGCGGCCGAGGCCGCCTGTTGCAGCTGGGTGGTCTGTTGCTGGTCGCAGCCCGCGATGGCGAAGGCCGCGCACAAGGGGATCAGGATGGTACGCATGGATGGGTTCCGTTGCTGGGATATGACGCTTAGAGTGCGCCACCCCCCGGGCGAGTTCCGGAAAGGGGGGCGCGGCAGGCCGAAATGACACCTGTCGGACTTCGGCTATAGTGTATCGATCAGACGAAAAGGGAGGCTCGCAATGAGCATCGTGCGCGGGCGGCCCGGTCTGGCCCTGGCTGGAGGGCTGCTGTGTCTCGCGCTGGCGGACGCCGCGCCCGTCCAGACCTTGAGGCTGGTGAATCTGTCGCCGCTGGACACGCCCAATATGCTGGCGATGCGTCGAACGCTGGACGCGGTTTTCGCCGAGGCCGGACTCGGCTACACGATACAGTACCTGCCGCCGGAGCGCGCGCTGGCCGCCTTCATGGCCGGGGAGTTCGACGGCGATCCCAACCGCGGTCCGCTGTTCCGGCAATTCTTTCCCGACGCGATCCGGGTGGAGCCGCACCTGCGCACCTCGTGGTATTTCGCCGTCAGCGGCTCGCCCGGTGTCCGGCCCCGTTCCTGGGCCGATCTGCAGCGCTACCACATCGCCTTCCTGCGCGGCCTGCACGGCATCGATCTGATGACGCGCCATGTGCCCAGGCGGGAGATGCCGTCCAGCCAGGACGCCTGCATCCGTATGGCGCTGATCCGCCGCGTCGATCTTTGCATCGTCTCCAGCCCAAGCGCCGATCATTGGCCGGGGCAGGAAACATACGGCGCCGACGCCCATGCCGTGGTTTTCGAGCACCTGAACATCTATCTGTGGATGGGACCGAAACAGCGCGCCGTCGCCGACAAGCTGGGCAGGACCATGCGCGCAATGGCCGACCGCGGCGAGCTGCAAAGGCTGATGGGGCCGTACCGCGCCGATTGATCCGGAACGCGGGCCTGGCCATGATGACATTTGGTAAAACCGGCGGGCGGGAGTAATTTGGAGGTTTCCCGCTTGTACCATGGAGGCTTGCCGTGATTACCGTCAGCGTCGTCTATCCGCAGCATGCCGGTGCCCGTTTCGATTTCGACTACTACATGCAAAAACACATGCCGCTGGTGCAGCAGTTGCTGCGCGGCGCGCTGAAGGGCGTGCAGGTGGAGCGCGGCCTGTCCGGCGCCGAGCCGGGCAGCGCGCCCGGCTATGCGGCGCAGGCCCAGCTGGTGTTCGAATCGGCGGAGGCCTTCCAGCGCGCCTTCGGTCCGGTGGCGGCGCGCATCATGGACGACATTCCCAATTACACCGACATCCGGCCGGTCATCCAACTGAACGAGTTGCTGCTGCAGGAGGCGCGCCAGGCCGGCGTCAGCGGCTGGTACGCCGGGGCGCAGTAGCTCAGCCCTCCGGGCCCGAGGCGAGGCGCGCAGCGAGGTCGCCGGGCGCGGCGGTGACCGCCAGCCTGGGCGTGCCGTGCCAGGCAGCCAGCCGGCCCAAGGCGCCGGACAGGTCGTCTGCCAGCCGCTGGCTGATCCGCACGCCGGCTTCCAGGTGCAGCGACTTCACCTCGAACACCCCGCCGGCGCGGTGGGCCTTGGCGTCCAGCCGGCCGATCAGGCGGCCGCGATTCAGTATCGGCAGCGTGAAATAGCCGTAGCGGCGTTTGGGCGCCGGCGTGTAGCACTCGATCTTGTAGTCGAAGTCGAACAGTTCCAGCGCCCGCTTGCGGTCCCACACCAGCGGATCGAACGGCGACAGGATGGCGGTGTTGCCGCTGTTGAGCCTGTCTGCCTGAGCCAGTTCCAGCTCGGCGGCGAGGCTCATGTGGACGAAGGCGTCGTGGCTCCAGCCCTCCACCCGCACCGGGATCAGCTCGCCGGCGTCGGCCAGCCGGTGCAGCATCTCGCCGTAAGGCGCGCGCTTCAGCCGGTAGTAGTCGGCCACCCAGCCGGTCTTGACCAGGCCGAGCGCGCGGCAGCTGTTGCGGACCTGGCGCAGCCTCACCTCGTCCGGCGACGGCAGGTCGCGGGCGTCGTCCCAGCCGGGCAGCACCCGCTCGGCCAGATCGTAGACGCGCTGGAAGCCGCGCCTCTCCTTGACCATCAGCCGCCCCAGCGTGAACAGCGCCTCCAGGTGGCGCTTCTCCGGCTTCCAGTCCCACCAGCCGTTGCCCTTGCCGTCCCGGCGTTCGAAATCGGCCGAGCGCGCCGGGCCGTTGGCGCGGATGTGCTCGACGATGGCCTCGATGTCGGCGCGGTGCTGCTCGTACCAGCGCCGCGAAAACTTCCAGCCCATGCCCTCGGCGTCCAGCATGCGGTGGCGCAGCAGCGGGTAATCCTCGACCGGCACGAAGCAGGCTTCGTGCGCCCAGTATTCGAACAGCGCGCCGTCGGCCAGCAACTGGTCCAGCCAGGCCGGATCGTAGGCGCCGAGCCGGCTGTACAGCACCAGGTAGGGGCTGCGCGCCACCACGCTGATGGTGTCGATCTGCAGCAGCGCCATCCGGCGGATCGCCGCCAGCGCGTCGGCCTTGCTCGCCTTGCGGCGCGGGGCGGTCAACAGGCCCTGGGCGGCCAGTTGCAGGTGGCGGGCTTGCCGTAGCGACAGATGTGGCGTCATGTGTTGCGCGTCGAATGGTGGGAACGACGACTATATCAGGGTGGGGCGGCGCGGTCAGTTGTAATGCTTTTGGCATGACAGCGCGGCGGCTTTGTGGCAGTGTGGATCCCCAGACATCCGGGAGCGCGCATGATCAGCCATATCGACCACATCGTACTGACTGTCCGCGATATCGAGGCGGCGGTGGATTTCTACCGGCGCGCATTGAAGCTGGAGGCGGTGACTTTCGGCAACGGCCGCCGCGCGCTGCGTTTCGGCAATCAGAAGATCAATCTGCAGCGGCTGGGCCAGGAGACGCGCAACCACGCCGCCATCGGCAGCGGCGACCTGTGCCTGATCAGCCGCCTGCCGCTGACCGAGGTGGTCGAGCATCTGAAGCGCGAGGGCATCGCCATCGTGGAAGGGCCGGTGACGCGCAACGGCGCGATGGGGGCCATCACCTCGGTGTATTTCAACGACCCCGACGGCAATCTGGTCGAGGTCGCCACCTATAGTTTCTGACAGGCGGGCAGGTCGCCTGCTGGCTGGGCGGCGTTGCAGGAAAGGACTTTGAACAGGATCTGGGCCGCGCGGCCTCAATGCCCGGCGTTGAAAAAGCCGTGGACCAGGGCGGCGTAGCTGCCGTCCTGGCGCATGGCCTCCAGCGCCTGGTTGAAGCGTTTCAGCACGGCGCGGTTGCCGGGCTGCTTGCGCAGGGCGAGGAAGGTGGGGTTGGCGACCAGCGGTTCGGGGGCGATGGCCAGGCCCGGATAGTCGCCGCTGGCCAGTATCGCGTCCATCGCTTCACGCACGCCGAGCGCGGCGTCCAGATAGCCGCGTTCCAGCCGCTGCAGGTTCTGCCGGTCCGACTCCCCGTCGTAGGCGCTGAAGCGGCCGGCGGCGCGGGCGCGGTCGAAATCGTCGCCGTAGCTCCAGCCGGCCATCACGCCGACGCGCTTGCGATCCAGGTCGGCCAGCGCGTGGAACGGCAGCGGCCGCTGCCGCGGATAGATCACGACGATGCGTTCCAGGAACAGCGGCTGGCTGAAGTCGTACAGCTTTTCCCGGTCGCTGTTCTTGTAGATGCCGCCGACGGCCGCCTGGCCCTGGTTCAGCAGGTACAGCGCGCGGCGCCACGCCAGCGGCTGCAGCGAGACGCGCAGGCCGGCGCGTTCGCAGACGCGGCGGATCAGCAGCGGGTACAGGCCCGCCGCGCCGGCGTGGCCGGCGTACATGAACGGAGGATTGCCGGCGTCCACCGCCACCGTCAGCGCGTCGTCGGCGGCGCGGACCGGCGCGGCGAAGCAGACCAGCAGGACCATCGATAGCAAGCTGCCAAGCAGGAGACGTGCCCTCATGTTCGGTATCCGCAGGGTGTGTTTTTCAGAATAGTATCAATCGCTTGGACTAAGCGAGCGACAGGCCGACCGGGCAGGGAGGACAGGAGAGACGGGGGGCGGAAAAAAGCGCGGCGACATCCAGGGGATGCCGCCGCGCGCCGGCGATAGGACTCAGGGATAGACGATGCGCAGCAGATTGGTGGTGCCGGGGGTGCCGAAGGGCACGCCGGCGATGATCACCATCGGCTTGCCCTGTTCGGCCAGGCCGAGCTTGGTCGCGCAGAAGGTGGTCTTCACCACCATGTCCTCCAGGTTTTCCGCGTCCGGACCGTGGTAGGCCACCACGCCCCACACCAGCGACAGCCGGCGCGCGGTGGCGAGGTTGGGCGAGATGCCGAGTATCGGCGTGGACGGCCGCTCGCGCGCCAGGTACAGACAGCTGGCGCCGCTGGTGGTGAAGGCCACCGACACCGAGACCGGCAGTAGCGTCGCCACCTTGCGTACGCAGGCGGCGATGGCGTCGGTGCGGCCGGGTTCGTCGGCGGCGCTGTAATCCAGCGCCATCACCTTGCGGTAGTCCGGCGCGCTTTCGACGCGGCGGATGATGCGATCCATGATCTGCACCGCCTCCAACGGGTACTGGCCGGCGGCCGTCTCGGCCGACAGCATCACGGCGTCGGCGCCTTCGTAGACCGCGGTGGCGACGTCGTTGGCCTCGGCGCGGGTCGGCGTCGGCGCGGTGATCATCGATTCCAGCATCTGGGTGGCGACGATGACCGGTCGGCCCAGGTGGCGGCACTGGTGCACGATGCGGCGCTGGGCCACCGGCACGTCCTCGGGCGGCAGTTCCACGCCCAGGTCGCCGCGCGCCACCATCACCGCGTCGGACAAGGTGGCGATCGCTTCCAGATCGTCGACGGCCGACGGCTTCTCTATCTTGGAGACGATGCCGACGCGGCGCCCGACGATGCCGCGCAGCACCTCGACGTCGGCCGCGGTCTGCACGAAGGACATCGCCAGCCAGTCGGCGCCTTCGGCCAGCGCGAAATCGATGTCCTTGCGGTCCTTGTCGGTGATCGCGGACAGCGGCAGCACGGTGTGCGGCAGATTGAAGCCCTTGTTGCTGGACAGTTCGCCGCCGACGGCGACGCGGGTGACGATGCGACGCGCCTCCACTTGTTCCACGTGGAACGCCAGCTTGCCGTCGTTGACCAGGATGCGATGGCCCGGCTCGAGCGCGGCGAAGGCCTCGGGGTGGGGCAGCGTGGCCCGGCGCGCGTCGCCTTCGACTTCGTCCAGCACGAATTCATAGCGGTCGCCGGTTTTCACCGGGACCGGTTGCGGAAACTTGCCGATGCGCAGCTTGGGACCCTGCAGATCCACCACCACGCCCAGCGGCCGGTCCAGCGCCTGTTCGGCGTCGCGTATCGCCTGCAGGCGTGCGCGGTGATCGTCGTGGCTGCCATGGCTCATATTGAGCCGGAAGATGTTGACCCCGGAGCGGGCCAATTCCAGGATTTGTTGCGGGGTGCTGGAAGACGGCCCCAGCGTGGCGAGGATTTTGGTGTTGCGAAGCATTGATATTCCTTTGACTCTTGGCGGCCAGGTAATCAGGAGCGCGGCTCGGGAGCGCGCGGCCTTGCGCGGTCGACTCGTCGACGATGATGCCACCGCGACGCGCCGGCTTTCTTGCGCTGGGTCCAATATTGGCGTCCGGCACCCGTTCATGCTGCCATAAGCGCCGTGTAGCGGCAGCATTACGTTTGTCGGGCCGTTTGGTTGCAAAGCAACGTCCGGGCGATCGGATGCGATTGCTTGATTGATAGTCTTTGTTCGCTTGTTTTCCTATTTTTTCTTTTTCAATGATCCGGCTGTAATTCCCCTAAGTCATTGTTGCGACGCGCAATTGAGGTTTGCGGCCGGCGGAGCTCGACAAAGCCTTGCCGCGCATGACCGCGCCGCGCTCTTGCCCGCGGGTTTCTTCGGCGTCGGCGCGGTGCGGCGATCGTGTGGTGTAAAAATGTAGCGTTCTGCTACAGCATGCAATGTACTGATTAGAAACGTTTTGTTTTCGCCTGCTCGACGTTTTTCTCTTGGTTGCACTGCGGAAATCGGATTTTTTTTCCGGCGGAAGATTGACAAGGCTTGGTTCGGCAATAGAATTGTTCGCAAATAAAACGAACGTCATAAGCAAAAAAAGCAACAAACAACGCAACGTTGACCCCCCGGGGCGTTAACTAAGCCGCCTTACCGGCAATCAGGAGAAAGAAGTCATGAGCGATCAGTACGTACTGGCCCTGGACCAGGGCACCACCAGTTCCCGCGCCATCCTGTTCAATCGCAGCGGCGACATCGTGTCGTTGGCGCAGAAGGAATTCCGCCAGATCTATCCGCAACCGGGCTGGGTCGAGCACGATCCGCAGGAAATCTGGGGCGGGCAGGTCGGCGTGGCCGCGGAAGCGGTGGCCAAGGCCGGCATAGACGGTCGCAGCATCGCCGCCATCGGCATCACCAACCAGCGTGAAACCACCATCGTCTGGGACCGCGAAACCGGCCAGCCGGTGTACAACGCCATCGTCTGGCAGGACCGCCGCACCGCCGAGTTCTGCGACGAGCTGAAGGGCCGCGGCCTCGGCGAACTGATCCGCTCCAAGACCGGCCTTCTGGTCGACGCCTACTTCTCCGGCAGCAAGATCAAGTGGATCCTGGACAATGTGCCGGGCGCCCGCGACCGCGCCCGCGACGGCAAGCTGGCCTTCGGCACCGTCGACAGCTGGCTGATCTGGAACTTCACCCACGGCAAGGTGCATGTGACCGACGTGTCCAATGCCTCGCGCACCATGCTGTACAACATCCACACGCTGGAATGGGACGCCGAGCTCTTGGACGTCATGGGCATCCCGGCCTCGATGCTGCCGGAGGTGAAGAGCTCCAGCGAAGTGTACGGCCATACCCACGCCGCCCACCTCGGCGTGGAAATCCCGATCGCCGGCGTCGCCGGCGACCAGCAGGCGGCGCTGTTCGGCCAGCAATGCACGACGCCGGGCATGGTGAAGAACACCTACGGCACCGGCTGCTTCATGATGCTGAACACCGGCGAGACGCCGATCGAATCGAAGAACAATCTGCTGACCACCATCGCCTGGAAGGTCGACGGCAAGGTGCAGTACGCGCTGGAAGGCTCGATCTTCATCGGCGGCGCGGTGGTCAAATGGCTGCGCGACGGTCTGGGCATCATCCGGCATTCGGCCGACGTCGGCCCGCTGGCCCAGGAAGTGAAGGACAGCGACGGCGTCTATCTGGTGCCGGCTTTCGCCGGCCTGGGCGCGCCGCACTGGAACGCCAGCGCCCGCGGCACCATCGTCGGCGCCACGCTGGGCACCAAGGCCGCCCACATCGCCCGCGCCGCGCTGGACAGCATCGCCTACCAGACCCGCGACGTGCTGAAGGCGATGGAAGCCGACGCCAAGATGAGCATCGCCGAGCTGCGCGTCGACGGCGGCGCCACCGTCAACGAATTGCTGATGCAGTTCCAGTCCGACATCCTGGCCGTCGACGTGGTGCGTCCGAAGATCACCGAAACCACCGCGCTGGGCGCCGCCTATCTGGCCGGTCTGGCCGTCGGCTACTGGAAGAGCGTGGACGACATCCAGGGCCAGTGGCAGCTGGACCGCCGCTTCCAGCCGACGATGCCGGCCGGCGAAGTCGCCGCCAGCGTCAAGGGCTGGCAGCGCGCGGTGAACGCCGCCAAGGTGTGGGCCGACGACCAGGCCTGACGGGACGCGGCCGGATGAGCCCGACGCCGTGCGGAAACGGCGGCGTCCCGTCCCTGCCGGCCACTTCGGAGTGACGATTGCGTGAGCCGCCGCATCAGACGGCGGACGCATCCTTTACGTTGGAAAGAGACAATCATGAATCCTTTGATGGGTGAATTCATCGGCACCGCCTTGCTGGTGTTGCTGGGCAACGGCGTGGTGGCCAATGTGCTGCTGAAGAACACCAAGGGCCACGACAGCGGGCTGATCGTCGTGGCCTTCGGCTGGGCGATGGCGGTGTTCGTCGGCGTGTTCAGCGTGGCGGCGATCAGCGGCGCCCACCTGAACCCGGCGGTGTCGGTGGCGCTGGCCGTGGCCGGCAAGTTCCCGTGGGACAAGGTGCCGGGCTACGTCGCCGCGCAGATGCTGGGCGGCATGGCCGGCGCCGGCCTGATGTGGCTGATCTACCGCAAGCACTACGAGACCACCGACTGCGCCGACACCAAGCTGGCCACCTTCTGCACCGGTCCGGCGATCCGCAGCCTGCCGGGCAATCTGGTGTCCGAGATCGTCGCCACCTTCGTCCTGGTGTTCGCCATCCTGTCCATGGTGGCGCCCAAGATGTCGCTGGGCGCGATAGACGCGCTGCCGGTCGCGCTGCTGGTGCTCGGCATCGGCGTGTCTCTGGGCGGGACCACCGGCTACGCGATGAGCCCGGCGCGCGATCTGGCGCCGCGCATCATGCACGCCATCCTGCCGATTCCGGGCAAGCGCGACAGCGACTGGGGCTATGCCTGGGTGCCGGTGCTCGGCTCGCTGATCGGCGGCACGCTGGCGGCCCTGGCCTATACGCTGTAATCGGTTTTCGCGGCGCGCTTTCGGGCGCGCCGTTTTCCTTTTTCATTCGTTTTTCCTCTTCAGCGCCCGCCTGTGGCCATCCGGCTGATCTTATTGCCTTGCAAGGCGATGACTTGTCATTCCCTTCCCTCTCGACTTGACTGACTTGTTCTTTTTACCGGATGAGTGTCGTAAAAACGAAAAAATAACGAAAGAAAAATGTGTTATTCATGTTCGCTGTTAGCTATTGTGGATAGAATGGGCGACATGGATCAAAGCAAGGATCGGGCAATGGACGTATATGACTTGATGGTGATCGGCGGCGGTATCAACGGCGCCGGCATCGCGCGCGATGCCGCCGGACGCGGCCTGTCGGTAATGCTGTGCGAAAAGGACGATCTGGCTTCGCACACCTCGTCGGCCAGCACCAAGCTGATCCACGGCGGCCTGCGCTATCTGGAACATTACGAGTTCGGCCTGGTGCGCAAGGCGCTGCAGGAGCGCGAGGTGCTGCTGAAGGCGGCGCCGCACATCATCTGGCCGCTGCGTTTCGTGATGCCGCACGCGCGCGACCAGCGGCCGGAGTGGATGATACGCGCCGGCCTGTTCCTGTACGACCATCTGGCCCGACGCGAAGTGCTGCCGGGGTCGGAAACGGTCAGCTTCGCCAAACATCCGTCGGGCGGTCCGTTGCAGCAGTCGTTCAAGCGCGGCTTCGTCTATTCGGACGGCTGGGTGCAGGACGCGCGCCTGGTGGTGCTGAACGCGATGGACGCGGCAGAGAACGGAGCCAGAATCCATACCCGCACCGCCTGCGTCGCGGCGCGCCGCAACGACGGCCACTGGCTGTGCACGCTGGAGCGCGAGGACGGTAGCCGCTTCGAGGTGCGCGCGCGCGCGCTGGTCAACGCCGCCGGCCCGTGGGTGCAGAGCCTGATCGAGGACAAGCTGGCGATGCCGTCCGGCAAGTCGATCCGCCTGGTCAAGGGCAGCCACATCGTCGTGAAGAAGCTGTTCGACCATCCGTTCGCCTACATCTTCCAGAATCCGGACCAGCGCATCATCTTCGCGATCCCGTACGAGAAGGAATTCACGCTGATCGGCACCACCGACGTCGAATACCGCGGCGATCCGGGCGAAGTGGCGATAGACGGCGACGAGATCGCCTATCTGTGCCGGATGAGCAACCGCTATTTCCGCGCCCAGATCGGTCCGGACGACGTGCTGTCGACGTATTCCGGCGTGCGTCCGTTGCTGGACGACGCCTCAGACAACGCCTCCAGCGTCACCCGCGACTATTCGCTGGAGATGGATCTGGCCGGCGCGCCGCTGTTGTCGGTGTTCGGCGGCAAGATCACCACCTTCCGCAAGCTGGCGGAGGAGGCGGTGGACAAGATCGCGCCGCTGCTCGGCAACCGCAAGCCGAGCTGGACCGCCGGGGCGCCGCTGCCCGGCGGCGACATGCCCGGCGCCGATTTCGGCCGCTTCCTGCAGAGTCTGCGCATGCGCCACCCGTGGCTGCCGGCCGAGCTGGCCGAGCGCTGGGCGCGCGCCTACGGCACCCGCGTCGGCAAGCTGATCGGCGGCGCGGACAGCCTGGCCGGCCTGGGCAGGGAAGTGCTGCCGGGCTTGTACGAGGCCGAGCTCGCCTACCTGGCCGACGTCGAATGGGCGACGCGCAGCGACGACATCCTGTGGCGCCGTTCCAAGCTCAAGCTGCACCTGCCGGCCGATGCCGCCGAGGTGGTGGACGCCTGGCTGGCCGCGCGGGCGTCGGCCCGCAGCGAGGCGCTGAGCGCCTGATCCGCTGATGGCGATGAAGCCCGGCTTTGGCCGGGCTTTTTTCTTGCCTCAGCCGATGTCGGCGAGTTCGGCCAGCGCCGTCGGCCTGGGCCGGGCCGACGGATCCGGCCGCAATTCGGTCAGCATGAACGGTGGCGCGTGGCCCTCGGCCTGCAGGAAGGCGACGACGAAATCGTCGAAGCGCTCCCTGTCCCGGAAGCTGGCCATGCCGTAATTCGGCTCGAAGAAGCTGTATATGCCGCCGCGGCTGGACATCGCCATCGTATGCTCGCCGGTGCGGAATACCAGCGCGCCGTCTTCGTCGGCGGGCAGGCGCGCGCACAGCTGGCGTTCGGCGGGCGTGGCGCCGGGATGGAGGATGTCGACGCGGGCCTTGACGCCGTTGCGTCCGGCCCAGTCGTCGACCGCCAGCAGGTAGTTGAGCATGTCCTGCTTGGCGCTGCCGCTGTCGATGAAGCGGTTGAACTGGAAGTCCTGCATCTTCTTCAGCTGATTGAGCAGCGGGATGCGTGCCTGGCTGAGCGGCGACGGGACCGCGCCGTCGCGCGCGCCGCGCACCAGGCTGGCGCTGGCGGCCACCTGGCCTATCCATTGCAGCGTGCGCGCGCCGTCGCCGGTCTTCAGCTGTTCCTCGGCCCAGGCATAGGACAGGCCGTTGCATACGCCCTGCTTCATATCGCGCAATCCCAGCTTGGCCAAATCGGCGCGGCACGGCGTCAGCACCGCCTGTTTCTGATCGAAGGCCAGTTTCCGGTCGGCGCCGCCGTGGGCGTTCAGCGTCTTCTCGAACGGATTGGCCGCCAACATGCGCATGCGGTTCCACAGACTGCCGCCGCCGACGACGACCGGACGGAAGCGCGGCGCCTCGGCGGGAATATTGCCGAGGCCGTTCAGACGGTCGACCAGCGGGGACGAGGGCGCCGCTGCCGGGCCTCGGCCCGCCGAGATGGCTGCCCGCGCGACGAGCAGGGAGGAAAGACCGCGCATCGAGGACTCCTTCGTGGGGGGATGGCCCAGTGTCGGCGCTAGGGCGCGGCCGGTCTTGCAGATTTCGCCGCGGCGGATGGCGCTGTCAACCGCCCTTGCCGTGAACGACGGCATCGCGGCGGGCCGCTTTCCGCGTCCTGCATCTGCCGCAGAAAGATCGTAAACAGGTTCTAATGCCCCATTAGATATTGTCGTTTCACAGCCGGCGGCACTTTGGCTAGCATGGTCCCGATAGCGATCAACGGAGTCGATATGCGCGTGATTTTGAGCCCGGCCTTGCTGGAGGCGATGCCGGAAATGGAAGTGAGCGGGCTGCTGGCCCTGGACCTCGATGCCGCCGCGCTGCCGGCGCGGCCGCCGGCGTTGCCGGAGACGGCGCAGGATCCGGATGCGCTGCTGCAGGACTGGAAGCGGCTTTACAAGGCGTTGCCCGGCGACAAAAAGGCGCGCTGCTCGCTGGAATACCTGGTCAAGGCGGCGCAGAAGGACAAGCTGCGCAGCATCCTGCCGCTGGTGGACCTGTACAACCAGGCTTCGCTGATCAGTCTGGCGCCGTTCGGCGGCGAGGACGTGGACAGGCTGGGCGCCGGGCTGCTGCTGGACCTGGCGCGCGGCGACGAGGTCTTCCTGCCATTGGGGGGCGGGGAGCCGCAAACGCCGCTGCCGGGCGAGGCCGTGTGGCTGAACGGCGCGCGCGAGGTTGTGTGCCGCTGCCTGAACTGGCTGGAATCGGACCGCTTCAAGTTGACGGAGGGCAGCCGCAACGCGGTTTTCGTCAGCGAGCGGCCGGGCGCCGGCTTCCCGTCCGGCGAGCCCGGCATCGACTGGCTGGCGGAGCGGCTGCGGCCGCATGCCGGCCGGCTGGTCCGTTTCCGGCTGTGCGCCATGGAGCCGGTCTTCGACGCTACAGCCTGAACTGGCCGACCATGGTCTGCATCTGTTCGGCCAGGCCGCTGAGGCTGGCGACCATGCCGCGCAGGTCGTTGGTGGCCTGGGAGTTGTCGGCGACCATCTGCGCCACCGTCTCAATGCGGTGGGCGATGCTGTTGCAGGCGGCCTTCTGCTCGGCGATGGCGTCGCGGATTTCGCCGACACCGTTGCTGGCTTCGTGCACGCTGTCGCTGGCGGCGCTCAGATTGGCCAGCACCGATTCTATGGTGTCGCGGCTTTGCTGGGTGGAGACGATGCCGTTCTGCACCGAGCTGCCCACCGCCTGCGCGTCCTGGCTCAGCCGGGTGGTGACGTCCTTGATCTCGCTGGCGGCCTTGGCCGAGTTTTCCGCCAGCTTGCGCACCTCGTCGGCCACGACGGCGAAGCCGCGACCGGCCTCGCCGGCGCGCGCCGCCTCTATCGCCGCGTTCAGCGCCAACAGATTGGTCTGCTCGGCGATCTCCTTGATCTGGCCTGTCAGCTGATTGATGGCCTGAGTGCTGTTCTGGAACGCCTGCGACGCGTTGTCGACCTTGCCCATCACCGCGTCCATCACCTGGGCCTGCTGTTGCAGCTTGGCCATTTCGTCGAGGCCGGCGCGGGTCTGCTCGGCGCTGGCGGCCGAATCGTCGCTGATCGCGGCGGTCTGGTTGGCGATGGTGTCTATGCTGGTGGCCATCTGCTCCACCGAGGCGGCGTTGCTGGCGATCGAGTCGTTCTGCGTCTCGGCGCTCTGGGCCAGCAGATGGGCGGCCCGGCTCAGCTCCTGGCTGGTGTGGCTGACTTCGGAGGCGGCGGCGCTCAGTTTGCCGATCAGCGCGCCCAGATTGGCGCGCACCGCCTCGCCGCAGGCGGCGATCTGGCCGATCTCGTCCATCTTGTCGTGATGCAGCGGGTGGGTGAAGTCGCCCTGGCGCAGGCGGTCCAGCTCTTCGACCAGCCGGCGGGTGCGCAGGATCAGCGTGTGCTTGATGTAGTACAGGAAGAAGGTCATCCCCAGCAGCGCGCCGAGTGCCATCGCGACGCCGGCGCGCCACAGCGCGCTGTCGGCGCCCTGTTCCGCGGCGGCGGCGGTGGCGGCGGCGCGCTTGTCCAGCAGCTCGCTGACCTGGGTCAGCAATTCGGTCGGCGGCCTGTCCATGCCGGCCACCTGCTTGTCGCCGGCCTTGAAATCGGCGCCGGCCTGCCGGTAGGCGTCCAGTCCCTTGCGGTAATCGTCGCCCATCTTCTGGTGGGCGGCGACGAACTGCCGCAACAGCCGTTGCGCGTCGGGATCGCCGACCGAGGCCGCCAGCCGGTTGCCCTCGTCGCGAACCTGCTGCTCGCGTTGCTGGAAATTGCCCCAGTATTTGGCCTGCTTGGCCGGATCCTGGCCGCGCAGCAGCGTGTCCTTCCATTCCTGTACCTGCTTTTTGAAGTCCACCTGCATCGTCAGCACCTGACGCACGCTCTGCTGGTCGGCGCCGACCTGGTCGCGGAAGGCGCGGATGCCGCCCCACAGCTGGACCAGCGAGAACACGGCGGTGGCCAGCAGAATGGCGATCACCAGACCGACCAGGGCGGCCAGCTGTCTGGCCAGCGAGGAATGGCGGCTCATGCGAACTCCCGACAAGACGATTCTGTTCTAGTTGTAGGGTAGTTCGAGATGTCTTACGAATATTTACCTATTTATTTCAATCACTTCCCACCAATCGGACAGTGGGATGCGGACTGGGGGGCAGGCTGTGGATAAGTTCGCACAAAGCGGATCGCTGTGGATAAGTAGGTCCCTGCCGCCGGCCGCCGGCAAGCGGGCAATGATCGTCGCGCGGATTTTCATCGATTCCTTGGCGGCGGCATCGGTCGATGGGTTGGCTGATGACCGTGGCTGGGCCTGAGCGGCCGGCGCTTGTGGATAAATATGAAGTCTGTGCTTTCCTGTGGATAAATCCGGCGGGTTGCCGGCGTCACGCGCTCAGTTCGGCCGCCGGCCGCAACGCCGGCTCCGGCCGTTCCAGCGCCAGGCCGTCGCCGTCGAACAGATGGCAGTGGAGCGGATCCGGCGCGATGAAACGGCGTTCGCCGGGCCGGGGCTCGGCCTCGTGGCCGGGCAGCTTCATCGCGATCGTCTCGCCTTCGCCCGCGTGCCGCAGGTAGACGATCTGCTGGTCGCCCAGATGCTCGACCAGCTGCACCGTCGCCGCGAGGCCGGCCTCGGCGAAGCGCAGGTGTTCGGCTCGCACGCCCAGCGTCAGCTCGTCGGAGCCCGCCCCGATGAATGGCAGCGCCAGCCGGAATCCGCCCGGCAGCTCCAGCTCCAGGCCGCCGGCGTGACGGCCCAGCGCGCGCGCCGGCATGAAGTTCATCCGCGGCGCGCCGAGGAAGCCGGCGACGAAGCGGTTGGCCGGGCGCTGGTACAGCTCGAGCGGCGCGCCCACCTGTTCGACGCGGCCGGCGTTGAACACCGCGATGCGGTTGCCCATGGTCATCGCCTCCACCTGGTCGTGGGTGACGTAGATCATCGTGCTGCCCAGCTCCTGGTGCAGCCGCGCCAGCTCTATCCGCATCTGCACCCTGAGCGAGGCGTCCAGATTGGACAACGGTTCGTCGAACAGGAAGACGCCGGGCCGGCGGACGATGGCGCGGCCTATCGCGACGCGCTGGCGCTGGCCGCCGGACAGCGCCTTGGGCTTGCGGTCCAGCAGGTGCTCGATCTGCAGCGTCTGCGCGGCGCGGCGCACCGCGGCGTCGATCTCGGCCCGGCGATGGCCGGCCAGCTTCAGGCTGAAGGCCATATTGTCGCGCACCGTCATGTGCGGATACAGCGCGTAGCTCTGGAACACCATCGCCAGGCCGCGCTTGGCCGGCTCGATGTCGTTGGCCAGCTTGTCGTCTATCCACAGCTCGCCGGAACTGATGTCCTCCAGCCCGGCTATCATCCGCAACAAGGTCGACTTGCCGCAGCCGGACGGGCCGACGAAGACCATGAATTCGCCGTCGGCCATCTCCAGGCTGACGTCGTCGATCGCGACGTGGCCGTTGTCATACACCTTGCCGATGTGCTTCAGCGCGAGTCGGGACATCTGATTGCTCCTCGGTGGGGGGATCGATTCCGCCGCGGCCGGTCCATGACGGTCCGGCGGGTCCTGGCCGAATCATGCCATATGCAATTCTGCGGCGCTGCCGGCGAAGACGGCAGCCGCCGCAAACGCCGGCGGCCGCGCGTCAGAAGGTCTTGCTGTAGGAGGCGATCACCTTGACGTCGTTGCGGTCCTTCTTGCCGTAGAAGTCGCCGGAGCGATACCAGGCCGGATACACGCCTATGCTGGCGCCCTTCAGCAGGCCGTTCTGCACCGCGTAGCTGGCGCTCAGGTCCAGCTCGCGCGCCTTGCTGTCCGGCGCGCCGGGGTTCTTCAGCCCGGTGGCGTAATTGCCGCTGATGCCGACGCTGAGGCCGGGCAGGCCCTGCTTGGCGAAATCGTAGCTCGCGCCCAGCTTCGCCACCCGGCTGCCGTCCCAGACGAAGTCGTCGTCCTGGCCCCAGGTCTGGATGAAGTTGCGGTTGTCGCTGTTGCCGTACGGCGTCAGGCGGAAATTGACTTCGCCGCCGTCCGGATTGCGGCTCTTGCCCAGCGCGGCCATCAGGGTCAGGCCGCCGCTGGCGTAGCTCAGACTGGCGCTGGCATGCCAGGCCAGTTGCGAGTTGGGCAGGCCCAGCGGCGCCAGATCCTTGCCCTGGAAGTAGTAGGCGACGCCGGTCAGCGTGTCGCCGCCGGCCAGCTTCCAGCTGTAGGAGCCGGCGATCTGAGCGGTGCGGCGATAGTCCTTGCCCTCGCCGAAGCCGATGTCGACGAAGGCCCCGTCCGGCGCGTAGCGCAAGCCTATGCTGTTGACGTAGGCTATTTTTTTGGCCTGGCTGCCCTTGCTGCGGCCCTGCTCCCAGGAATTGGTCATGTCGCGGAAGCGGTAGTCCCATTCGTTGCGGAACTGGTCGGCCCAGCCGTAGCCGAGCTCGAAGTCGCCCAGCTTGTATTTGCCTTCGAAGCCGCGGTAGGCGTGCGACTGCAGGCCGCCGGAGGTGCCGAGCGCGCCGATCGCTATCGGGGTGTAGCCGGCGCGGGCGGAGAAGCCCTGTCCGTCCGGGTGCTGGCGGAATTTCAGCGCCGCCTGGCTCAGCACCGCGTCGCTCTTGTCCTTGCCGCCGCCGCCCTCCGCCGGATCGCTCATGTCGTTGTAGTCGTGGTACAGCACTTCGGAGAAGCCCATGCCCTTGTTCAGCCGCAGCGAGGCGTGCGCGGCGGCGTCGAAGCCCAGCGTGTTCCAGGCGTAGCCGGACTTGAAGTTCAGGCCCAGGTTCAGCGCGTTGACGCGGATGTCGCCGCCATTGCTGTCATTGGGCTGTTTTTCCTGCCGGTCGCGTCCGTAGTACAGCGCGCTGAAGGTGGTTTCCGATTTGGTCAGCAGGTCGTAGACGTCGCTGGCCGGAATCGCGTTCTGGGTGCCTTTCAACGGGGGGCCGTCGCTGGACGGCGGGACGGAAGGTTCCTCTTCCGCCAGGGCGGGGCCGGACAGCGCTGCCAGCGCCGCCAACAGCCAAAGATGTCGCTTGTGCATTTTTGTGCTCCAGGTCCGATTGGGGAATCCGTCTGCGGGAATCCTGGAGGCACCTTATCTGGCCTTATATTGGTCTTCAAATGGTATTGGATTATCTCAGTGAAAATCGATTGTCATGGCGTTGCAATGCTGCCATGCGGTACGATTTTTACCGCGATTTATCACTTTACTGGCCTGTTTTTTGCCTGGATATTGAAGATTCAATCGATTTAACGGCTTAGATGCCGCATTTTTGCGCGAAAAAGACCAGCTTGTGATTGGGTCTGAAAATCAATCCAATAGAATACCAATCTGGTTTTCGAAACAGAGCATATCGGGCTTGTTGCGGCGCAATATACTCGACGGATGCGAACAAAAAAATGTCCGCGCGCGTGGCGGGCGGACGGCAACGAGGAAGCTAGGGCAGGGCGATACGATCAAAACGGTCAGGCGAGGAACACCGGGGCGGCGAGGCGGTGCGCGGACGCGGTCCCGATATTTCGGGGTAGCAGCCGGCATAGGGCCAGGCAATGCGCATCGGGCGGCCTAGGTAGTCGCACTTAGCGCCGCCGACGCGGGCCGGCGACGCGATTTTGTCGTTTCCTAGCGTGCCGCTACCTATAAGCCCATGATTCCGCTATACTTCTGCGCCCGCCTGCCGGCGTGAACCAACCCTTTGCGAATTCCGGAACCGCCATGAGCCTGTTGCCGCACCAAGTCGAACTGCTGTCACCCGCCAAAACCGCCGAAATCGGCCGCGAAGCCATCCTGCATGGCGCCGACGCGGTGTATATCGGCGGGCCGTCGTTCGGCGCGCGCCACAACGCCTGCAACAGCGTCGAGGACATCGCCGCGCTGTGCGATTTCGCCCACCGCTATCACGCGCGCATCTTCACCACGCTGAACACCATCTTGCACGACGCCGAGCTGGAAGGCGCGCGCAAGCTGATCTGGCAGCTCTACGACGCCGGCGTCGACGCGCTGATCATCCAGGATATGGGCATCCTGCAGATGGACCTGCCGCCTATCCAGCTGCACGCGTCCACCCAGTGCGACATCCGCGACGCCGACAAGGCGCGCTTCCTGTCCGACGCCGGCTTTTCGCAAATCGTGCTGGCGCGCGAGCTGACGATTCCGCAGATCAGGAAGATCGCCGACCGCGTCGCCGATTCCGCGACGATCGAATACTTCATCCACGGCGCGCTGTGCGTGGCCTTCTCCGGCCAGTGCTACATCAGCCACGCCGACACCGGCCGCAGCGCCAACCGCGGCGACTGCTCGCAGGCCTGTAGGCTGCCGTACACGCTGACCGACGAGAAGGGCGGCGTGGTGGCTTTCGACAAGCACCTGCTGTCGATGAAGGACAACAACCAGAGCGCCAACCTGGAAGCGCTGCTGGACGCCGGCGTGCGCTCGCTGAAGATAGAGGGGCGCTACAAGGACGTCAGCTACGTCAAGAACATCACGGCCCACTACCGGATGCTGCTGGACGAGATCTTCGAGCGCCGGCCGGAGCTGGCGCCGGCCGCCAGCGGCAGCAGCGAAATCCACTTCACGCCGGACCCGGACAAGACCTTCCACCGCGGCGCGACCGACTACTTCGCCACCGGCCGCAAGCAGGACATCGGCGCCTTCGATTCGCCGAAGTTCGTCGGCGTCGGCCTCGGCACCGTGCACAAGGTCGGCGACGGCTGGCTGGAGATCGCCACCAGCGAGCAGATGGCTAACGGCGACGGCATCAACTTCATGAGGAAGCGCGAGGTGGTCGGCATGCAGCTGAACACCGTCAAGCAGGTGGGCAAGGCCGAGGGCGGGCTCTTGGTGTGGCGCTGCGAGCCCAACGATCCGGCGGCGCTGCAAGGCCTGAAGCCCGGCGTCGACATCAGCCGCAACCGCGACCACGCCTGGGAACTGGCGCTGCTGAAGAAATCGGCCGAGCGCCGCGTCGGCGTCTGGGCCTCGCTGTCCGAAACCACCGACGGGCTGGAGCTCAGCTATACCGACGCCGACGGCTGCACCGCCAGCGCCCGCGCCGAGCTTCAGCTTGAGCCGGCCAAGGACGCCGCCCGCGCCGAGCAGAGCCTGCGCGACGCCGCCGCCAAGCTCGGCAACACCATGTTCGAGGCGCACGACGTGTCCTTGAATCTGAGCCAGCCGTGGTTCGTGCCGGCCTCCGTCATCAACGGTCTGCGCCGCGAAGCGGCGGAGAAGCTGGAAGCCGCCCGCGCCGCCGCCTGGATCCGCCCGGCGCGCAAGGCCGCCGTCGAGCCGCCGGTCGCCTTCCCGCAGAAGGAGCTCAGCTATCTGGCCAACGTCTACAACGCGCTGGCCTGGGACTTCTACAAGCGGCACGGCGTCGAAGTGATAGCGCCGGCCTACGAGGCGCATCAGGAGGAGGGCGAGGTCAGCCTGATGATCACCAAGCACTGCCTGCGCTTCTCCTACAATCTGTGTCCGAAGCAGGCCAAGGGCGTCAAGGGCGTGATGGGCCAGGTGCGCGCCGATCCGATGATCCTGAAGTCGGGCGACGAGACCTATACGCTGAAGTTCGAATGCCGGCCCTGCGAGATGCACGTGATGGGCAAGATGAAGAAGCACGTGCTGAAATCGCCGCCGCCGTCCGAGATTCCGGCTTCCGCGCCGATCACCTTCTTCAAGCAGCGGCCGTAAAACGCCCCTCCAGCCTCACCCCGAAGGGGCGACGCACCTAAACGGCGAAAAGGTCAGCGACAGGGCGTTGTGCCGGCGGCGATCGATCTGCGATCATGAACGCCTGAGCGCAAGCGGAGCCCCAGGTATGCGAACGTATCGATTCACGGTCTATGGCCAGATCATCGCGGTGGAACGGCATGGCTCCGGCTGGCGGGCCTTCCTGCCCGGCAACGACGGCAAGCGCCGGCCCGCCGATTTCGTCGTCCCGGACTGGGTGGCCGAAGACGGCCTGGCCCAGTATCTGGAAGACCTGCTTCACGAGAACGCGACGCCGCGCAACGGCGATGTGAAGCGGCTGGACTGAGAGCCTGTTCACGATCTTGTTCCGGCATCGGCCGCTTTCCGCCGCACACCGGTCTGTCCGGCCTAATTCCTCCCCGTCATCACGCCGCCGTCCATATCCAGCACGGCGCCGGTGATCCGGCCGGCCTTGTCCGACAACAGAAATTCAATCGCGCCGGCCACGTCGTCGGCGCTTTCGAATGACATTTCCATTTTTTCGGCGCGGTGGCATCCTTGCTCATCGGGCCGGCCTCGTCCGGCCGCATCCCATGCGCTCGGGGAGGCGGAATGGAGATCGTCGGCGGACGCGAGGCGGGGGCAGACGGCGATCAGCCGCTGCCGGCGCCGGCCTATCACGATGAGGAGGCAACGATGATCTATCCGATGTTCGCGCTGGTACTGCTGACCTTTTTCGTCGGCATCCGCCTCGGTTCCTGCCGTTTCGCCAACGCCCGCTCCGGCCGGGTCGACGGCCGCTATTACCGGCTGATGCGGGGCGATACGCCGCCGGACGGAGAATTGAAGCTGGCGCGCAATTTCTCCAATCTGTTCGAGGCCCCGGTGCTGTTCTACGTGTTCGGCGCCATCGTCATCGCCAAGAACCTGACCGCGCCGCTTCCGCTGGCGCTGGCCTGGAGCTATGTCGCGCTGCGCGCGGTCCACACCGCCATCCATCTGGGCCGCAATCACCCGGTCCACCGTTTCCTGGCCTTTCTGGCGTCCTGCATCGTGCTGTTGGCGATGTGGGGCTGGCTGGCGCTGGTCCTGTGAGCGCGCGCTGATCGCTTATTCCAGATCAATGCCGGGGAGCGGAGACGGCCGCACAATGAAAGCATGCCAGCCGCCACCGCCAGGAAATTTCCCCTCCATCCCCGTCATCCCGAGCGCATCTGCTGGGGCTGCGACAAGTATTGCCCGGCCTCGGACATGGCCTGCGGCAACGGTAGCAGCCGCACCCAGCATCCGATGGAGGTTTTCGGCGAAGACTGGTTCGAGCCGGATCCAGGCCTCGGCGATGCTGGCCGTGACGGGTAGGCGCCGGCAATGAAAAACGGGACGCATGGCGTCCCGTTTTTCATACTGAGCGGCTAGCGCGACACGAAGCAGGGCGCGCTGGCCCAGGCCGCGGGGGCAGCGAGGCGTCAGCCGATCAGCAGCGGCCCTTCTTCGCCTGTCCCGGCGGGCAGTGATAGCCGCGATGATGGTGGCGATGCTTGCGATAGCTGCGTTCCTTCGTCGGTTCGGCCTTGCGGCCGTAGTCGTGGCCGATGGCCGCGCCGGCGCCGCCGCCCACCGCGCCGCCGATGATGGCGCCGTTGCGGCCGCCTACGGCCTCGCCGACCGCCGCCCCGGCGGCACCGCCCAGCGCGCCGCCGACTATGGTGGACGTATCCGCCTGAGCGGTCGCGGCCAATCCGGATAAAATCATCGAAATGATGACAAATATGAGCTTCATGCGTTCATCTCCGATCAAAACAGATGGGGCAGCATACTATAACCATGCGGCAGCCGACTGTATCGGATTGTTAGACAAGGCCATGCCTGCGCTACCGCGGCCGTTCCGCCGGCCGCTCGCCTCGCGTTGACGCGGCGCCGCGCGCTGTCGAGAATGGGGTTTTCGACCTTCCGATGAGGGCTGCGATGGCCGATCTGGCCTGTCCCGGCGCCGCCTGGCCCGACTACGACGGCGGAAGCCTGCTCAATCTGATGCGGACGCTGAGCGGCGAGCTCGGCGGCCCCGATCTGGGCCACGCGCCGCTGCGCGGCGACGCGCTGGACGGCATAGGCCGCCACCGCCACGTCTGCCTGCTGCTGATAGACGGCCTGGGCGCCGCCCAATTGCGGCGGCTCGGGCCGGACAGCCGCCTGCTGGCCGAGCAGCGGGCCGAGATCGGCAGCGTGTTTCCGCCGACCACCGCCGCCGCCGTTACCACGGTGCTGACCGGCCGCGCGCCGGCCGAGCACGGGCTGATAGGCTGGCACCAGTTGCACGGCGACGAGATCATCGCGCCGCTGCCGCTATATGTGCGCGATCCGGCGGGCAGCGCCAGCGCGCCGCAGGCGCTGGCCGATTCGCTGTTCCGCGCGCCGCCGCTGTTCGAGCGTTTCGCCCGCCCGGCGGCGCTGCTGCTGCCGGATTTCATCGCCGATTCCCCTTGCAGCCGTTTCCATGCCGGCGATGCCGAGCGCGTCGCCTATCGCGGGCTGGACGACGGTTTTCGCCGCTTGGAGGCGAGGCTGCGGTCGACGACGCCGGGTTTCCACTACCTCTACCTGCCGCAGCTGGACACGCTGATGCACGAGCGCGGGCCGGATTCGGCGCAGGCGCGGCGGCTGCTGGCCGCTATCGATGCCGCCTTCGCCGCGCTGCTGGAGGCGGCGGCGGCCTGCGACGCCGCGGTGGTGGCCATCGCCGATCACGGTTTCGTCGCCGCGCCGGCGACGCAATGGCTGGACGTCGACGCCGACGCCGAACTGTACGGGCTGTTGGCGCGGCCGTTGTCGGGCGAGACCCGTCTGGCCTACTGCCATGTCCGGCCCGGCCTCGCCGGGCGCTTTCTCGAGCTGGCGCGCGAGCGCCTCGGCCACGCCTGTTGGGCCGTGCCCGGCGCCGAGCTGCTGGCAGCCGGGGTCTTCGGTCCCGGGACCGCGCATCCGGAACTGGCGCGCCGTTGCGGCGACGTCGCGCTGATCGCCAGGCCGGGCTGGAATCTGCGCGACACCTTGCCGGGCGAGAAGACCTTGCGGCTGTCCGGCGTGCACGCCGGCGTCCATCCGGACGAGCAGGCGATTCCGTTGATCGTATTCCGACCGGTGCCAATGGCATAATACGGACATCTGTCCGAAACGGGAGCGACGCCATGAACCATGCCGTATATCCATCCTCCGCGCCGGCCGGCAGCCGCATCGCCGCGCGGCTGGCCGGCGCCGATTTCGCCGACGCCTGGTCGGTCAGGGCCGCCGAGCCGCAGTTGTCGGCGCTGGGCCAGTTCCTGCGCGTGGCCGCCGCGACGCCGCGCTGGGTGGAAAACTGCATGCGCTTGCGCAATCGCGTCGTGCGCCTGTTCGGCCTGAAGGACCTGGGCGGCCTGTCCGACGTGGCGACGCGGCCGCCGGAGGCGTTCCTGCCCGGCGACCGGGTCGGCATCTTCACGCTGCTGGAGAACGGCGAGGACGAGGTCCTGCTCGGCGACAGCGACAAGCATCTGGACGTGGTGCTGTCGGTGCACCGCGCGCGACAGGCCGATGGCGGCGCGGTGTTGACGCTGACCACGGTGGTCCATGTGCACAATCTGCTGGGCCGCCTGTACATGCTGCCGGTGACGCCTATGCACAGGCTGATCGCGCCGGCGACGTTGCGGGCGGCCGGACCTTGAGGCTTGCGGCGCGCCTTTTCCGCTTGAAGCTTGGGGAGGCTAGCAAATGACGACAGGCGAATTTGACGCCGGCGCGTCGGACAAGGCGGAGATAGACCGTCTGATCGCGGCGTTTTTCGCGCTGTTCGACAACCGCGGAGGCGTCCGGCCCGATCTGGACCGCATTTTCGCGATGTTCACCGCCGACGGCCGGATCACCAGGGTGGAGGGCGCCGAGGCGCGGCAATGGTCGTTGGAGGCGTTCATCGCGCCGCGCCGCGACCTGCTCTGCGGCGGCGGACTGGACGATTTCTGCGAGCAGGAAAGCGGCGAGCAGACCTGGATAGAAGGCAGGCTGGCCAGCCGGATCAGCCGCTACCGCAAGGCCGGCCGCCTGCATGGCCAGCCCTATGCCGGCGGCGGCACCAAGCTGTTCCAGCTGGTGCGCGGCGCCGACGGCTGGCGCATCGCCGCGATGTGCTGGGAGGACGAGGCCGACTAGAGCCTGCCGGTACCATGGCGTTTCCGTTTTTTTTTTCGCAAAGGACCCCGCATGTTTCCGCTGATCGTCACCCTGGAAGTTTCCGCCGCCGAAGATATCGCGCAGGTGGCCGCCGCGCTGGCGCGGATGCGGCCGCTGTGCCTGGCCGAACCGGGTTGCCTGCTGTGGGAGGCCTACCATTCGGAGGCCGATCCGCGCCAGTTCGTGCTGGTCGAGCATTGGGAAAGCCGCGCGCACTGGGAGGCGCACGGCAAGCTGGACGCGATCCAGACCATCTATCTGCCGGAGGTGATGCCGCGCGCGAAGCGGGCCGGCCATCCGTCCATCCGGCTTGGCGTTTGAAACCGCAAGGAGGGACGCCGATGCTGGACAAGACATTTGCCGAGACGCTGGCGCGGGAGTGGATAGCGGCCTGGAACAGTCATGATCTGGCGCGCATCCTGGCGCATTACCGCGACGATTTCGAAATGCGTTCGCCGTATATCGCCGAAATGACCGGAGAGCGGTCCGGCCGGCTGCTGGGCAAGCCGGCGGTGGCCGCCTACTGGGCCGAGGCGTTGCGGCGGCTGCCCGAGCTGCATTTCGAGCACCTGGCGACGCTGACCGGGGTGGATTCGCTGACGATACACTACCGTGGCGCGCGCGGGCTGGCGGCCGAAGTGCTGTGGGTCGACGAGGCCGGCAAGATCCGGCGGGCGGCGGCGCATTACCAATGACAGGACCATTGCCCGACCGGATATTGATCGTCGGCGGCAGCGGCGCGGGCAAGAGTACGCTGGCGGTCCGGCTGGCCAAGGCATCCGGCGCGCCGCGGGTGGAGCTTGACGCGCTGTTCTGGGGGCCGGGCTGGACGCCGCGAGACGCTTTTTCAGCCGAGGTGGCGGCGCTGGCGGCGCAGCCGCGCTGGGTGGCGGAAGGCGGCTATCTGTCGGCGCTGGAGTGCTTGCTGCCGCGCGCCGAACTGGTGATCTGGCTGGACTACCCCCGTTTGCTGCTGGCCTGGCGCATCGTGCGGCGCAGCCTGCGCCGGGCCTGGCGGAGGGAGGCGCTGGCGCATGGCAACCGCGAGACCCTGCGCGGCGCGCTGTTTTCGCGCGATTCCTTGCTGCTGTGGATGTGGCGGGGCCATGCCCGTCGCGTCCTGGCGCTGTCGACGCTGAGGAGCGCGCATCCTGGCGCGGTCTGGCTGGCGCCGCGAAGTCCGTCCGAAGCCAGGCGGCGGTTGGCCGGCATCTTGCCGTCCTGAGCCATCGACCGTAGAATGCGCGCTTTCCCGTAAGGGGAAAGCTTTTCGTATTCAATGTGTTAAGGATGAGCCATGGCCGACGTCAACCGCTTGGAAACCTGGATCAAGTACAAGAACGGCCTGTGCGGCGACTGCATGGCGTCCTGTTGCACGATGCCGGTGGAAGTGAAGCTGCCGGATCTGGTCCGCATCGGCGTCGTCGACGAGTTCGAGCTGGAAGAGCCGATCAAGAACATCGCCAAGCGGCTGGAGAAGCAGCGCGTGATCCAGCACTTCAATTTCAAGAACAGCCTGTTCACGCTGGCGCAGCGCGCCAACGGCGATTGTCTGTACCTGGATGCCGGGACCCGGCTGTGCACCATTTACGACAAGCGGCCCAATACCTGCCGCAACCATCCGAAGATAGGCCCGAAGCCGGGCTTCTGCGCCTATACCCGAGATAGCCGGCGCAGGCAGCAATAGTTCCGGCCGGGCATGGTTCCACGTGGAACGGCGGTCTGGCGGCTGCGGCCCGCAGCCACGGTAACGCGGGTGGAGCGGAGTCGGGCGCCCAGCCGCGCGGCCGGGCGCGATGGCGTTTACGGTTGGGCGGGCGTCGGGGCCTGCTGGGCGGCCGGCGCGTCTATCATCCGCATATCGTGCAGCGACAGCGGCACGCTGGGCTGCACGACGGCCGTATCGAACGGGCGGCAATTGGCATCCTGGGCGCTGGCGATGCCGGTGGCCAGGAACAGGCCGGCCAATAGGGAGGTATACAGTCTGGACATGGCGGGATCCTTTTTGCTTGTTGACGGATGTGCTGTCCCCTGAGTTTCAGACCCGGTGAAGCGAAAGAAACGCCGGTGGGCACTTCCAGTATCGCCAACGATTCGACTGCTGTTAGTACGGAAGATTCTCTTTTTCCTTCAATATGTTAATTGGTTTGTCCCGGCCTGGATAAATTGACCGGAGCATGCCTGCGCGGGCGAAAAGCGTCGCGCCGGCGCATCGCCTACATCGGCGGAGGCGGGTAGCCGGCGCGCGGCGGCGGATAGGACGGCGCCAGGCGCTGGCCCGGCAGCTGATTGCCCTTGGCGTACATGCACTGCTGGTAGGCGATGTCGTAGCGGGCCTGCGCGTCGTAGCCGGCGTAGGCGCCGCTGGAGCCGCCGACGGCGGTGCCGGCCAGCAGACCCATGCCGGCGCCGACGCCGGCGCCCTGGTGGTTGCCGCCTATCAGCGTGCCGGCCGCCGCGCCGACCACGGTGCCCAGCGCCATATTGGCGGCGAGACTGCTGCCGGCCGCCTGATTGCCGTCGACGCTGTTGCCGGCGGCGTAGGCGCGGCATTGCTGCTCTTCCTGGGCGAATACTTCGAACGGCTTGCCCGGCGCCGGCATCACCGCCACGGTGGGGCCGGTCGGCAGCGTGGCGCAGGCCGCCAGCAACGGCGGCAGCAACAGCGCGCAATAGCGTGTCTTCATCGCGATTCCTTTCCCGTCATTGCGGCGGCCGCGCCGGCACGGTCTTCCAGCCGCCCGGACATTCGCTGACATACGGGTAGTACTGCTTGGCCGCCCTGCAGTAGTACCAGACCTGGGCCGGCTCCTGCGGCGCGACGGCCGCCGGCGGCGCGGCCGGGACCATCGGCACGGCGGGCGCGACCGGCACCGGCGCGACGGCTATGGCCGGCGGCGCGTACAGGCTGGGATAGGGATAGACGGGAGCGGTATAGAAGTACCAGGCGCCGCCGACGACCCACCACCAGCCCATCCGGCCCTGGTAATAGCCGTGGTGCCAATAGCCGCCGCGCCAGACGTCGACGCTGATGCGCGGCGGCCCGCCGTGGTGGTGGTACGCTTCGGCCGGGGCGACGGCGGCCACGGCCAGCGTGGCGGCCAGCCATGCGCCGCTCAAGCGGATGCAGCCTTTCATGATGAGCCTCTTTCTGCTGGATTCATCGTTGTCGCCGACCGGCTGACGCCGGGCCGGCCGCGTCGGCCGCCTGCGCCTCAGCCATTGGCCGGCGCGGGCGCCTCGGGTTTGCCATGCGGACGGTGCAGGTGGTCCATGATCTTCTGCTGCTCCGGCGTCAACTGGGCGTAGAAGGTTTTCAGCGCGTTCAGATGCTTCTGCATCGCGTCCTGCCGGCGCTGCATCATCCGCTCCATCTTCTCCGGCGCGGTGGCGTTATCGTCCATCGGCGGCCTGGCCATTTTCTCCGGCTTCATCGACGCGGCGAAAGTCTGCCAGGCAGCCTCCTGCTGCGGCTGGATCTTCAGCTTGTCGTGCAGCATCTGCAGGTGCTTGGCGCGCATTTCCTCGCGCTTGGCCGGATCGGCGTGCCAGCCCTTGTGCTGCGGGGCGGGGGCCGGCGCGTCGTCGGCGTAGGCGGCCGAGCCGGCGAGCAACAGGCCGGAGACGAGCAGGGATTGGATCAGCTTGGTCATGGTCTTGTTCCTTCCGCTATCGGTGTGGGGTGAATGCAGTATTGGCGGCAATTGTCAGGCTAGTTTTTCGCGAAAAATCGCTTGTGTTTAAGACTGTTAACCGGCAATACCCTGTTGACACTTGCCCGGCCGGCGGTACGCCGCGCCGCCGTGGACTACAGTGAAGACGGATGACAACCGGGAGAGCGGCATGGCCGAAGGAGAAAAAACGGGCTGGTGGTGGTGGGGGCAGCACTGGGCGGATTACTGGACCGACGCGGCCCAGCGCGGCCTGCTGTTTTGCGACGTGCTGCGCGAGCGCGGCGACACGTATCGGGAGCACGCGGCCTCCGGCCATCCGCCGGTGCTGGTGTTCGATTACGACATCATCGTCGACGGACGGGAGCTGGAACAGCCGGTCAACTACGCGCTGGCGGCGATCCGGCCGCCGGCCAGCTGCCCGCCGACCGATCCGGGCCTGCGGCCCTTCGTGGTGATAGACCCGCGCGCCGGCCACGGTCCCGGCATAGGCGGCTTCAAGATGGACAGCGAGATCGGCATCGCGATGCGCCAGGGCCATCCCTGCTATTTCGTGATGTTCTTCCCGGTGCCGGTGGAGGGCCAGACCATAGAATGCGTCTGGCGCGCGGAAAAGGCCTTCCTGAAAAAGGTCAACGAGCTGCATCCCAGCAGTGCCGGCAAGCCGTTCGCCATCGGCAACTGCCAGGGGGGCTGGGCGCTGGCGATGGTGGCGGCGTCGGCGCCGGAGCTGGTCGGGCCGATACTGCTGGCCGGGTCGCCGCTGTCCTATTGGGCGGGCGTCGCCGGCAAGAACCCGATGCGCTACCAGGGCGGCATGCTGGGCGGCACCTGGATGGCCTCGCTGGCCGGCGACCTCGGCAACGGCCAGTTCGACGGCGCGCAGCTGGTCGGCAATTTCGAGCAGCTGGACCCGGCCAACACCTATTGGAAGAAGGGCTATCACCTGTACGCCAATATCGACCGCGAGCGCGATCGCTTCCTCGAGTTCGAGCGCTGGTGGGGCGGCCATTTCCTGCTGAACAAGCAGGAAATGGAGTGGATCAGCCAGAACCTCTTCGTCGGCAACCGGCTCAGCCGCGGCGAGGTCTACCTGGAGGACGGCGCGGTGCGCATAGACCTCAGGCAGATCCGCTCGCCCATCATCGTGTTCGCGTCCTGGGGCGACAACATCACGCCGCCGCAGCAGGCGTTGTACTGGATCGCCGATCTCTACCGCGACGTCGAGGACATCCGCAGCAATGAGCAGACCATCGTCTACTGCCTGCACGAGCAGATCGGCCACCTGGGCATCTTCGTTTCCGCCGGCGTCGCCAACAAGGAACATAGCGAGCTGGCCAGCGCGCTGGACCTGATAGACGTGCTGCCGCCGGGCCTGTACGAGGCGGTGATCACCGACACCCATCCGGAGACGCCGGGCCTGCAATACCTGCAGGGCCGCTACGTGATCCGCTTCGAACCGCGCGAGGTCTCCGACATCCTGGCGCTGGGCGACGGCCGCGACGGCGAGCGCGCCTTCCAGGTGGTGAAGCGGGTGGCCGAAATCAATCAGCAGTTGTACGACTGCTTCGTCTCGCCGTGGCTGCAGGCCGGCAGCACGCCGTGGACGGCGCATATGCTGCGGGAAATGCATCCGTCGCGCTTCGAGCGGAACTGGTTCTCCAGCGGCAACCCATTGCTGACCGGCCTCGCGGAATGGGCCGAGAAAACGCGCGCGGCGCGCAAGCCGGTGGCGGCCGACAATCCGTTCTGGCAGTGGCAGCAGACAGTGTCTGACTGGACCGGCAGCTGGCTGGACGGCTGGCGCGACCAGCGCGACGCGCTGAAGGAGATGACCTTCCGCGCCGTCTACGACGCGCCGCTGACCGCCGCGCTGGTGGGCCTGCATCCGCGGCGGCCTTACACGGTGCGCGCCCACGGCGGCGGCTGGGAACGGCAGGAGATGCTGAGGCTCAAGCGGCTGGAGCTGGAGCAGTACTATTCAGAGGGCGGCCCCGTCGACGGTTTCCTGCGCTTGCTGATCTATGTCGCCATCGGCAACGGCGTCGTCGACGTGCGGCCGTTCAACGCGATACGCCGCGTGATGCAGGACACCGGATTCGGCGAGGAGCTGACGCTGGAGGCATTCAAGCAGGCGGTGCGGCGCCAGACCTGGCTGGTGCGCAACGACGAGAAGCGCGCCTTGGCGACGATCCAGGACCTGCTGCCCGACGAGGGGCAGCGGGCGATGGCGCTGGAACTGGTGATGCTGCTGCTGGGCGCGGCCGGGCCGATCAGCGTCGAGAAGCAGCAGCGGCTGGGGCGGGTGGCGCTGGCGATGGGCATAGCCGATGGCGGCAAGCAGGAGGAGGACGCCGCGCCGCCGGCGCCGAAGAAGCCCAGGCCGCGGCGCAAGGCGGCCCAGTAGCCTTGCCGGCCGGCGGCCTCCCGGGGCCGCCGGCCGCGAGCGGGCGATGCTGGCGAAGACCTGGAACTGGCCTTACACTCGCCGCTTTGCCGCAAACGGAGAGCGAGCGCAATGAGCACGCAGCCCAACAACCCCACCCACGGCGTCACGCTGGAGAAGATGCTGAACGAGCTGCTGGCGCATTACGGCTGGGACGGCCTGGCCAGCCGCGTCGACATCCGCTGCTTCAGCCATGAGCCCAGCATCAAGTCCAGCCTGGTGTTCCTGCGCCGCACGCCGTGGGCGCGCGCCCAGGTGGAGGCGCTGTTCGTCGAGATGCGCGCCCGGCCGGCCGACGGCCGCCCAAGGCTGTTCGGCAAAAAGGGCGGCTGACATCCGATTGCAGGCCGGCCGCGTTATGCTGCTCAGGGGCGGCGGATGATCCGCGCGCCGACGCGAGGAGAGAAAGCATGGAAGTCGAGATCAGCGTGGAGGCGGAAAAGAAGCGCCTGAACAGTTGGGTGGCGCTGACGGTGGTGCTGTTGTCGGTGCTGATGGGGCTGGGCAAGCTGAAGGACGACAATATCGTCCAGGCGCGCCAGCTGCTGAAGGCGGACGCGGCCGACGGCTGGTCGGAATACCAGTCCAAGAAGATCAAGCAGCACCTGAGCGAGGCCGGTCTGCGCCAGGCGCGGATGCTGGCGCTGGCCAATCCGGCCGCGGCGGCGTCGCTGGCGCCGCAGCAGCGCGAGCTGCAGCAGGACGTGGCGCGCTACCAGCGGGAGGGCGAGCTGCTGCGCGCGAAGGCCGAAGGCAAGGAGAGGGGGTTGGAGGCGCTGAACGCGCGGCACGACCTGTTCGACGTCAGCGACGCCGCCTTGTCGATCGCGGTGGCCTGCGCGGCGGTCGCGGCCTTGTCGGCCAATCTGCTGCCGCTGTTCACCGCCTGGGCCTTCGGCGCGGCGGGCGCGCTGTTCTGGCTGGCCGGCTTCGCCGGCTGGGGCCTGCGCGCGGACTGGCTGGTCGGCTTGCTGGGCTGAACCGGGCGATCGTGGCCGGCGGGGGCTTGCAATCGGCATGTTTTTGGCTCAGGCTGGGCGCGATCGCATTTTGTCCCGCCCTCACCACAGGAGCATCGAGATGAAACTGTACTACTCCTCCGGCGCCTGCTCGCTGGCTTCGCATATCGCGTTGTTCGCCAGCGGCCTGCCGTTCAGCGTCGAAAAAGTCGACCTGCGCGCGACGCCGCACACCACCGCCGCCGGCGCCGATTTTTCGGCCATCAATCCGAAGGGCTATGTGCCGGCGCTGCAACTGGACAACGGCGAGTTGCTGACCGAAGGCGCGGCCATCCTGCAGTACATCGCCGATCAGGTGCCGGACAAGCGGCTGGCGCCGGCCAACGGCACGCTGGAGCGCTACCGGCTGCAGGAATGGCTGAACTTCATCGCCACCGAGGTGCACAAGAATTTCTCGCCGCTGTTCTTCGGCAAGACCGAGGAAGTGAAGGACGACGCCTGGGCGCGGTTGCAGCCGCGCTTCGCGCTGTTGCAGCGCCAGCTGGACAAGGCGCCGTACCTGTTGGGCGGCGAGTTCGGCGTGGCCGATGCCTATCTGTTCACCTGCCTGTCCTGGGCGCAGTATGTGCAGCGTTCGCTGGCCGATTATCCGGCGCTGCTGGACTTCCTGAAGCGCGTGGCCGCGCTGCCGGCGGCGCAGCAGGCGCTGAAGGCCGAGGGACTGTCCCAGTAGCCGCAAGGCGTTCCGACCGACGATGCCCGGCGCCGCCGGGCATTTTTCATCGCGCGCGCCGCGCGGCCGGCAGGGGGTGGCAGGCGCCAAGACGCTGATGTTTCACGTGAAACCGGAAGAACGACATGAAAGACGACACATTGATAGACGCGCGCGGCCTGGGCGCCGCGCTGCAGCGTTTCGCCGACGAGCGCGACTGGAACCGCCATCACACGCCGCGCAATCTGATGCTGGCGCTGGTCGGCGAAGTCGGCGAGCTGGCCGAGATCTTCCAGTGGCTGGACGACGACGCGGCGGCCCGCTTGCGCGACGATCCGGCGCGTTTCGCCCACCTGCGCGAGGAGATCGCCGACGTGCTGTTCTACCTGACGCGGCTGGCGATGGTGACGGGAGTGGACCTCGACGAGGCGGCGCGCGACAAGCTGGCCAAGAACGCGATCAAGTATCCGGCGCCCTGACCCTTACGCTATAGTGCCTTTACAGCCGGAGACGGTGGCAAGAGAGCGGCAATGACGTGACACCCCAGCAACAACTGCAGCAATGGATAGACGGCGCCCAGCGCATCGCGGTGCTGAGCGGCGCCGGCATGAGCACCGAGTCCGGCATTCCCGACTTCCGTTCCGCCGACGGCTTGTGGGCGCAGGACATGACGCTGGCCGATGTGGTGTCGATAGACTATTTCCGCCGCGCGCCGTCGGCGTTCTGGCAGGCCTTCCGCGACATCTTCCGCATCAAGCTGATCGGCGGCTACGAGCCCAACGACGGCCACCGCTTCCTCGCCGCGCTGGAGGCGGCCGGCAAGGAAGTCACCATCCTGACCCAGAACATAGACGGCCTGCACGGCCGCGCCGGCAACCGCCGGGTGCTGGAGCTGCACGGCACGTTGATGAGCGCCAGCTGCCCCGACTGCCGGATGCCGCATCCGCTGGACTATGTGCAGCAACACGAGGTGCCGGCCTGCCGCCGCTGCCGCGCGGTGCTGAAACCGGACGTGGTGCTGTACGGCGAGGCGGTGCCGTTGATAGACGTGGCTTTCCAGGCGGCGCTGAACGCCGAGCTGCTGTTGGTGATGGGCTCGTCTCTGGAAGTGTCGCCGGTCAATCTGATTCCGGTGGAGGCGGCGCGCGCCGGCATACCGTGCGTGCTGATCAATTACACGCCGACCCGATTCGACACGCTGTTCGACCTCTGCATCCACGCCGGAATCGGCGACACCTGCCGCCGGCTGTCCTGCTGATCCGGCTGGCGCGGCGCCGAGCCGACGCCTATCTTGAGAAAACCGCCGCCGGCGGCTTTCAAGGGGAATAGGCAATGGACCGCATCAACTGGAATCACTGGCTGGACCTGGCTGTCGCCTTCGGCGGCAACATCGTCGCCGCCATCCTGCTGTGGCTGATCGGACGCTGGCTGATCGGCCTGTCCACCCGGATGCTGGACGAGCAGCTGAGCGCGCGCCAACTGGACCCGACGCTGCGCCGCTACGCGCATTCTTTTTTGTCGGTGACGCTGACCGTGGTGCTGGTCATCGGCATTCTCGGCTTCTTCGGTGTGCAGACCACCACCTTCGCCGCGGTGATCGCCGCAGCGGGCGTCGCCATCGGCATGGCCTGGAGCGGATTGCTGGCCAACTTCGCCGCCGGCATCTTCCTGGTGGTGCTGCGGCCGTTCAAGGTCGGCGATGTGGTCCTGGTGGCCGGCGTCACCGGCCAGGTGCGCGAGATCGGCCTGTTCGCCACCACGCTGGACACGCCGGACGGCGTGCAGACCCTGGTCGGCAATAACAAGATCTTCTCCGACACCATACAGAACTACAGCGCCAACAGGGTGCGCCGCGTCGACCTGAAGGCGCAGCTGGCCAGCAGCGCCGACCACGCCCAGGCGATCAGCTTGCTGCGGGATGCGATCAGCCGCATTCCCAACGTGCTCGCCGCGCCGGCGCCGGACGTGGGCCTGCTGGAGTTCACCACGCTCGGTCCGGTGCTGGCCGTGCGGCCCTATTGCGCGCCCGAGCACTACTGGCAGGTGTATTTCGACGCCAACCGCGCGATCCGCGAGACGCTGGGCGCGGCCGGTTTTCCGGCGCCGGAACAGGCAATGGTAGTGCGTCAGGCCTGAACGTCCCCGTGAGCCATTTTTACAAGCCCGGCGGCGGCGCTTGCCTTTAAATGCCCCGGCATGCCGCGCATTCGGCGCGGCGCCGACGGGGAAACGGGATGAGAATAGACGTGTTGAATGCCGGACTGCGCCAGTTCGCGGCCGGTGTCGGCGAACAGGCCGCCAGGGCGGGTCGGGGATTGGCCGGCATGTTGCGGCGGGTGGCCAATGCGGTGGCGACGCCGCATCGACCGGCGGCGGCGCCGAACGGGCGGGGCGAGCTGGCGGCGCGCCTGCGCGGCGGCCGCGGCGCGGACTTGCCCAAGGCGTCCGGGCTGCAGCGGGGCGGCGCCATGCGCACGCCGGTCTGTCCCGGCGACATCAAGGCGGCGATGCGGACCAAGCTGGCCAGCCTGAAGGCCGATATGAGCGATCCGGTCTATCGCCGCCAGGCATTGGAATCGACGTATGCGGTGATCTACAGCGAGGCCAAGCAGGCCTTCTTCCGCGCGAACGGCGGCAAGATGCCGGACGGCTACCTGCGGGCGCTGGGCGAGGAGGCGCGCGCGATCGGCCTGCCGGGCGCGGAAAAGCACGGCGCCTTCATCCCGGCAGGCGACGGCGCGAGTCCCTTCGTCAACTATCTGCTGAGCCCGGTCCAGAAGCAATTCAGCTCGCGGGTGAGCAATGAGTCGCAAAAGCAGCTGTTCCGCGATTATGCCCGGCAGCTGGCGATGGAACTGGTGGCGCCGCACGCCGAAGCGCGCGGATGGATGCCGCCGGCCGACTTCGCCGCGAGGCTGGAAGCGGTCGGCCGGCCGTGGCTTGACCGTCCCTAGTCCAGCCGGCCCAGCCTGTAGGTCTGGCCGGTCTGGGCGCCTTCTATGCTCAGGCTGTAGGCGCGCGCGACCTGGCGCGCCTCCACCAGCGGCACGCCGCGGAACAGCGGGCCGTATTCGGCTTCCGATTCCGCCAGCAGCAGGGGGCTGACCAGATTGATGCGCTGCCGGCGCGGCAGTTCGACGGCGGCGGCGTTGACGAAGCCCTCGAGCGCGGCGTTGGCCATATAGACATTGCTCAACAGCGGCACGATGGCCTGCGGCTGCCAGGCGCCGCCGATCAGCGTGAACGAGCCGCCGTCGGCCACCTTGTCCAGGCCGCGCAGCACCACGTTGACCTGGCCCATCAGCTTGGCGTCCAGGCCGACGCGGTAGCGTTCGGCGCTCATCTCGGCCAGCGGCCCGACATGGCCGTTGCGGCCGCCGGTGGCCACCGCCACCGCGTCGAGCCTGGGCAGCCGGCCGTACATCGCCGCAATGCTCTGTTCGTCCTCGATGTCCACGCGCACATCGCCGTGATGGCGGCCGGCGACGATCAATTCGTGGCGGCCGGACAGCGCGTCGACGACGGCGCGGCCGATATTGCCGCTGCCGCCTATCAGCAGGATCTTCATATCGTTCTCCTCAATTGCGTGTCGGAGTCGCCAGCTTAGGTGTGTCCACGGCTTGGAAAAACCGGGCAAACGTGGAAATATTGGAATTGATATGGAAACAATCGAGCCATCATCGGAATTGGCGCTGGTCTTTCTCCACGTGGTGGAGGCCGGCAGCATCACCGCCGCCGCCGCGCGTCTGGCCACGTCGAAGTCGCAGGTCAGCAAGCAGCTGAGCCGGCTGGAAGCCCAGCTGGGCGTGCAGCTGCTGTACCGCAGCACACGGCGGCTGACGCCGACCGAGGCCGGACGCGCCTATCTGGACTATTGCCGCAGGCTGCGCGCCCTGCTGCGCGAATCGGCGGCGGCATTGCGCGGCCTGAACGAGGAGGCGGCGGGAACGGTGAGGCTGACGGTGCCGCAGATGTTCGCCAGCGTTTTCGGCGCCGAGCTATTGTTGGCTTTTCATCAACAGTATCCGGCGATAACGGTGGAGCTGGATATCAGCCTGGCCGAGCGCGACCTGGAAGAGGGCGGCTTCGATGTCGCCGTCCGTTCCGCGCCGGCGCTGCCGCCGCAATTGGTGGCGCGTTGCCTGTTCTTCACCCGGGACTGGGTGGTGGCGTCGCCGGCGCTGCTGGACGGGCACGGCGCGCCGCGGGAGCCGGCCGCGCTGGCGCGGCTGCCCTGCGTGGTGCACGACAGCTACCATCGCGGCGCGCGCTGGCTGTTCGAGCGCGCCGGGCGGGTGGAGGAGGTGGAGGTGTCGCACTGGCTGCAGGCCAGCGACTACAGCCTGAACCGGCAACTGGCCGAGGCCGGCGCCGGTTTCGCCCGGCTGCCGGATTTCGCCGCCGCCGCCGCGGTGCGCGACGGCCGGCTGCGGCGGGTGCTGGCCGACTGGAACACGCCCAGCCACCCGGTCTACCTGCTCTATCCGAAGAAGGCGCCGCAGCCGGCGAAGGCGAGGGCGCTGATCGACTTCATCGCCGGCTGGTTCGATGGCGCTGCGCCGGAACGGCTCGCCGGCGCCGGCTAGCGGCTACATCGACGCCGGGAAGGCGCCTTCGTCCTCGCAGTTTTCCACCTGGATGTCGTCGGGTCCGGCGTTGGGGACATAGACCTGGTTGACCGGGGACGGCGGCAGCGACGGATCGGGCGCGCAGTTGGCGCTCTGGCCGGGACCGACCGCCACTTGCACGCCGGCCTTCAGCTGGCAGCGCACCACGCTGTCCAGCTGGCTCCAGGCCGGGCAGATGGCGTTGGCGGCCTGATATTGCGCCACCGTGCCCTGCGGCTTGCTGAACGACCACCATCGGCCCAGGCGGGAGTTGGGCTTGGCGCTGTCCCACACCCGGTAGACGACGACGCCGGCTGCGACGGCATCTTGCTGGTAGACGGCTCCTTCGCACAGGCCGCCGTTGCCGGGCGCGCCGATCGCCTTGGACAGCAGCTCCGGATTCTGCGCCGCCTTCATGCCGTCAGGCGGCGGCAGCACGCTGCCGACGCAGCCGGTGGCGGTGGTTCCGATCTTGGCGGGCGGGGGGGCGGCGCAGCCTATCAGGATCAGGCTGAGCGAGGCGGCGGCGGCGAGGCGCAGCGGTGAGGGCATGGCGGGTCTCCTGTGATCTGAATCCGATTGCATACTGGAACATAGACGATTTGGACGTCATCGCCAGCGATGGACGGAAAAAAGGCGCCGACCTAAGCCGGCGCCCAAAGCTGCGGAAAAAACGACTGCGCTCAGGCGACCGCCGCGCTGGCGGCCGGGCGGGCCGGCTGGGCCTGGCCGGACAGCTCGGCCTGGCGCGCGCGCGCCTGCTGGTAGTTTCTGAGCTTGATGTGGCCGTAGCCGCGCACGCCTTCCCAGGTCTTGATCCACTCGACCGCCTGCGGAAGCTTGTCGGCGCTGAGTCCGGCCAGCAGCGCCGGCAGGCCCTGCTCGAACTCGGCGATCAGCCGGCGCTCCAGCTTGCGGTCTTCCTGCCAGGCGAACGGATCCAGCGCGCTGCCGCGCAGGAAGCGCAGCTTGGCCAGCAGCTTCATCGCCGGCATCAGCCACGGGCCGATGGCGATCTTGCGCGGCTGGCCGCGGGTCAGCCAGGCCACGCCGATATGGAAGCGCAGCTTGTAGTCGCCGTCGAACTGGGCGGCCAGCTCGCGCTGGAACTCGCCGTCGCTGTACAGCCTCGCCACCTCGTACTCGTCCTTGTAGGCCAACAGGTGGTGGTAGGCGCGGGCGGCGGCCAGCGTCAGCGCGGTGCTGCCCGGCTGCGCGGCCTCCTCGGCCTGGCGCACCCGCTGCACCAGCGCCTTGTAGCGCTCGGCCAGCTTGTCGTTCTGGTAGCCGGCCAGCAGCGTGGCGCGGTGGTGGACCAGCGCGTCCGGCGTTTCACGTGGAACGAAGGCGACGACGGCGGTCGGACTGACCAGCGCCTCGACGCGGGCCGGATCGTGGGCGGCGTGGCGGCCCCAGAGGAAGGCGTCCTGGTTGAACTTGACGGCGGCGCCGTTCAGCCGCACCGCCTCCATGATCGCCTCCAGCGACACCGGGATCAGGCCCTTCTGCCAGGCGTAGCCGAGCATGAACATATTGCTGGCGATGGCGTCGCCCATCAGCGCGGTGGCCAGCTTGTTGGCGTTGACCTCGCTGAAGCGGCCGGCGCCGACCGATTCGATGATGGCGTCCTTCATCGCCTTGGCCGGGAAGCGCACGTCCGGGTTCTTCAGGAAGGCGCTGGTCGGCGATTCGTAGTTGTTGACGATGGCGTGGCTGAAGCCTTCGCGCATCTTGGCCAGAGCCTCTTCGGCGGCGGTGACCACCAGGTCGCAGCCCAGCACCAGATTGGCGTCGCCAGCGGCGATGCGCACCGCGTGCAGCTTGTCCTGCGAGTCGGCGATGCGCACGTGCGACCACACCGAGCCGCCCTTCTGCGCGAGGCCGGCCATGTCGAGCACGGTGACGCCCTTGTTGTCCAGATAGGCGGCCATGCCGAGCACCTGGCCTATCGTGACGACGCCGGTGCCGCCGACGCCGGTGACCATGATGCCGAACGGCTCGGCCACCGACGGTATCTTCGGCTCCGGCAGCGCCGGCATCTTGGCGAGGTCGGCGCTGGCGCCGGCCGGCTTCCTCAACTTGCCGCCCTCGACGGTGACGAAGCTGGGGCAGAAGCCCTCGACACAGGAATAGTCCTTGTTGCAGCTGGACTGGTCTATCTTGCGCTTGCGGCCCAGCGGCGTCTCCACCGGCAGCACCGACAGGCAGCCGGACTTCTGGCTGCAGTCGCCGCAGCCTTCGCAGACCCGCTCGTTGATGAAGGCACGCTTGGCCGGGTCGGGGAATTCGCCGCGCTTGCGACGGCGGCGCTTCTCGGCGGCGCAGGTCTGATCGTGTATCAGTATCGTGACGCCTTCGGTTTCGCGCAGCTCGCGCTGCACCCGGTCCAGCTCGCGGCGGTGGAACACGTCGATGCCGGGCGCCAGGCCCTGGGCGTTCTGGTATTTGTCCGGGTCGTCGCTGGTGATGACGATGCGCTTGACGCCCTCGGCCGCCAGCTGGCGCGTCATCATCGGCACGTCCAGATAGCCGTCGACGTGCTGGCCGCCGGTCATCGCCACCGCGTCGTTGTACAGGATCTTGTAGGTGATGTTCACTTTGCCGGCCACCGCGGCGCGTATCGCCAGGATGCCGGAGTGGAAGTAGGTGCCGTCGCCCAGATTGGTGAAGATGTGCTTGGTGCTCGTGAACGGCGCCTGGCCCAGCCAGGTGATGCCCTCGCCGCCCATCTGGGTGAAGGTCTTGGTGGTTTCCGGGCTGATCCAGTGCGCCATGTAGTGGCAGCCGATGCCGGCCACCGCGCGGCTGCCTTCCGGCAGCTTGGTCGAGGTGTTGTGCGGGCAGCCGGAGCAATAGTGCGGCACGCGGGCGATCGCTTCGCGCGGCTGCACCAGCTGCGCTTCCTTGTCGTCGTAGAACTTCAGCCTGTCGTGTATCACCGGGCTGTCGTAGATCAGCGCCAGCCGGCTGGCCAGCGCGCGCGCGATCATCGCCGGGGTCAGCTCGCCGGCGGCCGGCAGCAGCCAGTCGCCGTGCGGCAGCGCCCATTCGCCCTTCTCGGCGAATTTGCCGACCACGCGCGGACGCACGTCGTCGCGCCAGTTGTACAGCTGTTCCTTCAACTGGTATTCGATGATCTGGCGCTTCTCCTCGACGACCAGGATTTCCTCCAGGCCCTGGGCGAACTGCCGCACGCCTTCCGGCTCCAGCGGCCATACCATGCCGATCTTGAAGATGCGCAGGCCGATCTCGGCCGCCTGCGCCTCGCTGATGCCCAGATCGTCCAGCGCCTGCATCACGTCGAGATAGCTCTTGCCGCAGGTGATGATGCCGAGGCGCGCCTTCGGCGAGTCCAGCGTGATGCGGTTAAGCTTGTTTTCGCGCGCGTAGGCCAGCGCCGCGTACAGCCTGTGGTGCAGCACGCGCTTTTCCTGGGCCAGCGGCGTGTCCGGCCAGCGGATGTTCAGGCCGCCGTCCGGAATCGGGAAGTCCTTGGGAATCTTGAATTCGAAGCGTTCCGGCGAGATGTCGACGATGGCCGAGCTCTCTATGGTGTCGGTGATCGCCTTGATCGATACCCAGCAGCCGGAATAGCGGCTCATCGCCCAGCCGTGCAGACCGAAATCGAGCACTTCCTGCACGCCGGACGGGCTCAGCACCGGAATCATGCTGGCGGCCAGGATGTGGTCGGATTGGTGCGGGAAGGTCGACGACTTGGCGGCGTGGTCGTCGCCGCAGACCAGCAGCACGCCGCCGCGGGCGCTGGTGCCGGCCACGTTGCCGTGCTTGAGCACGTCGCCGGAGCGGTCCACGCCCGGGCCCTTGCCGTACCACATCGCGTAGACGCCGTCGTATTTGGCGCCTTCGAAGATATTGACCTGCTGGGTGCCCCAGACGGCGGTGGCGGCCAGATCCTCGTTGAGGCCCGGGTGGAACACCACATTGTGGGCATCCAGATGCGATTTGGCCTTCATCATGGTCTGGTCGACATTGCCCAGCGGAGAACCGCGGTAGCCGGTGACATAGCCGGCGGTGTTGAAGCCGGCGGCGCGATCCAGTTGTTGCTGCAGCATCGGCAGACGCACCAGCGCCTGGATGCCTGTCATCAGAACCTGGCCGGTGGGGGCGGTGTATTTTTCTTCCAGGTCTGCGTGGCGGATTGACATGGTTTCTCCTCCTGTCGTGCTCGCTTGTGGCGATCAGCCCGCGGCCGCCTTGTGGGCGGCGGGTTCCGGGCGCTTGCTGCGCTGGCGAGCGCCGGGGGCACTTTATTTTTATATCTTGCGCCCGGTGTATGCGCGGCTGTCGCAGCTTTGGAGCGGCCGACGCATCCCGGCGCCGGCTTGCGCCGATTCGCCGCGCCTCAGTCGTGAAACCGGATGGGTCAGCCGCTCTTAGAGTGTTCACCCTAATGCCGCCGACTATAGTTTACGTTTACGTCAACGTCAAAGGGATCGCGCGGCGGAGCCGGGCGGGTGCGGTTTATGTGCCAGTGCAGCAAAAAGCCTTTATTTGTTAAATATTTGTAAACATACTGTATAAGTGCGGCGTATTATTGCCGCGCGGCAAAGCAGGTAAGCTGCAAACTGGAATATTCCCGTCTTAGAGAACCCCATGTCCGCTTCCCCTTCCTCCGGCGATCACCGCGGCGTGCTGTACACCCTGGGCGCCTTCATCTGCTGGGGCCTGTTTCCGCTGTACTGGAAGCCACTGCATACGGTGCCGGCTTTGCAAATTCTGTGCCACCGCATCGTATGGTCGGCCTTGTTCGTCGCGCTGGTGCTGAGCGTGCTGCGGCAATGGGGCGATATCGGCGCCGCGCTGCGCCGGCCGCGCCAGCTGGGCGTCTTCGCGCTGTCGTCGACGGTGTTGTCGCTGAACTGGCTGATCTATATCTGGGCCGTCAACGCCGGCCACGTGGTCGAGGGCAGCCTCGGCTATTTCATCAATCCGCTGGTCAATGTGCTGCTGGGAAGGCTGGTACTGTCCGAGCGCTTGAGCCGCCCGCAGACGCTGGCGGTGGGCTTGGCGACGCTGGGCGTGGCCTGGCTGACTTTCAGCGCCGGCTCGCTGCCGTGGATCGCCTTGTCGCTGGCGGCCACCTTCGGCCTGTACGGCCTGTTGCGCAAGATGGCGCCGCTGCCGTCGCTGCCCGGCCTGGCGTTGGAGACTTTCCTGATGTCGCCGCTGGCGCTGGCCTATCTGTTGTGGGCGGAGTGGGACGGGCAGGGCGCCTTCGGCCATGTCGACGCGTTGCGAAACGGCCTGCTGATCGGCGCCGGCGTCGTGACGGCGGTGCCGCTGTTGATGTTCGCCGCCGGCGCGCGCCGCTTGAAGCTGGCCACCGTCGGCTTGATCCAATACATCGGCCCCAGCATCCAGCTGGTGTTGGGCGTGATATTGTACGGCGAGCCTTTCGGCGCCGACCGGGCGCTGGGCTTCGCGCTGATCTGGAGCGCGCTGGCCTTGTATTCGGCGGTGGGCGCGCGCGAGCTGTGGCGCGGCAGGCGCCGGCAGCCGGCTTGAGGTGCCGGATCGATGAAAAACGGCCATCCCGCGGGATGGCCGTTTTCATGCGCGATGCGCCGTTTCAGTGCACGGGCTCGCTCAGCTTGAGCATCAGCTGGAGGCGGTCCTCGACGCCGAACTTCTGGAAGATGGCGGTGAGATGGGCTTTGACTGTGCGTTCGGTTATGTCCAGCTCGCGGGCGATCTCCTTATTGGAGCGCCCTTGCTTGAGGATGGCGATCACCTCGGCTTCGCGGCTGGACACCCGTTCGCGCCAGCCGGCCTGCTCGGGCGGCGGCACCCGCGTGCCGAAGCGCTGGCACAGCTGCAGCAGCAGGCTGCGGCCCAGCCAGGTGCCGCCGGCGGCGACGCTGGCGGCGATCTGGCGCAGTTCGTCGGCCCCGGCATAGGCGTGGGCGTAGCCGGCCGCGCCCAGCTGCAGCCAGCGCATGCCTTCGGCGTCGTTGGGCGACGAACTGAGCGCCACCACCCGGTAGCAGCGGCAAAGCAGCGACCAATCCGCGTCGCGCGCTGCGGCGTCCAGGTTCGCCAGGTCCAGCCACAACGCGGCGTCCTGCTCTTGCGGCGGCTGCGGCAGGCGCTCGCAGCGTTTCGCCTCGCCCAGCGCGTCCTGCCAGTAGCCGGCCAGCACCGAGCTGGCGGTGAACAGCAAATGGGACATGTCAGCGCTCCCGCAACGCTTCCGCCTTGGCGCGCAGCACCGGCTTCAGCAGATAGGACAGGATGCTCTTCTTGCCGGTCATGATGTCCACCTGGGCGACCATGCCGGGAAAGATGGGCAGCTTTTCCTTGCCCAGCCGCGACCCCTGGGTCTTCACCTTGACGATGTAGAAGGCGTTGCCTTTCTCGTCGGTGATGGTGTCGGCGCCGATCTCGGCCAGGCTGCCCTCCATGCCGCCGTAGATGGTGAAGTCGTAGGCGGTGAAGCGCACCACCGCGCGCTGGCCGGGGTGCAGGAAGGCGATGTCGCGCGGGGTGATGCGGGTTTCCAGCAGCAGCGAGTCGTCCATCGGCACGATCTCGATGATGTCCTTGCCGGGCTGCACCACGCCGCCGATGGTGTTGATGAACAGCCGCTTGATTTCGCCGCGCACCGGGGAGCGAATTTCGGACAGCTTGACCTTGTCGGCCAGCGCCACGCTGCCGGCGGACAGGCTGCTGGCCTTGGCCATGGTGTCCGACAGCTCGGCGCTGGCGGTATTGCGCATCGTCAGCTCGACCTCCTGGATCTTGCGCTGCGCCTCGCCTATGGCCGCTTGGATCTTGGGCATCTGGGCGGCGGCCTGGTCACGCTCGCCGCGGAAGCGGGCGACGTCGCGCTCCAGGCGCAGCAGGTCGACGTCGGACACCGCGCCGGACTCCTTCAGCGGGCGGGTGACGTTCAATTCCCTCACTGTCAGGTCATAGCTGGTGATCGCCTGGTCGCGGCGGGCGCGGACTTCGTTCAGCTCCTGGCTGCGCTGGGCCAGCTGTTGGCGCGCGATGCCTATGCTGGCGTTCAGCTCCATCTGCTTGGAGTTGTACAGGTCCATTTCCTGCTTGGCGATTTCCGGCGCCAACGCCAGCACCTTGGGCGGCAGCTCGAACGGCGTGCCGCCCGCCAGCGCCTTCAGCCGCGCGATCTTGGCCTGCAAGGCCAGGTACTGCGCCTGGTTTTCCTCCAGCGAGGAGACGAAGCGGGTGTTGTCCACCTTCAGCAGCAACTGTCCCTTCTGCACCACCTGGCCTTCCTTGACCAGGATCTGCGACACCACGCCGCCGTCCAGGCTTTGCAGGTGCTGGTTCTGGCTGGACGGTATCACCTTGCCCTCGCCGCGCGACACTTCGTCCACCTTGGCGAAGGCCGCCCACAGGAAGGCGATGAGAAAGAAGCCCAGCATGCTCCAGACGAAGATGCGCGGGCGGCCGGGATTCTGCTGCAGGATCGCCCAGTCGGCGTCGGCGGCGAAGTCGTTGCGGTCGGCCAGATCGCGGGCGGAGGCCCAGTCCATCAGCTTGTCCCAGTAGGGGCCGGAGCGCTCCTGACCGCGCCCCACCCAGCTGTTCACGCGTTGTTTCCAGTTCATTTCCATCTCAGGCGCCCGCCTTTCCGATCTTGCCCTGTTGCAGCGCTTCGATCACCTGTTGCTTGGGACCGTCGGCGACGATGGCGCCGTGGTCGACCACGATCAACCGGTCCACCAGCTCCAGCAGCGCGTTGTTGTGGGTGATCAGCAGCATGGTCTTGCCGGACGACGCCCGCGCCAGCGTCTGGCGGATCTGGCTCTCGCTGCTGTAGTCCATATTGCCTGTCGGCTCGTCCAGCAGCAGTATCGGCGGGGCGTTCAGCAGCGCGCGTGCGATGGCCACCGCCTTGCGCTGGCCGCCGGACAGCGACTCGCCGCGCTCGCTGATCTGCATGTCGAAGCCTTGCGGGTGGCGGTTGACGAACTCGGTCAGTCCGGCCTGCTCGGCGGCGGCGGCGATGCTGGCGTCGAAGGCGTGCGGCGAGCCCATGGAGATGTTCTGCCGCATCGTGCCGTAGAACAGCATCGGGTCCTGCGGCACATGGCCGATCTGGCGGCGCAGCTCGGCCGGGTCGATCTGCTTGATGTCTATGCCGTCGATGCGGATCGCGCCCCCGGTCGGCTGGTACAGGCCCAGTATCATCTTCTGGATGGTGCTCTTGCCGGAGCCGACGCGGCCGATGATGGCGACGCGCTCGCCGGCCTTGATGGTGAACGATGCCTCGCGCAGCGCCACCATCGGATTGTTCGGATAGCTGAACGACACATCGTGGAACTCGATGTCGCCGCGAAAGCTGGTGCGGTGGAAGAAGGCGGCGTCCTTCTCACGCTCCACCGGCATCTTCATGAAGCCGTCCAGCGAGATCAGCGAGGTCTTGGCGTTGTGGTACTGGGTCAGCAGGCCCACCACCTGGCTTAGCGGCGCCATCGCGCGGCTGGACAGCATCACGGCGGCGATCACGCCGCCCATCGAGACATTGCCGGCCATGATCTCGTACACGCCCAGCACCAGCATGGAGATGGACAGCAACTGCTGGATGAAGCCGGCGAAGTTCATCGTGGAGGCGGCCAGGATCTTCAGTCGCGAGCCGACCTGGGCCAGGAACAACGTGGCCTGCTCCCATTTGGCCTGCAGCACGCCCTCGGCTGCCAGCACTTTGACCGTCTCCAGGCCAGACAGGCTTTCCACCAGGTAGGCGTTGCGCTGGGAGGCGGCGCGCAGCGTGGTTTCCACCAGCGTCTGCATTTTTTCCTGCACCAGCAGCGCGAACAGCAGCATGAAGAAGATGGCGAGCACCATAGGCACCGCCATCAGCGGTGAAATCCACAGGATGGCCACCAGAAAGATCAGCACGAAGGGCATGTCGATCAGCCCGGTGATCGAGGCCGAGGCGATGAAGTCGCGCACCGTCTCGAACGCGCGCAGATTGGCGGCGAAGGCGCCGACCGATGCCGGCCGCGCCTCCATCCGTATCCCCAGTACCCGTTCCATGATCAAGGCCGACAGCGCGACGTCGATGCGTTTGCCGGCCAAGTCTATCAGGTAGCCGCGGGTCAGTTTGAGCAGGAAATCGAACACCAGCACCAGCGCGGCGCCTATCGCCAGCACCCACAGCGTTTCCAGCGCCATGTTCGGCACTACGCGGTCGTACACCGCCATCGACACGATGGGTATCACCAGCGCGAACACATTGATCAGGAAGGCGGCGAGCAAGGCGTCGCGGTACAGGGAGCGGCTGCCGTAGACGGTGCGCCAGAACCAGTGGCGCGAGCGGATCTCGGCCAGCTCCGGCGCGCGCTTTTCGTACTGGAAGCGTGGCTTCACCAGGATGGCGATTCCCTCGAAGCTGTGTTGCAGATCTTCCAGCGGAATCTCGACGACGGCGTCGGGCAGTTCGGACATGCTGAGGAAGGCGACGCCGTCGCGGATCTCGCGCAGGATGCCGGCGGTGTTGTTTTCCAATAGCAGCACGGCCGGCAGCAGCTGCTGGCGCAGGCAGGACAGCGGCTGTCGCACCACGCGGGTGGACAGGCCGATGCGGCGCGCGGAGCGCGCGAACATCGACGGCGACAGCCGGTTGTCGACCAGCGGGATGCCGGCCACCAGCGATTCGCGGGTGGCGGTGATGCCATAGCCGCGGGCCAGCGAGAACAGGCAGTCGAGCAGAGGATCGAGAAGGGTCGCCTGCGCGTTCAGCGGCGGCGTGGTCCCTGGACTGGATATTTCGGAAGCCATGCTTCCACTCCCATGTATATGGCCGGCAATCTGCCGGTATCTGCGATTGGAAACGGTCGGAGCGGCAAGCCGCCGGACCGCGCCGCCATGGCGTTGGAGCCGCCGCGTCCGGTCATTCCGAGGCTGGCGGGCCCTTGTCGCTGCGTGGCGGCCGGAATGGCCAAAAGACCCGCTTTGCGGGTCTTGCCGGCGCCGGATCGCCAAGTTTCAATGCTTCGCGGCCTTGCCGGCTTTTTTAACCGGGGCGGGGACATCGGCCATCGTGCTGGAGATGTAAGGGTGGACGGGGATGCCTGCGGTGCTGAACGGGCTGGGCGGCGTGTAGGCGGTGCTGCAGGTTTCCTGCTGTTCGGCGTCGTCCGAATCGAACGACTGTTGTTCGACAGGTTTCAGCTGCAGGCTCGGCAACAGCAGGCCGGATGCCGCCAGAACGCGGGCCTGGGCAAGCTTGCCGTCGTATTCGGCGTTGGCCAGCGAGCGTTTGGAGTCATACAGCTCGTTCTCGCTGTCCAGCACATCGAGCAAGGTGCGCTGGCCGATGTCGAACTGTTTCAGATAGGCGTCGCGCGCCTTTTCGGTGGACAGCGCATGTTGGCGCAGGTAGCCCATCTGTTCGCTCAGTTTGTGCACGTCGTTGTTGGCGATGCGCACCGTCTGCTGCAGGTCGCGGCAGGCCTTGTCGCGTAGATCCAGCGCTGAGTTGTAGCGCTCGGCCGATATGCCGAGGCGAGCCTTGTCGGCGCCGCCGCGAAACAGATTGATGTTGAAGACCAGCTGCACCATTTGCTTGTCGTGGCGGCCGTAGATGGCGTCGAGATTGTCGGTCTTCTCGGCATGGGCGCGCAGGTCCAGCGTCGGCGAGAAGGCGCCTTTCTTGACCTTCAGATCGCTTTGGGCTGCGCGCAGATTGGCGACGGAGGACAGATAGGCCGGGCTGCTGCGCACGGCGGTCGGCATCAGGTCCTGATCGCGCGGAAGCTTGTCCTGGAAGGAGGGGGCCGGGGCCATGTCGGTCTGCGGCTCTTCGCCGATCAGGCGGGCGTAGCGGGCGGACACGTCGTGAAGATTGGACGCCTCGTTGATCATATTGGTCTCGGACAGCGCGAGGCGGCCGGCGGCTTGTTCCAGGTCGACGCGGCGACCGACGCCGGCCTTCACTTTCTGTTCGATCTGGTCGTAGATGCCCTTGTGGACGCCATAGCTCTCTTTGGCGAAATCCAGCAACTGGCGATAGCGCAACACGTCCAGATAGGCGCGGGTGGCTTCCAGGCCCTGCTGCTCGGAGGCGTCCACGAAGTCGTAGTACTTGCCGCGTTTGCTGAACTCCAGCTGGCGGACCGTGTTCACGGTCTGGAAGCCTTGGAACAGGTTCTGGCTGAGGTCTGCCGACCAGCCTTTCCGGGTGAAGTCTTCGGTTATCTGCGGCCCGTAGTTGATCAGCGGTTCCTTGTCGTTTTCGCGGGCGTAGGTGTAGGAAACGTCCACGGTGGGCAGGTAGCCGGCGCGGCCGACGCCGGTTTCCTCTGCCGCGGAGCGGAACTCATGGAAACGGAAACGGACTTCCGGGTTGTTGGCGATGGTTTTTTCTACGACTTCACGCAAGTTCGTGGCTTGCGCCAATGAGGCCGACAGGCTGAGCAAGGCCGCCATTGTCAGGTATACCGGTCTGTTTTGTAAGCGTTTCATGGTCACGGGTCTCCGGGTGCAAGGGGTTATATTTGTAAGCTATACGTTACTCAGGTTAAACCATGAATTGAAGATGTCAAATGAGTATTTTTGCGGAGGCGAGTATACTTTTCCAATCTGCTACAGTGGCCATCATCAGCAGGCATGGAATGAACATGAAGCTTGTCTTGCCCGTTTTCAGGCAGCGTCTACGGCATTGGCTGCTGCCTGCCATGCTGCTGCTGGCAGGTCTGTGCGTGGCGGCCGCCAGCTTGCCGACGGAGCGCGCCGCCGCCCGCTACGGGCCGCGCGCGGTGGCGTTGTACCGCGAATGGAACCAACTGTTGAACGGCCTGCAGAGCGTTGAGGAGCGGCAAAAGCTCTCGGAGGTTAACCAGTTTTTCAACCGGCGCATCCTGTACCGCGAGGACATAGACAACTGGGGGGTTCAGGATTACTGGGCGACGCCGCTGGAGATGTTCGGCAAGGGGGCGGGCGACTGCGAAGATTTCAGCATCGGGAAGTACATCTCCTTGCTGGTGTTGGGCGTGTCGCCGGACAAGCTGCGCCTTGTCTACGTCAAGGCGAGGATAGGCGGGCCGGGCAGCACGATCAGCCAGGCGCACATGGTGTTGGCCTACTACCCGTCCCCGAGCGCGGAACCGCTGATTCTGGACAGCCTGGTGACGTCGATCGACCCCGCCTCGCAGCGGCCGGACCTGACTCCGGTATTCAGCTTCAATGCCCAGGGACTGTGGGTGGGCACCCGCAGCAGCGACGTGTCCAAGCTGACCCGCTGGCGGCAGGTGATGGACAAGATGAAAAACGAAGGCTTCACTTTCTGATCCGACGAGATGGGCGGCGCGATGAAAAACCTTTCCCTGATCCAGCGGCTCTGGTTGTTGCTGGTGCTGCTGGTGGTCTTGTCTCTGAGCGGGGCCTTGCTGGCCGATTTATACAATGCCCGCCGTTATTTGGAACAGCAGCTGAGTGGCCAGAACGCCAATACCGCCAATTCGCTGGCCTTGATGATCACCCAGCACCAGGCCGATAAGGCGATGGCGGAAACGCTGATCAATGCCACTTTCGACCAGGGGTATTTTCACCACATCCGCTGGCGCGGCGCGGACGGCAAGGTGCTGGTGGACCGTGTGAACCAGGCAGCGTTTCCCGCCGCGCCGGAGTGGTTCCGGGCCTTGCTGCCGCTGTCTCCGCAGCCGGGGAACGCGCTGGTGACCGCCGGCTGGCTGCAGGCCGGCGAGATCCGGGTGGAGGCCGCGCTGGGCTATGCTTACGAATCGTTGTGGCAGAGCGCCTTGCAGACCATGATGTGGCTGCTGGGCGCCGGTTTGCTGGCCGGCCTGCTGGGTTCCATCGACATCTTCAAGCTGCGGCGAGATCTGCAGCGCGTGGTGAGCCAGGCGAGCGCGATCAGCGAGCGCCGCTTTCAGAGTATGACCGAGCCCAAGGTGCCGGAGCTGGCGCGGGTGGTGCTGGCCATGAACCACATGGTCGAGAGGTTGCAGTCCTATCTGGGAGAGCAGTCGGACGAGGTGGAGCAGCTGCGGCGCGAGCGCCATACCGATCCGGTGACCGGTCTGCCCAACCGCGAAGCGCTGGAGCAGGCAGTGTCCAGCACGCTGGCCGAGGAGGAGGATGTCCGCGGCTGCCTGCTGCTGCTGAGGCTGGCCGGACTGGCGGAACTGAACCAGCGGCTGGGCGGCGAGGGCGCGGACGCATTGCTGATCCGCCTGGCGGCGGACCTCGAAGACCTGGCCTCACGGCGCAAGGGCTGGATGGCGGCCCGCTTGCGCGGCGCCGATTTCGCCGTGTTCTGCCCGGAGCTGGACATGGACGGCGGCCGGCAACTGGCGGCGACGCTGTGCGAGCAACTGGCCTTGTACCGGCAGATGGGCTTGAGCGACCGGGACGGCATCGGCCATATCGGCGTGTGCGGCGTCGTTCCGCGCGACACGCCGGGCGGCCTGCTGGCGCGTGCCAGCCAGGCGCTGGCCCAGGCCGAGGCGGCCGGCGACAACGAATGGCGGCTGGACGACGGCGCCGGACCGGACATCGGCAGCGAGCGCGACTGGCGGCAGCTGATCGAGCGCAGCTGCCTCGAGCGCAGCCTGCGCTTGCGCTGGTTCCCGGTGCTGGACGCGCAGCGCGCGACGCTATGGCAGGAGGGCATGCTGTACCGTCCGGCCACCGCGGACGAGCCGGCGATCAACGCCTTGCGGCTGGTGTCCCACAGCCTGCGCTTGGGCTTGAGCCATCTGGCCGACCTGGAGGCGCTGCGGCTGGCGTTGGCGGACGCGCCGGGCGCGGCGCTGGCGGTGAATATGTCGCCGGCCTCGTTGGCGGCCAGGGGTTTCCAGTGGCAGGTGATGGCGATGCTGGGCGGCAGCCGGACGACGGTGTCGTTCGAGTTCGACGAAGCGGGGCTGGACGAGCACTGGGACGCCTTCCTGGCCTTCGGCGAGGCGGTGAAGGGCGCCGGCCACCGGCTGGCGGTGGAAATCCGCGGCCATCGGCTGGAGCTGGTGGCGCGGCTGAACCAGGCCGGCATCGACTACCTGGTGCTGGACGGCGCGCTGACGCGCGGCATCCACCAGGACGAAGGCAGGCAGGTGCTGGTGAAGGGCGTCCAGCGGATGACGTCGTTGATGGGCGCCAAGCTGGTGGCCAAGGGCGTGGCCAGCGAGGAGGACGCCAGGCAATTGCTTGAACTGCGTGTCGATGGCCTGACCGGGCCCGCCATCCGCTGAGCCGAGGGCCGATGCCCGGAGGCGGGAAGGGCGGGCCTATATCGGGCGCTGCCTCGGAAAAATCGTATGTCGGCTTTCAGGCGAGCGCGAGGCTGGGCAGCTTGCCTATCCATGCCGCCAGCCGCCTCTCCTGTCCGGCGCGTTGACTGGCGAAGACATCCTGGCCCACATGGAGGGTGCCTTCCGGCTGCGGGCCCGGCCAGGGTCGGGCGGCATGGGACGCGAAGCAGCGGTCGTGCACCATGCAGCTGGGGCGGATATAAGCCCAGACCCTGTCCCGCAAGAACCATTGATCGACGTTGGGCGTTTCCATATGCCCCGAGCGGTAGTCGGCCAGCAGCGTGTCCAGCGGCGGCAGCGCGCCGGCGACGCCGCCCCACATGCCGGCCAGGATCAGGTCGGTATGCGTCCACCAGTCCCGCATCACATGGAACCAGCAATCGGATGCCAGCCATTCGTCGACTGCCAGCTTCTCGCGCGGACCGATGACGGAGTCGGCGTCCCGCACCAGGAAGCGGCCCACTTGCGGGTCGTTGGCCGCCTGGAAGCGCCAGGTCAGTCGTTGGCGCAGGCTTTGCCCCGGCGCTTGCAGCGCCAGCTCGCAGCCCAGTGCGGCCAGTTCGCGCCGGACCTCTTCCGGCACCGTCTCATCCAGATAAAAGCGCGCCCGCCAGCCGGGGTAGACATGGGGCGTCGCCAGCGCGTTGTCGATGGCGCCGCGCAGGTAGCGAGGGTTGCTGCCCCACAATGAAAAGGCGATGACCTGGCTTTTCCCCGCGGCGAAGGCCGCCGGATCGGCACCGGGCAGCCGCCAGCCGGCGGGCGCCGCGCCATGTCGGCTGTCCGACAGCGCCAGCGAGCGGGAACCGGCTTCCGCCGCTTCCTGCTGGCGGCCCAGCCTGTGTAGGCAGGTGCAGAGCGTGGCGTGCACCAGGGCGTCGTCGGGGTCGTGCGCGAGGTAGGCTTGCAGCGTCGGAATGGCCTGATCGTATTGTTGGCTTCGGGCCAGGGAAACGCCCAGATTGAGCAGGACTTCCCGGTGGTCGGGATAGTCGGGGCGCACCTGGGCCAGCGCCTGGGCGGCGGCGTGGTATTGGCCGGCGAGGAACAGGTAGTAGGCCAGTTGCAGTACCAGGTCCACCGGCTTCTTGCGGCCGTGGCGGTTCACGGCCGCCAGCGTCAGGGCGACGGCCTCCTGCGGATTGCCGGCTAGCCAGTTGGCGTGGGCGCCGGCGTCCCAAGTTGCGGGTGCTGCTGTCATGGCTTTGTCCCTGGTCGGCGATGGTCAAAAGCCCCCCGCGGAGGGCGGGGGGCGTGGCGCGGCGATTGAGCCAGACCTTACTCCGTATGTTGCTGGCCGTGGTTCAGCAGGTTTTTCAGCACCTGCGCGTCGCTGAGCGCGATGGCATGCGTCAGGTCGGCGCTGGCCAATGCTTGAGCCGCCGGCGCGCCAGGGCTGGAGTGGCGGGTGTCCGCCGCCGCGTCCGCGCCTTCCTTGTGCGCGTTCAGATAGCTGTCCAGGCTGGCCGCGCGGTGGCCGCCTTCCGGCAGCAAGTCCTTCAGGTCCAACGCGCTCTTATCGCCCCGCTGGCTGTGATCGGCCACCTCGTTTCTAGCCGGCTCCGGCTTGGCGGCGGCGTTTGGCTCGCCCAGCGTCCACTTGAAGGTGTCGATGCCGGTGCCGCCGCGAGTCCCGGCCTCGGCGGCCGCCGGGTGGTGGCTGTCCGGCGCGGCGTGGCTGGCGCGGCTATCGGCGATGTGCGGCGTATCGTGGGCGATGGGCGAGCTTGGTTTGTCGCCGGCAGGTTCGACGGCGGCCTTCTGCGCGCCATAGACGATGTTGGGCTCATGGCTGGCCGCGCCGTGCGGATGGCTCTCCGCGGCGGCGACTTCTCCGGCGCCCGCCTTGGCGTGCCCGGCGGTGGCGGCGGCATTGTTGGTTTCACGTGAAACCGCGTCGGCATGATGGGAAGTCGCCGTCTTGTCCGGCGTGGCGGCATCGAGTTTGGCACTGAGGAGTTCGGAGCGAGTGGGTTGGCTTTCGGCTACGACGTCCTGGCTGGCATAACTGTTTGTTGCGAGTTGGGTCACGCCTTTAATGGTAATTGTCAGTGATTCGGAGGCAGTACCGTCTTTCGACATAACAGTATATTCGTAGATTATGTTTTTTTGGCCAGTGTAATTATGGGCATTGTCATTCAATGTGAAGGTCCAATCGCCGGTATTTTTGTTGAAGTCGAAAGTGCCATATGTTTCAACTTGATGGATGTCCGAGGCAAAAACCGCTTCACCTTTATCAACATCAGTGATCGTAAGTGTATTGCCGATTGAGTTGGCTTTTGTATTTGTGGCTTGGGCTGTGACCCCGGTGATTTCGGCGGCATCATTAACACCGTGGATGGTGACGGTAATGTCGTGGGTGGAGCCATCTATGCCGTAAACGGTGAAGGTATCGTAACGGGTTGCTCCCTGGCCTAGTTCCTGGACCCCTGGCAGGTTATTGACGACGCTGTAGTTCCAGTTGCCGCTGGCGTCGATGGTGAGCGAGCCAAGATTGCCGGCCTGGCTGACGACATGGGTGGGGTCGAAGGCGGGATGATCGTGTTGGTCGACATCGGTGATGGTCAGCGTGCCGGAGCACACTTGATTGATGGGGGGGGTGGTATCTGTAGGGTTGAGTTTCTGGTCCTCGGTGACATCGCCCGTGTCTTTGCCGCCAATGACGGAGAGGTCGTTGGTGCCGACGACGGTGACGGTAACGGTGGAGGTGGTGCCATCGATGCTCTTGACGACGAAGGTCTCGAGATGGGACTCGCCTTCGCTGAGCGCCTGGACGATGGGGTCGCTGTTGTTGAGGTTGTAATGCCAGTTGCCGTTGGCGTCGATGCTGAAGGTGCCATAGGTGCCGGCGGTGTTGGTCTGGGTTTGGAAGAAGGACTGTCCGGCATCGGGGTCGGTGATGTGAAGCGTGCCCTGGGCGGTGACGGTGGTGTCTTCCTTGACGGTGCCGGCGCCGGTGTCGATCACCGCGACGTCGTTGGTGCCGACGACGGTGACGGTAACGGTGGAGGTGGTGCCGTCGATGCTCTTGACGACGAAGGTCTCGATATGGGACTCGCCTTCGTTGAGGGCCTGGACGATGGGGTCGCTGTTGTTGAGGTTGTAATGCCAGTTGCCGTTGGCGTCGATGCTGAACTTGCCGTAGGTGCCGGCGATGTCGGTCTGGGTCTGGAAGAAGGCCTGTCCGGCATCGGGGTCGGTGATGTGAAGCGTGCCCTGGGCGGTGACGGTGGTGTCTTCCTTGACGGTGCCGGCTCCGGTGTCGATCACCGCGACGTCATTGGTGCCGACGACGGTGACGGTGACGGTGGAGGTGGTGCCGTCGACGCTCTTGACGACGAAGGTCTCGATATGGGACTCGCCCTCACCCAGCGCCTGGACGATGGGGTCGCTGTTGTTGAGGTTGTAATGCCAGTTGCCGTTGGCGTCGATGCTGAAGGTGCCATAGGTGCCGGTGGTGTCGGTCTGGGTCTGGAAGTGGGCCTGTCCGGCATCGGGGTCGGTGATGTGGAGCGTGCCCTGGGCGGTGAGGGTAGTGTCTTCCTTGACGGTGCCGGCTCCGGTGTCGATCACCGCGACGTCATTGGTGCCGACGACGGTGACGGTGACGGTGGAGGTGGTGCCGTCGACGCTCTTGACGATGAAGGTTTCGATATGGGACTCGCCCTCACCCAGCGCCTGGACGATGGGGGCGCTGTTGTTGAGGTTGTAATGCCAGTTGCCGTTGGCGTCGATGCTGAAGGTGCCATAGGTGCCGGCGGTGTCGGTCTGGGTCTGGAAGAAGGCCTGTCCGGTGTCGACGTCGGTGATGTCGAGCTTGCCCTGGGTGGTGAGGACGGTGTCTTCCTTCACCTCTCCGTGCCCATCGTTTTGTGTGTGGGGGGTGATCACCGCGGCGTCGTTGGTGCCGAGGATGGTCACTGTGACGGTGGAGGTGGTGCCGTCCGCGCTCTTGACGATGAAGGATTCGATGCGGGACTCGCCCTGGTTGAGCGCCTGGACGGCGGGGTCGCTGTTGTTGAGGTTGTACTTCCAGTTGCCGCTGGCGTCGATGCTGAACGTGCCGTAGGTGCCGGCGGTGTTGGTCTGGGCCTGGAAGTACGATTGTCCTTGATCGACATCCTTGACTATCAGTGTGTCGCCGATCTGCAGGATTTTGTCCTCGATCACGGTGCCGCGGTCGGTGCCGCCGATCACGGCGGCATCGTTGGTGCCCAGCACATGGATGGTGACCACGGAGGTGGCGGAGCCGTCCTTGGACGTGACGGTGAATTGCAGCGGGACGGTGTCGCCCTCGCCCAGCGCCTGCACCTTGGCGCTGCCGTTGTTGATGGTGAAGGTCCAGGTGCCGTCGGCATTGGCTTGGAAGGTGCCGTAGTCGGTGACTTGTTGCGAGGGCTGCAGTTGGGCCTGGCCCTGATCGATGTCGACGACGGTCAGCTTGCCGCTGGCCACCGTTTGGGCCGGGGTGTCTTCCTTGACGGTCCCGTTGCCGACGTCGCCGGCGCCATGGCCGATATCGGCCGGGTCGTTGACGCCGTTGATGACGACGATGACGTTGTGGGCGGTGCCGTCCTGCGAGTAGACGGTGAATGTCTCGGTGCGGGTGTCGCCCTGTCCCAGGTATTGGACTTTGGCGTTGTCGACGCTGTAGTGCCAGCTGCCGTCGGCGTTGATGGTGAGGGTGCCGAGATTGCCGGCCTGGCTGTCCACGCGCGCGGTATTGAACACCGCCTGGCCTTGGTCGGGATCGACGATATTGAGCTTGTCGCGGTAGTCCAGCGTGTTGCTTGTCGAGACGTTTTGGTCCTCGGTGACGTTGCCGTTGCCGCCGGTGATGATGGCCGGATCATCCTTGCCCTGGATGGTGACGGTGACGGTATGGGTGGTGCCGTCCAGCGACTGGATGGTGAAGGTGCGGTCGAAGCGGTCGGCATTGGTGAGCGCCTGGGCCTTGGCGTTGTCCAGGGTGAAGGTCCATTGGCCGGTGGCGCTGTCGAAATGGAAGGTGCCGTAGTCCACCTTGATGTCGGCCTGCGGCTGGAAGCCGGCCTCGCCCGGATCCGGGTCCTTGACGACCAGCGTGCCGCTGACCTGGGTGATATCGTCTTCGACCACGACGCCGTGATCGGTGCCGCCTATCGCGGCGGGATCGCCAACCGGAGTGACGCCGACATTGACGGTGACGGTGGCGGTGCCGCCGCGGCCGTCGTTGACGGTGACGGTGAATTTGTCGCTGCCGTTGTAGTCCTGCCCCGGCGTGTAGGTCCAGCTGCCATTGGGATTGACGACGACCACGCCGTGGGCGGGGTCGGAGCCTTTGACGAAGGTGAGCGGATCGCCGTCGGGGTCGCTGGCGGTCAGCGTGCCGCTGACCGGGGTGTCTTCCTTGGTGGTGACGTTCAGATCGCTGCCCAGCGGCGCGCCGTTGGCGGCGGTGAAGAACGGCGGAGAGTCCGGTGTTTCATTGGCGGCGGCTTGAGCGGTCGGGACTCCCGCAGTCGCCGTCGGAGCGGCTTCCAATTGCAGGCCAGTCAGGCTTTCCGAGATGCGGCCGATGCGGATGAAGGAGTGACCGCTGTTTTCTCCACCAGGGTCGTTCAGACCGGCCGCGGCGGGGTCGAGATTGTCGAAGGGATTGGCGTTGGGGCCTGGGTTGGGATTGTCCAGCGCGGCGAGAATCTGTTGGGCTTCCGGCGTCAGCGGGGCGATGGAGGCTTCGGTGACGTCGGCGTGCTGCGCGCGCAGCACATCTTCGGTCAGCGTCACCCGGCGGGTGCCGTCAACATGCAGCATCTGGCCGTCGGTCCGGCTGATGTCGATGGCGGCGCCGTTTTCCAGTTGAAGCTGCTCGCCGGGAAGCAGGATATCGCCCACTCTCAACAGGCGTGCTTTGCCGTCGATACCGATTGCCTTGACGCTGCCTTGCAGCGTGAGGATGTGTCCTTCAGTGCTGGTGGCCATGGTGAGGCTCCTGAGTGGCAGTTTGCCGACCCCCGCAGAATAGTGAGGCATGGTCCACAGAGACATTGTACCGAAGCGCTATGAAATCGATGCTTTTTGAATTTTGTCTGACAATGTTCTTTGCGGCTAACGGTTGCATAGATCATTCGCATGGATACAGGACTGGCACTTTGTACAGGTTTGGCTATAAACCGCATAACAGGGGGAGTGAGGCGCCAAAATCGCGGGAGGAGGCAGGCGCTGGATAATGTCTGACAGACTGGGCCATCCCGCGGCGCCGCTGTCATCGTCGCGGGGAATTCGTCATGGAACTCTATCTGCTCTGCCTGGTTTTCTTTCTGACCGACATCGGCGCCCGGCTGGCGCTGCGCACCCGCTCCTGGCGCGCGGTGGAACTGACCCTGGTAGCCGGCTTGTTGCTGGCTTGGCTGTTGTATCCCCATTTGAGCGAGTGGGCGGTGCCGTGGATGCCGCTGAGCGGCGGCATGCTGTTGTACGCGGTGATGGTCGGTCTGCAGTTGGGGCTGATGGATGCCGCGCTGCGCACGGGATTCGGCCGCTGGCGCGCGGCGCACGCGCCGGTCAGGCAGATGCGCCGCCGGTGGTGAGCCCGCGGTCCTTGCCGCCCTATGCTTGACGAATGGCTATCGGCGGGAGCAGACTTCGCGCTCCCGCCGCCCGGCACGCTGAAACGCGATGCGCAATGCGCGCGGGAATGTATCGGAGCCGCCGCGCCGCCCGGCGCGATCGTCTCCTCGCTCTTTCATCGTTCTTTACAGGTACCGCCATCATGGCATCGATCTTTATCCTGTCGCGCCACCTGCTGCGCGACATGCTCGGCGACGAGCATCTTCATCATTCATCAATGCTTTCCTCCGCCATGCCGCCGCACGCGTGCCCGGCTGCCGGCTCGGCCGCCGACCGGCGCCGTCTCCTCGAAGACGGACTGGCGCGGCTGCGGCTGGAAAAGGCGGGCGCATGCTGAGCGCGGCCTTGCGAAGTGAGCGCTTGCGGCTGCGGGATTTCCTGCCGACCGACCATGACGCCTATCTGGCGGCGCGCCGCGGCGCCGCCTTCGGCCGCCATGCCCGGCCCGAGCAGCGGAGCGACGATTTCAGCGCCGGCCTGCTCGCGCGCTTTATCGAACAGCAGCGGCAGACGCCGCGCCGGGACTGGCAGCTGGCCGTTGTCCGAGCCGACGACGGCGCGCTGATCGGCTCGGTCGGCCTGCGTGGCGCGGCCGGCGGCGAAGCCGAGTTCGGCATCGAGCTGGACGAGACGGTGTGGCGCCACGGCTACGCGGCCGAGGCGGCGGGGCTGATGCTGGCCTTCGGCCGCGAGAGGCTAAGTTGCCGCCGTTTCCACGCCCGCTGCGCGCCCGGCAATGTGGCGATGCTGGCGCTGGCGATGCGGCTGGGCTTCGAGATGCAGCCGCTGCGCGACGGCGGACGCCTGGATCTGCTGCTGGCCGCCTGAGCGTGGCAGCCTTTCTGTTTACTCATGGATCGAGTGCGGCTGTCGAGTCGATAAGCACTGAAAAATCTTGACCTTTCTAGTACGATGGAATGAGACTTGCTCATCCGTACTGGCGAGGATACGCCGGTCGAAACCATGCCGCCGGCAGAGCGGCGACACCCCGGGAGAAATGGGAATGACTGCATTGGCAGCGCTGCGCGCCGAGTTCGACGCGCTCAACCACGATTATCTGGCGATACACAAAGCCAAGGAAGATCTGTTCTGGGACACCTATATGGCGGTGTCCGACGACGACGCCGGCTTTGCCCGCGCCGAGGCCGCGTTCAAGGACTTCATCTCCAGCCCGACGCGGCTGGCGCGGGTGAAGGCCGCGCAGGAAGCGCTGCAGGCGCTGCCGGCCGACGCCGAGCGCGACGCGCTGCTGCACGGTTTCAACGGCTGGCGCGCGCTGTTCGACAGCAACATCATCGAGAGCGACGAGGCGCGTCGGCTGATGACCGAGCTGGTGGAGCTGGAGTCCGAGCTGTTCTCCAAGCGTCGCGGCTACAAGATGCTGCACATCAACGACGACGGCCGGCGGGAAGAGGCGACGCTGAGCATGTTGGCCACCAATATGGGCACCAACCGCGACGAGGCGGCGCGTCAGAGTTCGCACGACGCACTGATGGGCCTGGAGCGCTGGGTGCTGGACAACGGCTTCCTCGCCATCGTGCATAAGCGCAACGAGTTCGCCCGCAGCCTGGGCTACGCCGACTACTTCGAGTACAAGGTGAAGAAAAACGAGCAGATGACGCCGGATCAGCTGTTCGAGATTCTGGACGATTTCGAGGCGCGCACGCGCGACGCCAACCAGCGCGCGCTGGACCAGCTGCGGGCGAAGCACGGCGACGACGCGTTGAAGGCCCACAATCTGCGCTTCCACATGAGCGGCGACGTCACCCGCCAGATCGATCCCTATCTGCCGTTCGCCAAGGCGGTGGAGCGCTGGGTGCTGAGCTTCCGCCGGCTGGGCATACAGTATCGCGGCGCGACGATGCAGCTGGACCTGGTCGAGCGGCAGGGCAAGTACCAGAACGGCTTCTGCCATGGTCCTATCCCGTCCTTCTTCGATGGCGACGCCTGGGTGGCCGGCCAGATCAACTTCACCGCCGACGCCAAGCCGGACCAGGTGGGCAGCGGCGCGCGCGCAATCAACACGCTGTTCCACGAAGGCGGCCACGCCGCCCATTTCGCCAACGTCACACAGAATTCGCCGTGTTTCTCGCAGGAGTTCGCGCCGACGTCGATGGCCTACGCCGAAACCCAGAGCATGTTCTGCGACAGCCTGCTGGACGACGCCGACTGGCTGAAGCGCTACGCGCGCAACGGCAAGGGCGAGACGATTCCGGACGCGCTGATCCGCGCCCGCATCGAGGCGACGCAGCCGTTTGCCGCCTACGCCGAGCGCTCGATCGCCGTCGTCGCCTATTTCGAGCGCGCGCTGTACGCGTTGCCGGAGGACGAGCTGAGCGCCGAGCGCGTGTTGCAGCTGGCCCGCGACAGCGAGCGGCGCATCCTGGGCATCGCGGTCAGCCCGCGTCCGCTGCTGGCGATCCCGCACCTGCTGAACCAGGAATCGGCCGCCGCCTACCACGGCTATCTGCTGGCCAATATGGCGGTCTACCAGACCCGCGCCCATTTCCTGAAGGAATACGGCTATCTGACCGACAACCCGGCCATCGGCCCGAAGCTGGCCGAGCACTATTGGGGCCCGGGCAACAGCATCAACCACAACGCGACGCTGCTGAGCCTGACCGGCGAGCCGTTCAACGCCCGCTATCTGGCCGACAGCTGCAACCAGAGCGCCGACGAGGCCTGGGCCGAGGCGCAGCGGCTGATCGCCGACGCCGCCGCCCGCGACTACCCGGAACGGTATCCGGACGCGCTGGACGCGCATATCCGCCTGGTGCACGGCGCGGAGCTGATCGCCGACAACGGCGACGGCGACGCGGCGATGTTCGATCGCTTCGAGAGCTGGGTGGCCGCGCACTATCCGGCCAGCGTGCACTGAGCGCCGCGCGGAAATGAGAAACGGCCGGGACATCCCGGCCGTTTTCGCGTCCGCCGTCCGGCGGCTACATCGCCAGCCCGGCGGCCGACTTGCGCGTCAGCCGCTGCGCCTCTTCCGGCGCGCCGGCCAGCGCCTGCAAGGCCTGGACGGCGCCCTGGCGCAAGGCGTCGGCCAGGTTCAGCGTCAGGCTGGCCTGCGGTTGCGCCGGATCGGCCGGCAGCAGGCTGATCCGGCTCTGCCGGTCGTGCAACATCGCGAAACCGGCCTGGCGCAGGCCCTGGCGCCAGCCGGCTTCGGCCAGCGTCGCGCCGAGGGCCTCGCGCTGCGAGGCGGGCAGCGGCAGCTTCTCGCGCTGGCACATCTGCTCCACCGCCGCGCGCGCGCCGTCCAGCAGCGACTGCTTGGCCGGGCTGAGCGCGGCGGTGGCCGGCGCAGCCGTCTGCGGGAAGGCGACGCGGCTGACCGTGCCCTCGAAGTAGTCGCGTATCGTCATCGTGCCCCGCGGGCCGTCGGGACCGCGGCTTTGCGCCAGTTCCACCAGCTTGCCGGAGAAGTCGTTGAAGCGGGTGGTGGTGACGCCGTCGGCGATGCGGACCTCCGCCTGGCGCGCCACCTGCTCGGTGCGGCGCGCCACCCGGTCCTGCTCGTAGCTGCCGTAGGTGCTCCAGATGGTCTGGCCGTACTGGTTGACGCCCTCGTCGTGCACCAGCGCCGGCTGGCGGGCGTCGAAGCGCCGCTGCGGCGGGACGTCGGCCACCGGTACGCCGGCCTTCTGCAGGAAGGCGGTGCCGGCCTGCAGCGTCAGGCCGGCCAGGCCGTTGTCGTAGCCGCCGCCGACGTCGCAGTGGTTGCCGGGGAAGTTGAAGTTGAGCGCGCCGGCCTGGCCGGAGAAGTCGGCCGCCTTGAACAGGGTGCGGTATTCGTTTTCGGCGCGCAGGATCAGCAGGTTGCGGCTGTTCGGCGGGAAGGCCATATTGCCGGACATGCCGGTCATCACCGGATCGTACAGCGCCGCGGCGGACAGGCCGAGCTGACCCGGCGGCACCAGCATGCGGCCGCTGGCCGGGTCGCTGAGGCCGCGCTCGAACAATAGCTGGGCGAATACCGAGGCGGCGTCGTTGCCGCGGCTGAACGCGGCGGCGGCCACGGCGACGCTGCCGCCGGGATGGTCGTGCAGCCAGGCGACGGCCTTGTGCTGGAAGTCGTCGTAGGCCAGCTTGGCGGTCCGGACCGCCTCGGCGGTGACCACCGGCGGCAGGAAGGAGGAGCCGGGCAGCGTCGGCCCGGTGCCGGGGCCGGGAAAATAGGCGGCGGCGAGCGCCGGATTGCCGGCCGCCGCGGTCACGGCCTGCTGGTACAGCTGGGCGGCGTTGGTGCTCTGCATGCCGCGCGACAGGTGGTCCTTGTCGTTGGCGGTGCCGTCGAAGGCGGCGAAATACACGAATTGGCCCGCGGTCACGGCGGGTTGCGCCGCGCGGGCGATGGTCTCGGCGCGGGCGCGCGCCTGCCGCGTCTCGTCCGCGCTCAGCTGTCCGACGATTCTGGTCATCGCGATCCCCTAGGACTCAGCGCCGCGTCAGCGGATAGATGGCGTAGCGCTGAAAGCCGGCCTCGCCGTCGGTCTGCAGCGTGCTGAACAGATAGAGCGGGGCGGTGCCGGCCGGCAGTCCGCTCAGCGCGCACGCCAGCATATAGCCGGCTTGCGGCGAGTTCAGGTCCCAGCAGCGGGCGATCGCCGGTTGGGCGGCCAGCACCGTCCCGAGCTTGTCCTGCGCCTCGGCCAGATCGGGCGCGGCCGGGCGTTCGGCGCGGTGTTCGCGTGCGTAGCGCAGCGCGGCGGCGGCTTCGCCGACGTCGGCGAGCGGCCGGACCTGATCCAGCGGCTGCCGCTGAGGCTGGCTGGGGGCGCCGGGAGCGTCGAACGTCGTGATCAGCGCGCAGTGGGCGTCGTCGCGGCAGGACAGCCGTAGCTGCAGGCTGTTGCCGGCTTGGCCTATGCTGGCCTGGTAGTCGCCGGCGAGGCCGGTTGCGCCGGCCTGGGCCGCGCCGGCGAGGAACAACAGGGGAAACAGGAGTCTGCGCATGGTTTTTCCTTGTGGGGAGGCCGTCGCGACGCGGACGGCGGGCACGGGAAAAGCATACGCGGGCGCCGGTGGCGGCCACAAATGACCGGGGCCGTCCCGGCGGGGCGGCTTATTGCTGGCGGTAGATCAAGCGGCCTTCGAGCAGCAGCTCGCTGGGCGTCAGCGTCAGATTGTGGCCGGGGGCGGCGCGGTCGAAGACGAAGCGCTGGCCCTGGTATTCGATCCAGGCGCAGATCGGTTCGCCCTGGAAGCGGCCCAGGATTTCGTCGGAACGGACCACGTCGGCGTCGGCCGGCAGCATCAGTCCCTGAGGCGTTTCCGTCTGCTCCACGTCCCAGTTGTCGTTGCCCGCCGGCTGCGGATCGTGGCGGGTGGCGGAACGCAGCCACAGCCGGAATATCCACAGCGGCAGCAGCACCCGGTGCACGCGCTTGTCGTCGGTGATGACGCAGGCCACCGGAAAGCGCTGGCCGCATTGCGGGCAGCAGGCTTCGGCCGACAGGAAGATCTTGCCCTGCATCAGGCTGGCGAGACCGTCCATGTGCTCGGCGCCCACCATCGTGCGGCACTGCGGGCAGTGCTTGCCGAATCGGCGCACGCTGTTGCCGTTGGCAAAGGTGAGCGGAAGGAAGCGGGAAATCTTGTCGGGTCGTGCCATTGCTGCGATATCCGGTAGCCAGGAGGGGCCGCCGGCTTGTCGATGCCCGGCGGCGAGAGTCAGATTATAACCGCTAGCCGCGACGAGAGAAACGCAGCCGGCATGCCAGCGTGTGGACGGCGCCGGGCGCCAGCAGGCGCGCGTCGTCGCCGGCGTTGGCGGTTTCCACGCAGACGAAGCGCCGCCAGTCCCCGTCTGGCAGATCGGCCAGCCGCGCCGCCTTGACCGGAGCCGGATTCCAGATGACGGTGCTGGCGGAGCCTTCCGGCCGGACGACGATGTCGCGTGTCCAGCCGGCGTCGCGCAGCGTCGCCGCGCGGTCGGCGTACACGATCAGGTCCACTTCGCCGTCGAAGCGGAACGGCCCGTCCGGCAGTGCTGTCGGGGCGTCGGCCACCTTGTCGCGCGCCGGGGCGCCTCCCAGGCCCAGCAGCTCGACGCTGTCGAGGTCGGACACCGCGAAATAGCTGTGCAGCGCGGCGCCGACGGTCTGCGCGGCGTCGCCGCGGTTGACGGTGTCCAGCGCGATGTCGACGCCGTCCGGGCCGATGCGGAAGCGCAGCGAGGCGGCCAGGCCCTCATGGAGCGGACCGTCCAGTTCCACGTGGAACACCGCGCCGTCGCGGCCGGCCTCGCGCAGCGTCCAGAGCCGCTGGCGGGCGACGCCATGCGCCGGCTGGCCGGGATCTGACGGATGCGGGCCGAACCACGGCCAGCACACCGGCACGCCGCCGCGTATCGCCTTACCCGGCTGATACGCGCTTTGCGGCGACAGATAGAACAGCGGCGGCTCGCCGTCGCGGCGGTAGTCGATCAGCTGGCCGCCCAGCAGGGCGATGCGGGCGGAGAAGCCGTCGCCGGCCAGCAGAATCTCTTCGACGCCGGGCGCCAGTTCGGAAAGGCTCATGCCTTGCGGATCGGACATCGTGCGCTCCATCGGGACAGGAAAAAGCCCGATGATAGCGCGAGCCCGGCGCGCCGTGGGTCGGCGCTCAGTCCATCAGGCCCAGCCGCCGCCACAGCGAGCGCAGCGTCCACAACGGGCCGACCAGCAGGAACTGCAGGTCCTCGGTAAACGACGGCTTCCTGCCTTCGCGCGCGTGGCCGACGAATTGGCCGACCCAGGCCAGCGCGAACACCAGCAGCGAGGCGATGCCCAGCGGCAGGCCCTGGCTCTGGGCGATGGTCAGCAAGAGCAGCGCCAGGCCGCCCAGCATCGCCATCACCAACGCCGCCGGCCGTGACAGCCGCCAATACCAGGCCACCGCGGCCAGTGCCGCCAGCCAGGCCCAGGGCAGCGGGCCGGGCAGCGTGACCAGCATGCCCAGCAGAGACAGCGCGATCAGCGGGACGCACAGCTTGTGCATCGCGATATTGAACGGGTGGCGGTGGCTTTCGTCGTAGGCCGCCAGCCATTGCGGCAGGGTCATCATGGTTTCGCCTCCCTTTATCTGCGCTGGATCAGTCAGCGCGACGGCCGCTCGCGTTACAATCGGCCATTCCCTCGTCAATGGAGCCACGGTGTCAGACGCCCCGCAACCCCGCTACCAGCGCATCAAGGACTACATTCTGTCCGGCATCCGCGACCGTCATTTCCTGCCCGGCTGCAAGATTCCGCCGGAACTGGAGCTGGCGCGCCAGTTCGGCGTGTCGAGGATGACGGTCAACAAGGCGGTGCGCGATCTGGCCGAGGCCGGCATCCTGCTGCGCTTCGCCGGCGACGGCACCTATGTGGCGGAGCGCAAGGCGGAGTCGCCGCTGCTGGACATCAACAATATCGCCGCCGAAATCGAGGCCCGCGGCCACCGCCACACCGCCCAGGTCATCGTGCTGGAGTCGGTGCCGGCCAGCGAGGAGGTGGCGCTGCGGCTCAGCATGCGCGCCGGCGGCCCGGTCTACCACTCGCTGATCGTCCATTGCGAGGACGAGGTGCCGATCCAGCTGGAGGACCGCTACGTCAACCCGGCCTTCGCGCCCGACTACCTGCGGCAGGACTTCTCCGAGCGCACGCCCAACGACTACCTGATGCAGAGCTGCCCGCTCACCGATATCGAGCATAGCGTGGAAGCGGTGCTGCCGGGGGCGGTCGAGCAGACGCTCTTGGGCATCGCCGCCGCCGAGCCCTGCCTGCTGGTGCTGCGACGCACCTGGTCGCACAAGAAGCTGGTCAGCTTCGCCCGGCTGACGCATCCGGGCCTGCGCTACAAGCTGCGTTCGCAGACGCGGGTCAAGAAGTAATCTGTATATACAATTAAGCGAACTTTCCGCTGTCGAGACGGCCGCCTTCCGGGCGGCCGTTTTTATTGCCCTGCAGCATCAATAGCTTGAATCCCCCGCCATTCCCGGCTATTTCGCCGCCTGCTTGACAAGCTCAGACCATGGGCGTAATTGTATATACAAATATCCGCACAGGACTGTCATGAACGCCGCCTCTTCGCACCGCCCCAGCCTGTGGCTGAACGCCAGGCTAGCCACCATGGATCCGACTCATCCGGCGCCGTACGGCGCGCTGGAAGGCCATGCGCTCTTGTTGCGCGACGGCCACATCGAGGCGGTGCTGCCGCAGGACGGCGTCGACGTCGCCGCTTTCGACGGCGAGGTGTTCGACCTGCAGGGCCGCTGGATCACGCCGGGCTTCATCGACTGCCACACCCACCTGGTGTATGGCGGTAGCCGCGCCGCCGAGTGGGAAAAGCGGCTCTCCGGCGTGCCCTACCAGCAGATCGCCGCCGAGGGCGGCGGCATCGTCTCCACCGTCCGTGCCACGCGCTGGCTGGACGAGGAGGAACTGGCGCTGGCCAGCCTGCCCCGGCTGAAGGCCTTGATGGCCGACGGCGTGACCACGGTGGAGATCAAGTCCGGCTACGGCCTGACCCAGGCCGACGAGCTGAAGCAGTTGGCCGCCGCGCGGCGGCTGGAGGCGTCGCTGCCGGTGGAAGTGGCGACGACGCTGCTGGCCGCGCATGCGCTGCCGCCGGAATACGCCGGCGACGCCGACGGCTACATCGACCTGGTCGTCGAATCCATCGTGCCGGTGGCGGCGCGGGCGGGACTTGCCGAGGCGGTGGACGCCTTCTGCGAATCGGTGGGCTTCACGCCGGCGCAGACCCGCCGCGTGTTCGAGGCCGCCCGCGCGCACGGCCTGAAAGTGAAGGGCCATGTCGAGCAGCTGTCCAACCTCCACGGCGCGGCGCTGGTGGCCGAGTTCGGCGGCCTGTCGGCCGACCACATCGAATACCTGGACGACGCCGGCGTCGAGGCCCTGCGGCGCGCCGGCACCGTCGCGGTGCTGCTGCCCGGCGCCTTCTATTTCCTGCGCGAGACGCAGAAACCGCCGGTGGACAAGCTGCGCGCCGCCGGCGTGGCGATGGCGGTATCCACCGATCTGAATCCCGGCACCAGCCCGTTCGCGTCGATCCGCCTGGCGATGAACCAGGCCTGCGTGCTGTTCGGCCTGACGCCGGAAGAGGCGCTGGCCGGCGTCACCCGCCACGCGGCGCGGGCGCTGGGCCGCGGCGACACCCATGGCCGCCTGGCCGCCGGCTGCGTCGCCGACCTCTTGGTCTGGGACATAGACCACCCGGCCGAGCTGGCCTACAGCGTCGGCGTGCCGCTGTTGAAGCAGCGCGTGTTCCGCGGCGCGGCGCAATCTATCGACTGATTACCGTCCGGACCGCCGGACGCCAGCGCGCTTCCGGCCGGATCGGCGACAAAGGAAGCATATGGTGGACATGAAGATCTGGACCGGCCGCATCGACGCGGCCGAAGGCGAGGCGGCCAGGCGCTGGCACCAGGCGGTGCAGGCCCTGCCCGAGGCCGGCGCGCCCGGCATCGCCATCATCGGTTTCGCCTGCGACGAGGGCGTGCGCCGCAACCAGGGCCGCGTCGGCGCGGCCGGCGGCCCGCAGGCGCTGCGCAAGGCGCTGGCCAACCTGGCCTGGCACCCGACCTTGCCCTTGTACGACGCCGGCGACGTGGCCTGCGCCGACGGCGACCTGGACGCCGCGCAGCGGCGCCTCGGCGAGCGCGTGGCGCAGGTCATCGCCGCCGGCCATCTGCCGCTGGTGCTGGGCGGCGGCCACGAAACCGCCTACGGCCACTGGCTGGGCCTGTCGGCCGCGCATCCGGACAAGCGCATAGGCGTGATCAATTTCGACGCCCATTTCGACCTGCGCGAGGCTCCCGAGGCCACCAGCGGCACGCCGTTCGCGCAGATCGCCGCCGACTGCGCCCGCCACGGCCGCGTGTTCCGCTACCTGTGCCTGGGCGTGGCCGAAACCGCCAACACCCAGGCGCTGTTCGACACCGCCCGGCGCTTGGGCGCCGAATGGCGGCTGGACACCGACATGAACGGCTGGCAGCTGGCCGATATCCGCGGCCAGCTGGCCGACTTCCTCGACAGCGTCGACGCCGTCTATCTGACCATAGACCTGGATGTATTGCCGGCGGCGCAGATGCCGGCGGTGTCGGCCCCGGCCGGCTACGGCGTCGACATCGCCGTGGTGGAGGCCTTGGTGTCCCGCATCGCCAAGAGCGGCAAGCTCGCCGGCGCCGACCTGGTGGAATTCAATCCCGCATTCGATATCGACAGCCACGGCGCCAAGGCGGCGGCGCGGCTGGCCTGGAGCCTGAGCCGCCACCTGCGCCGCTGACGATCGCGCGATTCAAGGAAAACAGAGGAGAGAACCATGACCGACCCGCGTTTTGACGCTTCCCGCCACATCCGCGCGCCGCGCGGCAACCAGCTGACATGTAAAAGCTGGCTGACCGAAGCCGCCTACCGGATGATCCAGAACAATCTGGACGCCGAAGTGGCCGAGCATCCGCAAAGCCTGGTGGTGTACGGCGGCATCGGCCGCGCCGCCCGCAACTGGGAGTGCTACGACAAGATCCTGGAAACCCTGCAGCGGCTGGAGGACGACGAAACGCTGCTGGTGCAGTCCGGCAAGCCGGTCGGCGTGTTCAAGACCCACGAGAACGCGCCGCGGGTGCTGATCGCCAACTCCAATCTGGTGCCGCACTGGGCCAATTGGGAACACTTCAACGAGCTCGATAAGAAGGGCCTGATGATGTACGGCCAGATGACGGCCGGCTCCTGGATCTACATCGGCTCGCAAGGCATCGTCCAGGGGACGTACGAAACCTTCTTCGCCGTCGCCAACCAGCATTTCGGCGGCAAGCCGCAAGGCCGTTGGATCCTGACCGGCGGCCTGGGCGGCATGGGCGGCGCCCAGCCGCTGGCCGCCACCATGGCAGGTTTTTCCATGATCGCCGTCGAATGCGACGAAACCCGTATCGATTTCCGTCTGAAAACCCGTTACGTCGACCGCAAGGCCACCACGCTGGACGAGGCCTTGGCCATCGTCGAGGATGCCAAGCAGTCGGGCAAGGCGGTGTCGGTGGGCCTGCTCGGCAACGCCGCCGACGTGTTCGCCGAACTGGTGGCGCGCGGCATCACCCCGGACGTGGTCACCGACCAGACCTCGGCCCACGACCCGGTGCACGGCTATCTGCCGCAGGGCTGGACCGTGGCCCAGTGGCGCGACAAGCAGAAGACCGCCGCCGCCGAGATCACCGCCGCCGCCAAAAAGTCGATGGCCGTGCAGGTGCGCGCCATGCTGACCCTGCAGGAACGCGGCGCGGCCACGCTGGACTACGGCAACAACATCCGCCAGATGGCGCTGGAAGAGGGCGTAGAGAACGCCTTCGACTTCCCCGGCTTCGTCCCGGCCTATGTGCGCCCGCTGTTCTGCGAAGGCATCGGCCCCTTCCGCTGGGTGGCGCTGTCCGGCGATCCGGAAGACATCTACAAGACCGATCAGAAGGTGAAGGAGCTGATCCCGGACGATCCGCACCTGCACAACTGGCTGGACATGGCCAAGGAGCGCATCGCCTTCCAGGGCCTGCCGGCGCGCATCTGCTGGGTGGGCCTGAAAGACCGCGCCCGCCTGGGCCAGGCGTTCAACGAAATGGTGAAGAACGGCGAACTGAAGGCGCCCATCGTCATCGGCCGCGACCATCTGGACTCCGGCTCCGTCGCCTCGCCTAACCGCGAGACGGAATCGATGAAGGATGGTTCCGACGCGGTGTCCGACTGGCCGCTGCTCAACGCCTTGCTCAACACCGCCGGCGGCGCCACCTGGGTCTCGCTGCACCATGGTGGCGGCGTCGGCATGGGCTTCAGCCAGCATTCCGGCGTGGTCATCGTCTGCGACGGGACGGATGCCGCGTCCGAACGCCTGGGCCGCGTGCTGCGTAACGATCCGGGTACCGGCGTGATGCGCCACGCCGACGCCGGTTACGACATCGCGGTGAACTGCGCCAAAGAGCAGGGCCTGGACCTGCCGATGCTGAAATAAGCGCGATGAGGCGGGGAGCCGACAGGTTCTTCCGCCTGTACGTATTGCCGCAATAACGAGATACGCAAGCAACAGAACAAAGAAGCAAGAGAGATTAGAAGCCATGAGCATCCTCAACATCGTACCGGGCCGGCTGACGCTGGCCGAACTGCGCCGCGTTTCACGTGAAACCGGCCTGCAATTGAAGATCGATCCGTCCGCCTACGCGGAGATCGACGCCTCCGCCGCCACCGTCGCGCGCGTGTTGTCCGAAGGCCGTACCGTCTACGGCATCAACACCGGCTTCGGCCTGCTGGCCAGCACCAAGATCGCGCCGGAGGAGTTGGAGTTGCTGCAGCGTTCCATCGTGCTGTCGCACGCCGCCGGCATCGGCGCGCCGATGGACGACAGCACCGTGCGCCTGGTGATGGCGCTGAAGATCAACTCGCTGGCGCGCGGCTTCTCCGGCATCCGCCGCGAAGTGATAGACGCGCTGGTCACGCTGTTCAACCGCCAGATCTATCCGGTGATCCCGCAGAAAGGCTCGGTCGGCGCGTCCGGCGATCTGGCGCCGCTGTCGCATATGAGCGCGGTGTTGATAGGCGAGGGCGAGGCTTTCGTCGACGGCGTGCGCGTGCCGGGCGCAGTGGCGATGCGTTCCGCCGGCCTGGAACCGATCACGCTGGCGCCTAAGGAAGGCCTGGCCCTGCTGAACGGCACCCAGGCATCCACCGCCTTCGCGCTGGAGGGCCTGTTCGCCGCCGAGGACCTGTACGTGTCGGCCACCGTGGCCGGCAGCCTGTCGGTGGAGGCCGCGCTGGGCAGCCGCACCCCGTTCGACGCGCGCATCCACGAAGTGCGCGGCCACCAGGGCCAGATCGACGCCGCCCGGATGTACCGCGACTTGCTGGCGCATAGCCAGATCGAGCAGTCGCATGAAAACTGCGGCAAGGTGCAGGACCCGTACAGCCTGCGCTGCCAGCCGCAGGTGATGGGCGCCTGCCTGACCCAGATCCGCCAGGCGGCAGAGGTGCTGCGCGTCGAGGCCAACGCGGTGTCCGACAACCCGCTGGTCTTCGCCGGCGACAACGACATCCTGTCCGGCGGCAACTTCCACGCCGAGCCGGTGGCCTTCGCCGCCGACAATCTGGCGCTGGCCATCGCCGAAATCGGCTCCTTGTCCGAACGCCGGATGGCGTTGCTGATAGACAGCAATCTGTCCAAGTTGCCGCCGTTCCTGGTCAACAACGGCGGCGTCAATTCCGGCTTCATGATCGCCCAGGTGACGTCGGCCGCGCTGGCCAGCGAGAACAAGTCGCTGGCCCACCCGGCCTCGGTGGACAGCCTGCCCACCAGCGCCAACCAGGAAGACCACGTGTCGATGGCCACTTTCGCCGGCCGCCGCCTGCGCGACATGGCCGGCAACACCGCCGGCATCCTGGCGGTGGAGCTCTTGGCCGCCTGCCAGGGCATAGACTTCCGCGCGCCGAACCGGTCCAGCGACAAGCTGGAAGCGGCCAAGGGCATGTTGCGGGAGCTGGTGCCGTTCTACGACAAGGACCGCTACTTCGCGCCGGACATCGAGAAGGCGGCCGTGCTGGTGGCCAGCGGCCGCTTCAACGGTTTGATAGGCGGCGGAGCGCTGCCGTCGGTGTGAGGCCGGGACCGAGGCGTAGGGTGCGTCACCCCGCAGGGGCGACGCACCGCCAAGCGGTGAAAGCGAGGGCAGGCCGGATGGCTTGCCCTTTTCCTTTGGAGCTTGTGAAGGGAGGGTCGGTCTGGTGGTCATGTGTCCGCTGCGCCGATGAATGATTTTCATGCCGGGCCGCGGCGATTCGCCATACCCGTTCCTTCATCTCGATGTCATCGGCGGGGCTTATCCTTCCGACTGGATGCAAGAACCTGTTCATCGTCTTTGTGTAAGCGTCTCGGGGCAGGTTTTCCGCGCCTTGCATCCGGCAGAAAAGGCCGATGCCACAAAAGACCTTGAACAGGCTCTAAGGCCAGGTCGGCTGAACCCCGCCGGCATGGCGGGGTCTGAGCGTTTGGTGCCTCTGGCCCTGTTCATTTTTCGACAATAGGAGCCCGACATGACCGACCTGTCCACGCTCAGCTTCACGGTTGTGCCCAACCGCGACCTCTCCGCGCATCAGCGCGACGGTATCCTGAGCCTGTGTTCACAGGCCTACGAGGAAGATTTCTCTCCTTATCTGGATGGGCTGGAAGACGCCACCCATCTGCTGGTGCACGACGCCGGCGAACTGGTCAGCCACGCCGCCTGGCTGCAGCGCGAATTGCGCGCCGAGGGCCTGCCGCCGCTGCGTTCCGCCTATGTGGAGGCGATGGCCACGCTGCCGGACCGGCAGGGCAAGGGCTATGGCAGCGCCGTGTTGTCGACGATCCCCGCCTTGATCGGCGACGATTACGACATCGCCGCGCTGTCGCCGTCCGAGGCCGATTTCTACGCCCGCCGCGGCTGGGAGCTGTGGCTGGGACCGCTGGCCTACCACGACAACGGCAGCCTGGTGGAAACGCCGGAAGAAGAGGTGATGATCTACCGCTTGTTCCACACGCCGTCGGCGCTGGACATCAGCGCGTCGCTGGAAACCGACTGGCGACCGGGCGAGGTCTGGTAATTTCCATTCCATTCCGCCTCTGACAGGAGCGGGAATACGCCGCCGCTCGGACGAGAAACCGGCCCTCGGGCCGGTTTTTTCGTCTCGCCGGCGCCATCGTCTTCGAGCCGGATGCTTGTCTAGCACGGCTATGCGGCCGGTATAGCGGTCTGCTATCGCCGTCATCCCGAAATCCTATTAGGTTTTTGCTCGACGCTGATCCAAAGTGAATGGGAACGGAATCGCGAAGGAGACGCCGATGTTGCAAGAGTTGCTGTCGCCGCTGCTGGCTTATGCCGGTGGCTATCGGCAAGGCCTGTCCAACCATTTGCCGATGGCGCTGCAGGCGCTGGCAGAGCTGGGAGCCGGCGAAGCCGAGTTGCGCCGCCACGCCGCTTCATGCAAGCACCTGGAGCCGCTGGACGACGACGGCCGGGACATCGCCGATACCAGTGGCTGGCTGGGCGACCCGGCCAGCGAGGCGGCCTGGCGGCGGCGTTTCGCCTGGGAGCGGGAAAGCGACAGATGGCAGCGCTGTTGGCCGCAACGGCTGCGGCTGGCGCTGGAGGCGCCGGCCTCGGCGTCGTTCCACGGCCTGATCCGCTTGTCCTACGCGGTGCGCGGCGGCGTGGCGGGCGAGATCGACGCCGCGCTGGCCTATGCGCTGTCGCACTGGCGTTTGCTGCCTATGCCTGGGCGCAGCATGGTGCCGCTGACCCTGACCGAGCTGTTGCGGGACTGGCAGGGCAGGCCGATTCCGCCGGAGGCGGGTGAGGCGCGCATCGTGGACGATATCGAGCAGGCGCTGGCGATGCCCGAGCTGCAGTGTCGCCTGCCGCCCGGCCTGCTGGCCGGCGCGCGCGAACAGCGCAGCCTGTGCCGCCTGCTGTTTCTGGCCGCGCGCGACTTCAAGTCGGTGCACCTGATCACCGCCTGGGAGGCCGGCTTGAGCCTGGCACGCGGCAACGGCCTGGGCGAGGTGCCCGATTGCGCGGCCCTGCAGATGCAGATGGCCCTGGTGGGGGTATACATCTACGACGGTTGCCCGGCGCTGCCGCAGCTGCGGCGCGGTCCGCTGCCGCCGCTGGAGGAGATCCGCCGGCTGGCGCGGGAACAGCCGGACGATCACAGCATCAAGCTGGCGCTCAGTTGCCTGAGGCTGGCCGAGATGGACGGCGACGCCGCCTGGATGGTGCTGGCCACCGAGGTGGCCGCGCACGGCTGGCCGGAACGGGCCATCGCCTGATGCGGAAAACGGCGGGCCGCCGCGACACGGCAGACCCGCCGTTCAGGCCGGCTGATTCCCGTTGACGGGAACGCGAAGGCTGGCGAGCGGGGCCGCCGTCCAGTACGGCACGGCCCCGCGCAGCGAAGCCGACAACGTTGTCGGCGCTGAATGGAACCGGAATTACTGCACTTTGGCGAAGGCGTCGGCTACATAGGGCGCGTTGGCGGTATTGAGGCCGGCCACGCACATGCGGCCGCTGCCGACCAGGTAGACGCCGAAGCGTTCGCGCAGCTGGTCCACCTGGGCGGCGCTAAAGCCGGTGTAGCTGAACATGCCGCGCTGGTTGACCAGATAGCCGAAATCGCGCTCGGGCAGCGCCTCCTTCAACACCTGCACCAGCACGCCGCGCATCGCTTGTATGCGTTCGCGCATCTCGTTCACTTCCGACACCCACAAGGCCTTCAGCTCCGCGTCGTTCAGCACGGTGGCGATCACCCTGGCGCCGTGCGTCGGCGGGCTGGAATAGTTGCGGCGTACGGTGGCCTTCAGCTGGCCCGACACCAGCGCGGCCTCGGCGGCGTCGCGGCATACCACGGACAGGCCTCCGCAACGCTCGCCGTACAGCGAGAAGATCTTGGAGAAGGAGTTGCTGACCAGGAAGGACAGGCCGGCGTCGGCCATCGCGCGGATCGCGTAGGCATCCTGTTCCAGACCGGCGCCGAAGCCCTGGTAGGCGATGTCGAGGAAGGGGATCAGCTGGCGCGCCTTGGCGACGGCCACCACCTGGTCCCATTGCGCGTCGCTCAGATCGGCGCCGGTGGGATTGTGGCAACACGGGTGCAGCAGCACGATGCTCTTGGCCGGCAGCGTTTCCAGCTTGGCCAGCATCGCGGCGAAATCGACGCCGCGGGTGGCCGGATCGAAATAGGGGTAGCGCTCCACCGAGAAGCCGGCGCCTTCGAAGATGGCGACGTGATTGTCCCAGGTCGGGTCGCTGACCCAGACGCCGGAGGCCGGGAAGTAGCGCTTCAGGAAATCGGCGCCCACTTTCAGCGCGCCGGAACCGCCCAGCGTCTGCAAGGTGGCGATGCGGCCGCTGGCCACCGCCGGATGATCGGCGCCGAACAGTAGCGCCTGCACCGCGTTGCGGTAGGCCGGCATGCCGTCCATCGGCAGATAGGTGCACGGCGGCTGGGCCTGGCCGGCCAGCAGCGCCTCGGCCTGTTCCACCGCCTTCAGCCGCGGGATGCGGCCGGCTTCGTCGTAATACAGGCCGATGCTGAGATTGACCTTGTCGGCGCGCGGGTCCTTGCCGAAGGCTTCGACCAGCGACAGGATGGGATCGCCGGCATAGGCGTCTACATGTTGGAACACGAGTCTTCTCCTCTTGGTTTGCGGACGCCCGCGCTTGTTCGGGGGGCGGGTCGCCGGGGTGCGGCGCGGCGCTCAGGCCAGGTCGTCGCGTTTCAAAGCCAGCCCCATCGCGAGCAGCCACGGCACGATCAGCCAGCCGCCCAGCACGTTCAGCAGCGCCACCTGTTTCAGCCGACGGCTTTTCACCAGCGCGGCGGTGACGGTGGGAACGAGATAGGCGCCGGCCATCGCCAGCGCGTCGCCCAGCCAGACGGCGGCCTCGACCAGCGGCGGCAGATTGCGCCAGCTGCCGTAGCACCATAGCAGGATGGCCAGCGCCAGCAGCGTGAACAGCAGATTTCTCAGCATCGGCAACAAATTCATGGCGGGCGGTACGATAGGGGAAACCCATATCGTGCGAGTTTTTACCGGCGCTGGCAACGGCAAGTTTGCGGCGGCGTGGAATGATAATGCCATAAATGTCTTTGTGGTCGGCATTTTGTGCCCTTCTGTATGCCGAACGCTTGTTCGGATGCCGCCGCTTGTTTACGCTGGGACTTTCTGTGGGAGACGGGAAGCGCCATGGCAGTGGAAATCGACGCCGATCCGAGGCGGCTGGACCGCGAGCGGATATACCGATATCTGTCCCGCGAGTCCTACTGGGGGCGCGGCGTGCCGCGCGAGGTGTTCGAGCGCTCGCTGGCGCATTCTCTATGCTTCGGCGCCTATGCCGACGACGGCCAGCAGATCGGTTTCGCCCGCGCGATAACGGACCAGGCGACCTTCGCCTATCTGGCCGACGTCTTCGTGCTGGACGGCTGGCGGGGGCAGGGCGTCGGCAAGCGGCTGGTGGAGGCGGCGCTGGCGCACCCGGCGCTGCGGGACCTGCGCAGGATGGTGCTGGCCACCGCCGACGCGCACGGTCTGTACGCACAGTACGGCTTCACCGCGCTGAACCGGCCGGAGAGGATGATGGAAAAGCTGGATCAGGACGTGTATCTGAGACTGGCCGGCGACGAGGCGAAGGCCGATGGCGACGCGTAAGCGCCGCGACGTCGGCAAGGGCAGGGAGCGGGTGGAAATCCACTTGATCGAACCATGATGCTGTACGAGCTCGCCGCGGTCGGCGCCGCCGGCTGCTGGGCGCTGGGCGGACTGTTGGGCGCCGCGCCCTCCCGTCATTTCGGTCCCTTCGCCTTCACCCGACTGCGGCTGACGCTGCTGACCGCGGTGCTTGGCGTTTACAGCCTGCTGTCCGGCGGCTGGCACACCGTCAGCGCCGCCAGCCTGTGGCCGGCGCTGCTGTCCGGTCTGGCCGGCATCTTCCTCGGCGATACGGTGATGTTCGCGTCGATGAACCGCCTGGGCCCGCGCCGCACCGGCCTGCTGTTCGCCACCCATTCGGTGTTTTCAGTGCTGTTGGGCGTGTTGCTGTTGTCCGAGCGCTTGAGCGCCGGCGCGATGCTGGGCAGCCTGCTGGTGTTCGGCGGCGTGCTGCTGGCGGTGGCCTTCGGCCGGCGCGAGGTGGACGCCCATGTCTGGGAGCGCAACGACAAGCTGGCCTCCGGCGTCGCGCTCGGCCTCGCGGCCGCGCTGTGCCAGGCGCTGGGCACCTTCTTCGCCAAGCCGGCGATGGCGGCCGGGCTGGAGCCGGTGACCGCGTCGGCGTTGCGCATGGGCGTCAGCTGCGGCGCCCACTACCTGCTGTGGCTCAGCGGCTGGAAACTGGCGAAAAGCCGCGGCCGGTACACGCCGCCGATGCTGGGCCGGACCGCGCTGAACGGCCTGGTGGCGCTGGGCCTGGGCATGACGCTGATCATGCTGGCTTTGCAGCATGCGAACGTCGCGACGGTGGGCATATTGTCGGCGCTGAGCCCGGTGCTGATTTTGCCGATGCTGTGGGTGGTCCTGCGCCGGCCACCGCCGCTCTTGGCCTGGCTGGGCGCCGCGGTGAGCTGCGCCGGCACCGCGCTGGTGGTGCTGCGTTGATTTCTATGTAGAAACCGCGCCGATTTGGCGCGGTTTCACGTGGAACGTCGCGGGCGTCAGTACTTGATGCAGGCGAGCAGGGCGATGTTGCGGGGGCGGACTCTCATTGCATCTACATGCTTCATGAATGTCGTGCCCTCCCCTTTAGGCTGTGTTCCGTATGCGCCATCAAGTACTCTGCCTTGCCAGTCCCAATCTGCTGCAGCTGTGCCCATTACGTCTGGAACGGCGCCATTCCATCCATTGTCAGTCCAGTAGTCTTTAATGACACGGGTAGCGTCTTGCCATGAACCCAGCTGCCGCAAATTATCAATACCACGCCCATTATCCCAGCCGCGAATAAATTCCCCGCAGAGGTTGGGTATACAGAAAGTTGTTTTGCCATCTCCGCCATAAATCTTGCCAATGGCGGTAAACAAGGCGGGATAGTCTTTACAGTTCTTTGTGGAACCATCGGCGATTAACCAGCCAGCCGGCGCATTAGGCATGGCAAAGTAAGCCACCATTCCCGCTGGTGCAGCAGCATTTACTTGCGTAGCAGTCGCGGCATCATTTATGCCATACCCAGCTAGCGTGGACGCTTTGTCTGCTTTGCCGGCTAGCAGATTGGCGATGGATGCGGCGAAGTTGGAATCGTTGCCTAACGCAGCCGCCAGTTCCTGCAAGGTATTCAGCGCGCCGGGCGCGCCGGCCACCAGGTTGTTGACGGCGGTCTGCAGATCGGTCTTGCTGGCGCCGTCGACGATGCCGTAGCCGGCCAGCGTGGTCGGCCTGCTGTTGCCGCCCCAGGCGATGTTCTGCACCGCCTGCTGTAATTGGTCCTTCCGAGAAGCATCCGGATTCTGGCCGCTGTTTTTCAACAGGGTCAGCACCTCCTGCTGGGTGGATTGCACGGCGGTCTGCATGCCGTTCAGCCACTCCGAGGTGACCACGGTGCCGAGTTCTCCGGTGTAGGGGTTGCCGTCGTGGAACAGGCCGTCCGGGCTGTTGATCGGTTTGAGTTGGTCTTGCATGTGAGGCGCCTCCCGCGTGAATGAGAAATCGGCCGCCGGGGCCGATGACAGATGTCGCTGATTTGGAATGACGGTGATTTTGCGGGAGCGTCCGTTTCGACGGCAGCGGACGGGTGTCAGTACTGACACGGCTGCCGGATGCGATGAAAAAACCGCGCCGGGCGCGGTTTGGGGGGGATGGCGGCCGGTCTAAGGTCAGGGCGTTTCCCAGTGGATGGCCGAGAGCCGCGACGACGCGTCCGGCGAGGCCGGATCGACGGCGTCGAGCCTGTCCGTCAGCGCCTGCTTGCGGCCGATGATCTTGCCTGCCTCCACCGCGTAGGCATCGGCCTTGGCGCGTACCCGGCCGGCCAGCTCCGCCACTGTCAGGCCGCGGGCCTGGGCGATGGCTGTCAGCAAAGGCGTGGACGCCGCCGGACTGGCCCCGATATCGCGGGCCTCGCGTTCCTGCTGCGGCCAGCTGTCCGCTTCGCGTTCCGGGTAGGCCAGGCGCAGCGCGGCCAGTTCCTGGTCGCAGCCGGAGCGGATGGCGGCGCGCCGGGCGGCGAGCAGTTGCGCCGGCGTCGCTTGCGGCGCGACATAGGCCTGCACGACGCCGTCGCGCACCATCATCTCGCCCTGGGCCTGGGCGGTCCATTCGGCATCCGAGCACGGATGCAGCAGGGCGGCGTCCGGTAGATTGCAGTTGCGGGCTTCGGTGTCTATCCATTGCAGCACGCGGCCGTCGACCGGGTTGAAGTAGGCGAATTTGCTCATTATTTTCTCCTTACCATTCGATGAAGATCACGCCGGGGGCGCCGTTTGCTCCGGCGATGCCGCCGTCGACGCTGCCGGCGAAGCCGCCGCCGCCGCCTGAGCCGAAGCCGGAGCCGTTGTGGGATACGCCGCCGGCCCAATACCACCAGCCTGTGCCGCCGCCGCCGCCGAACGGCGAATTGCCGCCCAGGCCGCCGGGATAGCACATATTGGTCGTCGGTCCGCTCCAACCTACGGTGCCCGGCGCCATGCCGGGGCCGCCATTGCCCGGGCCGGCGCCGTTTCCCCATGTCCCGTTGGTGTTGCCGGCGCCGCCGCCTGTGCCGCCAGGCAGATTCAAGCCGATTTCGGCTATGGCGGTGGCGCCGCCGTTGGTGCCGTTGATGCCGGCGGATCCTGTCGCGCCGTTGCCCGGGCCGCCCAGGCCGCCGCTGCCGCCGCCGCCGATGACGATGTTGAGGACTTGCCCCGGCTTGACCGCGTAGTCCTGGCGCATCACATGATTGCCGGCGCCGCCGCCGCCGCCAGCGGCCATGACGCTGGCGCTGCTCGCGCCGCTGCCGCCGCCGCCGCCGCCGCCGCCGCAGCCGGAGACGTAGATGCGGGTTACGCCGTCGGGCACGGTGAACTGCCCGTTGCCGGTGAAGCGGGCCAGCCGTTGGAAATAGCGGGCATCGCTTTGCGCCTTGGTCTGGGCGTCGCCGATGCCGTAGCCGGCCAGTGTGGCGGCCTTGTCGGCTTTCACGGTTGTCAGATTGCCGACGGCGGTCTGCAGCTCGGTCTTGCTGGCGCCGTCGACGATGCCGTAACCGGCCAGCGTGGTCGGTTTGCTGCGGCCTCCCCAGGCGATGTTCTGCACCGCCTGCAGCAGTTGGTCCTGGCGAGTGGGATCGGCTTTCTGGCCGCTGTTCTGGATGACCGACAGCATTTCCTGCTGGGTGGATTGCGTGGCGGATTGCAGGGTGTTCAGCCAGTCGGCCGAGACGATGGTGCCCAGTTCGCCGGTCGCGGGGTTGCCGTCGTGGAACCGCTGGTCCGGCGTGGGCACGGGCTTGATGGGATCTTGCATGAAGCGCTCCTGGGAAGGATGGGATGAGAGCAGCCGATAGACGATCGGCGTCGGGGAGGGGACGTGCGGGTGGGAAAATGCGCGGAATGCGCGCGTTTGGTGACGATTACGGCTGATAGGCGAAATAGACGAAGGTATGGGCCGGCTTCAGGTCGTTGAACAGCTCTTCCAGCCTGGGGTCGCCGAAAGTGGACAGGCGTTCGCCCGCCAGCGATTGACCGGCGCGGAACTGGTAGGGGCGGACCTTGCTGCCGAACACGGTCACCTGCCATACCCAGGGGATGTCGGCGCTCCACAGCTGCTGGCCGGCGCGGTTGACGCCGGCGCGGAACGGTTGCGGTTCGTCTATCCGGATCTTGTAGCCCATGCCGGCCGCCAGCCGGGTGAAGTAGGGAATGGACAGGCCGCCGGTTTCAGCCAGCTTGGCCAGCACCGCCTGCTGGCGTTGCTGGTAGGTGGCGTCGGATGGAGGCGTCAGGCCGCATACCCGCTCCCAATCCGGCAGCATGGCTTCGGCCTGCAAGGGGGTGATCGCGCCGGCCAGCTGGCGGGCCGAATTCTGCGCGCGGTCCAGCGCCGCGCCCTCGCTGGCCAGCTCGGCCTGCAGCCGCGGGCCGTCCGGGCTGTAGCTGACCGGCGGCAACAGCCGGGTCAGCAAGTCCTGATACGGTGCTTGCGGTGTCATTGCAGCGCCCTCACCGTCAGTTTGCCCAGCCGCAGCCATTCCACTTTGCTTTGATCGGATACCGGATCGATGTTGCCGGCCGGCGCGTTGAGCTGGCGGTCCTGCACGCCGGGCAGGTCGGAGATCAGTGCTTCGATCCGGCTCTTGACCAGCCGCTCGCCCGGCGCCAGGCCTGCGAAGTAGGCCTGCAGCGTCTGTTGCAGCATAGGCGTGAACGCGTCGGGATTCGCGCCGCCCAGATTCAGCGCGACGTCGATGTCGACCGGGCGCGGCGTCGGCGCCAGCACCAGGCAGCTCTTCGCGGTGACCGGGCGCAGGTCTTCGATATGAGCCTGCACATTGGCGAGGATTTCCTGCGACGGCAGGTCGCCGTTGGCGGTGATGACCACGTCGACGGTGCCCAGGCCGCGGCGCAGCGGGTAGACGTAGGCGGCGGAGACGCCTTTGACTTCCATCGCCCAGCGGCGGTAGTCGTGCTTGTTGCCGCCGGCCGGCGGGCGGCGGATCAGCTCCAGCAGCCGGTCCAGCAGGGCCGCGTCGTCTTCGACGTCGACGCCGTTGCGCATGCTGAGCAGCAGCGCCTTGGCGGCTACGCCGGGCGGCGCCTGCATCAGCTCCACCGACAGGTTGTCCGGCTGGTTGGCGGCGGTGCCGGCCTGGCCGGCGAAAATGGGCAGCTCGGCCTGGCCGTTGGCGTCCAGCCTGACCGAATAAGGGCTGCCGTCGGCGTTGCCGGCCGGGGTGGCGTACAGTTGCTCGCCCACCCGCAGCTGCAGGCTGCCGGTGACGGTGGCTCCGGCGTTGCCGCTGATCCTCAGCGTGCCGCTGGCGGCGGTGGCCGGCTTGCGCACGATGCCGCGCAGGCGGGCGTGCTGTTCCAGGTATTCGCTGTCGGCGGTGTCGGGGAAGATCTGGCGGGCGATCCAGCTCTGGTGCTGGTACAGGCCCTCCACCGCGCTGGCCACCGAGCTCGCGCGGACGAAGTAATCGCTGTCCGGCGCGATGTCGGCATCGGCGCGCAGGTTTTGCAGGTCTCGCAGCAGCGCGTCGCGGATGCTGGCGAAATCGGGGGTGGGCAGGGGCATCAGGCTATCCTCACTTGATGTTGGAAATGGCGGATGTGGCCGCCGGTCTCGGCGACTTCTATGGTCAGCAACAGCCGACCGGGGCCTTGCCGTTGCGACGACACCTGGACGCGGTTGGCGCGGCCGTCCTGCAGCAGCGGCTGCAGCGCCTGTTCGGCGTACTGGCAGGCCAAGAGGTCGATGCGCTTGCTGTCCTTGCTGCGGGACAGCTCGTGCAGGCGCGAGCCCAGCGTCGGGTCGGCCCACCAGCCGCCCAGCGGGGTCATCAGGCGCAGGTAGACGGCGTTGGCGACGGTGTCGGTGGAGGCGCCGGCGTAGTCGCCGGTGACGGGGTCCAGCAATGGGTCCATGGCGTTATTTTCCGGGTTTGGCGATTGGGGAATCAGGGGACGGGGGTCAGTGGCGCGATTTACTTCGGCGGGCTGGTGGGGCCGTTCGGCGCGTCGTGGGTGTGGGAGGCCAGGCTCTTGCCGCTGGCCTTGACGTCGCCGCTGGCGTTCATCGAGCCGGACAGCTTGATGTCGCCGTTGACGCTGGCGCCGCCGCCGCCCTGGATGGCCAGGCCGCCGTTGCCGCTGATCTGCCCCTGGGCGACGAATTGCGCGCTGGTGTTCAGCGAGGGCGTGGTGAAGCTGGCCTGCTCGCTGGCGTTGACCTGCCAGGTCTTGCAGTCGAGCTGGAAGGTGTCGCATTCCACGGCGATGATCCTGCCGCGTTTGAGCACGATCTTGCTGCCTTCGTCGCTGTACAGCGCCACTTCGCCGGGTTGCAGCGACTGCAGCCGGTAGCTGCCGTGCTCGGTGGCGATCACCACGCTGTGGCTGCTGCGGCCGCCCAGCGGCAGCACCATGGCCATGGTGCCCGGCGGCGGGTTGGAGGTATAGCCGTAATGCTGGAACAGCTCGGCGTCCTGCAAGCGCTCGCCGGCCAGCGCGTCGGCCTGGGCCAGCTGAACGCCGCCGCCGCTGTCGACGTGGGTCAGCGCCGCGCGAAAGCCCTGGCGCACATTGCTGAAGGCGCGGCGTATCCGTTGGTCTACTTCATGCCACATGTTTGTCTCCTCATTGCTTGCCGGCGCGCATCACCGGAATCCAGCACTTGTCTTCCTTCAGCGTCAGCCGGGTGACGCTGCCCTGGCCGCGGCCGCCTTCGAAGGTGCGCGCCATCAGGAAATAAGTGCCGTTGATGCCGTGCGGCTCGCTTTCCACTTCGATGCGCTGGCCCGGCGTCCACAGCGCGCCCTGGCTGTCGCGGTGGCCGGCGACGGTGGCGGTCAGCGTGTAGCCGGCCAGGCGGGCGTCGGCCAGCATCTTGTCGGCGCGGGCGGCCAGCTCGGCCGGGTTGGCGGCGTCCGGCTCCACCTGGATGCGAGGTTTGTGGTAGCGGACGTCGGAATCGAAGACCTGATGCCGCATCGCGTGGCGCCCTGGCGTCAGCGACTGGCCGTGGCCCTGGCCCAGCAGCGTCAGCTCGGAATAGCGCTGCGCGTGGGAACGGGTTTCGGCCAGGCTGATCACATTGTTGCCCTTGCCGTCGCGGCGCAGGATCAGCCGCGCGCCGGCCGGACGGCTGTAGTCCGGGCCGCCGACCACCAGCGTGCCGTCCGGATCGAACCAGGCGGTCAGGCCGTTGGCCTGGGCGGCGCGGGTCAGCACGTCCCAGGCGCTGTTGCCGGGATCGACGTTGATCTTCTCGATCTGGCCGCGGGCCTTGGCGTCGACGCGGATGTTGGCGATGCCCAGCGGCTTCACCACATTGTCCAGCACGTCCTGCAGCGTCATGCCCTTGCCGGTGAACAGCGGCGCGCTGCAATCGAGCAGCATGCCGGCCAGGTCGCGGCCGGACAGCGCCAGCTGGTGGTCGCCGGAGGCCACGCTGTGGCTGATGTCGTCGATGCGGCCCATCAGCACCGTTTCGCCGCCGACCTGCACCTTGACCATCGCGCCCGGTTCCACGTCGGGCGGGAAGACGCCGCCGGGCAGGCCCAGCGACACCTGCCAGGCGTCGGCGGCGACGACCAGGTCGGAGTCGACCGAGTAGTGGGTCCAGTCGCCGTGCCGGCGGCCGCCTATCTGCAGGCTGACGGCGTGATTAGCGGGCGTAGCCATAGACCAGGGTCCCCGGAGTCAGATGGTTCGGTTGGGACAGTTGCGGGTTCAGCCGCAACAGCTCGGCGGCGCGCTCGCTGTCGCCGTACCACAGGTGGGCCAGCTGACGCAGATTGCAGGCGGACTCCACCTTGCGTTTCAACAGCGGCGGACGGGCGGCGATCAGCGCGGCGGCGCCTTGTTGAACCTGCAGACCCAGTTCGCGCAGGCCGTCCACCACCTTGTAGGCGTCCTCGGACGGCATGCCGGCGCGCCATTGATCTATCGTGGTCTGCAGCGAGGCGCGCACGTCGCCGGCGATCTGCTCCAGTGCCGGCGGCGTCAGCGTCGGCTTGGCCGACTCGCTGGCGAAAACGCCGGCTGCGGCTGCGGCGAGCTTGGTGGACACGTTCAGCTGCAGCAGCGCGTCGATGCGGCGCTGGTCGTCGCTCCACACCGACAGCGTGGCGCTGGCCGATACCGGCGAGATGCCCTGGCGCACCGCGTCCGGCAGGCCCTCCAGCCGGCGGCGCAGCGCCTTCCAGTCGGCCAGCGTGGCGGAGGCGCGGTCGGCGGCGGTCTTCAGTGCCGGCAGCGGGCCGAGGTCCACCTGCAGATCGAAGCGCCAGTCGGCCGCCGCGTCCACCAGCTGCCTGGCCTGGGCGACGAAGGCCTGCGGATAGGCGAGCAGGTCCGTCACCTGGGCCACCGCCTGGTTGGCGATGGCGGCCAGCTGCTTGACTGTGGCGCTCAGCTGCTGGCGCAGCGCGGCGACGCGGGCCAGTGCGCCCTTGGCCGTGGCCACCAGGCCCTGGGCCTTGGCAAAGGCCTCGCCGGCCGTCTGGCGCAGCTTGTCCACCTGGGACGAGATGGCGTCCACCTGCGGCAGCGTCTTCTTGGCGGCGAAGAACGGGTTGCCCGGCGTGGCCTCCACCCAGTTGATCTCCACGGTGCAGGAGTCGGTGGCGTCGGCGTCGTGGCTGATCTGGTAATCCACCACCTGGGCCTGCGGCATGCTGCCGAACACCGGGTGGACCAACTCGCCGGGGCCGGCGGCGTCCAGCGCGGCGACGAATTCGCGCAGCCGGCGCTGGTAGTCCTGACCCCAGAACATCGCCGACAGCGACACCTTGCGCGCCTTGCGGCCCAGGTCCTCCACGTCGGCCCCGTCCTTGTACGGGTATTCGTGCATCGCCTGGTCGCGCTGCGCGCTGTCCACGCTCTTCAGGCAGTCGAAGCGCACGCCGCGGAAGCTGGCGTCCACCAGGGGGCCGGCGGATGCGCCGGCGAACACATTGAGGCTGAACATCAGCTCCTCCTTTGTTGTTGGCTGTTGGCGGCGTTGACGGCGGCGACGATGTTGCCGTTTCGCACGTCGACGGTGATTTGGATGGGTTTGGCCAGCGGGGCCAGCGCGGCATTCAACTGGCCGAGCAGAGCGGCAAGCTGGGCTAGTTGGGCATCCAGATTGCCGGGACCGGCTGGCTGGGCGGCCTTGGCTTGAGCGGGTTGCTTTTGGGGCGGCTTCGCCGCGGCTTGCTGTTTGGGCTGAGCGGGTTCTTTCTTTCCTGCAGCTTCGATCTTGGTCTGAGCTTGCTCAGCCTTTTCCTGCTTCACAGCTTCTACGTCGACGCCTTGCTTGGCTTTCGCCTGTTCCGCTGCTTTCTGTTTTACAGCCTCGGCGTCGATGTGTTGCTTGGCTTTCGCCTGTTCGGCCGCTTTCTGCTTCGCGGCGTCGGCGTGCTGCTTGGCTTTCGCCTGCTCGGCCGCTTTCTGTTTCGCTGCTTCCGCGTCGGCGCGTTGCTTGGGTTTTGCTTTTTCAGCCTCTATCTGTTTTGCAGCTTCCGTATCGACGTGCTGCTTGGCATTTTTTCCTTTACCCTCGGATGGAATGGGCTCTTTTTTATTCTGAGAGTTATCATTGTTATTGCTTTGGGTTTGGTCTGTCAGACCTAGCCCATTTATTTGCTGCCAAGCTTGCTCAGGAGACATGCCATTTTTAATATGGGCGGCATACGCCTCTTTCATCTTTGTCAAGGCTTCTTTAGTGCTGCTTGCAGAAATGGAAGCCTTGTTGTGGCCCACTTTCCCATATCTGCTGAGTCCAGTTTTAGGATCTGCAATACTTGCCCATTCTGCTGCTAGTGCTGTTTGAGCTTTAGCTGGTGAGGTTTCTTTTCCAGTGATGAAGTTTTTAACCTGAGGTCTTTTTTTTGCTATGAGATATTCGGAAAATATTTTTTCCTGCAGCTCAGGTGTTAACTTTTCATTCCCAGTTAGTTTCAAATCCTTAACAGCATCAGCCATTGTTGTTGGTATTATTTGATACTTCCCAATGGCAAATAATCTATTCTTATCACCAACAGGCAGGTTTTGCCGTTTTTGTACTTCCGATATACTCATTTTGGAGAAATCTATAGTCTTTCCAATAGAGTCGCCGGCATTGCCTTGGTTGTAAGACCCGTAATTTCCTTCCCCCTTTGCGATCAAATTACCCAATGAACCACCCATTTTTTGAGTGAGTTTTGTATTGGGTGTAGGTGTAGGTAAGGTAGGCTTTTCTTGTCTTTGGGCTTTATTTTCTTTTTGAGCTGATTTATTTTCTTGAGTTGGGGCGGTTAATTTTATTTTGCCAGACACAATGTCAGAGATATATTTCTTGTATGTTTCTTCATCTGTTTCGACATGAGAGTGAATAGGATATTTATGTTTTCCTGCTAAGTCGCCAGTTTTGTATTGCAACCCGAGCCCTTGTCCGTATTCGACACGGTCTCCATTTTTGAATTTTTGCGTTTCTGGCTTTATGTGTTGCAGTTTTGCTAGTAAGGTACGATCCTTTCCCGCGGGCTTGTCATATATGTCTATCGTTCCGTAGTTTTTAGAGTATGAGGCATATCCTGAGACAGGCGACGGCGTATATACGTCCCTGTTCCCTTTTTCATCACTTAAGATGAAGTCCTTTTTTATATTAACTCTATTTTTTTGCTGCGCGACTTCTTCTAGATTTCCATGTATTTCTGCATATTGGCGATTTTTCTCTTCTTTTTTATCTGGATGATGCTTTGGCATTGAGTCATAGCTGGTTACTGGTACGTTGCCTTTTTTTTTGCCTGCGTACTGCATGATTTTATACTTTGACATTTAAGTTTCCTAACCAAGTGCTCATCCAGTAAGATGACAATGCTTCCTTGTTCTGTGGATTGAATTCTTTAAAATTCAAACTCCATTTATTTAATGGATGCAGTGTTGAGGTAAGGAAGCCAAGCCATAAATGACTTGGCTTCCTTTTTTAATCTGGACTCTTCCAGATAATGAGGGACTTATTCCACAACCTTACGCAGCGACATCAGCTTGATATCGCGGCGCGCTTCGTTTTCCACGCCGTATTTCTCACCGACTTCCAGCGTGAAGCAGTCCAGGTAGCTGGTACGCTTGCCGCCCGGGGCCAGCGGGAATTCGGTCAGCTTGGCGCCCTCGATCGCTTCCCAGTCCAGGTCGCCGGTCAGCGGGATGGAGACGGTGACCGCCAGGTCGTATTCGGAGATGCCGCGGGCGAAGCCCTTGGCGCGGCCGGTGGCGTTCATCGTTTTCACCACCTTGCGGCCGGTGCGGCTGCTGACATTGAGGTCGATGACGTCGATTTCCTGGCCGTTCACTTCCAGGACGATGGAGCCTGCGTATTCTTTCAAAGCCATGAGACTTTCCTTTTTGATTCGGGATGAGGCGGCCGGGCGGCGGCCCAGCCGGCTGGGAGGTTGCGGATGGAGGAGGGGGCGAGGCGGCTGAGCGTTGCGGGATCAGCCGCCTCGCCGCGCCGGTTTACAGCAGCAGGTCGATGCGGCCGGCGAACACGTGCAGGCCGTTGACCACGTCCACCGGGATCTTGGCGTCCAGGCGGTTGGCGTCCTGCAGGTCGCGCTCGACGATCAGGCCGGCCTTGTTGGCTTCCACCTGTTCGATGATTTCCAGCTCTTCCAGCTTGTACAGCACGTCCAGCAGCTCGGAGCGGACCTTGGACGGGGTGCGGTCGGACAGCTTCTCCCGCGGGAAGCGCAGCGCGATGCGTTCGCGGCAGGACTTGCGGACGTAATCCAGCGTGCGGATGGTGGTGATGTCCAGCAGAGACACGTCGTCGACGCCCTGGGCGTCCTTGGTGTAGGTGCTGATCGCGCGGACGATCTGCACGCGGTTGCCGGCGGCCACTTCCAGCGGGGTCACGCCGTTGTACAGCGCGTTTTCCTGCTCGGTGCGGGTCGTGCGGGACGCCAGATCCACCACGTCCAGACCCGGCACTTCCAGCGTGTTCAGCGGACGGGCCGGATCTTCCTCGCTGGCGATCACGGCGGCGTAGGCGGCGGCGATGTCGCCGGACAGCTTGGCCGAGCCGCGGTACCAGGCGGCGGTGATGCGGCCGCTGTCCAGCTTGGCGGACAATGCCGAGGCGTCGGCCAGCGCGCCGGTGGTGGCGATCACGCCGATGGCGCCGCGTTGCTCCAACGGGCCGGACACGAAGTCCAGGTGGGTGCGCAGCGCGGTCAGCGCGGCGTCGCCGGTAAACGGGCTGGCGATGATTTGATGGCCGCCGCTGGCCACGGCAGCCAGTGCCGGGGCGATGTCCGGATCGCCGGCGCCGCCCTTCATCGGCGCGATCACGACGGCGAGGCCGGCGATCTGTTCCTGCGCCTTCAGCGCGATGCCGTTGCCGATGCCGCCTTTGTGGCGGGCGGTGACGGTCAGCACCTCCTTGGCGGCCGATGCGATCACCGGCAGGTCGGAGAGCTTGGCGAGCGCGGCCTGGGCGTTGGCGGAGATCTTGGCGGCGTCGTCGCCGGCGGCCACGGCCACGTCGACGCGCACCGCGCCGATGAACAGGCTCAGCACGCCGGCGGCGGCGGCCGGACCGCTGAAGGTGAAGGAACCGGCGGCGGCGGTACCGGCGGCGGCGTCATCGACGCCTATCACGGTCAGCTGCAGATAGGGATTGGCGTTGATGGCGGCGCGCGCCATCAGGTGGGCGTTGGAGCCGCGGCCGAAGGCCTGGGCGGCCTGTTCGTCGCTGAACACGTCCAGCGCGGTCAGCGCCGGTTGGGCGGCGGTGTCGGCCAGGCGCTGGCCGATCATCAGCACGCGCTGCGGGTTGCCCGGCAAGGTGCGCACAGCCAGTTTGGTGTTGAACTCGAAATATTTGCCCGGCTTGCGGATGGAGGCCGGAATCTGGTCGAAGCTGATGTTGGCGCTAGCCATAAGGAAAGACTCCTGGTGTGGCGGTTGAGGAGGGGACCGCGCCGGTTGGCGCGGCGAGGGGAAAGCGTTTTATTTGGCGGACGACGCCGGATTGGAGACGATGTCCTGCGCCTTGACGCCGGCGGAGCCGTTCAGGCTGTAATTGAGCTGGGTGCTTTGCCAGGTCTTGGCCGGGTCTTCCAGTCGGCCGCCGAAGGCGCGGAACAGCGTGTCCGGGTCGGCGTCGGTCTGCGGAGACGGCCAGTGGCCGTTGTCCAGCGCCTCGTCCAGCCAGTAGGTGCTGAAGTCGCAGGCGACCAGGCTCCACGGTTGGCCGTCGCGCGGGGCCTGGCCCAACGGGCGGACTTTTTCCGGCAGCAGCGGATTCACCGCCAGGCCGAAGTCCTGGGATGCCAGCAGGCGGCGCGTGGCGTAGACCAGTTGCCAGACGCCGGCGCCGGCATAGTTGGCGTCGACCTGCAGCCGGTCGCCGACGATGACGGTGAACAGCGCGTTGGCCTTGTAGCGCAGTCGTTGACTGGCCTGCGGCTGGCTGGACGTGATGCCGCCGGCGACGGTCCACAGCGCCGGCAGTCTGGCCAGCGCCTGCGGATTGATGGTGGGGCTGGACTGGCCGGGGGTGAGCCGGCTGGCGTAATCGCCGTGGGCCAGCTGCAGGCCGCACAGGGCGGTTTCGTCCAGGTCCGCCGCCACTTCGCGCACCATCCGGCCCATGCCTTGGCGCAGGCGGTCGGCAATGGCGGTTTGCACGGAAATCAGCATGGACATGGTCATTCCTTGGAACGATGTGAGGATGGGGAGATTGTGACGCCGGGCGGCGTGGCGGCTTAGCTGAGGGGTGTCAGTGCACCAGGCGCTTGAGCAATTCGCCGGCCAGCGTGACCAGCAGCGCCGACAGGGCGCCGGAGAGCGCGCCGCTCTTCGCGGCCTGGACTTCGACGTCGCGCAGACGGCCGTCCAGTTCTTCCAGCTTCTTGTCCTGTTTGGCGAGGTGGGCGACGATCATGTCAAGCTTGCCTTCTATGCGGCCCAAGGCCAGCAGGTTGTCGTGTTCCACGTGGAACCCTCACTTTTCGGCCAGTTGTTGGCAAAGCACGCAACGGGTACAGCTGGGAACGGCCAGGCGCCGGGCATCGGGAATCGGGTCGCCGCAGTCCTCGCAGTGGCTGAGGCCGCTCTGCTGCCATTGCTGGAAGTGGCGGGCCAGCGCCTGTTCGCGGAATTCGGTTTCCAGCTCGCTCGCTCGGTCGAAGAAGTCGGTCATGGTGTGGGTTCCTGTTCGGGATAGAGTTGTTTCAGGGCGACGAGACGCTGCTCCAGTTGCTGGCACCAGGCGCCGTAGTCGGCGGCGTGGGCGAGGAGATCGGGTGCCGGTAGCCCGGCATCGGCGCCGGCGGTTTCGGCGGCAGAGCCAGTAGATAGGGACTGGGAGCCGGGCAGCTGGTCGGGATAGCCGAGGAGCCGGCGGTAGAGGCGCAGGCTGTCAGGGCCAAGGCCAGTAAAGCGGTCGCCGTCGTGGCGTGTGGCATCGTCTATTCTCCGGGCTTGTTGGTTTTGCCATTGCTGCAGCGTTTGCTGCTGGGCCAGAACGCGGTTTTCCAGCTGATCGACGCGTTGCCGCCACGCTTGCCGGCTGGCCAGCGCATCGGCCTGCTGCCGCTGGATCTCGACGGCGCGCGCGGTTTGCAGCGCGCCGACGCGGGCCTGCAGCTCCGCCTGCCAGTAACGCTCGCTTTGCGCGCGGCCGGTGGCATAGCCGGCGGCGGCGGTGGCGATCGGCAGCAACAGGCAGGCGGCCAGCCGCAACGCGGGGACGCAGATCATGGCTGGCTCCGGTTGCGATAGGCGGCGATCATCCGCAGCGAGGCGGAATAACCGCCGACCACGCCCAGATAGATCAGCCAGATGTCGGGCGTCAGCGCGCCGCGCCAGCCGTCGCGGATGAACATCGCGGTGGCGGCGGCGCAGGCCACATTGGCCCATAGCCGGCTGTGGCTGAGACGGCGGCTGTGCGGATTGCGCAGCAGGTCGGCGGGGTGCATTTCAGGTCTCCATCGGAAGTTGGAAGTGGGGGAGCTCGTGCGGCTGCGATGCCGACCGGCCATGCCAGCGCAGGCCGAGGGCTTCGGCGATTTCGCCCATCGCGTGCCAGTGGGGGTGTTCCGGATCGGTGACCGGTTTGCCGGCCAAGAGCGGCATCGCGTCGAAAGCGCGGGCCGCCGGGCTGCCGTAGAGCATGGCGTTGTGGGCGGATTGGCCCGGACGGGCGTCGGTGGCGATGGCGCCTGGTTTGTCGCGGCCCAGCTGGTACAGCGCCTCCTGTTCTTCGGCAGAGCGCCAGGTGCAGAGGATCAGCGGGTCCAGGCCCTGGTCGCGGCAGCGGCGGAGAAAGGATTCGGCCAGCGGTTGCAGTTGCGGATGCAGATCGGAAATGGCGCGGCTGGCCATGCGGCGTTCTCCTGCGCTGGATGGAAAATCAGTGCACTTCGCCCGGCGCCGGCGGGGTTTTCAATACGCGCCAGATCATGCGGTCGCTCAGGCGGTAGCGCATCGCCAGCAGGCCCACCGCCTCGTTGGCGCCCAGGCCCTCGATCAGCAGCGCGTCGAAGTCGCGGATCAGCTGTTGATTGCGCGCCTGACGCAATGCCTGGCTGCAGCGCGGGATATAGAGGATGTCGCCGCCGAAGTGGTGGGTCAGCTGTTCGGCCGCTTCCTGGCCGATGACTTCGACCAGCGCGGCGAAGCGCAGCTGGCCGGCGCGGCTCTGGTTCTTGGAGAAGGGCAGCGTCGTGCCGCCCAGCGCCTGCACCAGTTGCAGCGTGCGCGGCATGCCGATCAGGTTGGCGACCAGTTGCATGGTGGAGGGCAGGGCGGGGAATTGCGCATTAGTGTTCATCACGGAGACTCCTGAGTTCCCAAATAGCCTTGACAGACATTAAGTTCTAAATGAGTTACAATTCGCCAAGGCGGTTAGCTAGCAGCACGGCGGAAGAATTTGGAACTTTTTATGTTTTCATTATGAATTTTAGTGCTAAATTGAGTAGTTCAACTAGATAGTAGAACTACTTATGCAGTTCGATTGCCATTCTATGCTTGTGTTTTGAACTTATCAAGCGAGCGGATGTCACTACCGATGTCAGTTGTAGTCGCCGACATGACGGCGAAATGGTACTTTCGGTGGCCGCTTCAGCCGTATTTGCTTACTGGGGGAGTTCCAAATGGATGATTCTTTGCAGCATTCCGACTTCCGGCATCGCCTGGAACTGCTGATCGGTTCCGAAAAGCCTTATGCCTGGGCCGCGCGCATCGGCATCAACAAGGGCTCGTTCACCAATATGTGGTACAAGGGCGGCGTGCCCAGGACCGCGACTGCGCGTAAGATCGCCGACAGCTGCGGTTGTCGGCTGGAATGGCTGCTGTACGGCGATGAGCCCGTATGGCTGGAGCCGGAGGAGATCCACGCCGATCCGCCGCCGGGGGCCGAGATGGACGCGTCGCTTGCCGCCCCGCTGCGGGTGGACGGCGACGACCATTTCGTACCGGCTGGCGTGCACGAGGAGTTCTGTTTCATTCCGCGTTACAACTTGAAGGCCTCGGCCGGCTTTGGAACCAGCGCGACTGCCGAGCAGCCGATGTTCTATATGGCGTTCCGTCGTTACTGGGTGAAGAACTATCTGAACGCGGCGCCGCGGGATCTGGCCGTGCTCAGCGTCAAGGGCGACAGCATGAGCGGGGTGTTGGAGGACAGGGACACCATCCTGGTCAATACCGCCGAGCGCAATCCGGGAGAGGGCCTGTTCGTGATCCGCATCGGCGACGACATTTTCGTCAAGCAGCTGCAGCGCCTGCCGGGCGGCGCGGTGCAGGTGAAAAGCGCCAATCCGCTGTATGAAACCTTTACCGTCGACCTGGTCCGGACCGCCGGCGAGTTCGAGGTGATCGGGCGGGTGGTGTGGTTCGGCCGGCAGATCGCTTGAACGGGAACGTTTGGGCCGCGGTGTATACTAAGCAGCCAGACTTTCAGATATTCAGACAGGACAAGAAGCTATGCAGACCCACATCCGGACCAGCCTGACCGAAGCCAAGACCGCGCTCGACGCATTGTTGGCGAATCCGCAGGGCCTGGCCGGCATCGAGGCGGCCGCCCAGACCATCATCGACGCGCTGGCGGCGGGCGGCAGGGTGTTCTCCTGCGGCAATGGCGGCTCGATGTGCGACGCGATGCATTTCGCCGAGGAGTTGACCGGCCGCTATCGCAACAACCGTCGCGGCATGGCGGCGATCGCGATCAGCGATCCCAGCCATATCAGCTGCGTCGGCAACGATTACGGCTACGACGAGATCTTCGCCCGCTACCTGGAAAGCCATGCCCGCGCCGGAGACGTGCTGCTGGGCCTGAGCACCAGCGGCAACAGCCGCAACATCATCCGCGCCGCGGAGACGGCGAGGGAGATGGGCGTCAAGGTGATCATCCTGACCGGCCGAGCCGGCACCAAGCTGGAGCCGCTGGCCGACGTCTACGTCAACACGCCGGGCGGCCACTACGCCGACCGCGTCCAGGAGCTGCACATCAAGGTGCTGCATATCCTGATCGAACTGACCGAGCGTCATTTCTTCCCGGAAAACTACTGAATCCGATGATGCGCCGCGCGGCGCGCGCCCGCGAAGCTGACCGGCTTCAGGGCGTCGCCGTCAGCCGGCGTTGAGAAAGGCGCCGATGCGGTGGTAGACCAGCGTGCACACCTCCGGCACCAGCGTCTCCATATTGAGGAAGGCGTGCATCTGGTCGTCCAGACGCAGATGCTCGACCGCCACGCCGGCCGATTGCAGCCGGCCGGCGTACAGCAGGCCTTCATCGCGCAGCAGGTCCAGGCCCGCGGTGATCACCAGCGTGGCAGGCAGCCGCGGGCTGAAGTCCCAGTACAGCGGCGACGCTTCGCGGCGGTCTTCCGCGTGCTGGAAATATTGGTCGAAGTACCAACTGGTGCGGGCCGCGGTCAGGAAATAGCCGCTGCCGTTTTCGGCCACCGACGGCTGCGTCAGCGTGTAGTCGACGCAGGGATAGATCAGCACCTGGCGCGCGATCGGCAAAGAGGCGTCGTGCTGCGCCTTGCCGCTGACGCTGGCGCACAAGGCGCCGCCGGCCGAATCGCCGGCCAGCGATAGCCGGGGCAGATAGGGCAGCCGCCGCTCGTCCAGCGTTTTCCAGATTCCCTTCGTTACGCAGAAGGCGTCGTTGAGCCCGGCAGGATAAGGGTTCTCCGGCGCCAGCCGGTATTCGACGGCCACCACGATATGGCCGCTGGCCGCCGCCAGCCGACGGTTGATGCCGTCGTAGACGCTGACGCCGCCGGCCATGTGGCCGCCGCCGTGCAGAAACACCAGGACCGGCAATGCCTCTTCGGGCTCGGGATGGTAGATGCGCACCGGCACGCTGTAGTCTCGGCCGGGCACCAGGTCATCGTTTACCCAGGCGATGTCCGGCCCCGGCGGCACCTGCTGGCGGGTCAGCTCGGCCAGCGCCTCGCGCGCGCCGATGACGGTGGCCTTGTAGCCGGCCTCTGCCTTCTGGCGGGCTGCGCGGTTGTATTCGTCCAGCCAGGGGCGCAGATTGGGGTGTAGCCTTTGCATGGTCTGCCTTTGCCGCTTGCCGCGCATCGCGATGATTTCAATCTATACCATTGACATTTTCCAGGCAATGCCTCAGCCGAACAGCAGCTCGAGCAGGCCCGGCTTGCCGCGGCTGCGCAGTTGGCCGCTGTCGCGCAGCAGCGATTCGATCAGCTTGTCGTCGGCGCGCGGCTGCCGCGCCAGCACCGGATCGCTGCGGCCGGTCGGACTGAGCGACAGCGCGTCCGGACCGCGGCTGAGCCGATAGCCGCCGGCGCAGCCCGGACAGAAGATGTCGGCGCCGTCCTCGGCGTCCCCGGGCACCGCGATGATGGGGCCGCAGCCGGGGCAGGATTGCATAGGCACGCCCGGCTGGCTGTGGCCCAGCACGTGGTCCAGCTTGCCGGCGCGGCCGAGCGCGATGAAGCGCAGTCCCAACTCGCGGTCGAACTGGCTGCCCAAGCGCTCCTCGATGATGGCCAGCGCCTGGCCGCTCGGCATGCCCTGGCGGTACGGGCGGGTGCTGGTCATCGCGTCGAAGGCGTCGGCGATGCCGACGACGCGCGCCGCCAGCGGGATGGCCTTGCCGGCCAGCCGCTGCGGATAGCCGTCGCCGTCCGGCGTTTCGTGGTGGCTTAACACGGCGTCTATCACCAGCTCGGCCAAGGGATGGTCGCGCAGCAGCTCGGCGCCGACGCGGGGGTGGGTCTTGATCACCGCGTACTCCTCGTCGCTGAGCTTGTCCGGCTTGTTCAGCACCGCGTCCGGTACGCCTATCTTGCCCAGGTCGTGCAGAAAGCCGCCCAAGGCGATCCGTTCCACTTCCGCTTTCGGCAGCTGCAAGTCTTCGGCCAGCAGTTGGCTGTAGCGCGACACGCGCCACAGGTGGCCGCCGGTATAGGCATCGCGGGCCTCCACCAGCATCGCCATCGTGTACAGGGTCTTCAGCAGGTCACGGTCGGCTTGCATGGCGTCCTCGCGGCAGTGGGTGGCTAACACTTCACTATGGCATACGCGTCGGGCTGTGCCGGCGATGCTGCGCTGGCGATGGTGAGACAGTCATTCGAGCGTTTAATCTAATTTTTACCGTAACGTCATGATTTGCCATATACAAAATTCATATTCTCTTCTTAATGTAAACGTACACGTCATCATTAGGCGTGGCGTCGTTCGATTACACACATCAAGGAGGAGAACGAATGAAGTCATGGTTGCTGTTGGGCCTCGCCCTGTCCTCGCTGGCCTATGCCGATGCCGGCCAACCCGATCCGCGCTACGGCCACATCCTTTCGCCGTCCGGTCCGCTCAGCCGCGAAGCGCTGCTGAAGCAGGGCCTGCCCAAGGCCAAGCCTGCTACGGCGGCCACGGCGCGGATGGCCGCCGCCGCTACGCCCGGCGGCGCCACCTATACCTATCTGCGCTGTTATTACCGCACCGGCGGCGCCAATACCCAGCCTAGCACCGACTATGTGTGGGCGCTGGACCCGTCCAGCGGCGACTACTACCGTCTGAACGGCCATTGGTGGTCCAGCGGCGTCTTCGAATGGAAGAACATGTTCTACAGCGACGTGTCGCAGGACACGCTGCGCGCGGCCTGCCAGAGCACGCTGACGGCCAAGGGCATCCAGCAGCAGCCGGCGATGGTGTTCGCCGCCGACAACGCGATGTCGTACAACTACACGGTGTGGAGCAACGACGCCGCCGGCCAGGGCCCGGCGATCAACAAGATCATCGCCTTCGGCGATAGCCTGTCCGACAACCAGAACGTCTACAACGCCTCGCAATGGACGCTACCGAACCGCAGCAGCTGGTATATCGGCCATTTCAGCAATGGCCCGGTCTGGGTCGAATACCTGGCGTCTCGGCTGAAGCTGCCGTTGTACAACTGGGCGATCGGCGGCGCCGGCGTGTCGACGCAGAAGCTGGTGATTCCAGGGGTGGTGCAGCAGGTGCAGTCGTGGCAGCAGTACATGCAGCAGGCGCCGAACTACAATCCGGCCACCACGCTGTTCACGATGTGGATAGGCGGCAACGATCTGGTCAACTACGGCAGCACGCCGGACAAGGTGATCGCCGGCCAGCAGCAGGCGCTGAACAATCTGCTCGGCGCCGGCGCCCGCAACATCCTGTTGCTGAAGCTGCCTGACGTGTCGCGCGCGCCGGTGTTCCAGATGAGGAACGACGGCGCGACGGTAGCGGCGCAGGTGCTGGACTACAACCGCAAGCTTGACGCGCTGGCGGCCTCGCTGCGCCAGCAGTACGGCGCCAACATCCAGGTGTTCGACAGCTATGCGCTGTTCGGCGACGTGCTGAACAATCCGGCCAAATACCAGGTCGGCAACACCACCCAGTCCTGCCTGAACATCAACACCGACTCGTCGTTGAACTATATGCGCAGCCAGTCGCCGCGTGGCAACTGCACCAACGCGGACAGCTTCGTGTTCTGGGACACGCTGCATCCGACCACCCACACCCACCTGCTGCTGGGTAATGCGGTGGCGGACTACCTCGGCTCGTCCGGCGCGATGCCGATGTTGAGGAGGGCGCGCTGACGCGGGAGCGGGACGGCGTTTGGCGTGCCGCCCGCCAGGGCTTACAATTCGGTTTTGATCCGGCCGCGGCGTTTCGCCGCGGCCCGGCCGAACCGTAATCGAAAGCCCCCATGTCCACCCTGACCGAACTCTTGCGCCGCGCCGACGCGGCGCGCGCCGCGCTGATCGAGCGCCTGGCCGCCGAAGACACCAACTGTTACCGCCTGTTCCACGGCAGCGTGGAGGGCGTGTCCGGCCTCGCCATCGACCGCTACGGCGAGCAGATCCTGGTGCAGACCTTCCACCAGCCGCTGGCCGATGCCGAACTGGAGGAAATCCGCGCGCATTACCGCCAGACGCTGCCGGAGCTGGCCCTGGTGTACAACGACCGCAGCGATGCCCATTCCCGCATCCGCAACGCCTTGCCGCTGGCCGAGCAGGCGGTGGCCGAGCAGGACGTGGCGATACGCGAAAACGGCGTGGCCTTCCATTACCAGGCGCGCCACAAGGGCCAGGATCCCTGGCTGTTCCTCGACCTGCGCGCCGCGCGCCGCCGCGTGATGCAGCTGGCCGAAGGCAAGAGCGTGCTGAATCTGTTCGCCTACACCTGCGGCGTCGGCGTGGCGGCGGCCAAGGGCGGCGCCAGCTTCGTGCTGAACGTGGACTTCGCCGAGTCCAGCCTCAGCGTCGGCCGAGCCAACGCCAAGCTGAACCTGCTGGCCACCCGGCCGCGCTGCCTGCACAGCGACGTGTTCGCCGCCGTGCGCCAGTTGTCCGGCATCGGCCAGCCGGACCGCGTTCGCGGCAAGAGAATGCCGCCGTTCCCGAAGCTGGAACCGCGCCAGTTCGACCTGGTGTTCTTGGACCCGCCGCGCTACTCCAAGAGTCCGTTCGGCGTCGTGGACCTGGTCAACGACTACCAGGCGCTGTTCAAGCCGGCGCTGCTCGCCACCGCGCCCGGCGGCATGCTGATTTGTTGCAATAATGTTGCAGAAGTGGACGGCGACGCCTGGCTGGAGAGCTTGAAGCGCAGTGCCGCGAAGGCGGGCCGCGAAGTGCGTTCGGCCGAGTGGATCGTGCCCGACGAGGACTTCCCCAGCAGCGATGGCAAACCCCCGCTGAAGACGGTCCTGCTTGGTGTTTGAGACGCATTCTCAATAAAAAAGCCGCGATTGCATCGCGGCTTTTTTCATGACCGGCGCCAGGGTGGAGGCGTTGGATCTGGTTTAAGTGTTTAAAATTAACAATTTATTTTAAATGTAAACGGCTGGTATTCTGTTTGACAGGAAGCCCCGGCCGGCGCGGAGCCTTAACCGCGACCGGATGGCGACGACGGGCATTCCACACATAACAAACAAGGTATCGGGTGAATACATGAAACAAACCATCGTTCTGTCCTTGCTGGCAGGCATGATGGCCTGCGTCCAGGCGCAGGCCCAGTCGGAGGCGCAGCCCAGCGACGAGCTGGACGGCGTGATTTCGGCCGGCAAACCGTTGTCCGAAAGCGAGACGCGCGCGGCCTCGGGCCAGGTCAAGCCGCAGCCGGGCAGCGCCACTTACACCTATCTGCGCTGTTACTACCGCAAGAGTCCGGCGGCCAACCAGCCCCAAACCACCTATGTCTGGGCCACCGACCCGTCCAGCGGCGACTACTACCGCGTCAATGGCTACTGGTGGTCGGGCAGCTTCGTCGCGTTGAAGAATATGTTCTACAGCGACACCAGCCAGGACGCGCTGCGCTCGGTCTGCCAGCAGACGCTGAGCAAGCAGGGCATCAACCGGCCGCTGGCGCTGTTCGCCGCCGCCAACAACGCGATGTCGTACAACCACACCATCTGGACGCTGGACGGCGCCGGCCAGGGCAATGGGATCAACCGCATGGTCGTGTTCGGCGACAGCCTGTCCGACACCCAGAACATGTACGGCGCCTCGCAATGGCGGCTGCCGATCGCCAGCAGCTGGTATATCGGCCGCTTCAGCAACGGCCGGGTCTGGGTCGAGCATCTGGCCGACCAGCTGAAGCTGCCGCTGTACAACTGGGCGATAGGCGGTTCGGCCGCCGACAGCCACCTGGTGGTGCCGGGCCTGCTGCAGCAGGTGGACTCGTGGTCCCAGTACATGCAGAAGGCGCCGGGCTACCGCGCGGAGAACACGCTGTTCACGATGCTGATCGGCGGCAACGACCTGCTCAACTACGGCCGGGCCGTCGACCAGGTGATCGCCGACCAGGGCAAGGCGCTGGACAAGATCATCGCCGCCGGCGGCCGCAACATCGTGGTGTTGACGCTGCCCGACCTGTCGCGCACGCCGTCCGGTTCCGCGGGCGGCAAGGCGCCGCAGCTGGCGCAACAGGTCAGGGACTACAACGCCAAACTGGCGACGCTGGTGTCCGGCATGCAGCAGAAGCATGGCGCCACGCTGAAGCTCAGGCTGTTCGACGCCTACGGCATGTTCAACGACCTGCTGGCCAATCCGGCCAAGTATCAGGTCGGCAACACCACGCAGCCGTGCCTGAACGTGGCGGCCAACGCCAGCCTGCCGTACGTCTTGCCGCAGACGCCGCGGCCGGAGTGTTCGAACGCCGACGCCTATGTGTTCTGGGACAACCTGCACCCGACCACGCACACCCATGTGCTGCTGGGCCAGATGGTGGCCGATTTCCTGCGCAAGCAGGATATGAACCTGTCGGCGCAGGCACGCCGCCGCTGAGCGGACGGCGCCGTGCGATGAGCCGCATGCCGGACCGGCATGCGGTTTTTTTTGTCGTCGCCGGTTCATCTGCATCGACGCGCTTGCCGATGGCGGGCGGCGGCCGCTAAGCTGGGATCAATGACGAAAACGCCACGGGGCGCGCTGGGCCCCGTCCGTATTGAGGAAGCGACACCATGAGCGAAATCGCGCCCCTGTCTCCCCAACCCTGTCCCAAGTGCGGCGCGCGCGCCGAACTGGTGAAGGCCGGCTCTCGCCGGATCTGGGTGCAGTGCAGCCGCTACCCGGACAAGGGCAATTGTCCGGCCATCGGCGCTCAGGCCGATAATAAGAAGGAGGCGATCCTGAACTGGAACCGCCTGCGTTGAGCCGTCGTATCCGGATGGCGGGCCGCCGGTTTCACGCGCCGCCGAAGCGCAGCGCCAGATAGGCGCCGGAGACGGCCAGCGTCGCCAGCGTGATCGGCACGCCGACGCGGGCATGGCGTTTCCAGTCGATGGCGATGCCGCGTCTGGCCGCGGCGTCGACGACGATGATGTTGGCGATGCTGCCCACGATCAGCAGATTGCCCGACAGCGTGCTGACCAGCGCGAGCATCAGACCGCCCATCTGGTGATGGGCGATCGGCAGCAGCAGCATCACCGCGGGGACGTTGGAGACGATGTTGGAAAGCAGGAAGGTGGCGGCGAACAAGGGGCCGGGCTGATCCAGCCGCACGCCGAGCGAGGCGAGGCCGGCGATGGCATCGGCCGTGATTCCGGTGCGTTGCAGCGCGTGGTTGACCACGAAGAGGCTCATGAACAGGACCAGCAATTCCCAGTCGACCAGTCCGAGCATCCTGCGGGAATGCAGGCGGCGGCTCATCAGCAGGATGCCCGCGCCGATGAGCGCCATATGTTCCCTGGGCCAGGGCGCAGCCAGAAAGGCCGCCAGCAGCGCGGCGGCGATGATGAGTCCCTTCGAGGTTTGCCAGCCGTCGAACGGCGCGTCCTCCGCGCGCGGTCCGGTTGCCGGCGCGTCGGATGAAGCGGCGGCGTCGTCCAGCCAGCGGCCTCCGGTCTGTCGGACGATCAACGCCCAGCACGCCAGCAGCCCGAGGCCGACCGGCAGGATGGCTTCCAGGAAATAGCCGCCGAAGGGCAGGCGCAGCGTCTGGCCTATCAGCATGTTCTGCGGATTGCCGATCAGCGTCGCGGCCGAGCCGATATTGGAGGCGCAGGCCAGCGCCAGCAGGAAGGGGACCGGATCGAGCCGGCGCCGCCTGCAGGCGTCGATCAATATCGGCGCGACCGCCAGGCAGACGATATCGTTGCTGAATACCGCCGACAGCGCCGCCGCGGCGACGGTCAACGCCGCCAGCAGGCCGGCCGGACTCAACGGCAAAGTCGTCAGTTTATCGGTGATCCAGTCGTAGAAGCCGCCCAGGCGCATCTGGGCCGAGACCACCATGAAGGCGAACAGCAATATCAGCGTCGGCAGGTGCATCGAGGCCACCGCCTCCTCGAGGCTCAGCGCGTTGACGCCGATCAGCGCGATCGCGCCGAGCAGCGCGACGCCGGTCCGGTCCAACTGCAGGAACGGCAGTCCGCCCAGAATCATGCCGAGATAGACGATGAGAAAGATGGCGAGGATGGTCGTGGTCATGTCGATAGCGCCAGCGTGCGCCGGCCTGCGGGGATGGGACAGGCCGGGGTCGGGAGTTCGTAAGGCTGCAGTCTAATGGAATCCGGTGGCGCGCGGCGTTTGCCGCGCGACTGTGAGACTATTGGTTGGCCCGCACCCAGCGGTGCCACTGCGCAAACAGTTCCGGCGTGATCGCGGCTACCACCGAGCGTTTCCAGATCACGTCGTTCCAGTAATCGTCGGTGTTCAGGCTGGCCAGACGGGCACCGGCCTCCTCGGCGATGACCGCGCCGGCGGCGTAGTCCCACAGCCGCTGGCCGCCGTGCAGATAGAGGTCGTAGCGGCCTGCGGCCAGGAAGCACCAGTCCAGCGTGCTGGAGCCCATATTGCGTTGGCTGCCGCACGGAGCGACGCTGCCGATGCGGGCGGCCAGCTTGCCCGAGCGCAGGTATTTGACCTCGACGCTGGCGATGGCGTCGCCTATGCAGTTGTTGACGGTTTTCAGCGGCAGCCGTTGGCCGTTCAGCCAGGCGCCCTGGCCGCGGCGGGCATAGAACATCTCGTCCGACACCGGGTTGTAGATCACGCCCAGCTCGCTTCTGCCGTTGGCCATCAGGCCGACCGAGATCGCGAAATAGGGCAGGCCGTTGACGAAGTTGGTGGTGCCGTCTATCGGATCCACCACCCACAGCCCGTCGCGGTTGGCGTTCCAGAGCGCGTCCTGCTCGTCGCGGTCCATCTCCTCGCCCAGCACCGGATGCGGCAGGATGTCCGGCAGGCTGCGTTGCAGCGCCTGCTGGCAGGCGAGATCGGCTTCGGTGAACAGGGTGCCGTCGTCCTTGCGGCTTTTGCCGACGCGCAGAAAGCGCGGCATCACCTCTTGGGCGGCCACGTCGCGTACCAGCTGCATCACCTGTTCGAGCACCTGCATCCTGTTTCTCCCTGTTTGCGCGGTTTCGGCGCGAAAGCGGTTTGCCGAATGGAGCAAACCTAGCAAAATACCGGTATCAACAGCGACTTTCAATATCCGATGCCAAGGTTTTATCTAGACGCCGAACTCGTGGTCGGCCAGCAACTGTCCCTGCCCGATGCTGTGGTGCGTCATATCCAAGTATTGCGGCTGAACGCCGGCGACGCCATCACCTTGTTCAATGGCCGCGGCGGCGAGTGGCAGGCGGCGCTCAGCGCGGTGATGAAGCGCGACGCCCACTGCGTGATCGAGCGCTTCGACGACGTTTCACGTGAAACGCCGCTGTGGCTGGGGCTGGCGCAGGGCATTTCCAGCGGCGACAAGATGGAGTTCACGCTGCAGAAGGGCGTGGAAATGGGCGTGGCGGTGTTCCAGCCGATCGCCGCCGGTCGCTCGGTGGTCAAGCTCAGCGGCGAGCGCGCCGACAAGCGGGTGGCGCGCTGGCAGGAGATCGTCATCGCCGCTTGCGAGCAGAGCGGCCGCAACACCGTGCCGCAGGTGCTGCCGATACTGACGCTGAACGATTGGCTGGCGCAGCGCCAGGAGGCCGATATCCGGCTGATTCTGTCGCCGCGCGGCGACAAGAGCCTGAGCGAACTGGCCGAACGGCCGGCGCGAAGCTGGCTGATGGCGGGGCCGGAGGGCGGTTTCTCGGCGCAGGAGGAGGACGCGGCGCTGGCCGCCGGCTGGACGCCGTTGAAGCTGGGCCCGCGCATCCTGCGCACCGAGACGGCGGCGCTGGCGGCGGTGGCGGCGATGCAGGCGGTGTGGGGCGATTACCGGTAGGGTGCGTTGTCGCTGCCTAGACGGCGACGCACCCTACAGAAAGCGCAGCGGGTCGATATGCCATTTTTCCGGCGACTCGTGCTTGACGATGCGGTCGCCGCCGCCGAAACCCATCTTGCGCGACAGATCGACGATTTCCGGTTGGATGTGGGTGTTGCTCTTGGTGCTGAAGAACACCTTCACCTTGGGCGAAACCAGATTGTTGTCGTTCTGCTCGATCACCACGCCGAGCCGGCCGCTTTCCAGCCGCACCAGCGTGCCGACCGGATAAATGCCTATCACCCGCATGAAGGCCTGAACCAGTTCCGGGTTGAAGTGGAATTTCGACCATTCGTAGATCTTGCGCAGCGCGTCGGTCGGCGACATGCCCTGGTGGTAGCAGCGTTCGGAGGTCAGGGCGTCGTAGACGTCGACGATGGCCGCCATCTGTCCCAACTGCGAAATCTCCTCGCCCTTCAGCCCGGCCGGATAGCCGCTGCCGTCGTGGCGTTCGTGGTGCTGGCCGGCCACCAGCACCGCCGTTTCCGAAATGCCCTTGGTGGCATGCAGAATCTTCTGGCTTTCGACGACGTGGCATTTCATCACCTGGAATTCCTGCTCGGTCAGTTTGCCGGGCTTGTTCAGGATCTCGTCGGGCACCCTCATCTTGCCGATGTCGTGCAGCATGCCGCCGATGCCGGCGTGATGTATCACTTCCTTGCTCATGTTCAGCCCGTTGCAGAAGCTGACCATCAGCGCGCCGACGCTGACCGAATGCTGGAAGGTGTAATTGTCCTTGTCCTTGATCCGGCACAGCGACAGCAAGGCGCCGCCGTTGCGCAGTATCGAGCCGGTCAGCTTTTCCACCTGCGGCTCCACCTGCTCCAGCACCACCTGCTTGCCCAGGCGCACGTCCTGCAGCATGCCGCGCACGATCTGGTTGGCCTCGTTGTGTATCAGCTGGGCGCGCCCGAACTCCTCGCCGGCCTCCACCTGGCGCTCCACGGTCCGGTTGCGGCTGGCGATCTCGATCAGCTCGCTCTCCAGCTGCTTGCGCACCTCGCCCTCGGTCGGCGCCGACGGCAAATCCAGTCCCTTGCGGGTGTCGATATAGACTTCGTGGATGCCGGCGTCGATGATTTTCTGAATCTCGCCTTCCTTGCTGACCAGGAAGCGGTTGACCAGAAAGGGGTGGGACATCCAGTCGCAATTCAGATCGTGGATGTACATGCCGATCTTCAGATCATTGACGTTGATGCACTTGATCATGGCCGGAGGTTCAGGCTGAGCTGCGGGTGAATGGGAAGCCGTTTTCTACAAGCATCATCCGGCGAGCCGCGATTTGCAAGGACCGATCGCATGCTGCGCGGACATTCGACCGGGGCGCGGCGGGCCGGAACCATGGGCCGGCCATCTTGTCGACTAGGGGGATATCAGGATATATTCCCGCAATTTTGTTCGGAACAGCGGTAATGAAACAGGCGGAACGACAGCGCAGCGGCATGGCCGGCACCGGTATCGGTGGCGCGGCGGCGTTTCCGTCGACTGCCGTTCCCGACGTTCCCGCATTCCCGAAAAAAAGCCCCTGCCGCCAGGGGCTTTTTTTTCGCCCGCAACCGCCAATACGAGGACAGCGACCATGGCCAATCCACTCTATCGGAAACACATCATCTCCATACCCGACTTCAGCCGCGAGGAACTGGAACTGGTGGTGGATACCGCCGCGCGCCTCAAGCAAAGCCCGCGGGGCGACCTGCTGAAGGACAAGCTGGTGGCCAGCTGTTTCTTCGAGCCGTCCACCCGCACCCGGCTGTCGTTCGAGACCGCGGTGCAGCGCCTGGGCGGCAACATCATCGGTTTCGCCGACGGCGGCAATACCAGCGCGAAGAAAGGCGAGACGCTGGCCGACTCGATCAAGATCATCAGCTCCTACACCGACGCGGTGGTGATGCGCCATCCGAAGGAGGGCGCGGCGCGGTTGGCCAGCGAATTCTCGGCGGTGCCGGTGATCAATGGCGGCGACGGCTCCAATCAGCATCCGACCCAGACGCTGCTCGACCTGTTCACCATCCGCGAGACCCAGGGACGGCTGGAGAATCTGACCGTCGCCTTCGCCGGCGACCTGAAGTACGGCCGCACCGTGCATTCGTTGGCGCAGGCGCTGTCGCTGTTCGGCGCGCGCTTCTACTTCGTCGCGCCGGAAGCGCTGGCGATGCCGGACTACATCTGCGAGGAGCTGGACGAGAAGGGCATCTCGTACACGGTGGCCGGCAGCCTGGAGGACGTGATTCCCGAAGTGGACGTCCTGTACATGACCCGGGTGCAGCGCGAGCGCTTCGACGAGGCCGAGTTCAAGAAGATCAGCGGCCAGTACGCGCTGCGCGCCGACATGCTGAAGCACGCCCGTCCCGGCATGAAAGTGCTGCATCCGCTGCCGCGCGTCGACGAGATCGCCGCCGACGTCGACGCCACGCCGCACGCCTACTATTTCGAGCAGGCGAAGAACGGCGTCTACGCGCGTCAGGCGCTGCTGTCGCTGGTACTGAACGAGACCGTGTAATCAGGCAAGAAAAGGATAGAGACCATGCAATATACCCGCACCGTGGAAGCGCTGAAGCAAGGCACCGTGATCGACCACATCCCGGCCGGCCAGGGCGTGAAGATCCTGCGCCTGTTCAAGCTGGCCGAAAGCGGCGAGCGCGTCACCGTCGGCCTGAACCTGGTCAGCCGTCACATGGGCAGCAAGGACCTGATCAAGGTGGAGAACGTGGCGCTGACCGAGGAGCAGGCCAATGAGCTGGCCCTGTTCGCGCCGAAAGCGACAGTCAATGTCATCGACAACTTCGAAGTGGTCAAAAAGCACAAATTGACCCTCCCGGACGCGGTCGAGGGCATTTTTTCCTGCCCTAATTCCAATTGCATTTCGCATAATGAGCCGGTGACAAGCTTTTTCTACGTGAAAACGCTGGCGCATGACACAAAAATGAAGTGCAAGTATTGCGAAAAGGTGTTCAGTAGGGATATTGTTGCAGAAGTGCGCTGAGTCGTACAAAGGGTGGGAATAGAGACATATCAAGAAAAACACTGCATTCGACAGTGGCAGTAACAAAACTGAGGAGCGCCGCAGGTGACTGCGGCGCTTTTCATTTGCTGCGAAGCGCCGAGCCATTCGCATTTTCTGAACCGCCTATCCGATGCCGCCGCCGACACGCCATTCCGCCCTGATCCATCTGCCGCTTGCCGCCTGCTGCGGCGTGCTGGGCGCCTTGCTGGTGCTGTGCTTTCAGACCACGCTGCATCAGGCGGAATCGCTGCTGGCCGGTCATGCCGGCGGCCTGGTGGAGATCGCCGGCCGCTTGGCGCCGTGGCAACGCGCGTTGATTCCGGCGCTGGGCGGCCTGCTGGCCGGCGTGGCGTTGGAACAGGGGCGCCGCTTGCTGCGCGGCGCCGCCGAGGGCGACTACCTGGAGGCGGTGCGCGTCGGAGACGGCCATCTGAGCCTGCGCCGCACGCTGGTCAACGGCTTGTCCTCGCTGATCACCGTCGCCAGCGGCGGCTCCATCGGCCGCGAAGGCGCGATGGTGGCGCTGTCGGCGCAAGGCGGCTCGCTGCTGACCCGCCTGCTGCCGATGACGCTGCCGCGCCGGCGGAGGCTGGTGGCCTGCGGCATCGCCGCCGGCTGGGCCGCCGCCTACCACGCGCCGTTGTCGGCGATCGCCTTCGTCTGCGAGGTGGTGTGGCGCCGGCCGGATTGGCGCGCGCTGCCGGCCCTGCTGTTGGCGGCCTTGACCGCCAGTCTCACCGTCGACCATCTGTTCGGCCTCGCCCCCTTGTACCGGCCGGCCGCGCTGATCGCGCCCGATCGCCTGGCGCTGGCCGGTTATTGTCTGCTGGCGCTGGTGCTGGGCGCTTGCTCGCCGCTGTTTCTCGGTTTGATGGAACTGGGGCGGCACGCATTCGGCCGGCTGCCGATGCGGCTGCCGTTCAGGATGGCGCTGGGGGGCGCGGTGGTCGGAGCGCTGGCCTGGTTCTGGCCGCAGATGTGGGGCAACGGCTACAGCACGGTGTCGTGGCTGTTGGTCAGCGAGCCGGCATGGCAGCTGGTGTTGACGCTGCTGGTGTGCAAGCTGGTGGCCACCGCCGCAACCAGCGGCTCCGGCGCCGTCGGCGGCATCTTTACCCCTATGCTGTTCGCCGGCGCCGCCGGCGGCGCGCTGGCCGGCCAGTTGCTGAACCTGATGCTGCCGGGCTGGCTGCCGGTCGGCGGCGCGGTGCTGGTCGGGATGGCGGCCTTTCTGGCGGCCACCGCGCGGGCGCCGTGGCTGGCGGTGCTGATGATGATGGAGCTGACCGGCGCCTGGCGCATGCTGCTGCCGGTGGCGCTGGCATCCTGGCTGGCGGCGCGCGTCGCCGCCAGGCTGGGCGCGCGCGCCTTGTACCGGGACGAGTAGGTGCTTGGAGCCTGCTGGAGGGCCTGCCCGTAGGGGCCATTTTCTGCCGGCGCATGGCTTTGTCAAACGCCCCTGGCAGTGAATGACACCGCGTCGGGCCGTTTTCCGCGCCCTGCATCCGGCAGAGGTGGCCGATGCCGCAAAAAGGCTCTTAGGCCGCCGGACCGGCGCCGGCGCCGTCTATGAAACGCTGCAGATAGATCAGGTCCAGCCAGCGGCCGAACTTGAAGCCGACCTGCGGCAGACGGCCGACCTGGACGAAGCCGAGCTTTTCGTGAAAGCGGATCGATCCCTCGTTGTCGGCGTCGACGGCGCCCAGCATCGTGTGCTTGCCCAGCGCCTGGGCGCGCGGAATCAGCGCCTGTACCAGCGCGGTGCCTATGCCCTTGCCGCGGGCATCGGCGGTCAGGTGCACGCTGTGCTCGACGGTGAAGCGGTAGCCGGGACGGACGCGGAAGTCGCCGAAGCTGGAGAAGCCCAGCACGCGGCCGTTCTCCTCAGCCAGCAGCACCGGATAGCCGGCGGCGTTGCGGTCCTGGAACCATAGCGCGAACTCGCCCGGCGTCAGCGGATCGTCGTTGTAGACGGCGGTGGTGGTGGCGATCACTTCATTGTAGATGTCGAGTATCGCGGCCAGGTCTTCCAGGGTGGCGTCACGAATCTGCATGTTTTGTCCTTGCTTGAGGTCGTTCGGGGCCTTGAATCAAGGCTTGAGCAATTAACGTACCAGTTTTCAGCCGGCAGGAGCGGTTTTCTTGCGCGGGCTGCGTTTCTTGCGCGGCGGCGCGACGGCCTCTTCGGGGGGCGCCTGCGGCGGCGTCTCGGCGGGCGCGGCGGCTTCCGCCACGGCCGGTTCGCCGTCATGGCGCAGCCGGATCTCGCTGTGCAGCTTGGAGCCGTTGCGGCTTTCCTGCACCGTCAGAAATTCCAGTTTCTTCACCATTTGCGACAGCCGGCCGTGGCCCCAGTTGCGCGGGTCGAACGACGGGTCGTTCTTGGCGAGGTAGGAGCCGACCGCGGACAGCTCGGCCCAGCCGCTGTCGCGCGCCACCGCCTCGATCGCCGAGGTGAACATGTCTTGCAGCGGGTGCTTTTCCTTGTGCGGCGCTGTCTTGACGCGCGAGCGGCTGCTGCGGGTCTTGGGCTTGTCGGCCGCCGCCGCTTCCGGCTTAGCCTTGGCCGGCGGCGCCGGTCGCAGGATTTCGGTGAATACGAATTTGTCGCAGGCGGCGATGAAGGGGCGAGGCGTCTTCGACTGCTCGCCCAGGCCGATGACGGTCAGGCCGCCCTCGCGCAGCCGGGTGGCCAGGCGGGTGAAGTCGCTGTCCGACGAGACCAGGCAGAAACCGTCGAAATTGCCGGTGTACAGCAGGTCCATCGCGTCGATGATCAGCGCGGAGTCGGTGGAATTCTTGCCCTTGGTGTAGGCGAACTGCTGTATCGGCGAAATGGCGTATTGGTGCAGCACCTCTTTCCAGCCTTTCAGCTGGGTGGTGGTCCAGTCGCCGTAGGCGCGCTTGACGATGGCGGTGCCGTATTTGGCCACTTCGGCCAGCAGTTCTGCGATCAGCGCCGATTGGGCGTTGTCGGCGTCGATCAGGACCGCCAGTTTGCGGTTTTCCATTGATGCTTTCGTGAATGGAGACAGCACATGCTAAGCCGGGCTTTCCGGCGCTGTCAAAACGGCGGCGTCGCCGGCGGGCGGGCGGTCTGCAGCGCCTGCTCGACGATGCGGTCGATCTGGCCGCTGCGCTTCATTTCGGCCAGCGCCTGGTTCAGCTGCCGGATGAAATCCTGCTTGTACGGGAAGCGGCCGCCGTCGCGGTTGGTGAAGCCGACATAACCCTGTTCTTCGGACACGACGGCCGTCTCGACCAGCGTGCCCGGGGAGTACAGGCCCGATCGCTGAAGGCGGGCCAGCTCGAGCTGGATCGCCAGCCTGTCGTTCAGATAGCAGTCCAGGTGGGCGCGGATCGTCTTCAGCAGATTGGTGCGGACGTCGGCCGCCTCTTCCAGCGCGATCCTGCCCTGGTTGACGCGCTGCCAGAACAGGTCGCCGCCGGGGCGGAAGCCGGCGTTGCTGCCGAAGCGCAGCCCGAGGTAGTCGTCCGGCCAGCGCGGCCGCGGCTGCTGCATCACGGCGGCGCGGCAATAGACCACGACCTGCTCGCTCAGCATAGGCGTCGAATACGGTTGCATATAGGGGCGCTCGCGCGGCCGGTAGTACGGCGGCGACAAGGCCAGCGCGCGGCCGCTTTCCAGCTCGACCAGCCCGCGTTTCCACGGTACCGGCCGCAACTCGATCCGGTAATCGCGCAATTGCGCCGAGGCGGCGCGCAGGATGTCGTTGTAGATGCCGATGGCCTGGCCCGACGCTTCGTAGGAATACGGCGGATAACCGTTGTCGGTCAGTATGGTCACGGTCAGCGGCGCGGCGCCGCAGCAGGCGGGCAGCAGGGCGAGCAGCAGGCGGTAGACGGCGGATCGGCGGCGCATCATGGCATCGGAAACGGAGGGCGTGCTTCCGTTATAGCCGTTGGCGCCGCCGGATGAGGCATGTCTTCGTCATCGCCCGGCGGTCGGGGCTTACTTCTTGGCGATGCTCTTGCCGTAGCTCTCGGCGGCGGCCTGCATCTTGGGCAGCAGCGTCTTCTCGGCGCTCTTCAGCGTTTCGCCGGCGATGGCGTTGCCGATCTGCGGTTGCTGCTTCAGCAGTTTCTGGCCTGCCGGGGTCTTGTAGAAGGCGTTGATCTGCTTGAGCTCGTCGGCGCTGAACTGGGCGTTGAGGTTCTTCACCACGGTCTGTTCGAACTGCTGCTTGACGGCGGCGGAGGCGAAGTAGTCGGTGGCCAGCTTGTGGATGCCGTCCATATAGCCCTTCAGACCGGCCTGGGCCTTCTTCTGCTGGGCCGGCGTCAGCTGGATCTTGTTCTTGCCCAGGTAGTCCTGCAGCAGGATGGGGCCGCTGGCGGTGGTGCGGTCGACCAGCGCCGGCAACATATTGTCGATGTTCAGGGTGGCGGCCAGTTCCTTGGCCCCGGCGTCCTGGGCGGCGTCGGCATGCGCCAGCAGCGGCAGCGACAGCATCGCGGCGAGCAGGCCGGCCTTGAGCGGGCGGGAAGCAAACATGGCAAATCCTTTGATCTGGTGAAAGATGTCGGTCCGGCAGTGTGACACCGCCGGCCGCCCAGGTCAAAGCGCCAGGCCCGTGTTTACAATCTTTGCTGCGGACGAGGCGGTTCAGCGGCTGCCGGATGGCGGGACCGGGCTTTGCCAGCCGCGGTAGTCGGCCAGATTGGCGCGCGTGACCAGCGTCACCGGCACCGTGACCAGCCGCTGGCCGCCCTCGCCGCGGCGCAGCCGCATGCCGAGCCGCACCGCCTCGCGGCCTATCTGGTAGGGTGACTGGCTGGCCGAGGCGACGACGCGGCCGGGCAGCTTCAGCGCCCGCTCGATGTCGGGCGAGCCGTCCACCGCGCCGATCAGCACCTGACGCAGTCCGGCCGCGTCCAGCGCCTTTTCGATGCCCAGCGCCTGTCGGTCGTTGATGGCGAACACCGCGTCGATGCGGGCGAAGCGCCGCAGGTCCTGCTGCATCGCGCGCTGGCCGCCGAGGCTGGAGCCTAGGCCGTTGGCGCCGTCGTTGATCGTCGTGACGCCGGAAAAGGCCGACAGCGCGGCGCGGCAGCCGGCGATGCGCTCGCTGACCGAGGTGATCGGCGGGCCGCCCTGGATCAGCACGCGGCCCTGGCCATGCAGCCGCTGCGCCAGATAGCGGCAGACGATTTCGCCGGCCTGGCGGTTGTCCGATTTCACCGTGCCGTCGACGTGGGGCGCATCGACATCGACGGCCACCACGGTGATGCCGGCGGCACGGGCGGCGCGGACCTGCGGCGCGATGGCGTGGCTGTCCACCGCCCCCAGCAGGATCAGGTCTACCTTCAGCGCGATCAACTCGCGCATCTGCCGTTGTTGCTGCGCCAGCGTGAAGTTGGCCGACAGCGAGGTGATGCGCACGGCGGGATTCAGGCTGTGGGCGGCTTGCACCGCGCCGCGCGCCAGCGCCTGGTAGAACGGGTTGTCCAGCGCGCCGACGGTGATGCCGATCCGGACCGGCTCGGCAGCTTGGCACAGGCCGGCCAACAGCGGCAGGCAGGAAAACGGGATGAGGGCGACGCGCATGGCGGGAGCGGGCGAGGGGGGCGACGCTTCCAGTCTAGACCATCGCGCTTCCAGGCTGCGATTCGTGGTGGCGCTGGGCGCGCCAGGCCAACTGGCGCAGCAGCGGCCAGCCTTCCTCCCATTGCTGGTGGCCGGAGTCGGTATTGATGTGGCCGGCGTGCTGCAGCCAGGTGATCGGGGCCTGCCAGTAGCCGGCCAGCCGCGCGGCGCGCGCGGTCTTGCAGAACGGATCGTTGCTGCTGGCGACGATCTTGGCCGGAAACGGCAGCGGCGTGCGCGGCACCGGCGCGAAGTCCAGCAGCGCCGCGGGCGCGAAGGCGCGCTCGACGTCGGCCGGCGCCACCAGCAGGGCGCCGGCGATGCGGGCCGGCTCGCGCTCGGCGTAATGGGCGACGGCGATGCAGCCCAGGCTGTGGGCGATCACCAGGGCCGGCTTGGCGCAGCGCGCCAGCGCCGCGTCCAGACCGTCCAGCCAGTCGTCCAGCAGCGGTCTCTCCCAGTCGGCGTTGTCGACGCGGCGGGCCCCCAGCCTGCGTTGCCAGTGGCTCTGCCAGTGGCGCGGGCCGGAATTGTGCCAGCCGGGCTGTATGATCAGGTCGAACGGTTGCAGCGTGGCGAACATGGCGGCTTCCCGCGGTAACGATGCCCTGACTGTAGCGCGCGCAGAATAGCGGTAAAAATAATATGGAATTGTTTTGTTATTCTTGCGGGGAATAAATGGCGGCGACGCTCAGTCCGGTTCCTGTTCGCGCCAGTTCAGCCACAGCCTGAGATCGAATTCCAGCTGGTGGTAGTCGGGCAGCATATGGAGGCATAACTGGTAGAAAGCTTTGTCGTGCTCCCGCTCGCGCAGATGCGCCAGCTCGTGCACCGCGATCATCTGCAAAAAGGGCTGCGGCAGTTCGCGGAACAGCGAGGCGATGCGGATTTCGCTCTTGCTTTTCAGCCGGGCGCCCTGGACCCGGGAAATGGTGGTGTTGGTGCCCAAAGTGCCTTTCAGCGGGTGCTGGCGGTTGTCGTACAGCACCTTGGCCGGCAGCGGCGCGTTTTTCAGATGGCGCTGCTTCAAGGCGGCGACGAACTGGTACAGCGCCTTGTCGGTCTGCACGTCGTGGCCGTCCGGGTATTTGTTGCGCAGCCAGTGGCCGAGTTCGCCGGCATCGGCCAGCGCCTGGGCCTGCTGGACCAGGGAGGGCGGATACTGCAGCAGATATTTGAGAGCGGGCATGGCGCCATTGTAGCGGCGCGGCGGAGAGGCGTGTTGCCGTCGCTCAAGCCTTGTCGGCGAGCAGGCGCGCCGGATCGGCCCAGCTGTAGCGCAGCGCGACGGCCCGGGTGCCTGCCGGGGTGTCCGCCACGCGGCGCTCCATCACGGTGCCGCCCAGCTTGTCGTAGACGGCGCAGGCGTCGGCGTTGCGTTCGTACACCCATAAATAGAGCGGCCGGCCGGGCGCGATGCGTTCGGCCTCGGCGGCAGCGGCGGCCATCAGCGCACGGCCTATGCCCCGCCCTTGCTGGCCGGGGAGCACGTGCAGATTATCGAGGTATACGCCCAGCTCCGGCGCCTCTTCCGGCAACAGGCAGACGAAGCCGACCGTCTCGCCGTCCCAGCAGGCCAGGCGGACCCAGGGCGGTGAAGGCCGGCGGAAACGGCCGCGCCACAGGGCCAGCCTTTCGTCAGCGGCGCGCTGGTCCAGATAGTCGTCCGGCAGGATGCCGCGGTAGCTCGCGCGCCAGCTGGCGGCGTGCAGGGCGGCGATGGAGGGCACGTCACCGGCATGGGCGGGTCGCAGTGCGAGCATGGGACGGTTCCTGGGCGGGTTTCACGTGGAACAGGATATCGCAGGACGGAAATTTAGGCTTTATTTATGCGGAATCGGGCGATTTTTGCCGGAATTTGAGCGCGGGCCGTCTAGCATGGGCGGGTGATTCCGCGCGTGGAGAAGCGATAAATGGCTGTACCCGTCAGAACCGCGCTGCGCCGCAGCTGTCGCGAGGCATCCGGCGTGGCGATCCTCAGCCGCCTGCCTGCCCGCAGAGACGGCGGACAGACGCTGCGCCAGCGCCGGTGGCTGGCAGGCATGCAGGCCGCGCGCCGCCGTCCGCCATCCCGTCCCAAGCTGCTGCAATGGCTGGGCGACTGGCTGGCGCGTCACTTCAGCCGCGCCGGCTCCAGCAAGATGGTCTGATCGCCGCAGCTCAGCCACAGCTGGCCGTCCTGAATGGTGGCGGTCAGCTGCATGCTGCGCTCCGCGAGCGCGGCCAGCGCCTGCAGCGCGTCAAAATCGATGCGGAAGACCTCCAGCTTGTCCAGGCGGGCGAGCTTGCTTTCGTTCTGGCCCCACCATACTTCGCTGGCGCGGCCGCCGTAGCTGTACAGCACCGCGCGCTCGGAGCGCGAGCAGGCTTTCTTCAGCCGCTTTTCGTCCGGCTCGCCCAGGTCCACCCATAGCTCGATCTCGTCGGCGTAATTCTTCTGCCACAGTTCCGGCTCATCGTCGGCGCATAGGCCGCGGGTGAAGGCCAGCGTTTCGCTGGCGTTGAGCGCGAAGGCGACGATGCGCAGCATCATCCGTTCCAGCGTTTCCGACGGATGCTGGGCCAGCGTCAGCGCGTGGGTGGCGTAATAGCCGCGGTCCATGTCGGACAAGGTCAGCGTGGCTTTGTAAATGGTGGCGTTCAGGGCCATGGCGGTCTTCGCTAATCGGGTTGCGCCCGGCGCGGGGCGCGGCGCGGGCGAGCCCGGATTCTAACCGCAGCCGCGGCTCAGGGCGAGGGCTGGCTGCTGCACTCCAGCGATTCGCCGCGCCAGTTGACGCTGGCGTCGCGGCCCTTGATCCAGAACTCGACGCCCTGGCCCTGATAGCGGGCGCCGCTGCCGCTGATGCCCTGGTGGATGATCACCAGCGTGTTGCCGCGCTCCAGCTTGGCGGTGGCGGGATGGGTGCGGTAGAAGGTGGCCAGTATGGTCGACGACGGCTGGCCGCGGCACAGATAGCGCAGCGGCGTCAGCGACGGTACCAGATTCCAGGCGGCCTGCAGCTGGGAGATGCGCAGGATGTAGGCGTCGCCGAGGCACATATGGGCGTCGTCGCCCTTCAGGCAATCCTTCAGGTTTTTGACCCAGCGCTTCTGCTCGGCGATCAGCTTGGCCTGGCCGCCGTTGCGCAGCTGCTCGGCCTGGCCCATCGCCTGGGCGTAGACCTTTTCCAGCCGGTTGTCGAGCCGGGTCAGGCTCTCGTCCTGGCAAACCATGCCTTCTATCGTGTTGGCCGGCTGATCGCAATTGAAGTCGGTGGCAACCGGCGGCGGCGGCGGCGCCGTCGTGTCTTCGACCTGAGACGGCCGGCCGGGTCCGCCGGCGCCGTGGCCATGGTCGGCCTTGGCGGCGATGGCCATGGCGGGGAGCAACAGCAGCAAGCCTATCAGCCTGCGCGCGGCTACGGACATATTCAATCCTTAAAAACGACTATCGTGTAAGCAGGCGGCCGGAGCCGCCCGGCCGGCATCGACGGGGGCGGCGAGTTCCCATCCCCGGCGATTGCCTGTAAACTGCGGCGCTTCGCGCGAGTGCCAGTCCCGCGCGCCGCTCTCATTCTCGAGTTCAACTTCTTTTCCCGTCAGCCTGGATTGGTCGCAGTTCTGCGATGGGCCGTCGCAGGAGCATATTATGTCCGATCTTACCTTCGCCGACCTAGGCTTGGCCGACCCCCTGCTGCGCGCGGTGGCCGATACCGGTTATACCACGCCGACCCCGATTCAGGCGCAGGCGATTCCGCAGGTGCTGCAAGGCGGCGATCTGCTGGCCGCGGCCCAGACCGGCACCGGCAAGACCGCCGGTTTCACGCTGCCGCTGCTGCAACTGTTGATGCGCGCGCCCAGCCGCCAGCCGGGCCGTCCGCGCGCGCTGGTGCTGACGCCGACCCGCGAACTGGCCGCCCAGGTGGAAGAGTCGGTACGTACTTATAGCAAATACCTGCCGTTGAAGTCGCTGGTGATGTTCGGCGGCGTCAACATCAATCCGCAGATCAAGGCGCTGCGCGCGCCGGTGGACATCCTGGTGGCGACGCCGGGCCGCCTGCTCGACCATGCGGGCCAGAAGACGGTGGACCTGTCCGGCGTCGAAATCCTGGTGCTGGACGAAGCCGACCGCATGCTGGACATGGGCTTCATCCACGACATCAAGAAGGTGCTGGCCAAGCTGCCGGCGAAGCGGCAGAACCTGCTGTTCTCGGCCACCTTCTCCGACGAGATCAAGGCGCTGGCGGACAAGCTGCTGGACAATCCCAAGCTGGTGGAAGTGGCGCGCCGCAACACCACCAACGAGCTGGTGAGCCAGAAGGTCCACCTGGTCGACCGCGACAGGAAGACCGATCTGCTGATCCACCTGATCCGCGAAAACAACTGGTTTCAGGTGCTGGTGTTCACCCGCACCAAGCACGGCGCCAACCGCCTGGCGGAGAAGCTGGACAAGATCGGCATCCCGGCCGCCGCCATTCACGGCAACAAGAGCCAGAACGCGCGAACCCGCGCTTTGGCTGACTTCAAGAGCGGCGAGTTGCAGGTGCTGGTCGCCACCGACATCGCCGCGCGCGGCCTGGACATCGACCAGCTGCCGCACGTGGTCAACTTCGAGTTGCCGAATGTGCCGGAAGACTATGTGCACCGCATCGGCCGCACCGGCCGCGCCGGCAGCCCGGGCGAAGCGCTGTCGCTGGTCTGCGTCGATGAATTCAGCTTCCTGCGCGACATCGAGAAGCTGATCAAGATGTCGATCGAACGCTTCACCGTGCCGGGCTTCGAGGCCGACCTCAACGTCAAGCCGGAACCGATCCCGATGGGCGGCGGCGCGCGCGGTCGAGGCCAGGGTCAGGGCCGCAGCCAGGGCCAGGGTCGCGGCCAGGGGCAGGGCCAGTCGCGCAATGCGCCGGCCAAGCCGCGCCATCAGACCGAAAGCAAGCCGGCCGGCCACGGCCATCGCGGCGGTCCGCGCCAGGGGCAGGGCCAGTCGTCCGGCCAGGGCCGCCAGGACGGCAACCGTTCCGCCAAGCCGGCCGCGCCGCGCGCCGCGCTGTTCAACCCGCCTAAGAGCCGTTGATGCGCCGCGGGGCCGGATGTGAATTGCACCGGCCCCGATCACATTGAAGGACGCCGTTTTGCCGGTTATGCTCAGCACAAGACGGTCTGCAGCGCACAGAACAAAAGACGGCTTGCTGACTTTGCGGGAATCGGGAAAACAATGCGATACCACGGCTATCTGCTGGGTATCCTGAGCTGGGTCGCGTTGTTCGCGTCTCCGGTTGAGGCTGCCCCGCGCCTCAAGATCACGCTGTCGAATCAGGAATGGCCGCCGTATATGGGCCAGGATCTGCCGTACGACGGCATTTTGTCGCGCCTGGTGAAGGAAGCCTTCGCCCGCGGCGGCGTCGACGTCACCTATCGCTATTATCCGAACAACCGCACGCTGCAATCGGCCCGCAACGGCCAGGTGGACGGCAGTTTCGGCTGGGCGCCGACGCCGGAGCGCAAGCGCGACCTGCTGTACACGCAGCCGGTGCTGTCGGCCCGCATGGTGTTTTTCCAGCGCAAGGACCACAGGCTGGAGTGGAGCCGCTGGGCCGATCTGAAAGGCGCCCGCGTCGGCGTCACCGTCGGAAATTTCTATTCCGACGAGTTCGACACCGAGGCCCACCGCGGCCTGATGGCGGTGGACAGCGCGCCGGACGACCTGATCAATCTGCGCAAGCTGCTGGCCGGCCGCATCGACCTGTTTCCCATCGACCAGGAGGTCGGCAAATACCTGATCGCCCATCATTTCAGCCCGGCGCTGGGCAGCCAGCTGGAGGCGCAGAGCCGCTCGTTCTGGTCGGCGCCGCTGCATGTGGTGATCTGGCGCAAGCACGCGCGCGGTCCGGAGCTGGTCGAGCGCTTCAACCGCGGCCTGAAGGCCTTGCAGGACAGCGGCGATTTCGAGCGGCTGCTGCAGGAGACGCGCGAGGCCTGCCTCGCGCCCCGCAGCGTTTCGCCTTAGCGCCTGTCCAAAGTCTTTTTGCGCTAGCCGGCCAGCGCCGACAGCGCCTCGTCCAGCATCCGTTGCGACAGCGCCGGATCGCTGACCGCCCGCGACAGCGTCAGCGCGCCGACCATCAGCGCCAGCGCCACCGTCGGTTTCAAGCCCTTGCCGTCGCGGCGCCGGGCCTCCTCCAGCAAGGCCAGCAGCGGCAGCAGGCCGTCGGAGAAGCGTTGCCGCACCGCCGGCCCCTGGCGCGCCAACTCGCCGGCCAGCGCCGCGGCCACGCAGCCGGAATCGGGAAAGTCGCGGTGGCCGGGGCTGAGGTAGTCGCTGGCCAGCGTGGCGACGCAGGCGCCGTTGTCGGCCAGCGGCAGCTGCGCCCGCCAATGCCGGCGCATCTGTTCCAGCGCCTCGCCGCAGGCCGCCGCGACCAGCGCCTCCTTGCTGGGGAAATGGGCGTAGAAGCCGCCGTGGGTCAGGCCAAGATCGGCCATCAGATTGGCGATGCCGACATTCGCCAGTCCTTCGGCGCGAAAGCGCAGCGCGGCCATAGACACGATGCGCCGACGGGTCTGGGCCTTGTGCGAATCCGGATAGCGCATGGCTTTCCTTTCGACGGTATCCGCTTTATATGATTACCGTAATCCTAACAATATCAAGTTGAATCAGCGACATGTATAACGCTCGAGCTCGTGATTTTGCGGTGCGGTCGTCGAGGGCCGGCGCCGGATCTCCGGTCAGGCGGCGGTGCGCCAACCGGCCGGCGATGGATTTGTCCGGCCGCTGCGGCTAATCTTGAATGCATAACAAATCGCCGGCCGCGTTCGCCGGTCCTCAAGCACGGGGCGAGAGATGCCGTCTAACACCGCTGCATGGAGCAGCATAGGGGGATTCATCGGCTTGCAGGCCGGCGCGGCCCTGGTCTGCGCCGGCTGCGCCGCGGTCTTGCCGCCAGACTGGCTGCGGCCGGGCCTGCCTTTGCTCGGACAGGCCGCGGCCCTGCTGGCCGGCTGGGCCTGGCTGGGCGGACGCCGGCGCGAGGCGGCCCGCCTGCGGCGCGCCAACCGGGAGCTGGCGGCGCGGATGAGCGAGCGCAGCGACCAGCTGGCGGAGAGCGAGGCCAGGCTCAGGCTGCTGGCAGACGCCGCGCCGTTTCCGCTGGCGATGAACCGCTTGGCCGGCGGCGAACTGATCTATGCCAACGCCCGCGCCGAGGAGCTGTTCGGCACCCGGCTGCGGCAGGAGCAGGCGTTGCGCGTGCAGGACTTCTACGTCGATCCCGCCGAGCGCGAACAGGTGGCGCAGTCGCTGCGCGCCGGCAAGCCGGTGCAGGACAGGGAGGTCAAGCTGAAAAACGCGCAGGGACGCGAGTTCTGGGCGCTGATTTCCTGTTCGGTGGTGAAGAGCGAGCAGGTTTGGTATGTGATCAACGGCATCAACGACATCAGCGAGCGCAAGCGACTGGAGCAGCGCCTGCACGACGCCAACGCCTCGCTGCGCCGCCATGTCGACGAGATCGAGCTGTTGCAGCAGGGGCTGCGCGAACAGGCGCTGCGCGATCCGCTGACCGGCCTGTTCAATCGCCGCCACCTGGACGAAATCCTGCCCAGGGTGCTGTCTCACATGCTGGCGCTGCATCGCGGCGTGGCGGTGCTGATGGTGGACGCCGACCATTTCAAGCGCATCAACGACAGTTACGGCCACCGCTGCGGCGATGCGGTGCTGACTGCGCTCGGCGCCTATCTGAGCGACCATTTCCGCAGCGGCGACATCGTCTGCCGCTACGGCGGCGAGGAGTTTTTCGTCTTGTTGCCCGGCGCCTCGCTGGAGGCGGCGCACGCCAAGGCCGAGGGACTGTGCCGGGCGGTGCGGGAGATGCCGATCGAAGCGCTGGGCCACTCGCTGTCGCTGACGCTGTCGATAGGGCTGGCGCTCAGTCCGCTGCACGGCGAGGACGCCGAAACCGTGGTGCGGGCCGCCGACGAGGCCCTGTACCGAGCGAAGAGCCAGGGGCGGGACCGTGTCTGCGTCGCCGATCCTGTGCCGTCCCTGCAGTCCTAGCAGGGGCTAAGAGCCTGTTCCAGGTCTTTTTGTGAGCATCGCAGCCCAGCCGGCAGGCCAGATGCAAGGCGGAGGGCGCAGGCCTTGGTGATTCCAAGGCCTAGCCTGACAACGCCGCAGATGGCCTGCCGGCCGGGCTGCCTTCCGGGGCCATTTTTCGCGCCCTGCATCCGGCAGAAAGCCGCCGATGCCGCAAAAAGACCTTGAGCAGGCTCTATGCCCGCTGCCGCAGGAACCAGGCCAGCGCCGCGAACAGCAGGGCGGCGATCAGCGTGTCCTCCACCCGCTCCAACGCGCCGCGGGCCAGTTGCTCCGGCGGCAGCAGCGACAGCACCAGCGCGGTCAGCAGGGCGACGAAGACGCGGAAGCTGTGCCGCATCGCGATCAACACCGCCGTCTGCAGCAGCGCCAGCACCAGCACGTGGGCCAGCGGCGGGGCGTCCAGCGCGCGTTGCGACCAGTACAGCACGCCGCCGAGCAGCGCGCCGCCCAGCGTGCCTATCGTCCGTTCTCGGGCCAGCCGCAACATCTGCTCCGGCGACGGGTCGGGAATGGCGACGGCGGCGATGGGCAGCCACCACGCGTGCGCGCCGCGCATCCAGCCGCTGGCCAGCCAGGCCAGCATGCCCCAGGGCAGCAAGTGCCAGGCGTAGCGGCGCGCGTCGGCGGCGGAGGCCGCCGGCAGCACGCGGAACCAGTCCTTCAGGCCCAGCCGGGCCAGCGCGCCTCCGTAGCCTGCGCCCAGCAACATCCAGGCAGCCTCCTGCCACGGCGGAATCGCCGCCGCCGGCGTCATGTTGCCCAGCAGCAGCGCGAACAGCCAGAACTGAACGCCTTTGTGCAGACCTCGGCGCGCGCTCAGCGCCTGCAGCGCCAGGGCGGCCGCCAGCAGGGCCAGCATCAAGGCCGGATGGCCGGCGCACAGCCGGCCGGCCAGGTAGAGTCCGGGGATGGCCAGCAGCGATAATGGCTGCAGCCGGCGCGCCAGCACCAGGCACAGCGCGCTGTAGTTGGCCGCCAGCGCGAACAGGAAGACGCCGGCGCCGTGCCCGGCCAGCGTCAGCGCCGCCGCCGGCGCGAACAGCAGCGCGCTGAACAGCGTCGCATGCAGGATGCGCCGCCGCTGATAGCGCACCCAGCCCAGGCTGTGCAGTGCGTATTTCTGGTACGGCATGCCATCCCCTTCGTCTATCGCCATCCTGCTGACTATGGCGTCGGCCGCCGCCGCAGGCAAGCCGTCGGCGCGCGTGCTACCATCCGGCCATGGAACTCTATCGACTGTTGCAACAACAAGGCTTCGGCGGCCGCAAGGAATGCCGCCAGCTGATCGAATACGGGCTGGTGGAAGTGGACGGCGAGGTGGTGGACGATTACCGCGCCCAGTTCGAGCTGACCGGCATCTCCAGCCTGGCGGTGGACGGCGAGCCGTGGCCGCTGGTGATCGGCCCGCTCTACCTCTTGCTGCACAAGCCGGCCAATTACGAGACTTCGCACAAGCCGCACTGCCATCCCAGCATCTATCGGCTGCTGCCGGACCAGTTCGCCAATCTGGATGTCAGCGCGGTGGGACGGCTGGATGTGGACACCACCGGTTTGATCCTGTTGTCCAACGACGGCCAGTTCATCCACGCGCTCAGCTCGCCGAAGAAACTGGTGCCCAAGGTCTACCGCGTCACCTTGAAGCACGAGGCGACGCCGGAGCTGATCGCCAAGCTGCAGAGCGGTGTCTACCTGAACGACGAGGCGCGCGAGTTCGCCGCCGACAGCGTTGAGCAGATCGACGCCCACACCATCGTGCTGACCATCACCGAGGGCAAGTACCACCAGGTGAAGCGCATGGTGGCGGCGGCCAGCAACCGCGTCGAGGCGCTGCACCGCGAAAGCCTGGGCGCGATCGTTCTCGGCGAGCTGCCGGTCGGCGAATGGCGGCACCTGAGCGCCGAGGAGAAGGCCGCCTTCGGCTTCTGATCCGGGCGGCTGGGGATGAGAAAACGGCGGGGATCCCGGATCCCCGCCGTTTTTCATTGTCCGGCGGTTTCCTCGGCAAGCGGCCGCGGCGCGTAGTCGCGCGGCGCCGCGACGTGCGCCCACATGCCCTCCGCGCCCGGCGCGACGTGCTCAGCCAACTGGTGGCCGTCCGGATAGTCGCCGCCGTTCTGGCGGCGGAACGGAATCGGCGCCTCGTCGAACAGTCCGGCCAGCCGCTGTCGCCAGATGTCCAGTTGCCGTTCTATTTCCTCGCGGCCGAGACGGTTGACGCCATATACCGCGTGGATGGGCAGCACGTCCATGCCGGGATAGAACAGGCAGCCGTGGGTGACCGGGAACAGCAGCTCCTTCAGCGGGCCGTTGATGCCGCGGGGCCCGAAGTCGCGCTCCGCGCCGCCCGTCGTCGTCGCCAGCAAGGCGCGTTTTCCCTTCAGCAGGCCGTCGCCGTAACGCAGCCGATTGCCTTCGCCGCGGTAGCCGTAGCCGAAGCCGTAGGCGAACACCCTTTCGAACCAGCCTTTCAGGATGGCCGGCATGCCGTACCACCACAGCGGGAACAGGAAGATCACCGCGTCTGCGGCCAGAAGCTTGCGTTGCTCCTCGGCCACGTCGGGCGGCTGCGTGGCGTTGGCGTAGGCGTGACCGGACTCGGCGATGAAGGACAGCCGCTCCGTATCGACGCGCTCGGGGAAGTCGTCGGCGTCCAGCACCGCCTTCCAGCGCATGCCGTACAGATCGGATTGCAGCACGGTGTGCCCCTGGCGGGTCAACGTGTCGACGGCGGCATCGGCCAGGCTGCGGGTCAGCGAGGTGGGTTCGGGCTGGGCGTAGACCAGCAGGACGGTACGGCTCATGGCGGCTCCGTGGGGCGGATTGGGGTGGCGCCAGTGTGGCCCGGCATGATAAATAAGTGAAATCGATAGATTTTTTACCAGGCATTCATCAAGTGGATACCAGACGCCTCGATCTGAACCTGCTGCAAACGCTGGAAGCGTTGCTGGAGGAGCGCAACGTCACCCGGGCCGCGGCGCGGCTGCACCTGAGCCAGCCGGCCGTCAGCGCCCAGCTGGCGAGGCTGCGCGATCTGTTCGGCGATCCGCTGCTGCTGCCCGCCCCGCGCGGCATGCGGCCGACCGCCAAGGCGGAACAGCTGCTGGCCCCGTTGCAGGCCTCGTTGAGGCAGGTGCGCGAAACCTTGATGACGCATCAGGATTTCGATCCGGCGGAGGCCGAAATGACCTTGCAGCTGGCGTGCACCGACTACACTCAGGCGGTGGCGGCGATCCCGCTGATCAAGCGCCTGCGCGAGGTGGCGCCGGGCATGAGGGTGGCGGTGCGCAATCTCGAGGCCGCCCGCCTGCGGCGCCAGATGGAGAGCGGCGAGGTGGACCTGGCCTTGATCAGTCCCGATAGCGCGCCCTCCGGCCTGCATGCCCACCCCTTGTTCGAGGACCGTTATGTGCTGATCAGCCGTCCGGGTCATCCCGCCTGGCGGCAAGGCGCCACGCTGGAGTCTTATCTGGCGCAGGAGCACGTGGTGGTATCGCTGGGCAGCGGCGATTTCAGCACGGCGGTGGACGTGGCGCTGGCCGAACAGGGCTGGTCGCGGCGGGTGGCCTTGTCGGTGGGGTCCTTCCTGCTGGTGCCGGAAATCGTCTCCCAGACCGATTTCGTCGCGCTGATGCCGGAGCGGCTGGTGTCGTTGCGGCGCGTCGCGCTGGACGTGCGGGCCTGCCCGTTCCCGGTGCGCGGTTTCGGCGTGGGGATGACGTGGCACCCGCGCAACCATGGCCATCCCGGACAGCGCTGGATACGACAGCTGCTTTCCGACTTGATGGCTGGGGCGGCCTGAGAGCCTGTTCAAAGTCTTTTTGCGAGCCGCGCAGGATGGCGGTTTTCTGCCGGCGCCCGGTTTGGTCGACTGTCTGTTGCGGTGGGCGACGCCGCGGCGGGCCGTTTTCCGCGCCCGGCATCCGACATCGGCTCCGCCGTCGTCATTTCGCCGTCTTGCCCAGCCGCCGGTACAGCGTCGAGCGGCTGATGCCCAGCGCCCGCGCCGCCGCGCTGGCATTCCCGCCGCAGCGGCGCAGCAGCTCGGCGACGGCCTGGTCCCCCACCGCGCGCCCCTGCGCCGCCATGTCCTCGCGCAAGGCGGCGGGCAGATGTCCGATGTCCAGCAAGGCGCCATCGTCGGACAGCGCCAGCAATGTCGACAGCAGATTGGACAATTCGCGCAGATTGCCCGGCCACCGGTAGCCGCGAAAGGCGCGGGCCAGCTCCGGCGACAGCGCGATGCCGCGCCGGGCGGCGCCCATGCCGTCTAGCATCGTCTGGGCGATCGCCGCCACGTCGCCGCGCTCGCGCAGCGGCGGCAGGACCAGCGGATAGTGGCATAGCCGGTAGTAGAGATCGGCGCGGAAGCTTCCGGCTGCGACGAGGCCGCGCAACTCGCGGTGGGTGGCGCAGACCAGGCGGATGTCCAGCCCTTTCGCCGCCCCGCCGCCCAGCGGCGTCACCTCCCTTTCCTGAATGACCCTGAGCAGCCGCGCCTGAAGGCCGAGCGGCATGTCGCCTATTTCGTCCAGGAACAGCACGCCGCCGTCGGCCTCGCGCAGCCTGCCTTTGCTGCCCTGGCGGCTGGCGCCGGTATAGGCGCCCGCTTGGTAGCCGAACAGCTCGGCCTCGATCAGCCCCTCCGGTATCGCCGCGCAGTTGACCGCGACGAAGGGGGCGGTGCGGCGGCTGCTGGCGGCGTGCAAGGCGCGCGCCAGCCTGTCCTTGCCGGTGCCGGTCTCGCCCAGCAGCAGCACCGGGATGTCGGCTTCCAGCAGTTTGAGCGCGGTGGGGAACAACGATCCGGGCAGTCCGTCCGGCATCGGCGGCCGGGGTTCCGGCATCGGCGGCCGGGGTTCCGGCATCGGCCTGCCGGCCGGCGCGGCCGCAGCCGGGCGTCCGGGCGGCGGCCGCAGCCGGGCCGACAGCCGCCGCGCGCCGATTTCCATCAGGCCGACGGACTGGCCGTGCCGGCGCAGCCAGTGTTCCAGGCTTTGGCCGAACAGCGCGGCGAACCGGCGCGCCTGCCAGCCGTCCGGCTCCAGCCCGCACAACGCGAGGCCGGCGCGGTTGGCGGCCAGCAGCCGGCCGTCGTCGTCGAAGGCCAGGCGGCAGGCCGCCGGACTGTCCAGCAGCCGCGGATCGTCGTGCAGATCGAAACGCCAGCCGCGGCAGGCGGCCTCTTCCAGCAGCCGCGTCTCGATCTGGCCGCGCGCGGCCAGCAGCGCCAGCCATTGCGCGTCGCCCAGCTTGCGGCCGGGGCCGCTGATGTCCAGCGCGCCGAGCAGCTGGCCCTGCGGACCGAGCAGCGGGCTGGCGGCGCACGACAGCGCGCGGTTCCGTTCCAGATAGTGTTCGGCGCCGCGCACCCGCGCGCAGTCGGCGGCGGCCAGCGCCGTGCCTATCGCATTGGTGCCGCGCGAGGTCTCGCTCCAGTCCATGCCCGGCGCCAGCGCCAGTCGTTCGGCCTTGTCGAGGGAGGGGATGTCGCCGCACTCGTCCAGAATCCATCCGCGCCGGTCGGCTACGACCAGCACCAGGCCGCTGGCCGACACCTGTTCGAACAGGCCGGCCAGCGCCGGCCGCGCCGCTTCCAGCCAGTCGGCGTTGGCCTCGCGCCTCTCCCGCAGCTCGCGGTCGGTCAAGCGTTCGCCGCCGAGCCCGCCGACGGGCAGGCCCAGGCTGCGGCAGCGTTGCCAGGAATGCAGGATGGACGGCGGCAGCGCCTGGCCCGGCAGCGGCTGGCCGGCGAAGAAGCGGCGGCGGAGCTCGTTCAGCGGCAGGCTGATGGTGGGACTCATGCACTTCTCCCGCTGGTTGTGCCGTCGTCGCGCGACAGCTGTGCCAGCCTGAAACGGTTTCGGGAACGGATGCGGCGATTATCTCCGCTTTTCCCGGGCTGACAAGTGATTGATCTGGATAGAACTTTGTTGCGGCGCGGAATGGGCGGCGCATTCTCCTCGGCCATCAAGGCTTGGCGTGATGTTGCCATGCAATATGAATAAATCTGGCACGCCGCTTGCGGTAGGACGATGGCCAGGGGGCCAACCCCGTCAATCAGAGGAGAGCGCAATGTCGAGCTTGAAGCCCGGATTTGAACTGAAGAGCCGCTATGCAAACTATATAGGCGGCCGTTGGACGCCGCCGGTGAACGGCCGTTATTTCGAAAACGTCACGCCGATCACCGGCAAGCCGCTGTGCGAGATTCCGCGCTCGGACGAACAGGACGTGGAACTGGCGCTGGACGCCGCCCATGCCGCCCGCTATGCCTGGGGCCACACCCCGGTGACCGAGCGCGCCATCGTCCTGAACAGGATAGCCGACCGGATGGAGGCCAATCTGGCGCTGCTGGCCGAGGTGGAGACCTGGGACAACGGCAAGCCCATCCGCGAGACCCGCGCCGCCGACATCCCGCTGGCCATCGACCACTTCCGCTATTTCGCCTCCTGCGTGCGCGCGCAGGAAGGCAGCCTGGGGGAGATAGACGCCAATACCGTGTCCTATCACTTCCACGAGCCGCTGGGCGTGGTCGGTCAGATCATCCCGTGGAACTTCCCCATCCTGATGGCGGCATGGAAACTGGCGCCGGCGCTGGCCGCCGGCAACTGCGTGGTGTTGAAGCCGGCCGAGCAGACGCCGCTGTCCATCCTGGTGCTGATGGAGCTGATCGGCGACCTGCTGCCGCCGGGCGTGCTCAATGTGGTCAACGGTTTCGGCGTCGAGGCCGGCAAGCCGCTGGCCAGTTCCAAGCGCATCGCCAAGATCGCCTTCACCGGCGAAACCGGAACCGGTCGACTGATCATGCAATACGCCAGCCAGAACCTGATCCCGGTCACGCTGGAGCTCGGCGGCAAATCGCCGAACATCTTCTTCGGCGACGTCGCCGCGAAAGACGATGCCTTCCTCGACAAGGCGATCGAGGGTTTCGTGATGTTCGCGCTGAACCAGGGCGAAGTGTGCACCTGCCCCAGTCGCGCGCTGATCCACGAATCCATCTACGACCGCTTCATGGAAAAGGCGCTGGTACGCGTCGCGGCGATCAAGCAGGGCAATCCGCTGGACCCGGCGACGATGATAGGCGCGCAGGCGTCGCAGGAGCAGATGGACAAGATCCAGAGCTATCTGGCGATCGGCCGCGACGAGGGCGCCAAGGTGCTGGCTGGCGGCGCGCGCGCGCAGCTGGACGGCGATCTGTCCGGCGGCTTCTACATCCAGCCCACCGTGTTCCACGGCCACAACAAGATGCGCATCTTCCAGGAGGAAATCTTCGGGCCGGTGGTGTCGGTGACCACGTTCAAGGATCGCGACGAGGCGCTGGCCATCGCCAACGACACCTTGTACGGCCTGGGCGCAGGCGTGTGGACCCGCGACATGAACACCGCCTTCTTCATGGGCCGCCATATCGAGGCCGGCCGGGTGTGGACCAACTGCTATCACGCCTACCCGGCGCACGCGGCCTTCGGCGGCTACAAGCAGTCCGGCATCGGCCGGGAGACGCACAAGATGATGCTGGAGCATTACCAGCAAACCAAGAACCTGCTGGTCAGCTACGCTGAAGACAAGCTGGGATTTTTCTGATCGATAGCCGGGCCGTCTTTGTGGCGGCCCGGCCGTGGGCAGCATCCGGTGGCGCTATGGTCAACCGTATTTAGCTATCTGGGTTTTGGCGGCAATTTATCGGCATGGTCTGATGAGTTGGTGGAATTGTTATTTTTATAATGAAATACGTTATTTATTTACGTAAATTTAACCCGTCACGCCCGGCGGGCGGCGATGGTATGCTGTTTGAGTTATAGACCGTATCCGGCGGAGGGGAGCATGCATTCAGACCAGGATATCCAGGGGCAGGGCGGCGAACACGGCGACTATCGCGACGCGGTCTACGAGCGGCCGGACAGGGCGTTGGACCTGGCCTGGCTGCGTCGCTACCTGCCGCTGCAGTACGCCGGGTGCCGGACGCTGGAACTTGGATGCGGCAGCGGCTACTGGACGCAGTATCTGGCTCCGCTGGCTTCGCGCTATCTGGCGCTGGATTCCTCGCCCGCCGCGCTGGAGCGGGCGAAGCTGCGGCCGGGAGTGGAAGGCGTGGCGTTCCGGACCGGCGGCGCCGAGGCCATGCCGGACGGCGAGCGTTTCGACGCGGTCTTCGCCGGCCTCTATTTCTCGCATATTCCCAAACAGCGGCGCGACGATCTTCTCGCCCGCCTGCACGGCGGCTTGTCCGGCGGTGCGCGGGTGATTTTCATCGACAACAGCGAGTTGCAGTGCCGCGAGTATCCGCTGGTGGCGTACGACGACGACGGCAACGGCTATCAGCAGAGGCCGGCCGGCGATGGCGGCCTGCGACGGGTGCTGAAGAATTTTCCGAACGAGACCGAGCTGCGGCTGTTGCTGGGCCGGCACGGCGTCGGCGAGATGGCCTTCCTGCGGCGCGAGCATTTCTGGCTGCTGGAATATCGGCTGCCGGACTGGCATTAGCGTCCGCTCTCGGCGCGGCGCTCGCATTCGGCGCGGCTGACAAAATTCCTGATGCGGCGTTGCGCCGATTTGTCGTACTCAAGTACTGCCTGCGTCGGCGCGCCTTGCCTCAGCCGTGGAACTGATTTTTGTTCGCCACGCTTAGCCGGTCGTCCGCGCCGCCGAACGCGGGCGGCGGGCGGAAAAAAACCGGGCGATTGCCCGGCCTGAGAAATGGGGGAGGGGCGTGGGCCCGGCTCAGGTTTCGACCAGTCGGTCCAGCCCCTGTTGCAGCCGCTGGCTGGCCTGTTCCGCCGCCTGCATCGCGGCGACGATGCCGGCCTCGTCCAGCTGGCCGCTGCTGCCGGCGGCGCGAACCGCCTCGTCGACCTGCCGCTGCAACTGGTCCAGCGGCGTGCGCAGCGAGTCCAGGCCACCGCCGAACAGCTTGGCGCCGTCGCCGTCCAGCCAGTCCGCCAGCGCCTGGACCGGCGGCTGGGCCTGGGCTTCCTCGATTGCGTGGTAGGCGCTTTGCTTGTAGATCATGTGCCCCACCTTCTGCAGCGAGGTCTGCGATTTCTGCTGCACGTCGCTGACCTGTTGCAATACGTGGTCCGACTGCTCGGCCAGGCTGGCGAAGCGCTGGCGGAACGATTCCACCGAGGCCTGAACGTCGCCGGCCACGCTGCCGGCGGCGCTGGCCTGGGTCTGCATGTCGCCGATGCGGGCGGACAGCGATTCCAGTACGCCCTGTACCTGATTGGCGGTGCTCTTGCTGCGCTCGGCCAGTTTCCGGACCTCGTCGGCCACCACCGCGAAGCCGCGGCCGGTTTCGCCGGCGCGCGCCGCCTCTATCGCCGCGTTCAGCGCCAGCAGGTTGGTCTGGTCGGCGATGGCCGAGATATCGGCCAGCGAGCCCTCAATGCCTTGCCACTCCTGGGCCAGCATCTGGCTGGCGGTGTCCATGCTGGTCACGCTGCCGGCGATGGTGTCGAGATGGCCCGACAGTTCGTTGGCGCTGTTCAGGCTGTCGCGCGCGCCGGCGGCGTTGTCGCGGGTGATGTGCGCGACGGCGTCCATCGCCTGGCTGATGGTGGACAGGTCGCGCTGGCTGCCGGCCAGGTCCTGGCGCAGATGCGGGTTGTTCAGCGCCGCCAGCTGCGACGACAGCCGGTTGCGCCGCACGAAGCCGTCGTTGTCGGCCATGACCTGGATGGCGGTGTCTACGCTGCCCAGCGAGCTGGACAGGATGCCGGGCAGGCCCTGGCTCATCGGGCGGCGGTTGAAGTTGTCCCGGCTGATTTCCTGGAAGCAGGTGTTGATTTCCTTGAAATAGGTTTCCACCAGATCAAGGAAGTCGTTCAGCTGCCAGGCCACCTGGCCGACCTCGCCCATTTCGCGGGTATTGGTGCTGCGATGGTGCAGCTCGCCGCTGCAGGCCAGCGCCAGTTGCTCGGTCAGCGTGTTCAGCAGCAGGAACATGCGGCTGCTCTTGCGCCACAGCCAGCCGGTCAGGCCCAGGCTGCCCAGCAGCAGCAGCGCGCTGACGACGGCCTGCGCGGCCGGCGGCATCAGATAGTCGTCGACGATGGACAGCAGCACCAGCAGGTTGAAGCCGGCCAGCACCCAGATCAGGTGCGAGCGCAGGAAGGGGGTGGGTTTGCGCGTAGCGGTCATCCTGAGACTCCTTTGGCTCTGAGTACGTCGCGGTTCAGTTCCAGGATGAAGTCCTGGTAGGCGCAGCCCTTTTCCGCCAGCAGCGCCAGCAGCCAGTCGCGCGAGGCGTCCGGCGCGGCGGCCTTGCCGTGGGCCGCCTCTATCTTGCGCATTTCGGCGTAGATGGGCTCGATGGCGGCGATGGCGGCGCGGCTGGGCGGCCGGCGCACCGAGTAATAGCCCTGCAGCTTGCCTTTCAGATCGTAGTCCGGTGTCACATTGGCCAGTACCCAGTAATAGTTGCCGTCGGCGGTGGCGTTCTTCACCAGCGCGAAGAATTCCTGGCCGGCCTGCAGCGTCTGCCACATCAGTCGGTAGGCGCCGCGCGGCATGTCGGGATGGCGGATCAGGTTGTGCGGTTTGCCCAGCAGCTGCTGCTCGGCGTAGCCGGCGATGCGCATGAACACGCGGTTGGCGTAGGTGATGTGGCCGGTCGGATCGGTCTTGGTCACAATCAACTCGTGGGGGGCCAGCTGCACTTCGCGGCCCGGGCCCCGTCCCATTGCGGTCTGTTCCATGATTGGCGTCTCTTTGACCCTGCTTCTGACAGTATTGCTCGAAAATCGGCATTGTCATGTTCCTGGCATGACAGGGCAAGGATTTATTTTGTTTTGCTTGAAACAGTCCTGGGTTTATTTAAATGGAATGATTGATGCCAGGTGCAAAAACAGGGACGGCCAGGCCATCCCTGTCGGCGGGAGGATGCGGCGCCCTACAGCTTGAGGATCTGCCGCACCTGGGTGGTGCAGCCGCGCGCCTGGCGGCTGAACTCGGCGAATTCCTGGCTGACGATGTCATCGTGGCTCAGCCAGCGCACCTTGCGGCTCAGCCGGTACTGGTAGCGGATGCCGCCGGCGTCGGCGCGCTGGCTGAGATCCAGGTCGAACCAGCGCGAACGCGCATGGCAGCTCAGCGGCGGCTGGATGGCCTTGGCGCCTTTCAGCGTGACGGCGCGTTCCTGGATTTCCGGATCGCCGAGGTAGACGTCGGCCTGGTTGTCGTTGCCGCGGTAACTGTCGAAATCGTTCCAGCGGCTTTCCAGCTGCGGATCGTACAGGTAGAGGCCGGAGATCTTCTCCACCGCGCGCGCGTCCTGGCTGGCTATGCGTACCGGGTAGCGCTCGGGCTGCAGGAAGCCGGTGGCGGCGCGCTCCACCTTGCAGTTCAGCGGCTGGCTGCCGACGCCGCGGCAGATGCTCTGGTCGGCGCTGCTGCTGCCCTGGTAGCGGTCCTGCATCGTCAGCTCGATCAGCGGCCAGCCGGACAGTTCGCTGTCGCTGACGATGTCGGCGCTGCCGTCGCGGCGCAGCGTTTCCACGCGGCGGACGCGGCTGCTCACCGTCGGCGTCTGCAGCGGGATGTTGTCGGTGCGGACCTGGCCGTCCGCGCCGATGCGGTAGGCGATGCGCTCCTGCAGGTCGGGCATGATGCGGCCGGCGGCGAAGAAGGGATTGGTCGGATCCAGCCACTCGGTTTTGCCGTCCACGGCGGCGCGCACGATCATGTGGTTGACGGTGCCGAGGCCGGGCAGCAGCGGCGCCGGCGCGAAGTTGCCGCGGAAGACCAGCACCGGCTCGGCGGCGATGCCGGCGCGGCGCAGCATCGCCGTCAGCAGCGTGGCCAGATCCTTGCAGTCGCCGTAGCCGTGCTGCTCGATCTCGGCCAGCGTGAACGGCACCAGGCCGCGCTCGGCCAGCCGCTGGTCGTTCAGATAGCGATAGCGGCTGTTGATGTGCTGCATGAAGGCCGCCACCTGTTCGGCGGCCGGCTTGCCCTGCTGCCGGGCCACTTCGGCGGCGGCGGCCGGCGGCAGCGGCGCCGCCAGAATCCGGTTGTAGCGTTCGGCATAGACGCCGAAATGCTGTTGCGGCGAATCGCTGGTGGCGATGCTCAGCCGCGGCCAGCGGCGGATCGCGGCATTGTGCCACTCATTGGTGAAGTTCAGGTAGCGGGTGTCCTTTTGCTCCACCGTTATGGCTTTGCCGTCGGCGGCGGCGCGGATCTGGAAGCCCTCCATCGCCTCGCTGCGCCAGAGCAGCGGCCGCGGCGAGCTCAGTTCGAAATGGTAGCTGTCGTAGCGTACCGGTTCCGGGTCGAAGTCCAGCCGGTACAGCAGTTCGCTGCTCAGCGGCGGCGCGGCGATGTGGTGGCGGACTTCGTAGCGGACCACGCTGCCGACCGCCAGCTCGGGAAAGGCGAGCCAGGTCTGTTTGTCGCGGCTGACGCCGGCATAGGGATTGGGCGCGGCGCGGGTTTCCACCTGGGACTTGTCCAGTCGGATCACGCGGCCGTCCTGTTGGCGCACCTCGCCGTCCAGCACTTCCAGGGTGTCGGTGTCCGGATAGGTGAAATCTATCCGGGACAGATAGTCCTTGCCGGCCGGCTTCAGAATGGTGAACTGGTTGCGGGTGGTGCAGTCCAGGCTGTTGTCGGCATTGTGCTGGCAGCGGATGCTGGATTTCAGCGCCAGCGGCGCTTCGGCAAGCGGTTGCCGGGAGGCGGAGGCGGCCTGGCCGGCGCAGGCGAGCGCGGCGGCCAGGGCCAGTCGGGAAACGGAGGGATACATCGTGTGGAGACCCTGATGCGGCGGCCGCGCCGGGGGAGGCGCGGTCGCCGGGTTGATCGGCGGCGAATGGCATCGATATTGCCATGGCGCGAGGCGGGGAGCCAGCTGAGTGGCCGGGGTCAGGGCGCGACGGTGACGAAGCCTATCTTGCCGACGCCGTTTTGCTGGGCGGCGGCCAGCGTCTTGGCCACCGTTTCGTAGCGCACCGCCTTGTCGGCGGACAGATGCAGTTCGACGTCCGGGTCGGCGGCGGCGGCGGCGGCGAAGCGCGCCGGCAGGTCGGCCTCGGCCACCGGCTGATCGTTCCAGAACAGCTTGCCGGCGGCGTCCACCGACAGCCGGATCTGTTCCGGCTTGGCCTGGTTTGCCGCGGCCTGGGCGCGCGGCAGATCCACCTGCACCGCATTGGTCAGCAACGGCGTCGTGATGATGAAGACCACCAGGAGCACCAGCATCACGTCGACCAGCGGCGTGGTGTTGGGCTCGGCCATCGGCGCCGACGGCCCCTGATTGAAGCTACCGAAGGCCATGGCCGTCTCCGGACTGGGTCAGCAGCTGGGCGTGCAGATCGTGGGCGAAGTAATCCAGCTCCTGCGACATCACCCGTTGCGCGCGTGTCAGGGCGTTGTAGGCCAGCACCGCCGGAATCGCGGCGGCGAGGCCGGCGGCGGTGGCCACCAGCGCTTCGCCTATCGGGCCGGCGACCGCGCCTATGCTCATCTGGCCGGCCTGGCCGATATTGACCAGCGCGTGGTAGATGCCCCATACGGTGCCGAACAGGCCGACGAAGGGCGCGGTGGAGCCTATCGAGGCCAGCACGGTCAGGCCGGCCTCCTGGCGCGCGTTCTCCTGCGCCAGCACCTTGCGGATGGCGCGGGTCAGGAACTCGTCTACGCCGCAGGCCTGGCCCAGCGCGCGGCCGGCCTGGCTCTGGTACTGTTTCAGCGCGGCGAGGCCGGCGCGGGCCAGATTGGCGAACTGGCCCTGGCTGCGTTGCAGGCTGGCCTCGGCCTGGCTCCAGTCGGCCGCGCCCCACAGCGCGGTTTCCGCTTCGCGGTTGGCGCGGCGCAGCAGCAATGTCTGCGCGCCGCGGACGATGATCAGATACCAGGTCAGCACCGACATCAGGATCAGGATGACGAACACCGTGATCAGCACGGCGTCCCCTTGTTGGAATACGGTCAGTACGTTCATGTATTGGCAGACTTGAGTGAGAATTCTATCGGTACGATGAAGGGGTAGGCGATCGCCTCGCCGCCGCGTTTGGCCGGAATGAAGCGCCAGCGTTTGACGGCGGCCAGCGCCGCGCGGTCCAGCCGCGGGAAGCCGCTGCTGTCCTGCACCGACACCTCCTGCGGCGCGCCCTGGGCGCTGACGAGAACCCGCAGCCGCACCGTGCCTTCCTCGCCGCCCTCGCGCGACATCGTCGGGTAGGCGGGCTTGGGGTTGTTCAGGTAGCCGCCGTGGACCTGGGGCTCGGTGACCGGCAGGTCGCGGTTGTCGGGTTTGCCGGCGCCGGCGTTTTTCGGCGCTTCGGCTGCGGGAGCCGGCGCGGCCGGGGCCGCCGCCACGCTGATCGCCTTGGCCGGGGCCGGCGCATCGGACGGGGTTTTCACCGGCAGCAGGTCCGGTTTGGACTGGACGACCGGCTTGCTCGGCATAGGCCGGGCCTGGGGTTTCACCTGCGGCTGCGGCTTGACCGGTTCGGGGGCCTTGGCGGTCTTGGGCGCGATGGCAGGCTTGTCGGCCGGCGCCAGTGAAATCATCTCCATCCGCAGCTTTTGGGGCGGAGTGATGGTCTGCTCGCGTGCGGACATGCCGTTCAGCAGCGCCAACGCAAGCGCGTGCGCGGCCAGCACGCCGCCAAGGGCGGAATATTGCAGGATGGGAGCCGGTTTCATCGCTCAAATGATAATACAAACAATTCTCATTTTCCAATGAGGCCGCATCCATCAGACCGGCTTGCAATCGCAGCGATCGCCTGCATATTGTCGCCAGGGCCGGCACACCGCCGGCCGCCATTGATTGGAACACCAATATGCAGCAGTTCGACGGAACCACCATCGTGTCCGTCCGACGCGGCGAGCGCGTGGCGCTGGGCGGCGACGGGCAAGTGACCCTGGGCAATATCGTGATCAAGGCCACCGCGCGCAAGATACGCAAGCTGCACGGCGGCAAGGTGCTGGCGGGCTTCGCCGGCGGCACCGCCGACGCCTTCACGCTGATCGAGCGCTTCGAGGCCAAGCTGCAGAAGCACCAGGGCAACCTGCTGGTGTCGGCAGTGGAGCTGGCCAAGGACTGGCGCACCGATCGCATGCTGCGCCGGCTGGAGGCGATGCTGATCGTCGCCGACAAGGATCACACGTTGATCATCACCGGCAACGGCGATGTGCTGGAGCCGGAGCAGGGCATCGCCGCCATCGGTTCCGGCGGCGCCTTCGCCCAGTCGGCGGCGCGCGCGCTGTTCGAGAACACCGACCTCGCGCCGGAAGTGGTGGTGAAGAAGTCGCTGGAGATCGCCGGCGACATCTGCATCTACACCAACCATAACCACCTGATCGAAACCCTGGGCCCGGACGACGAGGCCTGACACCGAATGCAAGACCCGGCCGTCGCGGCCGGGCGGAGATCGTCATGACGCAAATGACCCCGCAGGAAATCGTCCACGAACTGGACCAGCACATCATCGGCCAGCACCAGGCCAAGCGCGCCGTCGCCATCGCGCTGCGCAACCGCTGGCGTCGCCAGCAGGTGGCCGAGCCGCTGCGCAGCGAAATCACCCCCAAGAACATATTGATGATAGGCCCCACCGGCGTCGGCAAGACCGAGATCGCCCGCCGTCTGGCCAAGCTGTCCGGCGCCCCGTTCATCAAGGTGGAGGCCACCAAGTTCACCGAGGTCGGCTATGTCGGCCGCGACGTCGACACCATCATCCGCGACCTGGTCGACGTGGCGATCAAGGACACGCGCGAAGCGGCGATCAAGCGCAATCGCGTGCGCGCCGAGGACGCCGCCGAGGAGCGCATCCTCGACGCGCTGCTGCCGCCGCCGCGCAAACCGTCCGGTTTCTTCGGCGACGAGCCGGCGGCCGAAGAGAAACACGAAGACGGCGCCACCCGTCAGAAATTCCGCAAGATGCTGCGCGAGGGCAAGTTCGACGACAAGGAGATCGAGCTGGAAATCGCCGCCCCGGTCGCCCAGATGAACGTGATGGCGCCGCCGGGCATGGAAGACTTCGCCAGCCAGTTGCAGGGCATGTTCCAGGGGCTGGGCAGCGGCAAGAAGCAGGCCGCCAAGCTGAAGGTGGCCGACGCCTTCAAGCAGCTGATCGACGAAGAGGCCGCCAAACTGGTCAACGACGAGGAGCTGAAGGCCGAGGCCTTGAGGAATGTCGAGCAGAACGGCATCGTCTTCTTGGACGAGATCGACAAGGTCACCAGCCGCGGCGAAGGCCAGAGCGGCGCCGACGTGTCGCGCGCCGGCGTGCAGCGCGACCTGCTGCCGCTGGTGGAAGGTACCACCGTGTCCACCAAGTACGGCATGGTGAAGACCGACCACATCCTGTTCATCGCCTCCGGCGCCTTCCAGCTGTCCAAGCCGTCGGACCTGATTCCGGAGCTGCAGGGCCGGTTGCCTATCCGAGTCGAACTGTCGTCGTTGTCGGTCGATGACTTCAAGGCCATCCTGACCAGCACCAATGCCTGCCTGACCCGCCAATACCAGGCACTGCTGGCTACCGAGGGCGTGGAATTGGAATTCAAGGCGTCGGGCATCCAGCGTTTGGCCGAGATAGCCTGGCAAGTCAACGAGAAGACCGAAAACATCGGCGCGCGCCGGCTGTACACGGTGATGGAGAAGCTGCTGGAGCAGGTGGCCTTCGACGCCAAGTCCGGCCGCTGCGAGATCGACGGCGGCTATGTCGACAACCGGCTGGGCGAAGTGGCCGAGCGCGAGGATCTGGCGCGCTACGTGCTTTAACGTCCCTGAGTTACGTATATATAGTGTGTGAACGGCGGCCATCGAGGCCGCCGTTTCGCTTCATATCGACTGCCGCAGTTTGTCGCCGGCCGGCGAAACCGGCTCGAAGGCTTCCGGGTAGCGGTGCAGATACCAGTCCTTCACCTCGTCGTGGCTCAGACTGAGGAAATGGTTGACGCCCGGCAGCAGCAGCATCGGCGCCACCGTCAGCAGGTGAAACACGGCGAAGAACAGGTAGGCCGTGTCCAGCGACCAGTTATGCAGCAGCACGCCGGCCAGCGCCGGCCCCAGCATGCCGCCGAGCTTGGCCACCAGCACATTGATCGCCGATACCCGGGCGCGATACGCCTCCGGCACCGCCAGCGTGCGGTGGGTCTGGCCGATCAGCATCGTAATGGACAGCAGCACGCCTTCGACGGCGAACATCGTCAGCAACAGATAAGGCCGGTCCGTCAGCGCCACCACCATGAACACCGCCGCCAGGGCGATCAGCGCCAAGGCGCGGGCGCGCGGCCGGCTACAGTATTGCAGCAGCCTGTGGGTCAGCCACAGCGAACCGATCAGCAGACCGGCGCTGGCGGCGGCTTCACAGGCGCCGAGCCAGAAGGCGGGCAGGCCCAGCTGATGCAGCTTGATCGGCAGCAGCGTCGCCACCATCGGCATATAGGCGGTCATCGTGATCAGGCCCCAGAACGCCCAGCTGCGCTCCAGCGGAATGCGCCAACGGATGCGCAGGCCGACGCGGATCTGGTCGATGAAGCTTTCCGCCTGGATATGTTCGCGGCTGCGAGGCGGAATGCGGATGCGGGAAGCGCCGACCGAGGCGATGGCCAGCAGCACGGCATAGCTGCCCAGCGCCAGCCAGGCCGGCATGAATGCCATCAGGCCGCCGCCGATGACCGGGCCGATCAGATTGCCTATCGATTGCGAGCTTTTCTGCAACGACAGCGCGTCGGACAGGCGATTGGCCGGAACCAGTTCGGAAGCGATGCTCAACATCGATGGAATCACGATGGCCCAGGCAAGCATCGCCATCGATTCGCTGGCCACCACCCAGGCCAGTTGATAGAAATTGAACCAGGCCATCGTCGCCAGCGCCAGGCCGGACAACATCGCCAGAACGATGCCGAAGGCGATCACCCGGTTTTTCGGGAAGCGGTCGCCCAGCGGGGCGGTCAGCGGCAGCGCCACCAGCATTACCAGCGCGGTCAAGGTGCTGAACCAGGCCATGTCGCTGGCGCCGCCCATCGTCACCACCCACCAGCTGATGCTGACATAGCCGGCGCCCATTGCCAGGCCGCTCAGCACATCGCTCAGCATCAGCAGGCGGAAACCGGCAGGCAGGCCATGCATGCGTTGTTTCAGGGATGTGTTCATGGCGCGGTCCTGCATGGGGATGTAGGGCGTTTCATTCTAACCCGGAATGACATTGTCACAAAGATGTCTGTGCAAAAGTGCGGAGAATGCCTGTTTGCATGAAAACAGCGCTTATTTTGTCGATTTTCGAAAAGATCTCCGTCGGGAACTATGGCGCAAGCCTTCATTTACGTGGGTTCTGGGCGAGGTGCCATAAATTCTCAAAATTAAAATTCCTTTGTTTTCATTGATTTGTGTAAATCCGGATAAGAATTGCCTGGTTTTCTCAAAAAACCTGTTGACGGGGGTGGGGGCGGCCGGTATAGTTCGCCTCCTCAGCTGACGCAGCGAACGAAACGACGGAAACGAAACGGTTCCCGACGAAGACGACGCAGCGATCGGCACCGCTCTTTAACAGAACGAATAACCGATAGGTGTAAGTGCTTGGCGAGAGCCGACACTTGCACTGCAAGAGATAGGAAATACCAGTTATTTCTTTGAACTTGCGTGCCAGAAAATTGCTATGAGATTGAACTGAAGAGTTTGATCCTGGCTCAGATTGAACGCTGGCGGCATGCTTTACACATGCAAGTCGAACGGTAACAGGGTGCTTGCACCGCTGACGAGTGGCGAACGGGTGAGTAATGCATCGGAATGTACCGTGTAATGGGGGATAGCTCGGCGAAAGCCGGATTAATACCGCATACGCCCTGAGGGGGAAAGTGGGGGACCGTAAGGCCTCACGTTATACGAGCAGCCGATGTCTGATTAGCTAGTTGGGGAGGTAAAGGCTCACCAAGGCGACGATCAGTAGCGGGTCTGAGAGGATGATCCGCCACACTGGGACTGAGACACGGCCCAGACTCCTACGGGAGGCAGCAGTGGGGAATTTTGGACAATGGGCGCAAGCCTGATCCAGCCATGCCGCGTGTCTGAAGAAGGCCTTCGGGTTGTAAAGGACTTTTGTCAGGGAGGAAATCCCCAGGGTTAATACCCTTGGGGGATGACAGTACCTGAAGAATAAGCACCGGCTAACTACGTGCCAGCAGCCGCGGTAATACGTAGGGTGCGAGCGTTAATCGGAATTACTGGGCGTAAAGCGTGCGCAGGCGGTTGTGCAAGTCTGATGTGAAAGCCCCGGGCTCAACCTGGGAACGGCATTGGAGACTGCACGACTAGAGTGCGTCAGAGGGGGGTAGAATTCCACGTGTAGCAGTGAAATGCGTAGAGATGTGGAGGAATACCGATGGCGAAGGCAGCCCCCTGGGATGACACTGACGCTCATGCACGAAAGCGTGGGGAGCAAACAGGATTAGATACCCTGGTAGTCCACGCCCTAAACGATGTCAATTAGCTGTTGGGGGTTTGAATCCTTGGTAGCGTAGCTAACGCGTGAAATTGACCGCCTGGGGAGTACGGCCGCAAGGTTAAAACTCAAAGGAATTGACGGGGACCCGCACAAGCGGTGGATGATGTGGATTAATTCGATGCAACGCGAAAAACCTTACCTGCTCTTGACATGTACGGAACTTGCCAGAGATGGCTTGGTGCCCGAAAGGGAGCCGTAACACAGGTGCTGCATGGCTGTCGTCAGCTCGTGTCGTGAGATGTTGGGTTAAGTCCCGCAACGAGCGCAACCCTTGTCATTAGTTGCCATCATTTGGTTGGGCACTCTAATGAGACTGCCGGTGACAAACCGGAGGAAGGTGGGGATGACGTCAAGTCCTCATGGCCCTTATGAGCAGGGCTTCACACGTCATACAATGGTCGGTACAGAGGGTTGCCAAGCCGCGAGGTGGAGCTAATCTCAGAAAACCGATCGTAGTCCGGATCGCACTCTGCAACTCGAGTGCGTGAAGTCGGAATCGCTAGTAATCGCAGATCAGCATGCTGCGGTGAATACGTTCCCGGGTCTTGTACACACCGCCCGTCACACCATGGGAGTGAGTTTCACCAGAAGTGGGTAGGCTAACCGCAAGGAGGCCGCTTACCACGGTGGGATTCATGACTGGGGTGAAGTCGTAACAAGGTAGCCGTAGGGGAACCTGCGGCTGGATCACCTCCTTTCTAGAGAATGGCGATTGCCAAGTACTTACAGCCTATCGGTTATTTGATTTGAAGGGCATTGAGGTTGTGCAGAGCACGATCTCATAAGTCAACTGGGTTTGTAGCTCAGCTGGTTAGAGCACTGTGTTGATAACGCAGGGGTCGTAGGTTCGAGTCCTACCAGACCCACCAGTTACACTCTGGGTGTTCTGATGAGCACTACAGAAAGCCATTTTTGTGCCAGGCAAGGCGCGAGGGCGCGACGTGTACAGATGTACACGAGCGACGGAGCAACGCAGCATGGGACAAAAAGAGGGGGATTAGCTCAGTTGGGAGAGCACCTGCTTTGCAAGCAGGGGGTCGTCGGTTCGATCCCGTCATCCTCCACCATACGCCGCAAACAAAATCGAATTGAAAAGTTTGATTCTGTTTGCGTTGTTAGCGTGCAGCGAAAGCTGCTCAGCAATACGCCCGATCTTTAACAAACTGAAGAAGCCGAATATATAAGACGGCGAGACAAACAGCAGGAGTTAACTCTTCTGTTGAATGAATCGTCATCTTGGGTATTTGATTGTATCTAAGGCTGCGTCGCCATATCAAAAGGGGCGGTGCAGTCGTCGCACAAACACTCTCTGTTGTTTTGGTGATCTAGGTTACTGAAATGATAGGGTCAAGCGACTAAGTGCATCTGGTGGATGCCTTGGCGATCACAGGCGATGAAGGACGTGTAAGCCTGCGAAAAGCGCGGGGGAGCTGGCAATAGAGCTTTGATCCCGCGATGTCCGAATGGGGAAACCCCTCCGCAAGGAGATCCCTGACTGAATCCATAGGTCAGTGGAGGCGAACCGAGTGAACTGAAACATCTAAGTAACTCGAGGAATAGAAATCAACCGAGATTCCGTAAGTAGTGGCGAGCGAACGCGGAACAGCCTGTATGTGTTATGAGTTGCGTTAGTGGAATGGAATGGAAAGTCCAGCCGTAGTGGGTGATAGCCCCGTACACGAAAACGCATCGCAAGAACTAGGCATACGAGAAGTAGGGCGGGACACGCGAAATCCTGTCTGAAGATGGGGGGACCATCCTCCAAGGCTAAATACTCGTGATCGACCGATAGTGAACCAGTACCGTGAGGGAAAGGCGAAAAGAACCCCGGGAGGGGAGTGAAATAGAACCTGAAACCGGATGCATACAAACAGTGGGAGCGGACTTGTTCCGTGACTGCGTACCTTTTGTATAATGGGTCAGCGACTTACGTTCAGTAGCAAGCTTAACCGAATAGGGGAGGCGTAGGGAAACCGAGTCCGAATAGGGCGATTGAGTTGCTGGGCGTAGACCCGAAACCGAGTGATCTATCCATGGCCAGGATGAAGGTGCGGTAACACGCACTGGAGGTCCGAACCCACTAGTGTTGCAAAACTAGGGGATGAGCTGTGGATAGGGGTGAAAGGCTAAACAAACTCGGAGATAGCTGGTTCTCCCCGAAAACTATTTAGGTAGTGCCTCATGTATCACTTCCGGGGGTAAAGCACTGTTATGGCTAGGGGGTCATTGCGATTTACCAAACCATGGCAAACTCTGAATACCGGAAAGTGCGAGCATGGGAGACAGACGGTGGGTGCTAACGTCCATCGTCAAGAGGGAAACAACCCAGACCGCCAGCTAAGGTCCCAAATGATCAGTTAAGTGGTAAACGAAGTGGGAAGGCCTAGACAGCCAGGATGTTGGCTTAGAAGCAGCCATCATTTAAAGAAAGCGTAATAGCTCACTGGTCGAGTCGTCCTGCGCGGAAGATGTAACGGGGCTCAAACTGATAACCGAAGCTGCGGATGCACAGTTTACTGTGCGTGGTAGGGGAGCGTTCTGTAGGTCTGTGAAGGTGTCTCGTAAGGGATGCTGGAGATATCAGAAGTGCGAATGCTGACATGAGTAGCGATAAAGCGGGTGAAAAGCCCGCTCGCCGAAAGCCCAAGGTTTCCTACGCAACGTTCATCGGCGTAGGGTGAGTCGGCCCCTAAGGCGAGGCTGAAAAGCGTAGTCGATGGGAAACGGGTTAAAATTCCCGTACTTTTATGTAGTGCGATGTGGGGACGGAGAAGGTTAGGTCAGCAGACGGTTGGAAGTGTCTGTTCAAGCCGGTAGGCTGGAGAGGTAGGCAAATCCGCCTCTCCTTAAGGCCGAGACGTGATAACGAGGGTCTACGGACCCGAAGTGACTGATACCACGCTTCCAGGAAAAGCCACTAAGCTTCAGCTACATAAGAACCGTACCGCAAACCGACACAGGTGGGCAGGATGAGAATTCTAAGGCGCTTGAGAGAACTCAGGAGAAGGAACTCGGCAAATTGATACCGTAACTTCGGGAGAAGGTATGCCTGTTGAGGTGTAGGACTTCGCGTCTGAAGCTTCGACAGGTCGCAGAGAATCGGTGGCTGCGACTGTTTAACAAAAACACAGCACTGTGCCAACACGAAAGTGGACGTATACGGTGTGACGCCTGCCCGGTGCCGGAAGGTTAAGTGATGGGGTGCAAGCTCTTGATCGAAGCCCCGGTAAACGGCGGCCGTAACTATAACGGTCCTAAGGTAGCGAAATTCCTTGTCGGGTAAGTTCCGACCCGCACGAATGGCGTAACGATGGCCACACTGTCTCCTCCTGAGACTCAGCGAAGTTGAAGTGTTTGTGAAGATGCAATCTCCCCGCTGCTAGACGGAAAGACCCCGTGAACCTTTACTGTAGCTTTGCATTGGACTTTGAACAGACTTGTGTAGGATAGGTGGGAGGCTTTGAAGCTGAGACGCTAGTTTCAGTGGAGCCGACCTTGAAATACCACCCTGGTGTGTTTGAGGTTCTAACCTTGGTCCGTGATCCGGATTGGGGACAGTGCATGGTAGGCAGTTTGACTGGGGCGGTCTCCTCCCAAAGTGTAACGGAGGAGTTCGAAGGTTACCTAGGTACGGTCGGAAATCGTGCTGATAGTGCAATGGCAAAAGGTAGCTTAACTGCGAGACCGACAAGTCGAGCAGGTGCGAAAGCAGGACATAGTGATCCGGTGGTTCTGAATGGAAGGGCCATCGCTCAACGGATAAAAGGTACTCCGGGGATAACAGGCTGATACCGCCCAAGAGTTCACATCGACGGCGGTGTTTGGCACCTCGATGTCGGCTCATCACATCCTGGGGCTGTAGCCGGTCCCAAGGGTATGGCTGTTCGCCATTTAAAGTGGTACGTGAGCTGGGTTCAAAACGTCGTGAGACAGTTTGGTCCCTATCTGCAGTGGGCGTTGGAAGTTTGACGGGGGCTGCTCCTAGTACGAGAGGACCGGAGTGGACGAACCTCTGGTGTACCGGTTGTCACGCCAGTGGCATCGCCGGGTAGCTAAGTTCGGAAGAGATAACCGCTGAAAGCATCTAAGCGGGAAACTTGCCTGAAGATGAGACTTCCCTGGAGGCTTGACCTCCCTGAAGAGTCGTTCGAGACCAGGACGTTGATAGGTCGGGTGTGGAAGCGCTGTGAGGCGTGAAGCTAACCGATACTAATTGCTCGTGAGGCTTGATCCTATCATTTGAGTGGCTTGGGATAGCGTGCGAATCTGAGATTCGTTCAGCAGCCGAGACGCGAGATAGAGTGTGTGTGCGACACGATCAGATACCGAATATTCGAGAATCAGGGCGATGCTTTGATTCAGGCTTCTTGAGTTTGTACCAGTTTATGTCTGGTGGCCATAGCGAGGTGGTCCCACGCCTTCCCATCCCGAACAGGACCGTGAAACGCCTTAGCGCCGATGATAGTGTGGCATTCGCCATGTGAAAGTAGGACACCGCCAGACGCCCGATAACGAAGCCCAGCTCAGACGAGCTGGGCTTTGTGCATTGGTGGGCCGCGCCGCGCCCCAAACACAAGCCCCGCCGGGTATCCGGCGGGGCTTTGTCGTTTCCGGACGTCCTTGAGGCTTACAGGCCGACCCACTTGCCTTGCTTCAACCGGTAAAGCGAGACGGTGGCGTTCTGGATGTCGCCCTTGGCGTCGAACTTCACCGGACCGGTGACGCCCTGGTAGTCGGTCTTGGCGATTTCCGGCAGATACTTGGCCGGTTCGGCCGAGCCGGCGCGCTTCATCGCGGCGATCAGCACCTTGGCGGCATCGTAGGTATACGGCGCATAGGCCTGGATGTCGGACTGGAACTGCTGTTTGTACTTCTGGCTGAACTCGGCGTAGCCGGGCAGCTTCTCTTTCGGCGCGCCGGCGCTGGATGCGTAGCTGCCTTCGGAGCTGTCTCCGCCCAGCTTGGCGAATTCCGGCGTGTTGACGCCGTCGGCGCCCATGAAGGCGGCCTTGATGCCGAGCTTGGCCATCTGCTTGACCATAGGGCCGGCCTGGGCGTCCATGCCGCCGTAGAACAGCAGATCGGGCTTTTCCCCCTTGACCGAGGTGAGCACCGCCATGAAGTCGGTGGCGGTGTTGGTGGTGAACTCGCGTTTGACCACCTTGGCGCCGGCCTGCTCGGCCGATTTGGCGAAATCGTCGGCCAGACCCTGGCCGTAGGTGGTGCGGTCGTCGATGACCGCCACGCGCTTGGCGCCCAGCTTCTCCACCGCGTACTTGGCCAGCGCCTGGCCCTGCTGCACGTCGTTGGCGATCAGCCGGTAGGTGTTGCGGTAGCCCTGCTGGGTGAAGGACGGGCTGGTGACCGAGCCGGAAATCATCGGGATGCCGGCGTCGGCGTAGATGCGGGAGGCGGGGATGGCGGCGCCGGAGGTCAGATGGCCGACGATGCCGGCCACCTTGGCATCCACCATGCGCTGGGCGACCTGGGTGGCGACCTTGGGGTCGGCCTGGTCGTCTTCCGATACCACCTCGAAGGTGACCGGCTTGCCGTCCAGCACCAGTTTTTCGGCGTTGGCTTCCTGCACCGCCAGCTTGACGCCGTTGTCGGCGTCGCGCCCCCAGTGGGCGAAGGGGCCGGTCAGCGGATTGGCGGTGCCGATCTTGACCACTGTCGAGCCTGTGGCGGCCTGCTCCTGTTGCGTCGCCTGGCTGGCGGGCTTGTTACAGGCGGCGACGCCCGCCACCAAGGTGCACAGCAGCAGACTGTGTCGGGTTTTCATGATGAATCTCTCCTGATGCTCTTTGTTTATTTTGATATTGCGCCGGTGTGACGGCGTGAGCTTACTGTGTCGGCCGATCATGCTTTTGTCAATCGGCGCGGCGGCAGGATCTGCCGCGGGAGAGCGTTGCCGGATGGTTAAACGACCTTGCGCGCGTTCTTGATGATCTTGTACACCCACTGCACCGAAATGCCGTGCTTCTGCGCCAGCGAAGCATGGTTGGCGCCATTGAATTCCGCCAGGATCTGGCGGTCGCGTTCGGCCGATTTGCTGCTTCTGTCCAGCGGGAAATAGACGTTCTGCCCACCCCAATGCTGGGCCATGCGGCGGGTGATCTCGTGGGCGATCTTTTCCGCCTGCCGGCTTTCGGTATTGGCCAGCTGCTGCAACGCCGCCGTGATGTGGTCGGCCAGGTCGGCCAGCAATTCCGGTCCCTTGCTGCGAAGTTGAGCCTGCATGCGCGCTCCCGCGTCGATGTTGTTCCGATGAATGGCATTGTTCCATTTCCCTTCCGCGCGGGCCGGATGACCGCTGTCAGCGCGATGTCAGTACCGCATTTAGTAATAGCGGCTACAAGAATCCCCATCGTCCAATCCTGCATTCTCCGCCTCGTCCGGCAAGCGCTTTCGCTGGCCGGCGGTCCGGGCGCGGTTTCCGCGTGTCTCTTTTCTCCCCCTTGCTTGGAGTTTCGTCGTGGCAAGCACTTCCCAGATTGTCGGCGCGCTATTGGCGCGTCTGCGCGGCGCGGTGCCGCAACTGACCGTCGAGTATTACGCCGGCGCCGAAGACGATTATCCGCTGGCGCATCCGCGGGGCGCGGCGCTGCTCTGTCTGCGCGGCAGCCAGTTCGGTCCATTGCGGGACGGCTATGGCCAGGTGCGCACGCTGCAACTGGCGATCACGGTGCTGTTGAATCAGCGCGACGCCGGCCTGGGGGATTGCGACGCGCTGGATGCGATACGGCAGGCCTGCCTGGGCTTCGCCGTTCCGGATTGCCAGCCGGCATGGCTGCTGTCGGAAACCTTCCTGGGTTACCGCGACGGCGTGGCGCGCTACGCGATCGCCTTGGCCACCGACACCCTGCAGGTGACGGCGGCCGACCCGGAACCTTTGATCGTGCTTAACGCAGTCTCATACGAGGAGCAACCATGAAGTATCTGTATTCCGGTCCGATCAGCGGCGTCACCCTGGGCGACGGCCAGGAAATCATGCTGTTTCCCGGCAAGGAAGTGGAGATGCCGGAAGAACACAGCTACACCCGCACCCTGGTGGCGCTGGGCTATCTGAATGCGCAGCCCGTCGCCGAGGCAGTCCCTTCCCATACCGCTGAACAAGGAGAGTAAGCATGGCGGCAAACTATCTGCATGGCGTTGAAACGATCGAAGTCGAGCGCGGCCCGCGTCCGGTGCGCACCGTCAAGTCGGCGGTGATCGGCCTGATCGGCACCGCGCCGGCCGGCGCGGTCAACGCGACGACGCTGACCCTGTCGGAAAAGGACGCGGCGGCCTTCGGCCCGCAGTTGCCCGGCTTCACCATTCCGCAGGCGCTGACCGCGATCTACGATCACGGCGCCGGCACCGTGGTGGTGATCAACGTGCTGGATCCGGCCGTGCACAAGAGCTCGGTGGCGGCCGAAACCGCGGCACTGGATCCGCTCACCGACTTCGTCCGCCTGAAGAACCCGGCGGTGGCCAATGTGGTGGTCAAGAGCGCGGACGGCAATACGGCTTACGTCGCCGGCCAGGACTACGCGCTGGATGCCGTCTACGGCAAGATCACCCGTCTGAAGACCGGCGCCATCGCCATCGGCGCCGGCCTGAAGGTCAGCTACGACTACGCCGATCCGTCCAAGGTGACCGCCGCCGACATCATCGGCGCCGTCAACGCAGCGGGCAACCGCACCGGCATCAAGGCGTTGCAGGACACCTATAACAAGTTCGGCTTCTTCTCCAAGCTGTTGATCGCTCCGGGCTTCTGCACCCAGAACACCGTGGCCGCGGAAATGGCGGCCATGGCCGACAAGCTGGATGCCATCGCCTATGTCGACGCGCCGATCGGCACCGCTTTCGCCGATGTTCTGGCCGGCCGTGGCCCGGCAGGCACGATCAATTTCAACACCTCCAGCGACCGCGTCCGCCTGTGCTATCCGAACGTGATGGTGGCCGACGGCAACGGCGGCCTGCGCTACGAGCCGCTGTCGTCCCGCGCCGCCGGTCTGCGCGCCAAGGTGGACAACGACAAGGGCTTCTGGTGGTCCAGCTCCAACCAGGAGCTGGCCGGCGTGGTCGGCGTCGAGCGCCAGCTGACCGCGATGATCGACGACCCGAACTGCGAAGTGAACCAGCTGAACGCCAGCGGCATCACCACCGTGTTCAACAGCTACGGTTCCGGCTTCCGGCTGTGGGGCAACCGCACCGCGGCTTGGCCGACCGTCAGCCACATGCGCAACTTCGAGAACGTGCGCCGCACCGGAGACGTGATCAACGAGTCCATCCGCTACTTCAGCCAGCAGTTCATCGACATGCCGCTGAACCAGGCCACCATCGACGCGCTGGTGGAATCGGTGAACGGCTACGGCCGCAAGCTGATCGGCGACGGCGCGCTGCTGGGCTTCAAGGCCTGGTTCGACCCGGCGCGCAATCCGCAGACCGAGCTGTCCGCCGGCCATCTGCTGATCAGCTACAAGTACACGGTGGCCCCGCCGCTGGAACGCCTGACCTTTGAAACCGAGATCACCTCGGAATACCTGCTCAGCCTGAAAGGAGGCAATTAATCATGGCCGGCAAGATTGAAATCAACCGCATCACCAACGCCAACATCTACATCAACGGCAACTCGCTGCTGGGCCGCGCCGAGGAGATCAAGCTGCCCGACGTGTCCGCCATCATGCAGGAGCACAAGGCGCTGGGCATGGTAGGCAAGATCGAGCTGCCGGCCGGTTTCGAGAAGCTGGAAGGCGAGATCAAGTGGAACTCGTTGTACAAGGACGTGGCCAAGATCATCGCCAACCCGTTCCAGGCGGTGCAGCTGCAGGCCCGTTCCAGCATCGAGACCTACGGTTCGCAAGGCCGTCTGCAGCAGGTCAGCCTGGTCACCTTCCTGACCGTGATGTTCAAGAAGAACCCGCTGGGCACCTTCAAGCAGCATGAGAACGCCGACTTCAGCTCCGCCTTCACCGCCACCTATGTCAAGCAGGTGGTGGACGGCGAGGACATCCTGGAGCTGGACTACATGGCCAACATCTTCCGCGTAGGCGGCAGCGACATGCTGGAGCTGTATCGCCAGAACATCGGCGGCTGATCCCGGCGCATCCGCGGGCTTGGCCCGCGGGAGCCGGGCGCGGCCGGCGGGAAGGGCGCCTCCCGACCTCGCCGGCCGTTTTTAAAGCGAATCGCTAAAGCGCTTTCGCATACCCCCGATGCCCGCAGCCGGAAAATGACGGCATCACAACCCGCTTCAAGGAGCCATCATGCAGATCAAGCTGCAATACCCGTTCACCAATGCCGCCGGTCAGCGCATCGAAGTGCTGGAAGTGTCGCGTCTGAAGCGCGCCGACCTGAAGGCCGCCAGTCACCACAGCCAGGACGACGCCGACCAGGAGGACTTCCTGTTCGCCCGCATGACCGGCCTGACGCTGGAAGACATCGATCAGCTGGACATCGCCGACAGCCGCGCGCTGGCCGACAGCTTTCGCGAAATGGTCGGCGGATCCGACGACGCTTAAGTCGTTCGACGAAGTCCTGTTGACGGCGCTGGGCCTGCCGCCGTCGGAGATCGACGCGCTGGCGATGGACGATTACTGGTTCTGGTGCGAGGTCGCCGAACGCGAGATCCAGCGCCGCGGCGAGCGTCAGCAGCAATTGCTGGACGCCATCTAGGGCGGCCGCCCGGCCGCCTCCAGCCCGAATCTTTTCCTGATCGGCCGCCTCCCGCCCGCCGGGACGGGGCCGATCGCCCTTTTCATCCCCCAAACACAGGCAATCACCATGGTAAGCGAGTTTTTCATCGGCCTTAAGGTGGGCGCGACGCTGTCCGGGGTGTTCGACAACGCCTTCCGCTCGGCCCGCGCGGCAATGGACGATTTGCGCAAGTGCAGCCTGCGCCTGTCCGACGCGCAGAAGGACCTGGCCGGCAACGTCGAACGCACCCGCCGGGCCTATGCCGGCCTGGACCTGGCGCGACTGGACAGCCAGCACCGCCGGTTGGAGTCCACGCTGGGACGGCTGACCCGCCAGCATGAGGCGTGGCAGGCCAGCCTGCGCCGCGGCCAGGCGTTGAAAGCCACCCTGAACCTGCAACAGACCCGCCGGATCGAGATACTGACCTCGGTTCGGCTCAGCGCCGTCATCCGCCTGGTGGAGGAAAAGGTGGATAGGCAGCGGCGCGAACACGACAAGGCCAGGCGGGACAGGCCGTCCGCCGACAGGAAGCGGCCGCCCAGGCGCGGCGGCAAGGGCGGCGAGCGCAACAGCGGTAAGCGCGACACTGCCACCTCGGCCAAGCGGGGCGCTGCCGTCGCGAAAGCGAAGAAGAAGCCGGCCAAAGCGGCCAGCAAGTCCAAACCCGGCAAGGCGCTCGCCGCGGCGAAGAAGAAGACCGCGAAGCCGGCGGCGAAGTCCAGGCCGGGCAAGGCGGTTGCCGCGACGAAGAAGAAGGCCGCGAAGCCGGCGGCGAAGTCCAGGCCGGGCAAGGCAGTCGCCGCGACGAAGAAGAAGGCCGCGAAGCCGGCGGCGAAGTCCAGGCCGGGCAAGGCGGTTGCCGCGGCGAAGAAGAAGGCCGCGAAGCCGGCGGCGAAGTCCAGGCCGGGCAAGGCGGTTGCCGCGGCGAAGAAGAAGGCCGCGAAGCCGGCGGCGAAGTCCAGGCCGGGCAAGGCGGTCGCCGCGGCGAAGAAGAAGGCCGCGAAGCCGGCGGCGAAGTCCAGGCCGGGCAAGACGGTCGCCGCGGCGAAGAAGAAGGCCGCGAAGCCGGCGGCCAAGTCCAGGCCCGGCAAGGCCGTCGCCGGAGCCAAGCGGAAGCCGGCCAAGCCCGGCGCCTGGCTGGACAAGGCGATCAAGGCCACCGACAGGCTCAAGCGCGGCAGCGAGCTCGGCGGGAAATTGAGCGGCGGCGCGGCCAAGGCCCTGCGCACCGATATCGGCCGCAAGCTGTACGAGAAGGCGCGCGCCAAGCTGAACCCGATGCTGGGCGACCGTCTGCCGGACGCCGACCGGGCGCTGGAGCTGTTGGACAAGGGTAAGGAGTACAGCGAGACGGCGTCGAAATACCTGGGCAAGACCGGCGCCGCGCTGAAGGGCTACCGGAACGCCAAGGGCGGCGTCGTGAAGAAATTGCTGGCGGCGGGCGCGGGTTTCCTGAAGGACGACGGCGACGAGAAAGACGGCAAGTCGTCCGGCGACGCGAAAGGGAAGAAGGCCGCCGCGAAGAAGACCGCCGCCGCGCGATCGTCGGCCAAGCCCGGCGCGGCGCTGAAACAGGCGCGCGCGGTCCGTTCCGTCGGCAAGACCCTGGGCGGCGCGCGCGGTCTGTTGAAGGGCGCCTTGCACAAGGCGGGCGCCGCCGGCGACGTACTCAGCCTGGGCATGGATCTGGCGGCGATCCGGCAATCGAAGCTGGGCGCGCAGGCCAAGTCGGCTGCCTATGGCAAGGCGCTGGGCGGAGCCGCCGGTTCGGTGGCCGGCGGCGCGGCCGGCGCGGCGCTGGGCAGCCTGCTGGGACCGGTCGGCACCCTGATCGGCCAGCAGGCCGGCAGCTGGTTGGGACAGAAGGGCGGGGAGTGGCTGGGCGAGAAGGCCGGCGCCTGGTGGGGACGCCGCGCCGCGCCGCCTAAGCCGGTATCCGCGCCCAAGCCGGTCGCGACCGCCAAGTCGGCGACGAAGCCGACGCCGAAACCGGTTTCCTTGGCGAAAGCCGCAGCCGTCGGCTCCGGCGAGCAGGCCAGGCAGACGGAACAGCTGCAGCGCATCCGGCAGGCGGCCGGCAAGACCGCGGCCAAGGCCGCCGGTCCGGCCACCGTGTTCAACATCACCTTCTCGCCGCAGATCACCGTCAACGGCGCCCCGTCCTCCGGCGTCAAGCAGCAGGTCCAGCAGGCGATGCAGCTGTCCTTCGCCGAGTTCGAGCGAATGATGAAGCGCTACGAGGCCGACCGGCAGCGGCGCAGCTACGCGGCGCGGGCTTGAGGAGACGCATCGATGAAGAAAGGAGCAAACGATGTACGCGGTACTGGGTGATATCGAGTTCGACCTGATCAGCTATTTCGACGGCCTGGAGCAGCGCGGCGGCAGCGATTACGCCGAGCACGCGCGGATAGGCGGCAAGCCGGTGCTGCAGTTCGTCGGCGATCGGCTGGATGAAGTCCGCATCGATCTGGTGCTGCATGCCGCCTATTGCCAGCCGGATGCCGAGCTGCAGCGGCTGCATGCCGCCCGCCAGACGCACCAGGCGCTGGCGCTGGTGCTGGGCAATGGCGATCACAAGGGGCATTTCGTGATCACCGAATTGACCAGCACCGGCCGCCAGAGCGACCGCAACGGCAGTCTGCTGGCGGTGGAGGCGCAGCTGTCGTTGCGCGAATTCCGCGGCCAGGCGGCGCCGTCGCCGAAGCCCGGCCTGTTGGGAAGCGTCAGCGGCCTGCCGCAGGCCAAGCTGCAGCAAGCGCTGGCCGGCGCCGGCTTCAAGCCGGATCTGTCCGGCCTCGGCAAGGCGCTGTCGCAGGCCAAGACCATGGCGGTCAAGGCGCGCCAGGTGGTCAACGATGTGCGCGAGCTGAAGGACTTGGCGCGGCGCGATCCGCTGTCGGCGCTGGGCCGGGTGCCCGGCGTGCTGGGCGACGTGCAGGCGGCGGTGCCCGGCATCGCCCAGGGCGTGGAGCGACTGAACCAGTTCATCCAGCCGTATTCGCGGCTGGCTGAGAGCATTAAGCCCTTGATCCCGCAGTTTCAGGCCATGGGCCGCCAGCTTGGCGCGCTGGCCGAGACGATGCAGGGCTGCACGCTGGACAACGTCGCCGACAAGCTGGGCAAGGCGGAGGCGACGGTCCGCGACATCGACAAAAACTGGCCGGCCCGCGATATCGAAATGGCGAAGTTGGCCGCCAAAGCGGTGCTGCGCCGCATTCTGGAGTGAACCATGTTTCTCAAGCATATCTGCCAGGAGGGCGAGCGCTGGGACCAGATCGCCTGGCGCTATTACGGCGACGTCGGCCAGATGGTGATGCTGATCGCCACCAATCCGCAGGCGCCGATCAGCGAGACGCTGCCGGCCGGCACCCAGCTGGCCATCCCGCTGTTGGAGGCGCGCGACGAGGTCGCGCTGGACGAGCTGCCGCCGTGGAGGCGCTCATGAGCGACAGCCGCATCCAGGACGTGGCGGCGCCGGCCTTCGAGCTCAGCTACAACGGCAAGTCCATCACCGCCGACATCGCCCAGTACGCGCTCAACATCAGCTACACCGACCACCTGTCCGGCGAGTCGGACGAGCTGGAGGTGGAGCTGGAAGACGGCGACGGCCGCTGGCTGAACGGCTGGTATCCGGACAAGGGCGCGACGCTGGACTTCAAGCTGGGCTACCGCGGCGCCGCGCTGGTGGCGCTGGGCAGCTTCGACGTGGACGAGGTCGATTACAGCGCGCCGCCGTCGGTGGTCCACATCCGCGCGCTGGCCACCGGCGTCCAGCATCCGCTGCGCACGCCGGAGGGCCGCGCCTACGACAAGCTGACGCTGCAGGCGCTGGCGCAACGGATCGCCAAGCGCCATGGCATGAAGCTGGAGGGCAAGATCGATGACGTCGCGATCGATCGCCTGACCCAGTACCACGAAACCGACCTGCAATTCCTGCAGCGGGTGTCCGGCCACTACGGCTACGTCTGCAAGGTGATGGACAACAACCGCAAGCTGGTGTTCTGGAAGCGCGCCGAGCTGGTGGCGTCGGCCAGCGTGCGGCAGTTCACGCCGGCCGATCTGATCGCCTGGCGCGCGCGCGACCAGTTGTCCCGGGTGCCCAGCGCGGTGGAGGTCAGCTACCACGATCCGCACAAGCGCAAGCTGCAGACGGCGCGGGCGGGGGCCGATGCGCGCGCGCCCGGCGGCAAGGCAAGCAGCGCCGACGTGGTCAAGCTCACCCGCAAGTCGGGCGGGCGCGAGCAGGCGGAGTTGCAGGCCAAGGCCGAGATGGAGCGTCGCCAGCTGGCGCGCACCGAGATGAGCGTCACCGTGGACGGCTCGCCGCAGCTGGCCGCCGGCCGCAATGTCGAGCTGTCCGGCTTCGGCAAGCTGTCCGGCCGCTATCTGATCGAGCAGGCCCGCCATCGGCTGTCGCGGCAGGAGGGCTATATCTGCGAGCTGGAATTGAAGCGCGCGGCGCCGGCCGCGGCCAAGGAGAAGAAATGAACGACGTTTCCCTGCCCGACGCGCTGGCCACGCTGAAATTCGGCAGCGTGGCCGAACAGGACGCCGCCACCCAGCGGGTGCGGGTGCGGCTGCCGGAGCTGGGCCAGCTGCTGACCGCCTGGTTGCCGGTGCTCAGCCGCAAGAGCCTGAAGGACAAGGACTACTGGTTGCCGGACATCGGCGAGCAGGTGGCGGTGCTGATGGACGCCCGCGGCGAGGACGGCGTGGTGCTGGGCGCCATCTACTCCGAGGCCGACGCGGTGCCGGTGGCGAGCCAAGACAAGTGGCAGCGCCGCTTCGCCGACGGCGCGGTACTGGAGTACGACCGGCAGCAGAACCAGCTGACCGTCAACGGCGGGGTCAAGCACGTGGTGGTGGACACCCAGGCCGACGTGCTGATCAAGGCAGCCGCCAGCATCACGATAGACGGCGGCCAGACCGTCACCGTCAAGGCCGGCAGCAAGGTCAGCATCGACGCGCCGGCCACCGAGATCAGCGGCACCTTGACGGTGCAGGGCGCGATCACAGGCAAGGGCGGCCTGGCGGTGTCCGGCGGCGGCGGCGCCACGGTGAGCGGCAATGTCAGCGTCAGCGGCGACGTCACCGCCAGCGGCAAGAGCCTGGTCGGCCATAACCACATGGGCGCGCACGGCCCGACCAGCCCGCCGCTCTGAGCCGCGGTGCCATCTTATTCGCAGTTTGATTGGAGACCACGATGAACAACAATTTCTTCACCCTGCTCACCGCCGTCGGCAAGGCCAAGCTGGCTGCGGCCGCCAGCGGCGGCGCGCCGCTGAAGCTCAGCCAGATGGCGGTGGGCGAGGGCGACAACGGCGCCTACTACACGCCCAGCGAGAGCCAGACCGCGCTGAAAAGCGAGGCCTGGCGAGCCGGGCTCAACCACCTGTCCACCGACCCGGCCAATCCCAACTGGATCATCGCCGAGCTGGTGATCCCGGACCAGGTCGGCGGCTTCACGATACGCGAGGTCGGTGTATTCGACGCCGACGGCGCGCTGTTCGCCGTGGGCAAGTTTCCGGAAAGCTACAAGCCGGTGCTTGCCGACGGCGCCAACAAGCAGCTCTACGTGCGGATGATCCTGGAGGTGTCCAACGCCGCGGCGGTGACGCTGATGGTGGACCCGAGCGTGGTGCTGGCCACCCGCGGCAGCGTCGACGCGCGCATCGCCGAAGAACTGGCCAAGCTGGACGGCAAGCCGTCGGTCAAAGCCGCCACCACCGGCCCCATCGCGCTGGCTAGCCTGCAGACGGTGGACGGCGTGGTGCTGCAGCTGGGCGACCGGGTGCTGGTCAAGAACCAGGCCGCCGGCGCCGACAACGGCATCTATGTGGCCGGCACCGGCAGCTGGGCGCGCGCCGCCGACGCCAACATCAGCCTGGAAGTGACGCCGGGCCTGTTCGTCGCGGTGGAGCAGGGCGTGGCCAACGGCGGGTCGCTGTGGCAGCTGACCACGCCGTCGCCCATCGCGCTGGGCACGACCGCGCTGGCCTTCACGCAGATCGCTGGCAACACCGGCGTGACGGCCGGCACCTACCGCAGCGTCACCGTCAACGCCAGGGGGCAGGTGGTGGGCGGCAGCAATCCGGCAACGGTGGACGATCTCGGTCTGGGCGCCGACCTGGCGTTGCCGTTGTCGTCGCTGTCGCTGCCGGTGGTGTCGACGGCGGACAGCAACCGCGTGGCGGTGGTTGCGGCAGCGGTGGCCGGGCAGGGGGGCACGGTATCGGTGCCGGCCGGTGTGACGCTGAGTTTGGCTCAGGAGGTCGCGGCGGGGCAGAGCGGCCGGGTGCGGACCTTCGTCACCGCGGCCTGGACCAGCCCGGTATTGCAGGCCGGCGCCGAATATTATCTGCGCGGCCAAGTCATAGGCGGCGCGTTGTCGCTGTACGTGCAGCGCGGCACCTTGAGCGACGTGCGGCCGGATTCGTTGAAGGGCAGTCCGTCGCAGGCCGGCGGCGGCGGTTTCTTTTCGACGGCGCTGGACATCTGTCTGGCCCGCATCGTCACCGGCGCGGCCGGCAGCGCACCGGCGGTGCAGCGCGTGATCAACCGCGGTCAGGACGCCTGGTCGGCGACGATGAACGGCAATGGCGTGGTCTATCTGCCGCTGGACCCCTTTGTCAAAACCGGCCGCATCTCCACCGGCATCGTCACGCCGCATGCGACGGCCATCTCTTTCGTCGGACACGGCTCCGGCGGCTGGGCCGGCAGCGGCTACTGGTACGCGGCGCCGAACCGGAGCGCGAATACCTACTTTACCGGCGTGTCGCTGGGCTGGGCCCCGGGGAACGCCGTCATTATTACCTCCAGCAACGTGGTCGGCGATACCACGGCGTCGGTCTGCACCGGCATGTTCGACCACGCCGCCGGCAAGTCGATGTGGCAGGTGCTGCAACTGGAACATCAGCTGGGCGATGTCGACGGCGTCAACGGCGACGAGCACCTGATGGGGATGGGACACAAGAACATGCTGCAGGCCGATTACGACGCCGGCCTGGCCGTCAGCTTCTCCAATTGCGTCAATGCCGTGCTGACCTGGGAGGTGATCCGATGAGAATCGTAGCCGATTTGTTGTCCTACGATGGCGAGCTGCGCCCGTTGCGGCCCTCCGCATCGCATGCCTGGAATGGCGAGGCCTGGGTTGTCGACGACGCTCTGGCGAAACAGGAAGGGGAGAGGCTGGGAGCGGAGATGTGCGATCGAATCGACGCCGCCGCCGACGCCGACGCTGCCGGCCAACTTTACGTCGGCAGCGAGCTGCGCGCGCTGGAATACCGGCAGGCGGCCGCCGAGGCCCAGTCCTACAAGGACGGCGGCTGCAAGGGCGACGCGCCGCCTATGGTGAAGGCCTGGGCCGACGCCAAGGGCCTGTCCGGCAAGGACGCCGCCGACGGCATCCTGGTCAAGGCCGCCGTCTGCGATCAGGCCTTGTACGCGATCCGCGCGCTGCGTCTGGCGGGCAAGGAGGCGGTGCGCAAGGCGGCCGACGCCGACGCCGCCCGCGCGGCGGCCGACGAGGCGCTGGCCAGGCTGCGGCAGCTGGTCGAATCGCCGGACGCGCTGGCCGCGCCGGCAGGCGGCGCGGCCAATGCCGGCGGCTTCTGGCGTTCCTCGCTCAAGCTGTTCTCCCGGGGCGCCTGATCCCCCGGCCGGCGGCCGCGCGCCGCCGGCGTCCCTTTCTTCGACGCCCGGTCGTTCCGGCCGGCGCGCCCTCCCCAAGGCTATCCGATGACCGACATCACACCAAACGTGCTGGCCGGCGACAAGCGGCTGTCGCCGTTGGCCGAGCTGAGCCGGCGGCTGCAACGCATCGATCTGGCGCCCTTCCTGGTCTACCTGGTCGACCAGATCGGGGCCGATCTGCTGCCGCTGCTGGCCGAACAGCTGCATGTGGCCGGCGACGAGGGCTGGCAGCTGGCCGCCGGCGAGGCGCAGCGACGCGATCTGATCAAGCAGGCGATAGAACTGCACCGCTACAAGGGCACGCGCTGGGCGCTGCAGCGGGTGCTGGCCACGCTGGGCCTGGACGGCCGGATCAGCGAGTGGTTCGAGTACCAGGGCCGGCCCTTCCATTTCAAGGTCGATCTCGATCTGTCCGACCGGGGTCTGGATGAAGCGACGTATCGGGCCTTGCGGCAGATGCTGGATCAGTACCGCAACGCCCGATCCAGGCTGGAGAGCCTGGATCTGCGGGTGGAACTGCGCGAGCGGTTGCCCGTCGTCGCCGCCGTTTCCGCCGGCGGCGAGGTGGCCGCCGTCTATCCGCAGGCGCGGCGCGAGCTGCGCCAGCAGGGGCCGCTGCGGCTGGGCGCGGCCTGCGACGGCACTGAAACCGTCGCCATCCTGCCGTGGCAGCGCGGCCGGCTGGACGGCGGGGCGTCGCTGCGCTGGGGCATGGGCCTGCCATGCCGGGAGGCCGTCACGCTGTATCCGCGGCAGCCTCAACTGATTTCCTAAATCCCTTCCAAAGCCGCGCCCGCGGCGTTTCGAGATCATGACGACATGCTAAATCTATCCGACATCTCATCGCTGCACTGGCAGCCTGCGCTGCAGCCGCGCGACGGCAAGCCCGGCGCCAATACCGTCGACATCGTGGAAAACCTGGACGACATCCACCAGGCGCTGCGGATCATCCTGGGCACGCCTAAGGGCAGCGATCCGCTGAGGCCCGAATTCGGCAGCGATCTGCTCCGTTACCTGGACTACCCGGTGGACCGCGCCCGGCCGCACGTGGTGCGGGAAGCGGTGGCGGCGATCAGCCACCCGCTGTACGGCGAGCCGCGCATCCAGCTGCTGAGGGTGTTGTTCAGCGTCGACGCCGACGGCGGCGCGCACCTGTGCGCGCAATGGAAGCTGGCCGACGGCGTGATCCGTGAAACCGAACTGAGGCTGTAAGCCAATAGACAAGGACACGCTGATGAGCCCGAATCTCCCCGATCTGCCCGTGGTCGACCCGGCCGCCGCCGCCAGCGCCATGGCCGACGCCTATCTGAAACTGGGCGGCCAGCAGCAGTACCCGAAGCAGATGGAGCAGCTGCTGACGGAAATGCTGGCCAACCGCCAGCCCGGACTCGCCGCCGCCGACCTGCCCAAATTCATCGACGACGATCCCAAGACCGTCGCCGCCCAGATGGCCGCCACCTACCAGGACATGGCCGGCAAGCAGCTGTATCCGGGCCAGGTGGAGCAATTGCTGATCGATCTGTTCGCCTACCGCGAGAGCCTGGCCCGCGCGGCCTTCAACGACGCCGGCCGGCAGAACCTGGTGGCCTTCGCCCGCGCGCCGATGCTGGACTACCTGGGTGAGCTGGTGGGCGTGACGCGTCAGCCGGCCCAGGCGGCGACGGCCCGGGTGACGCTGACCTTCCCGGCCTATGCCGACGGCGGCGCGAAGCAGGTGCCCCTGCCCGCCGGCGCTCGCATCGCCGGCAACGCCGCGGTGCAGTTCCAGACCACCTCCGCGCTGACGGTGACGTTGGAGGACAAGCCGCAGGCGCTGGTCTGCGAAGTGGCGGCCACCGTGCCGGGCGAGGCCGGCAACCTGCTGCAGGCCGGCGATCTCAAGCTGTTGCTGGACGATCCCGGCGTCAAGGTCGAGGTGAGCGAAGCGGAGAAACCCCGGGGCGGCGCGGAGGCCGAGGACGACGAGCATCTGCGTCAACGGATCCGGCTGGCGCCGGAGGCCTACTCCTGGGGCTCGGTCAACCGCTACCGGCTGGCGGCGATGACGGCGGCCACCGACGCGGTCGACGTCAGGGTGATTTCGCCGCGCCCGGACGGCACGGTGCAGGTGGTGGTGCTGGGACGCGACGGCGCGCCGTCGACTGAGACCGTGCGGCGTGTCCAGACGGCGCTGGCGGACGACAGGGCCAGGATGATCAACGACAGGATAGAAGTGCTCCCGGCCGAGGTCGTCGATTACGCGATCCGCCTGGAGATCGACGTGCTGAGCACCCGCATCCCGGACCTGGTTTGCCGGGTGGCGAAAGAGCGCTGCCAGGGCTTTGCGGCCAACCTCGCCCGCCGTCTGGGCGGCGATATCGTTCCGTCGCAGATCAAGACGGCCTTGCACGACATCGACGGCTTGTACGACGTGCGCGTGTTGGAGCCGGCCGACAAGCGGGTGCTGTCCTCGTCGCAGTGGCCGCGTTGCGCGGCGGTCGAGGTGACGCTGGGGAAGGTGGTGAGCGATGCCTGAGCTGCTGGTTCCGCCGCTGGCGGGCGATGCGCGCGGCCGGGCCTTCGACGCGCTGTCGGCGCGCAGCGCCGCTTTCGATCTGTCGCCGGCGCTGATCTACCTGATAGACCAGGCGCCGGCCGAGATCCTGCCGCTGCTCGCCGAGCAGTTCAACGTGGTCGGCCCGCTGTGGGCCTATCTGCCCGACGAGGCGGCCAAACGGCGGGCGATCAAGGAGTCGGTGGCCTGGCACAGGGCCAAGGGTTCTCCATGGGCGGTCGAGACGGCGCTGTCCTGGGCCGGTTATGCGGCCAAGGTGGAGGATGGGAGCGCGCCAGCCACCCGCTGGGCCGAATTCCAGCTGGAACTCGACGCGCCGGCGGCCGGCGACGCCTTGCAGACGGTGCTGGAACTGGTTCGTTTCGCCGCGCCGGCCCGCTCGCATTTGGCGCGGCTTTACGGCGGCTACGACCGCCGCCTGCTGCGCGCCTCCAGCGGCAGCCGCTGGTCGGACGCCTTCCTGTCCGACGACTCCGGCGTGTGGAGCGACGGCGCGCAGCTGAGCTTCGGTCGCCGGCGCCTGCTGTCGGCGGCCCGTCCGGAGACCGTCTCCGGCGTGGGACGGCTGCGTCTGCATACGTCGCGCACGCTGTATCCGGACGTGCTGCGCTACGGCACCGTCCATTTCGGCGACGCGCCGGTTCTCAACCACCCGGTGATGCGCAGTCGCCTGATAGGCCTCGGCAATCCCGAGGGGGTGCGCGATCCGGTCATCCTGGCCGGCAACCCGCCATCCCCAGGCTGGAGCGGCCGCTGGGACGACAGGACCTGGGGATGCTGGCTGCCGATGACGCCGCACCGGCGCATCGCCCGCGCCGCGCTGGTGCTGTCCGGCGACACGCGGCTGGGCGAGCCGAACACCCGCTTCGGCGGCTGGGCCGAAACCGCGTCCGGACGCTTCATCTGGTCCGATTCCGCCTACCGATTGTCCGATGTCGATCCCGGCCGCGCGCGTCTCGTCATCGAGTCCGTCGAGGTGGCCGTGCACGGCCAGGCCACCGTCCGGCCGGACGACACGGACCGGATGGGCTCGCGCATCGTCCGCTACTCGCTGCATGGCGGGAAGACCGACTGGCGCGGCTCGATCCGGATGGACGGCGGCCTGCGCTGGTCGGACAGGCGGCTGTCCGAGCCTACCGGTTGGCGCCTGGCGTACCGGCTGAACACCGGCGACACCGCCGGCCTCGGCCCGCGTGCCGACCACTACGGCTGGCGCGACCGCTGGGACGACCGGCGCTGGCGCGGGGACCTCTCACTCACCCATCAAACCCTAACCACATGAGGAAAACCCCCTTATGGCAACCCTGACCCATAGCGGTCGCGCCGCGCTGGCCACCGCGCTGGCTTCCCAGACCCTGCATTTCGCCTGGGGCATCGGCCAGGCGGCCTGGGACGACAAGCCCGTCCCCGAACCGATAGACGCCACGGCGCTGGTGTCGGAAGTAGGCCGCCGCCTGATCTCCGAGGTGCGCTTCGTCACCGAGGACCCGGCCGGCGAGATCGTCGTCCCCACCGGCCATTACCGCGTGTCCACCGAGCCCACGCGCCATCTGCTGCTGCGCATCGCCTTCGAGTTCGGCGACGCGCCGGCTTCGGTGATACGCGAAGTCGCCGTCTTCGCCGGCACCAAGACCCAGCCCGATCTGCCGGCCGGCCAGCGCTACTTCACGCCGGACCAGATCGCCTCGCCCGGCATCCTGGTCGCGCTGGAGCGCATCACTCCCATCCATCGTTCGCCGGCCACCCGCGAAACCTTCGAACACGTCATCTCCCTGTAAGGATTGCCGCCATGTCCAACATGCCAGACGGTTACTACAACCGTTTCGATCCGGCCAAGCATTTCGACGCCCACCTGTTCCGGGCGAGCTATGCGGTGCAATCAGCCGAGTTCAATGAAGTCCAGTCCAATCTGTCCGCCCGCATCCAGGGCGTGGCCGACGCGATATTCCGCGACGGCAACGTGGTCCGCGACGCCCGCGTCGTCGTCCACGCCGACAGCGGCCAGGCGGTCTGCGAGGCCGGAGCCGTCTATCTGAAGGGCGCGGTGCGCGGCGTGGCGCCGAAGCAGCTGACGGTGCCGGTGGTCGGCGTGGTCGCCATCGGCCTGTATCTGCAGGAGTCGGTGGTGACCGAGCTGGAAGATCCCAGTCTGCGCGATCCGGCCGTCGGCGCGCGCAATTACCAGGAGGCCGGCGCCGCGCGGCTGAAGGTGGAGGCGGTGTGGGGCTTCGCCGGAGACGGCCAGATGGGCGAGTTCTTCCCGGTCTACCAGGTGGAAAACGGCGTACTGCGCGCGAAGGAACCGCCGCCGCAGCTGGACGGCGTCACCCAGGCGCTGGCGCGCTACGACCGTGACAGCGCCGGCGGCTCCTACGTGGTGTCCGGCCTGACCGTCGCCGCCGCCGCCGACCTGCCCGGCGGCGAACAGGTCTACACCGTCAGCGAGGGCCGCGCCCGCGTCAACGGCTACGGCGTGGAGCTGAACACCTCGAGGCGCCTGGTCTATCCGGCCGCCGCCGATCTGCGGCAGATCGACAGCGAGCCGCATACCAGCGCCACCGCCGGCGCCCAGCGCATCAATGTCGACCGCGCGCCCATCGCCGTGATCAGCCAGGTGCGCATCACCAAGGAAGTCACCGCCACGCTGACCCACGGCGGCTATACCGGCGCCCAGGATCCGCTGCCGGACACCTCGGTGATCTCGGTGCTGGAAGTGAAGCAGGGCGGCACCGTCTACGCCGCCGGCGCCGATTACAAGCTCAGCGCCGGCAAGCTGGACTGGAGCCTGCCGGGCAACGAGCCGGCGCCGGGCAGCACCTACACGGTCCGCTACCAGTTCATCGCCGCGGCGCAGCCCACTCAATCCGACGCCTCCGGCTTCACCGTTGAGGGCGCGGTGGCCGGCACGCTGGTACTGGTCAGCTACAGCCAGAAGCTGCCGCGCATCGACCGCCTGGCCATAGGCGCCGACGGCGAGCTGGTCTGGGTCAAGGGCGTCGCCGCCGATTGGAATCCGCAGCCGCCGGTGGTGCCGGCGTCCTTGCTGCCGCTGGCCTCCATCGTCCAGAGCTGGACCCGCGACCGCGCCGTCAGCAACGACGGCGTCCGCGTGGTGCCGATGTCGGACCTGGCCGGGCTGCAAGGCCGGCTGGACCGGATGGCCGAGCTGATCGCCCAGCAGCGTCTGACCGCCGACGCCCAGTTGCGCGAGGCCGGCGCGAAGAAGGGCCTGTTCGTCGATCCCTTCCTGTCCGACGGCATGCGCGACGCCGGCATCGCCCAGGGCGCCGCCATCGTCGGCGGCGAGCTGACCCTGCCCATCGCCGCCAGCGCGGCCGGCATGCCCGGCGACGTCGCCGACCGGACCAGCCTGGCCTTCAGCCTGGTGCCGGTGCTGGAGCAGCCGATGCGCACCGGCAGCATGAAAATCAACCCCTATCTGGCCTTCGACCCGTTGCCGGCCGCGGTGACGCTGACGCCGGCGCTGGACCGCTGGACCGATTTGCAGACCAGCTGGGCCAGCCCGCTGACCGAGCGTCTGACCGTGGGCAGCGGCAACCGCTCCAGCGTCAGCCAGACCACCTCCGACGTGTTGCTGTCGACCAGCCGCAAGCCCATCGAAACGCTGCGGTCCATCGAAGTGCGCTTCAGCCTGTCCGGTTTCGACCCCAACGAAGCCCTGTCCAGCCTCAAGTTCGACGGCATCAGCGTCGCGCCCGTCGCCCAGTAAGGAGAAACCATGCCCATCAATGCCAATAGCGCCGGCCTGCTCGCCGGCAAGTTCACCATCCCGCCCGGCGTGCCGGCCGGCGTCAAGCGCGTCGAGTTCGTCGGCGCCGGCGGCAGCCGCGGCGAGGCCGTCTTCGTCGGCCAGGGCGAATTGCAGACCGAGCTGCGCCGCCAGATCACCCGCATCACCGAAACCCGCTGGCAGGTCGATCCGCTGGCGCAGACCTTCACGCTGAACGCCGACACCCAGCTGGGCGGCATCGAGCTGTGGTTCACCGCCAAGGGCGCCAGCCCGGTGGCGGTGCAGATCCGCGAGACCACCACCGGCGTGCCGTCCCGCTCGGTGCTGGCCGAGGCCCACCTGCAGCCGGCCGACATCGTCCTCACCGGCCCCACCCGCATCCAGTTCGCCGCCCCGGTGAATCTGCAGGGCAGCGTCGAGTACGCGCTGGTGGTGCTGTGCGACGACGCCGACGCCGCGCTGGCCATCGCCGAACTGGGCAAGTGGGACAACAGCGCCAGCCGTTGGGTGACCAGCCAGCCCTACCAGGTCGGCGTGCTGCTGTCGTCCAGCAACGCCAGCAGCTGGACCGCGCACCAGGACCGCGACATGGCCTTCCGTCTGCTGGCCGCCAGCTACGCGGTGACCGCCAGGACCGTCGATCTGGGCAAGGTCGACGTGAGGAACGCCACCGACCTGATGCTGCTGTCCCTGTCCGACAGCCCGTCCGCCGCCGCCCGTGTCGAGTACAGCCTGGGCCTGCCCGACGGCAGCGCGGTCCAGGTCGCCGACGGCCAGCCGGTGCGCCTGCCGGCCCCGCTGAGCGGGCAGATCGGCGTCACGGCCCGGCTGCTCGGCACCGAGAGCGCGTCCCCGGTGCTCTTCCCCGGTACCCAGCTGGTCAGCGGCCAGATCTCGCAGAGCGCCGACTACGTCAGCCGCGCGATTCCCGCCGGCAACAACGCCCGCGTCCGGGTGGTGTTCGACGCGCTGCTTCCGGCCGGCGCCAGCGTGACGGCGTCCGCCTCCGGCATCGACGACGGCGACGTCTTCCAGCCGGTGGCCTACCTGAGCAGCAAGCCGCTGGGCGACGGCTGGATGGAAATGACGCACGAGCTGGCGTCGATCAGCGAGGCGATGGTGCGGGTCAAGTTGAGCCTGTCCGGCAACAGCGCCGCCCGGCCGCGCGTGCGCAATCTGCGCGTCATCGTGCTGTAAGGGAGGAGCGATGGACAACCAGACTCCCCATCTGAGCCTGCCCTTGCCGAATCCCGGCAACAGTCTGGCCGAGGACGTGCTGCGGATACGCGACGCCTTCACCACGCTGGATCAGAAGATGGCCAGCCTGGACGCGCTGTTGTCCAGCGACGACCTGAACCTGGACACCGTCCAGGAACTGGTGGCCGCCGTCAAGCGCGCCCGCGGCGATATCGACGCCGCGGCCGGCCAGTTCACCGAACAGAAGCGCATCGTCGACGCCCAGCTGCAAATCCTGACCGCGCTGGCCAGTGCCGGCCTGTAAAACCCGGAGGAACCATGTCAAAAGATTTACCGGAATACCGCGCGCAATACCTGGCGCGCATCAAGAGCCAGTTGCTCGGGACCGATCTTAGCAGCGCCGGCGCCACCGATCTGGTGATGCAGTCTGCGCTGCTCAGGGCGCACAGCCTGGTCAGCGGGCTGGATCTGCAGGACATAGACTATCTGCGCGACATCAACGGCGCCGCTCTGGAAAGCTATCTGCAGCAGGCGGGGAACCGCGCGCGCTTCGAGCAGCAGCTGGCTTCCACCAGCGTGATGCCGTCCATCGTCTCCAGCGCCGCCATCATGGCCGCCATCGCCGACAGTCCGACGGCGATGGCCTCGGTCGCCGGCAGCGCGCCGGCGATGACCGCCATCGTCGGCAATGCGCCGATCACCAATCTGCTGGTCGGCAACGCCACCGCGATGAAGGCGGTGGCCGCCAGCGCGGTGGCGATGATCGCCGTGATCGCGTCTCCGGCGGCGATGGCGGTCGTGATGGTATCGTCGACCGCGATGGCGGCGATGGCGGCGTCGTCGACCGGGATGGCCGCCTTGCTGACGAACGCGTCGGCGTGGACGAGCGTGGTGTCGTCGCCGATTGCGATGGTAGCGGTGGCGGCGTCGACGACGGCGGTGACCGCTCTACTGGCGAATGCGGCCGCATGGGCGGCAGTCGTGTCGTCGCCGACCGCGATGACGGTGGTGGCGGCGTCAGCGACAGCGATGGCTGCGGTGGCGGCATCTTCTGCGGGGATGGCCGCGGTGTTGGCATCTTCGGCAGGGATGGCTGTGGTGACGGCATCGTCGACCGCTATGGCCGCAGTGCTGGCAGCGCCAGCCGCAATGGCTGCAATGGTTGCATCGTCGACGGCGATGGCTGTGGTGGCGGCATCGTCGGCTGCGGTGGCTGCTGTGTTGGCATCGCCGGCAGCATTGGCTGCCGTGACATCTTCATCAGTTGCGATGACGGCGGTGGCGGCTTCGTCGACAGCGATGGCCGCAGTATTGGCAGCGCCGGCAGCGTTGGCTGCTGTGGCGGCGTCTTCGGTTGCAATGACTGCGGTGGCGGCGATGCCTGTGGCGACGGCCGCAGTGTTGTCATCGCCGGCAGCGCTGACGGCCGTGGTGGCGTCTTCGGTTGCGATGACGGCTATGGCGTCGTCGGCAGCGGTGAATGCGATCACGGCATCGCCGGTCGCAATGGGCGCGGTAGCGGCATCGGCGGCGGCAATGACGATCATGTTGAACTCCGCTGCCGCTCGCGCGGCCATCTGGGCCAGCGCCACCGCCTTGGCGGCGATCCAGAATGCGCCTTCGGCGGTGTTCGATGCGCTGCAGTCCCATCCGCAGGTCAGCATGATGAACAACAATCCGTCCAATCTCACGGCCGCCTTTATCAGCGGCAAGAGCATGACGCTGCGGGTGAAAAATAACAGCGGCAATGATACGAACTACATGCGCACCTTGGCCGGCGGTTCCGGTACTGGCGACGATTCCTTTACCACCACCAACTCCTGGACACCCCGAGTGCGGGCCTACAACAACCTGTGTCATTACACCTGGAGCAGCAACTTCCCATTCCAGGCCTATGTGGTGAACATGAACTAAGGAATGGGCGACATGCAAAAAGCAATCATCGATCTCAATCTGAACGTCATCGTTGGCATCGCCAATGCAGGCGCCAATGCGGAAAAAAACCAGCTGTTGCTGGATCTGCCGGACGATTTCCAGCTTGCCGATATCGCCGAGTGGACTTATGACGGCCATGGCCTGGTCCGCGATCCCAGCGCCCTCCTCAAGCAGGCCAAAGCCGCCCGCAAGGCCCGCATCAAGCAGGAGGCCGCCCGGCTGATCGAGGCCGGCGACTGGCGGCTGAACCGCGCCCGCGAGCGCGAGGCCGCCGGCTGGGGCACGCTGGCCGAGGTGGATGCGGCGCTGGCCGAGCGCGAGGCGATACGCCGTTCGTCCGACGCCGCCGAGCAGGCCGTCGACGCGCTGACCGACGCGGCCAGCGTGCAGGCCTACACCTGGGCGGTGGACGTCTCGGTCGCGATTCCGCGCCGGATGACGCACAAGCAGTTCATGGCGCGTTTCAGCGACGCGGAGATACAAGGCATGCTCAATGCCTTCGGCGACAATCCGGCGCTGCGTCCGTGGTGGGAGCGCTTCAGCCTGGCGCGCGACATCAGCCTCGATGACGCGGTCACCCAGAACGGCGTCCAGGCGCTGGAGGCGGCCGGCCTGATAGGCAAGGGCAGGGCAGCCGAGGTACTGGCCGGCGGTCCGGCCCACGGCTGACAAGCGCTTGCGCCGTCCGGCGCGTCTCCCTGGCCGGGAGGCGCGCCGTTTTCTCGCGACCGGGCGTCCGCGCCGCCTCGTCACTCCTAAACCGGTTTAAAAGCCTCGCCGACGGCGCCCTGGCACCATTAGGCCATGACACAGCCAGGCGGCGTCCGATCGTTGCACGTGCAGCCGCGCATTCGGCTGCCGCGGGTGTCGTTCAGCGTGGAGGCCGACGGCGCGATCCGCGAAACCAGCCGAGGCTGTGAGCCCGACAGACAAGGACAAGCGCAATGAATCAGACGACGACCGACCTTCCGAAGTTTATCGACGACGATCCGCAGCGGATCACCAACGAGCTGATCACCGCCTATCAGAACATGGCCGGCAAGACCCTGTATCCGGGCCAGGTGGAACGCTTGCTGATCGACCTGATCGCCTACCGCGAGAGCGTGACCCGCGCGGCCTTCAACGATGCCGGCCGGCAGAACCTGGTGGCCTTCGCCCGCGCGCCGATGTTGGACTATCTCGGCGAGTTGGTCGGCGTCGTCCGGCTTCCGGCGCAGCCGGCGCGCAGCAAGGTCAGCTTCACCTTCCGGGCCGGCTCGTCGCAGCAGGTGATCATCAAGCCGCAGACGCTGGTGGCCGGCCGAGGCGATATCCAGTTCCAGACCACCGAGCAGGCGGTAGTGAACATCGTGCCGGACAAGGACGTGACGGTGGCGCTGGCCGTGGTGGCGGTGGAGCCGGGTGTCGACGGCAACGGCCAGGAGCCGGGCGCCATCAGCCATCTGGTCGACGATCTGGGCGTGACGGTGACGGTGGCCAATACCGAAGCCAGCGCCGGCGGCGCCGACGCCGAGGACGACGAGCGGCTGCGCCAGCGCATCCGCCTGGCGCCGGAATCGTTCAGCGTGGCCGGCAGCGCCGCCGCCTATCGCCATCATGCCTTGCGCGCGCATCAGAGCATCGTCGACGTCGCGGTGGTCAGCGCCAACAACCCGGAGGCCGGCGGCAGGCCGGAGGACGTGCCCAAGCCGGGCGAGGTGTGGCTGTACCCGCTGGTCGGCGACGGCTTGCCCGGCGCCGACCTGCTGAAAACGGTGGAGAACACTTGCAGCGCCGACCGGGTCAGGCCATTGACCGACAAGGTGACGGCGAAATCGCCGGTGGAATTCCCCTACCAGGTCCTGGCCAGCCTGCAGCTCTATGCCGGCTCGGACGCCAAACAGGTGCAGCAGCGCGCGCAGGATGCGCTGCAAGCCTATCTGCAGACGCAGCAGGCCAAGCTGGGCAACGACATCGTGCCGTCGCAGCTGGTGGCGGTGCTGTCGGTGCCGGGCGTCTATCAGGTGAATCTGCAGCAGCCGGCCGCGGTGCAGAAAGTGCCGTCCTACGGCTGGGCGCACTGCGTCAATGGCGTCACCGGCGTCGGCATAGACCAGGGTAGCCTCGGCAACGGCTAGAACGGCGGCGAGTCCGCTATCGCCTCCGTCGGGCGCCGCGTCATGCCCGGCGGATCGTTTCCCCGATTTTCTGCTGTTTTTCTTCCATTCCTTATCCTGCGCCGTGGCCGAATCGGCCGTTCCTCTGTGCCTGTCCCGGTTTCAAAGCGAGGCCTGGCTTCCCCGAGCCGTTCCGGCGCGCGCGTCCTGATTTTCCTTCTTATCCGCTAGCCGGAGCCTCGGATGCCGCCGTCGGCCCGCGATCCATCCGGTTCCCATCCACGTTCGTGCACAAAGGAGATCACCATGTATCTGCAAGCCGGCCTTCGTCCGCGCCGATCGGCGGCGTCGGGCGGACAGTCCCGGTCGGGAAGGAGTCGCGATGACTGACGCCGTCCCGTCCATTCTGGCGCGCGACAAGCGCTTCGGGCCGTTGGCCGGACTCACCGAGCGGCTGTCGGATCTCGACCTGTCGGTCTTTCTGGTCTATCTGGTCGATACCGCGCGGCCGGAACTGTTGCCGCTGCTGGCCGAGCAATTCCACATCGACGGCGAGGAAGGCTGGACGCTGGCCGAATCCGACGACGCCCGCCGCGCGCTGCTGCACAGCGCCAACGAGTTGCACCGCTACAAGGGTACGCCGTGGGCGATACGCGAGGTGATCCGCCGCCTGGGCCTGGGCGAAGTGACATTGATCGAAGGCCTGGCCGGCCAGCGCCGCAACGGCGCCACCGGCCGCAATGGCTACTACGTGCACGGCGATCCGCAGGCCTGGTGCCGGTACCGGGTCCTGCTGGGCCGGCCGATCACCAACGACCAGGCCGCCCAGCTGCGCCGCATGCTGGCGCTGTACGCGCCGGCTCGCTGCCAGCTGGCCGGTCTGGAATACCAGGCGGTGGCCAACCGCCACAACGGCGTGATCCGCCGCGACAAGCAATTCAACCGAGGGAGCGCCTGATGGCCAATCTGCAAGAAAAGCCCGTCTGGGAGACGGGGATCTATCAACTGGAAACCTCCGACCCGGTGCTGGCCGGGCCGGACGGCGTGGACAATCTGCAAGGCAAGCAACTGGCCAATCGCACCGCCTATCTGAAGCAGCAGCTGGATAGTCTGTTGGCTGGTGCGTCAGTTGCGGCGTATGCCGCACAACTGCGAGTACCGCGTAATGTCGCGATGAGCGGTGATGGTAGTTGGAATGTGAGTTTCGATGGCAGCGGCAACGTCAGTGCGGCGATGACGTTGAGCAACAGTGGTGTGACGGCAGGTAATTATGGTCAGGTGGCAGTGGACGCCAAGGGCCGTGTAACTGCGGCCCGCAGCATCGTTCAGGATGACCTGCCTTCGTTGGACTGGAGCAAAGTCACAACCGGCAAACCAACCACCCTGGCTGGCTATGGTATTGCCGATGGTGCTAGCAGGGGTGATTTGCAGAATGCGCTCAATGCTTTGGTGGCAGGCGCGCCAAATAGTCTGAATACGCTTCAGGGGCTCGCTGCGGCCATGAACAACGATCCAAAATATTACTCGACGGTGGATAGCAAATTGGCCGGTAAGGCGGATAAGGCGACGACATTTGCTGGCTATGGGATTACGGATGCAGTAGGTAAAGCCGACATCATAGCGGCTGCTCCACCAGGATTGGTTGGCTATTTTATTTCTGCATCTGTGCCAGCAGGGTGGTTGAAAGCTAATGGCGCGGCAGTTTCACGTACGGCCTACGCCGCGCTGTTTTCGATCATTGGTATTCAATTTGGCGCTGGCGATGGAAGTACGACATTTAATTTACCTGATTTGCGCGGCGAGTTTTTGAGAGGATGGGATGATGGAAGAGGCGTTGATAATGGACGTGCCTTAGGATCCGCTCAAGGGAGCCAAAATCTTTCGCATAACCATGGTGGTGGCACTGGTTCCGCTGGGGCGCATAATCATTCGGCGTGGACTGATGCTCAAGGCCAGCATCAACATACCTCTGCTTTTAGATATGGCTACAATCCAGGCTCGGTGGCTGGTTCGAATGGTGCGGAGGCTACGAATGCTGGAGGGGGTAATTTCCCATTGACAGGTGAGGCGGGGAGTCATGCACATAATGTTGGAATCGGTACATCTGCGGATCATTGGCACTCAATAAGTGCGGATGGAGGAGGGGAAGCGCGTCCGCGAAATATCGCACTAATTGCTTGTATCAAGTACTAAGTGAGGAATAAATGGAAAAGGCCTATAAATATCATCCTCTGACTGGGGAATTCTTGAACGAATTCTCTCCCGATTTTTCGCCGCTTGAACCAAATGTTCCTTTGTTGCCGCAATTCAGCACATTGATGGTACCTCCGCTAGGGAAAATGCAAGAAGTGGTCATTTTTTCCAACGATCAATGGTTGCTCAAACCAGATTGGCGCGCCGTGCCGCTGTGGAGCAAGCGAACCGCGCAAGTGGTGACGCCTCGGATCGGAGACACGCCGGACAGCCTGGAGGCGACCTTGCTGCAGCCGCCGGCCTATGCCGTATGGAAGGATGAGGTCTGGAGCGTCGACCGGGATGCGGAACGGGCCGCGCAACTGGAGGCGGCCCAGCGCCTGCAACAGCAGAAGCTGTCCGTCGCCTACCAGGTGCGTCGTCCGCTTGAGGATGCAGTGGAACTGGGCATCGCCAGCGCGGGGGAACAAAACAGCCTGGCCGAGTGGAAACATTATTGCGTGGCGCTGGCACGCGTGCCGCAACTGCCGGCGTGGCCGCTCTTGAGCGAGGCGGACTGGCCCAAGGCGCCGGCTTGATCGGGATGGTTTCCTAAACGGCTTTAAAAGTCCGGGCGATGGCGGATTGGCAAGATGAGATCTTGCCCGGACACACTTCATTGCAAGATGAAGGTCCCGGCCGCGCCTTGGCGCGGTCGGGGCGCATGCGGGCAGAGGAAAGTTCGGGCCGGCGGCAATCGTCGGCTTCTCAGCTTCCCATGGTCCGCCGCTCCCGCCTGGGACGGCGCAACGCAACCGTCATTCAAGCGAGGAAACGATGGCCAATCTGCAGGAAAAGCCGTTCTGGGAACCCGGCATCTACCAATTGGAAACCAGCGACCCGGTGCTGGCCGGGCCGGACGGCATCGACAATCTGCAAGGCAAGCAGCTGGCCAACCGCACCGTCCATCTGAAGGAGAGGGTGGACAAGCTGGAAAGCGGCGAGCAACCCTCCGGCAATGCGGCCAAACTGAGCGCCGCGCGCAAGATCGAGGCGACCGGCGACGGCAGCTGGAATGTCGTCTTCGATGGCAGCCGCGATGTCAGCGGCCAGCTGACGCTGCGCGACAGCGGCGTTGCACCGGGCAGCTACGGTGTGGTGACCGTAGACGGAAAAGGCCGGGTCATAGCAGGCCGGCAAATGACCGGCGACGACGTGCCGGCACATGACTGGAGCAGGATTGCCAGCGGCAAGCCAACCACGCTGGCCGGCTACGGCATTGTCGATGGCGCCAGCAAAGGCGATCTGCAAAGCGCGGTGAATGGCCTGGTTTCGGGCGCCCCGGCGAATTTGAATACGCTGCAGGAGCTGGCGGCGGCGCTGAACAACGATGCCAAGTACTCGGCGACGGTCGACGGCAAGCTGGCCGCCAAGGCCGACAAGGCGGTCACGCTGGCCGGCTACGGGATCGTCGACGGCATCACCGTGGACCGCATGCCCAGGAAGAATCTGGTGCGCGACAGCGGCCGATTCATCCCGGTGGAGGCGGTTTACGATAACCCGACGGCGGCGATCTTCAGCTGCCAGTCGGCGATGGCTCCGCTGACCGCTCCCGATTATCAGCAGTCCGTGACGATCACGAATGCCGGGAAGTTCATTCATGACAACACGTCCAATGGCGGCGGGAAGGGTGAGCTGGCGATCGCAGTCAAGGACTTGCTTGCCGCACTGCCGACACGCAGGAATTTCCGCTACGGCAGCGAGTTTTACATCGCCGAGTTCAGTTGCGGAAACCTGAACTACAGCCCGGACATCGTGGACGGTATCCGGCGTTGTGCCGCGGCGGCGTATGGCGTCGTGGCCGAAGGCAATATCACTTTTATGGCGTGGCTGCGTTGCACGAGGGGTTCGATCCGGCTGGATGTCACCAGCTACAAGAACGGCAAGCCGGCGAGCAATCCCATCATCGTGCCCGCCGACGGCTGGGTGCATTGCGCCGGCATCACCAACTGGGATGGGGGGTATTCGATCTCGCACATCCGCGCGGAGGACAATTCGGTTTTCCAGGTGGCGATGACGGTGGCGCTGTCGGGCAACCATCTGGGCTATGTCCATCAGGCGCCGATCTCCTTTTGATGCCGGCATAAAAAAGACCTGCCCCGTTTGGGGCAGGTCTTCTCACGGAAGCAAGGCGCTTACCGTTTTCCCGCTTCCCACCCGCCGCCCAGCGCCTTGTAGACGCTGATGGTGGCGTTCAGCTGGTCCAGCCGGGCGCCGACCAGGTTCAGCTCGGCCTGGAAGCTGTTGCGCTGCGCGTCCAGCACGTCCAGGTAGCTGGCGTAGCCGTTGTCGTAGCGTAGGCCCGCCAGTTTCAGCGAGCGGTTCAGCGCGGTCAGCTGGGTGGTCTGCGCCTGCAGGATGTCGCGCGCTGCGCTATTGGCGGCGAGCGCGTCCAGCGCGTCCTTGAACGCCGACTGCACCGTCTTCTGGTACTGCGCCAGCGCCTGCTTCTGGCCGGCGCTGGCGGCATCGACGCCGTAGCCGGTGGCGCCGAAGTTGAAGATCGGCGCCGCCAGATTGCCGGCGAAGCTCCAGGTGCGGGTCGGGCCGGTGAACAGGCTGTCCAGCGACAGGCTCTGCGAACCCAGCGCGCCGGTCAGGTTGATGCTGGGAAAGTAGGCCGCCTTGGCCACGCCGATGCGGGCATTGGCGGCGATCAGCTGCTGCTCGCTGGAGGCGACGTCGGGGCGGCGCTCCAGCAGGCTGGACGGCAGGTCGGCCGGTACGCTTGGCGGGCTGGCCAGGCTGTTGATGTCCTTGCCTCGGCTGACGCCGCCGTCGGCCAGCTGCTTCGGGCTATGGCCCAGGAGCACGCCGAGCGCGGTTTCGGTCTGCTCCAGCGAGCGGGCGATCTGCGGGACGGAGGCGCGGGCCGATGCGGCCTCGGCCTCGGCCTGACGCTGGTCCAGCTCGGAGATCAGGCCGCCCTGGAAGCGCTTGGTCTGCAGCTTCAGCGACTCGTCGCGGCTTTGCAGCGTGCGCTTGGCGATGTCCAGCTGGGCGTCCAGCGCCCGCATCTGGAAATAGGTCTGCGCGACCTGGGCCGCCAGCGCCAGCTGGGCGGCGTCGCGGTCGTAGCGGCTGGCCGCGTAGCCGGCGCGCGCCGCCTCGTTGCTGCGGCGCAGCTTGCCCCACAGGTCGATTTCCCACGCCGCCGTCAGATTGGCCGCGCGCACGTTGCTGACCAGCGGCGTGCCGGGGCTGGTCAGCGGCTGCGAGCTGCGGCCGCTCTGATAGCCGGCGTTGGCGCCGAGCGACGGCAGCAGCGCCGCGCGGGCGATGCCGGCCTGGGCGGCCGCCTGGTCCACGCGGGCGGCCGCCGCCTGCAGGTCGAAGTTGTTCTTGACGGCTTCCTCGATCAGCCGGTTCAGCACCGGGTCGTCGAAGCGCTGCCACCAGTCGGCGTCCACCGCCGGCGCCTGTGCGCCGGCCTGGGCCTCGGGCAGCTCGACCTTGGGCCGGCTGTAGTCCGGCCCCACCGCGCAGGCCGACACGGCGAGCGCGACGGCGACGGGTATCAGGGCGCGCTTAAGCATCTGCGTTTCCTCCGGCCCCGGCGTTCTGCTGGGGCTTGTTCTGTTTGCCGATCTTCATGATCACGATGAAGAACAGCGGGATGAAGAAGGTGGCGATGAAGGTGGCGGCCAGCATGCCGCCGATCACGCCGGTGCCGATCGAGTGGCGGCTGGCGGAGCCGGCGCCGGTGGAGATGGCCAGCGGCACGCAACCCAGCACGAAGGCCAGCGAGGTCATCACGATAGGGCGGAAGCGCAGGCGGGCGGCTTGCAGCGCGGCTTCCACCGCCTCCATGCCTTCCTCCATCTGCTGCACCGCGAACTCGACGATCAGGATCGCGTTCTTCGCCGACAGGCCGATCAGCGTCACCAGCGCCACCTGGAAGTAGACGTCGTTGGCGAGGCCGCGCAGCCAGTTGGCCATCAGCGCGCCGAACACCGCGAACGGCACCGCCATCAGCACCGAGATCGGCAGGCTCCAGCGTTCGTACTGCGCCGCCAGGATCAGGAAGACCATGATCATCGCGAAGCCGAACACCAGGGCGGACGAACCGCTGGTCGACTTCTCCTGGAAGGCCGAACCGGTCCAGGCCAGCGAATAGCCTTCGGGCAGCGTTTCCTTGGCCACTTCCTCCAGCGCCGCCAGCGCCTGACCCGAGCTGTAGCCCGGCGCCGGGCCGCCGACGATCTTGGCCGCCGGGAACACATTGAAGCGTTCCAGCGTTTCCGGGCCGGTGGTCTGCTGTATGGTCACCAGCGCGGTCAGCGGGATCATCTGGCCGGCCTGCGAGCGCACGTAGACGTTGCGCAGGTCGTCCACCTTGGTGCGGAACGGCGCCTCCGACTGCAGCTGCACGCGGAAGGTGCGGCCGAACTTGTTGAAGTCGTTGACGTAGAGCGCGCCGAAGGTGCTCTGCATGGTGTCGAACACGCTGTTCACCGGCACGCCCAGCGCCTTGGCCTTGTCGCGGTCCAGCTTGACGAAGACCTGCGGCACGCTGGCGGAGAAGGTGGTCTGCACCCCCTTCAGCTCCGGATGCTTGGCGGCGGCGGCCACCAGCTTCTTGGCGATGTCGCCGAGCTCGGCCGGACTGCGGCCGGCGCGGTCCTGCACATAGGCCTCGAAGCCGCCGGTATTGGACATGCCGGAGATCGGCGGCGGGTTGAACGCCAGGATGATGCCATCGCTGACGCCCATCATGCCCTTGCCGAAGATGTCCTTCACCACCGCCATCGACGACAGTTCCGGCGACTTGCGCTCATCCCACGGCTTCAGCGTGATGAAGGACACGCCGGCGTTGGTCTTGTTGCCGCCGGTGAGGATGTCGAAGCCGGCGAAGCTCATCCTATCCTTGACCGCCGGATTGCCGGCCATCATCGCGTCCAGCTTGTCCATCGTCGCGCCGGTGCGTTGCAGCGAGGCGCCGTCCGGCAGGAAGGCCGCGGCCAGCACATAGCCCTGGTCCTCGTCCGGCGCCAGGCTGGACGGGATGATGCGGAACAGGCCGGCCGACAGCGCCAGCAGCAGGCCGAACATCACCGCCGACAGCAGGCCGCGCTTGATGATGAAGGACACGCCGCCGGTGTAGCGGGCGGTCAGGCGGTCGAACCAGCCGTTGAACCACTCGAAGAAGCGGTTCTGGTGCTGGTGTTCCGACTTCAGGATCAGCGCGCACAGCGCTGGGGTCAGCGTCAGCGCCACGATGCCGGAGATCACCACCGACACCGCGATCGTCATCGCGAACTGCTTGTACATCTGGCCGGCGATGCCGCCGAGGAAGGCCACCGGGATGAAGACCGAGCACAGCACCAGCACGATGGCCACCAGCGCGCCGGACACTTCCTTCATCGCCTTCAGGCTGGCCTCGGTCGGCGACAGTCCTTCCTGCGTCATCAGCCGTTCGACGTTCTCCAATACCACGATGGCGTCGTCGACGACGATGCCGATCGCCAGCACCAGGCCGAACAGCGTCAGCGTGTTGATGGTGAAGCCGAAGGCGTACATGCCGGCGAAGGCGCCGACGATGGACACCGGCACCGCCAGGCACGGGATCAGCGTCGCGCGCCAGTTCTGCAGGAACAGGAAGACCACCAGGAAGACCAGCACCATCGCCTCGGCCAGCGTCTTGTACACCTCCTCGATCGACACTTCGACGAACTTGGTGGTGTCGTACGGGATGCCGAAGGACATGCCGGTCGGGAAACTCTTCGACAGCCGCAGCATCTCGGTTTCGACAGCCTGCGCGGTGGCCAGCTGGTTGGCGCCCGGCGCCAGGAAGATGCCGATCGGGATGGTGGCCTTGCCGTTGTGCTTGCCGTGGAAGTCGTAGGACAGCGCGCCCAGCTCGACGCGGGCGACGTCCTTCAGTTTCACCGCCGAGCCGTCCGGATTGGCGCGGATGATGATGTTCTCGAACTCCTCGGGCTCGGACAGGCGGCCCTGGGTGGTCACGGTGTAGGTGAAGTCCAGCTTCTGCGGCGTCGGTTCGGCGCCGAGCTTGCCGGCGGCGAACTGCGAGTTCTGCTCGCGGATGGCGGCGGCCACGTCGCTGGGCGTCAGCTTCAGCTGGGCCAGCTTGTCCGGCTTCAGCCAGATCCGCATCGAGTAGTCCTGGCCGGCGAAGTTGATCACGTCGCCGACGCCGGGCACCCGTTTCAGCTCGTCGACGACGTTCAACAGCGCGTAGTTGCTGATGAACAGCGTGTCGCGGCTGTTGTCCGGCGAGAACAGCGAGATCACCTGCAGGATGGTGGCGGACTTCTTGCGCACGTTGACGCCCTGGCGCCGCACCTCTTCCGGCAGCTGCGACAGCACCGACTGCACGCGGTTGTTGACGTTGATGGTCGCCTGGTCCGGATTGGTGCCGATCTTGAACGATACGCTCATCGACAGCGTGCCGTTGCTGGCGCTGTTCGACTGCACGTACAGCATGTCGTCGACGCCGTTGATCGCCTGCTCCAGCGGCGCGGCCACGGTATTGGCGATCACCTCGGCGGAGGCGCCCGGATAGCTGGCGGTGACGTTCACCACCGGCGGCACGATTTCAGGGTACTGCTCGATCGGCAGCGCCTTGATGGCGGCCAGGCCCGCCAGCATGATCACGATGGAGATCACGCTGGCGAAGATCGGTCGCCGTATGAAAAAAGCGGAAAACATGTATCAGGTTCCCCCTGGGTTTACTGCTTGGCCGCGGCGGCAGGCGCGCTGGCGCCGGCCTGGAACGGGTGCGGCTTGACGGCGGCGCCCGGACGCAGCTTGATGATGTTGTCGACGACGACCTGGTCGCCGGCCTTCAGACCCTGCTCGACCAGCACGTCCATGCCGACCTCCTGCGAGGTGACGATCGGACGCGGCGCCACCTTGCCGTCGGCGCCGACGACCCAGACCATCTTGCCCTGCTGGCTGGTCAGCACCGCGCGTTGCGGCACGGTGATGGCCGCGGTGCGCACCGCGCCGTTCAGCTGCACGCGGACGAACTGGCCCGGCAGGATGCCGCCCTGCGGGTTGGCGAAGGTGGCGCGCGAGCGGATGGTGCCGGTGGTGGTGTCGACCAGGCTGTCGGTGAAGTTCAGGTGGCCGGTCTTGCCGTAGAGGCTGTTGTCGGCCAGCTTCAGCTGCACCTCGAAACCGCCGCCGTTGGCCAGCTTCAGCTTGCCCTCGCGCTGCATCTTGCGCAGATTCAGCATGTCGCCGTCGGACATGCTGAAGTTGACGTAGATCGGGTCCAGCTGCGAGATCTTGGTCAGCAGGCTGGCGTCGGCGCTGGTGGCCACCAGGCTGCCTTCGGAGCGGGCTTCCTGGCTGGTGATGCCGGAGATCGGCGCGGTGACGCGGGTGTAGCCCAGATTGATGCGGGCCTGCTCCACCTGAGCCTGGGCCGCGGCGACCTGGGCCTTGGCCGAGTTGTAGGCGGCGACGGCGTCGTCGCGGTCCTTCTGGCTGACGGCGTTTTCCTTGAACAGCGGCATGATGCGCTCGAAGTCCTGCTTGGTGCGCGCCTGTTGCGCCTGTTGCACCTGCAGATTGGCCTGGGCCTGGTCCAGCGCCGCCTTGAACGGCTCGGGGTCGATCTGGAACAGCAGGTCGCCGGCCTTCACCGGCTTGCCCTCGGTGTAGGAGCGCTTCTGCAGGATGCCGCCGACGCGCGCGCGCACTTCGACTTCGCGGGAGCCGGCCGCCTGGCCGACGAATTCATACGACACCGGCACATTGGCCGGCTCGACCTTGATCACGGCCACCGGCACAGGCGGCATCGCGCCGCCGGCCTGGGCGTCGGGCTTCTGGCCGCAGGCCGCCAGGCTGGCGGCCACTACGCCCAGCAGCAAACCGCGCGCGGCGCGCGGCATCGTTGCAGTTGCTTGCATGGTATCGAGTCCTCGAAAGCAGAATCCGGAAGGAAGGGTTTATTTTTGCTCAGCAGGGGTATGGTTCTGGATTGTCATATCCCCAATCTTCGGCATTTTACATACATGCGCGTCTGTATGTAAAATGAAGAAATGTCCGGCAATGTAAAAGCTCCGCAATATCGCCGGGCGATAGGCGTTAAAATTCATTAATTAGTACTAGTTCTAGCAAAGTATCCAGATATGGCACGGAAGACACGCGAAGAGGCGGAGCAGACGCGGCAGCAACTGCTGGACGCCGCCGAGCGGCTGTTCAGCGAGCATGGAGTGTCGCGCACCACACTGGCGGACATCGCCGCCGACGCCGGCCTGACCCGCGGCGCGGTGTACTGGCATTTCCAGAACAAGCTGGACCTGTACCGCGCGATGCTGGACCGGGTGTCGGCGCCGTTCGACGACATCCGCGAGCAGCTGCTGCTGGGCGCCGCCGCCGATCCGGCCCGCGCGCTGTGGGACCATAGCCACCGGCTGCTGGGGGTGATCGAGCACAATCCGCAGGTGAGGCGCATCCTGCTCATCCTGTTCATGCGCAGCGAATACGTCGGCGAGTTGGCGCCGATACACGAGGAGTGCGTCGCGCACATGCACGAGGCGCGGGGCCTGCTGAGCCAGGTGGTGCGGCAGGCCAAGGACGGCGGCCAGACCTACGACTGCGTCGATCCGGACGAGGTGGCGGTGGCGCTGCAGTCGCTGCACGACGGCCTGATGAACCGCCTGCTGGTGGAGACGCCCTGTCCGGACGCCACCGATGCCGCCAGCCGGCTGTTGCAATATTTGTACCGCGGCATTTTCCTGCCGCCGGTGATGGAACAACTTACCACTTGCGGCTGAGCCGGCGCTATAATTGCGCTTTTTTCTCAAGCCACTAGCGCGCGATCCATCCGGACGGCGTCGCCCTGGTGGCCACATGGTCTTCATGTCCCACGCAATCGAAATCGAGGCCGTCAGCAAGCGCTACGGCCAGCTGCAGGCGCTGGATAAGGTGAGCTTCTCCGTGGCGCCGGGCGAGTTCTTCGCGCTGCTCGGCCCCAACGGCGCCGGCAAGACCACGCTGATCTCGGCGCTGGCCGGCCTGGCCCGTCCCGACAGCGGCAGCATCCGGGTGATGGGCCGCGACGTGGTGCGCGATTTTCGCGACGCTAGGCGCGCGCTCGGCGTGGTGCCGCAGGAGCTGGTGTTCGATCCCTTCCTGTCGGTGCGCGAGACGCTGCGCTTCCAGTCCGGCTACTTCGGCCTGTCCCGCAACGAGGCCTGGATAGACGAGCTGCTGTTCAAGCTGGGCCTGGCCGACAAGGCCGACAGCAATATGCGCGCGCTGTCCGGCGGCATGAAGCGGCGGGTGATGGTGGCGCAGGCACTGGTGCACCGGCCGCCGGTCGTGGTGCTGGACGAGCCCACCGCCGGCGTCGACGTCGAGCTGCGCCAGAGCCTGTGGACCTTCGTCCAGGAACTGAACCGCGCCGGCACCACCATCGTGCTGACCACCCATTACCTGGAAGAGGCGGAGGCGCTGTGCAGCCGCATCGCGATGCTGAAAAAGGGCAGGCTGCTGGCGCTGGAGAACAAGGACAAGCTGTTGGCGCACAGCGCGCGCCGCGAAGTGGCGGTCACGCTGTCTGGCCCGCTGCCGGACAGCCTCGCGCCGCGCAAGCTGCGCGACGACGACGGCCGCGTGGTGCTGGAGCTGGCCGAGCTGTCCGAACTGGAGGGCGTGCTGGCGACGCTGCGCGAGGCCGGCGTCGAGGTGCGCGAACTGAATGTGGTGGAGGCCGATCTGGAAAGCGTCTTCGTCAAGATGATGAATGGAGGCGCCGCGTGATAGGTTTCCTGACCCTGTTCAAGAAGGAACTGGTGCGCTTCTGGAAAGTGGCGTTCCAGACGGTGGCGGCGCCGGTGCTGACCGCGCTGATGTACCAGCTGATCTTCGCCCACGTGCTGTCCCGGCATGTCGAGGCCTATCCCGGCGTCGGCTACACCGCCTTCCTGATTCCGGGCCTGGCGATGATGTCGATGGCGCAGAACGCCTTCGCCAACAGCTCCAGCAGCCTGATCCAGTCCAAGATCACCGGCAATATCGTGTTCCTGCTGCTGCCGCCGTTGACCGCAGTCGAATTCTTCCTCGCCTACCTGCTGGCTTCGGTCGTGCGCGGCCTGGCGGTCGGCACCGGCGTGCTGCTGGTCACCGGCTGGTTCGGCCTGCCGCTGCCGGCCCAGCCGTTGTGGGCGCTGGCCTTCGCCGTGCTCGGCTGCGGCGTGCTGGGCGCGCTGGGCGTGATCGCCGGCATCTGGGCGGAGAAGTTCGACCAGCTGGCCGCCTTCCAGAACTTCCTGATCATGCCGCTGACCTTCCTGTCCGGCGTGTTCTATTCCATCCACAGCCTGCCGCCGTTCTGGTACGCCGTTTCGCACGTCAATCCGGTGTTCTACATGATCGACGGCTTCCGCTACGGCTTCTTCGGCCAGGCCGACGTCAATCCCTGGCTGTCGGCCGGCGTCGTGGCCGGCAGCTTCGCGCTGCTGTGCGCGCTGGCGCTGGGGCTGATCCGCTCCGGCTACAAGCTGCGCCACTAACCTTATTCGTTATTCGCACCGGACAATCAAGATGACTCCAGAGCAAGTCAAACAATATATCGAGGCCGGCCTCGACTGTACCCATCTGCATGTGGAAGGCGATGGCCACCACTTCTACGCCACCGTGGTGTCGGCCGCCTTCGAGGGCAAGCGCCTGATCGACCGCCACCGCATGGTCAAGGAAGTGATCGCCAGCCGTCTGGCCAGCAACGAAATCCACGCGCTCTCCATCGTCAAGGCGGCCACGCCGGACGAGTGGGCCAAACAGCAAGCCTGAAAGCAAGACCATGGATAAACTGAAAATCGTAGGCAACGGCCCGCTGAACGGCGAGATCCGCGTTTCCGGCGCCAAGAACGCCGCGCTGCCGATACTGTGCGCAGGCCTGTTGACCGCCGACACCATGCGTTTCACCAATGTGCCGATGCTGCGCGACATCGCCACCACCCAGAAGCTGCTGCAGGGCATGGGCGTGCGCGTGATGACCGATAATGTGCACGAGGTGGAGATCACCGCCTCGCAGCTGGACAGCCTGGTGGCGCCGTACGACCTGGTGAAGACCATGCGTGCGTCCATCCTGGTGCTGGGCCCGACGCTGGCGCGCTTCGGCGAGGCCTCCGTGTCGCTGCCCGGCGGCTGCGCGATCGGCAGCCGTCCGGTCGACCAGCACATCAAGGGCCTGGTGGCGATGGGCGCCGAGGTGTCGATCGAGCACGGCTACGTCAAGGCGCGCGCCAAGCGCCTGCGCGGCGCCCGCGTCGTGATGGACATGGTGACCGTCGGCGGCACCGAGAACCTGCTGATGGCCGCGACCTTGGCCGAGGGCACCACCATCCTGGAAAACGCCGCGCGCGAGCCTGAGGTGACCGATCTGGCCAACTGCCTGGTGGCGATGGGCGCCAAGATTTCCGGCATCGGCACCGACCGGCTGGTGATCGAGGGCGTGGAAAAACTGCACGGCGCCGAATACTCGGTGATGCCGGACCGCATCGAGGCGGGCACCTTCCTGGTGGCCGGCGCGATGACGCGCGGCCACATCGTGTTGCGGAACGCCGCGCCCAAGAGCATGGAGGCGGTGCTGGACAAGCTGGCCGAGACCGGCGCGCTGATCGAGTGCGGCGACGACTGGATCTCGCTGGACATGAAGCAGCGCCCGAAGGCCGTCAATTTCCGCACGCTGCCTTACCCGGCCTTCCCGACCGATATGCAGGCGCAGCTGATGACGCTGAACTGCGTGGCCGAGGGCGCCGGCGTGGTGACCGAGACCATCTTCGAGAACCGTTTCATGCACGTGCCGGAACTGAACCGCATGGGCGCCAATATCGAGGTCGAAGGCAATACCGCCATCATCAAGGGCGTGGACAAGCTGTCCGGCGCCACCGTGATGGCCACCGACCTGCGCGCTTCCGCCAGCCTGGTGATCGCCGGCCTGGTGGCCGAGGGCGAAACCATCGTCGACCGCATCTATCACCTGGACCGCGGCTACGAGCACATCGAGAAGAAACTGGGCGCCGTCGGCGCGCTGATCGAACGCATCAGCTGATCCGGCCTCCCGTCCCGTCAGACGCCGCGCCCTGCCAGGGTGCGGCGTTTTTCATCGATGGGCTGGATTTGCCACTGTCATTTTTCATGTTGCGGCAGGCGAGAAGGGCGGACAATATCGCATCGTCCCATCCACCTGGAGAACGCGCATGCTGCCGGACACGCCTTATCGAATCCTGTCCATCGACGGCGGCGGCCTCAGAGGCATCGTCGCGCTGGTCGTGCTGGACCGGCTCGACCGGGCCGCGCCGGGCTGGCGCGACGGCATCAATATGTATGCCGGCACGTCGACCGGCGCCCTGATCGCGATGGGTCTGGCCCGGGGCCTGACACCCGGACAGCTGTTAGGGCGGTACCGCGAGGACGGGCCCAGCTTGTTCTCCCGCAGCCTGGCCTGGCGGCTGAAGACGCTGAACGGCCTGATCGGCCCGCGCTACGACGGCAAGGAGCGGGAGCGGGTCTGCCGGCAGGTCCTGGGGGAGACGAGCACGCTGGCCTCGTTGCTGCGCGACGGCGGCCGCCGCGGCCATGTGCTGGTGCCGGCCTTCAATCTGGACGGCGATCCGCGGTTGCCGGACGGGCAGCGGCGCTGGAAGCCCAAGGTCTACCACAATCTGCCGACCCGAGACGGCAGCGACGACGGCGTGGAGACGGCCTGGCGGGTGGCGATGCGCAGCACGGCCGCGCCGACCTATTTCCCCTCCTTCGACGGCTTCGTCGACGGCGGCGTGTTCGCCAACAATCCGGCGATGTGCGCACTGGCGCAGACACGCGACGCGAGGCTCAGGACGCCGATTCCGCTGGAGTCGGTGGCGATGCTGTCGCTGGGCACCGGCGTCAACGCCATCCGCCTGGCCGGCGACGCCGACTGGGGTGATCTGCAATGGGGCCGGGACATCGTCGATCTGCTGATGGACGGCGTCAACGACGTGGCGGATTTCCAGGCGCGGCAGCTGCTGGGGGCGCGGCGCTATCTGCGGGTGTCCGCTTTGCTGGATCAGCCTGTTCCGCTGGACGACGTCCGTCAGATGGCGCGGCTGGAGGAGATCGCCGGGCGGATCGACCTGAGCGAGGCGACAGGCTTCGTCGACGGTTGGCGATTCGCCTCGACGGCGTTGCCGGTCGGCGCGGCGGTCGGCCTCGTCTGATCCTCACTGGCCCGGACGGGCGGCGGCGTAGGCCGGCGAGGCGCGCACGGCGGCGACGGCCTGCCAGATCTTCCGGGCCAGCGCCGGCTCGCGTTGATAGAAGGCGTGGGAGAAGATCAGATAGTACGGCTTGACGGCCAGCGGCGGCTCCAGCTTGTCCAGCCTGCCCTGCAGCGCCGGTTCGGCGGCGATGGCGTCGTCGGCGGCCTGGCTTTGCAGCGCCGCGCCGTCGACGCGGCCCAGCAAGACCTTGTGCAGAATGACCGAGGCGTTGCGCGAGCTGCTGTCCACTTTCAGGCCCTGCCGTTGCAATTGCGCGACCACCGAAAACCCGGTCTGGGCGGCGACGCCCTTGCCGGCGCCGATGACGCGACGGCCGTCCCAGCCGAGGCCGCCGTCCTTGACGCGGTACAGGCTGTAGCTGTCGGTCAGCATGCGCAGCGAGACGTCGGCCTGGCCGTTCTTCATCGGAAACACGCCCAGGGCCGTCCGCTCCGGCGCGTAGCTGATCTTGTACAGGCCGTCCAGACGCCCCGCCGTGACCTCCGACATGCAGCGCACCCAGGGCAGGGCCTGGCTCCGGATCGTGATGCCGAGGCGGCGCGCGACCATGTCCATCATGATCTGGCTGAGGCCCCGTCCGTTCTCCAGCAACCATGGATAGGACGGCGCGTCCTCATGGCAGAGGCGCAGCGCCGGCGGCTGGGCGGCGGCCTGGCACAGCCACAGGCCGGCGCATAGTCCGGAAAGGGCTCGGATCATCGATGGCGGGGCCTGACGATGTAATGCTGCCAGTATAGAAGAGATGGGGGCGCCCGAGAGGGGCTTCCGGCTTCGCGCGGCCCGGGGCGATCATCGATGAACGGCATCCGCTATGGTGTGACCGGTATCTGTCCATCGATCCGCAGGGCCCGGTATTCGGGCGAGGAGCGGACGGTGGCGACGGTCTGCCAGATTAGACGAACGGTGTCCGGATGTTGTTGGAAGAAGCGGTGCGAGAAAATCAGGTAGTAAGGGGTGATTTGCAGCGGCGGCTCCAGTTTTTCCAGCCCGGCGCGCAAGGCGGGGTCGCTGGAGAGGGCGTGATCCGCCTCCCCCGTTTGCAGCGCCGCGCCATCGGTCCGGCCCAGCAGCAGCTTGTAAAGGATGGCGGTGGCGCTGCGGGAGCTGTTGTCCACGTGCAGTCCCATTTGCTGCAGCTGGTCGACGACGGCGAATCCGGCCTGGGCCGCGATGCCTTTATCCGCGTGGCTGATGATGCGGCCGTCCCAGCGCAGATTGCTGCCCTTGAGGCGGTACAGGCTGTAGCTGTCGGTCATCATCCGCAGCGCTGGATCCGGCTGGCCGTCCTGCATCGGAAAGGCGCCCAGCTGCAGCCGTTCCGGTGTGAAGCGTATCTTGTACAGGCCATCTATACGGCCGTCCTGGACTTCGTGCATGCAGCGCAGCCATGGCATCGGCTTGGTATCGATGACGATGCCTAGCTTGCGACCTACCATCCGCATCATGCTTTGGTTCAGGCCATTGCCGTCGTTCAGCAGCCAGGGATAGGACTCGGTGTCCTCGTGGCAGAGTGTCAGCGTGAGCGGCTGGGCCGCCGCCGGCAACGCCAGCAGGCAGCCCAGCAGGCAGGACGCGCAGTTCGGTAGCATCGGTGTCTCCTGTGGAGAGGGCTGGCTTGAGTATAGGAAGCCAGCCGGTCGTGCCCACCGTCTGGCGCTCAGGCCTTCTTGACGAACTCCGACTTCAGGCCCATCGCGCCTATGCCGTCTATCTTGCAATCGATGTCGTGGTCGCCGTCGACCAGGCGGATATTCTTCACCTTGGTGCCGACCTTGACCACCAGCGACGAGCCCTTGACCTTCAGATCCTTGATCACGGTGACGCTGTCCCCGTCCTGCAGCACGTTGCCGACGGCGTCGCGCACCACGCGCTGTTCCTCCGCCGGCGCGGCGGCATCGCCCGACCATTCGTGCGCGCACTCCGGGCAGACCAGCATCGCGCCGTCCTGATAAGTGTATTCGGATCCGCATTGCGGGCAGGCGGGCAATTGGCTCATGGTATTTCCTGACGAATTGAAAATGAAAACGACCGCCGGACTGCGTTTGGCGCCCAGGCGGCGGCCGTATTGTAACCCTACTCGCGCCAGGGCCGCTGGTCGGCGCATTGCTTGAGCGGAATCCGGGGGCGCGGTAAAAAAAACGGCGCGTCTCCCGGGGGAGGCGCGCCTGTCGGTTTGCGCAGTCGCTTTATTGTGCGGCCGAAGCGCCGGTCTTCATGCCGGCAGGCTCGGAAGCCGCGGCCTTGCGCTCGGCCGCCGGGGCGGAGCTGTCGCCGCCCGGGCTGCCCATCAGCTCGTCCAGGTTCAGGTTGTCGGCCGGCTGGGTCGGGTCCGGCTGGCCCAGCTGCTTGGCGCGGTACTGCATATAGATGTCGCGGGTGTAGCTGTAGCGGTCCACCGCTGCGGTCTCTAGCAGATTGTCGGCGCCGGTGCCCAGCAGCTTGGCGCGGGTGCTGACGCCGTACAGGCCGTAGAAGACGATGGCGCCGTTGCGGTCGTGATGATAGATGGCCTTTTCCGGTCCCGGCACCGCCAGCGAGACGGCGAGGCCGCTGCCGTCGCGGACGGTGGACGGACCGAAGAAGGGCACCACGAAGTAGTTGCTGTTCTTCCAGCCCCAGGAGGCCAGCGTGTCGCCCAGCGTGGTCTTGTTGTTCTTCAGACCGGCCTGGTCGGCGATGTCGATCAGGCCGAACAGGCCGAAGCTGGTGTTGATCGCCACCCGCATGAAGTCGTTGGCGGCCTTTTCCGGCTCGGCGCGCATCAGGTTGAACGCGAAGCTGTAGACGTCCTTCAGATTGTCGAAGAAGTTGCCGACGCCGGTGCGGACCGGGGACGGCACCACCGTCTGGTAGCCTTCGGCCAGCGGCTTCAGCACCCATTGGTCGGCCTTGTCGTTGACCTTGAACATCGCGCGGTTGTACGGCTCGTACGGGTCGTAGGCGGTGGTCGGGTTGCTGGCGCAACCGGCCAGCAGCAGCACGGCCATCGCGGCCAGGAGTTTGGATCGCATATTATTCTCCGGACAGCAGCGGTCCCAGGTCGTACAGGCCGGCCAGCGAGGCGAGGTCCGCCGGCATGCCGGCCAGCGTCAGCCTGTGGCCGGCGGCTCGGGCGGCGCGGTGCGCGGCCAGCAGCAGCGCCAGCGCGGCCGAGTCGGCGGACTCCACGCCCGACAGGTCCAGCCGCAGCGGCCCTTGCGCGGCGAGCTGGGCCAGCGGGCGCGCCAGCGCCGCGCTGCTGTCCATGTCGATGCGGCCCAGCAGGCTGGCCGCGCCGGGGGCGGTGGTTTTCAGCATCAGCCCTTGCCCTTGGCTGCGGCCGGAGCCGGGGCGGCGTTCTTGTCCTGCAGCAGCTTGATCAGGCCATCGACGCCGTTCTTGCGGATTTCCTCGTTGAAGCTGTTGCGGTACACGGTCACCAGGCTGGCGCCCTCTACGCTGACATTGTAGATCTTCCAGCCCTTGTCGCCCTTGTACAGCACATAGTCGACGGCGACCGGATTGGTGTTGCCGGGCAGCGTCACGCCGGATTTGACGGTGGCGTCGCGGCCGTTGGCGCCGGTCACCGGGTTGGGCTGGACGTTAACCTGGGCGGTCTTGAAGCGGATCATCGTCGACGAGTAGGTGCGCACCAGCAGCGTCTGGAATTGCTGGGTCAGCTCCTGACGCTGTTCCGGCGTCGCCTGGCGCCAGCCCAGGCCGACCGCCAGCGCGGTCATGCGGGGGAAGTCGAACAGCGGCACCGCGACGGCCTCGGCCTGCTGGCGCACCTGCTTGGTGTTCTTGCCGTTGTCCTGTTTCAGGATGTCCAGCACCTGGCGGGAGCCGTCCTTGATGATGTCGACCGGATTGTCGGCGGCGGCCAGCGCCTGGGTGGAGGACAGGCCCAGCATCAGGCAGAACAGGGTGAGCAGTTTCTTCATTTTCTAGATTCCAATTCACAAGTCGGGCGGCTGCTTGCCGCATGGAGGGTTGGCCCCGTTTGCGACGCTTATTTGCTTGCGTCTTTGCCGGTGAAACCGGTCATGAATTTGCCGATCAGCTGTTCCAGTACCATCGCGGACGAGGTGATGGTGATGGTGCCGCCGGCCGCCAGATTGGTCTCCGAACCGCCCTGCTGCAGGCCGATGTACTGCTCGCCCAGCAGGCCGGAGGTCAGGATGGACGCGCTGACGTCGTCGCTGAGCTGGTATTGCTTGTCGATATTCATCGCGACGCGGGCGCGGTAGGTTTTCGGATCGAGGCGGATGTCGGCGACGCGGCCGACCACCACGCCGGCTTCCTTGACCGGCGCCTTCGCCTTCAGGCCGCCGACATTGTCGAAGTCGGCGTAGACGACATAGGTCTGCGACGCGCTCTGCGGCGTCAGATTGGCCACTTTCAGCGACAGGAAGGCGACGGCGGCGATGCCCAGGGCGACAAAGATGCCGACCCACAAATCAATGGTAGAGCGTTTCATTCGGTTTTTTCCTAGAACATGAAGGCGGTCAGCACGAAGTCCAGCGCCAGTATCGCCAGCGCCGAGGTGACCACGGTGCGGGTGGTGGCGGCCGACACGCCGGCGGCGGTCGGCGTGGCGTCGTAGCCTTCGAACACGGCGATCAGCGTGACGGCGACGCCGAACACCAGGCTCTTGACGATGCCGTTGATCACGTCGTAGTGCAGATCGACATTGCCCTGCATCTGCGACCAGAACGTGCCGGCGTCCAGGCCTATCATCACGACGCCGACCAGGTAGCCGCCGAACACGCCGACGACGTTGAACAGCGCGGCCAGTATCGGCATCGAGATCACGCCGGCCCAGAAGCGCGGCGCGATGACGCGGGCGATCGGGTCGACGGCCATCACGCTCATCGCGTCCAGCTGCTCGGTGGTCTTCATCAGGCCGATCTCGGCGGTCATCGCGCTGCCGGCGCGGCTGGCGAACAACAGCGCCGCCAGCACCGGACCGAGCTCGCGCAGCAGCGCCAGCGCCACCATCGCGCCCAGCGCGTCGGCGGAGCCGAACTTGACCAGCGTGGTGTAGCCCTGCAGGCCCAGCACCATGCCGACGAACAGGCCGGAGACGACGATGATGATCAGCGACATCACGCCGGCGAAGTACATCTCGCGTATCGTCAGCTGCAGCCTGAGCAGGCTCTGGCCGCTGTTGGCCAGGATGGCCAGCAGGAAGCGGCTGGCGAAGCCCAGCCGCCAGACCGCGTTGATGGTGGCGTGGCCGAGGCGGCGCAACGGCGAGGTGATCAGGTCAAGCATGCGCGCCTCCTTGCAGGCCGAGGTCGTCGGCCAGCGTGGTCGCCGCCGGATAACTGTAATGGACCGGGCCGTCCGCCTCGCCGTTGACGAACTGGCGCACCCACGGCGAATCCGATTGGCGCACCTCGTCCGGCGAGCCCTGGGCGATCACCTGGCCGCCGGCGACGAAGAGCACGTGGTCGACGATCTCCAGCGATTTGTGCACGTCGTGGGTCACCATCACCGCGGTGGTGCCGAGCGCGTCGTTCAGCTTCTTGATCAGCAGCGCGATCACGCCGAGCGAGATCGGGTCCAGGCCGGTGAACGGCTCGTCGTACAACATCAGCTGCGGATCGAGCGCGATCGCGCGCGCCAGCGCGACGCGGCGCGCCATGCCGCCGGACAGTTCGGCCGGCATCAGCTGCTGGGTGCCGCGCAGGCCGACCGCCTCGAGCTTCATCGCGACCAGGTCGCGCACCATGTCTTCCGGCAGCTTGGTGTGTTCGCGCAAGGGGAAGGCGACGTTGTCGGCGACGTTGAGGTCGGTGAACAGCGCGCCGAACTGGAACAGCATGCCCATGCGGCGGCGGTGCTGGTACAGCTCGGTCTTGCTCATCCGGCCGAGATCCTTGCCGTCTATCAGCACTTCGCCGGACTGCGGGCGGATCTGGCCGGAGATCAGCCTGAGCAGCGTGGTCTTGCCGCTGCCGCTGCCGCCCATGACGGCGACCAGCTTGCCTCGCGGCACGCCGAGGGTAAGATTTTTCAGGATGGGCCGATCGCCGTAGGCGAAACTGACGTTCCTGAATTCGATGAAATTGTCTGAGGACACGAACATTCCAAACGGCTTGCAGGGGGAGTCCGTTGTCGGACTCCGGTGAGACGGCGAAATTCAACCGAGTTCACCGTCGCGGCGGAGCGGGGCCGTGGCTGCGGTGAGGAGGCGCCGCCATCATTCGGGAAGGTGGCGCGTTCTTGTCTCGGATAGCTGGATTTTATAGCGTCGGGGATATTACGCCAAATCTCGCTATGTTACGGCGTGCAAAATGAGCCATTATTTATGCCTTCGGCATTAAATAATGGTAGGAGTGTTGCCATAATGGCACACCGGCCGCGACGAAACCCGTCGCCGCGGCCGGCGGGGAGGCGGCGTCGGTCCGACGCCCGCTGTCTCCGGCGCTTACACGCCGCGCAGCAGCTCGTTGATGCTGGTCTTGCTGCGGGTCTGCGCGTCCACCTTCTTGACGATGACGGCGCAGTACAGGCTGTGGCTGCCGTCCTTCGACGGCAGGTTGCCGGACACCACCACCGAGCCCGGCGGCACGCGGCCGTACATCACTTCGCCGGTCTCGCGGTCGTAGATCTTGGTCGACTGGCCGATGTAGACGCCCATCGAGATCACCGAGCCCTCGCCGACGATCACGCCCTCGACGATTTCCGAGCGCGCGCCGATGAAGCAGTTGTCCTCGATGATGGTTGGGTTGGCCTGCAGCGGCTCCAGCACGCCGCCGATGCCGACGCCGCCGGACAGGTGGACGTTCTTGCCGATCTGCGCGCAGGAGCCGACGGTGGCCCAGGTGTCGACCATCGCCCCCTCGTCGACATAGGCGCCGATATTGACGTAGGACGGCATCAACACGGTGTTCTTGGCGATGAAGCTGCCCTTGCGCGCGACCGCGCCCGGCACCACGCGGAAGCCGGCTTCCTGGAAGCGGGCCTGGTTCCAGTCGGCGAACTTGGTGTCCACCTTGTCGAAGTAGCGGTTGACGCCGTCGTCCTGCACCGCGTTGTCGCGGATGCGGAAGGACAGCAGCACGGCTTTCTTCACCCACTGGTTGACCACCCAGTCGCCGCCCTGCTTCTCGGCGACGCGCAGGCGGCCGGCGTCCAGCTCGGCGATCACCTGTTCGATGGCGGCCTTCAGTTCCGGCGATACGGTGGCGGGGGTGATTTCGGCGCGGTTCTCGAACGCCTGTTCGATCAGGCTCTGGATCGGATGCATCTGGTTCAGTCCTTTGGCAATGTGAATCGAAGTCGTCATCTAAAATTCTGTCCGGTATCGGTTGGAGCGGGAATTCAGGCCGGAAGCGCCGGCTGGCGGCTGCGGCAGAATTCTACAATTCTTTCGGCGGCGTCCACGCATTCGGCCGCCTCGGCCACCAGCGCGATGCGGATGTAGCCTCGGCCGGGATTGGCGCCGCCGGCGTCGCGTGCGAGGAAGCTGCCCGGCAGCACCGTCACGTGCTGCGCGGCGAACAGTTCGCGGGCGAAGGCCACGTCGTCGTCGCCCGGCACCCTGGCCCACAGATAGAAGCCGGCATCCGGCATCGCGACGTCCAGCACCGGCGAGAGCAGCGGCAGCACCGCGGCGAATTTGGCGGCGTAGGCGGCCCGGTTGGCCTCGACGTGGGCCTCGTCGTCCCAGGCGGCCCGGCTGGCCGCCTGCACCGTCAGGCTCATCGCGCTGCCGTGGTAGGTGCGGTACAGCAGAAAGTCCTTCAGCACCGCCGCGTCGCCGGCGACGAAGCCGGAGCGCATGCCGGGCACATTGGAGCGCTTGGACAGGCTGGTCAGCATCACCAGCCGGTCCAGGCCCCGGCCGAGCGCGCGGGCGGCGGACAGGCCGCCCAGCGGCGGGGCGTCGAAATAGATCTCGGAATAGCATTCGTCGCTGGCGATGACGAAGCCGTGGCGGTCCGACAAGGCGAACAGCCTGGCCCAGTCGGCGAGACCCATCACCGCGCCGGTCGGATTGCCGGGGCTGCAGACGATGACCAGCTGCGCGCGGCGCCAGATCGCGTCGGGCACCGCGTCCCAGTCTGGCTGGAAGCCGCGGCCGGCTTCGCAGTTGACGTAGTGGGGCTCGGCGCCGGCCAGCAGTGCCGCGCCCTCGTAAATCTGGTAAAAGGGATTCGGAGACACCACCACCGGTTTGACCTCGCCGCTCGCATCTATCAGGCACTGGGTCAGCGAGAACAGCGCCTCGCGGCTGCCGTTGACCGGCAGCACCTCGCGATCCGGGTCCAGCGACACGCCGTAGCGGCGCCCGGCCCAGTCGGCGCAGGCGCGGCGCAGCGCCGGCGTGCCCTGTGTCGCCGGATAGCCGGACAGGCCGTCGAGATTGGCGCACAGCGCGTCCTTCACCCGCTGCGGCGCCGGATGCTTGGGCTCGCCCATCGCCAGGCTGACGTGGGACAGCGCGGCCGGCGGCGCGGCGTCGGCCAGCAGCGCGGCCAGGCGCTGGAACGGATACGGGTGCAAGTGGGCCAGGCGCGGATTCAAGGCGGGCGTCTCCATTGATCAATCACAATCGACCATCTTAAAACAGCCATGGCACCTGTAAAACAAAAAATCGTCGCCACCTCGGGCATCCTGACCACCGCGCTGGTGTGGGGACTGATGTGGTACCCGTTCCGCAGCCTGAACAGTCAGGGCGTCAGCGTGGCGATGGCCTCGCTGGCCACCTATCTGGTCACCATCGCTGTGGGACTGGCGGTGTTCTTCAATCTGTACCGCCGGCAGTTCCGCTTCGAGCCGGTGCTGTTGCTGCTGACGCTGGTGTTCGGCTGGTGCAATTACAGCTACACGCTGGCGGTGGCCGAGGGACAGGTGATGCGGGTGCTGCTGCTGTTCTATCTGTCGCCGCTGTGGACGGTGCTGCTGTCGCGCTTGCTGCTGCACGAGCGGCTGACCCGGAGCGGTTGGCTGGTGGTGGGGCTGTCGCTGCTGGGCTGCGTCGTCTTCATCTACCGGCCCGGCCTGTTCAACGGCGGTCTGCCGCTGACCCACCGTTACGAGTGGCTGGCGCTGTCCGGCGGCATGGCCTTCGCCTTCGGCAATGTGATCAGTCGCCGGGCGCACGCGATTCCGGTGCCGGTGAAGTCGGCGTCGATCTGGTTCGGCGTCGCGCTGATCGGCGCGTTCAGCCTGTTCCAGAGCGGCGAATTGCACAAGATGCTGAGCATCCCGGCCGACAGCTGGCTGGTGCTGGCCATACTCGGCGTGGTGCTGTTGTGCACCAGCGTGGTGTCGCAGCACGGCCTGTCGATACTGCCGGCGACGCAGGCGATGACGCTGATGCTGATGGAGCTGGTGTTCGCCGCGATTTCCGCCTATCTGCTGGCCGGCGAGGCGATGACGGCGCAGGAGTGCCTGGGCGGCGCCCTGATCGCCGGCGCCAGCCTGCTGTCCGGCCAGATGACGCAGCCGGCGCCGCCGAAGCCGCAACCGATACCGTAGAGACTCAGGAAGCAAGATGCAGATCAGACCGATGCAGCCGCGCGATTTCGCGGCATTCTGGCCGGTGTTCCGCGCGGTGGTGTCCGCCCGCGAGACCTATGCCTTCGATCCGGACATGGACGAGGAGGCGGCGCGCAGGCTGTGGTGCGAGGCGCCGCTGGAGACCTGGCTGGCCGAGGAGGATGGCGAGCTGCTGGGCAGCTATTTCCTCAAGGCCAACGCCGCCGGACCCGGCGGCCACGTCGGCAATTGCGGCTATATGGTGGCCGAGGCGGCGCGCGGCCGCGGCGTGGCCCGCGCGCTGTGCGAGCACTCGCAGCAACGCGCAAGGGAACGCGGCTTCCTGGCGCTGCAGTTCAACAGCGTGGTGGCCACCAATGAGGCGGCGGTGGCGCTGTGGCAGAAGCTGGGTTTCGACGTCGTCGGCCGCTTGCCGCGCGCCTACCGCCACGCGGTCCACGGGCTGGTCGACTGCCTGGTGATGTACAAATGGCTGGGCGAGGCGGACAGGCCGGCGATGCCCGAGCCGGTCAAGCTGATAGGCCGCAAGAACATCGAGGCGACGGTGTCGCGGCGGCGCAAGCGGGATTGATGGCAGCAAGCCGCCCCGCGGCGGGAGCCGGCGGGGCGGGAACGGGCGGCTTACAGATTGTCCAGGTACTGCTGCAGCGCCCGGATATTGTTGTCGTAGGCGGCCGGGGTGCCCAGTTCGACGCCGCCGCTGCGCACATAGTAGGCGAACGCCACGCCGCGGGTGTCGAAGAAGGGCAGGAAGTCGTCCGGCTGCAGCGTCGTGCCGTTCAGGCCGATTGCCCAATTATTGGCCTTGTAATGGTTCAACTGCGTGATCGCGCCGTGGACGGCGATGCCTTCGGCGCTGCGGATCAGGCCGATATAGTGGTTCAGCGTGTCGATGTTGATCTGGTAGGCCGACGGCTCGCCGACGCTGACGCCCTGGGCGCGGACATAGTAGGCGAACGGCAGCTGGCGCTCGGTGAAGAAGGCCAGGAAGCTGTCCGGCGCCAGGTTGTCGCCGTTCAGGCCGATCGCCCAGTTTTTCGACTGGTATTCCTTCAGTTGTTTGATGACGCCGTTGGCGGCCTCGATTGCCTGCTTGGCGGGAACGTTGACTGCGGTGCTGTGTGCCATGTCGTTTACTCCTGCGTTGGGGTTGGTCAACAGCAGAAGGCGGGGCGGTGGAATGGCGTGCTCATCGCGGGTCTCCATGGCCGGGTCGGCGCCGCAGGGGCGGCGGAAAGTGGGACCAGCCTACCGCTGGCGGCCGCGTCTTGGTACTGTGATGTCGGACAGCCGATTTATGACGGGAAATGTCCTATAAATGCAGGTATATCGATGCATTTGTCTGCAAGATTTCGTATTTGCAAAGCTGTTTTCCCGATAAGGCGGAAGTGAAGGCGTCCGCCGCGGGCATGCGGCGGCGTTCGTCAGGCGGCAGGAGACGGCGGAGGGCCGCCGGCGGCGCGGGATGCGCCTGCCGGCATTGCCGAGAGCGGGAGCGCGCTCAGTAGTGCGGCGGGATGTCGTCGCGCAGCGAGCCGCCGGGGGCGTCGTCGGGCTGCGCGCTCCTGAACTGCTGGTACAGCAGGCGGATCTGTTGCTGCAGCAGGTCGATTTCCCGCTGCTGGCGCGCGACGGTGTCGTTCAGCGCGTCCAGCAGCTCGTCCTGGAAGGCGAGGCGCACTTCCAGCGCCTCGACGCGGTTTTCGGTGTCGGTATTCATGCCGGCCATTCTACAGCACCATCGCCGCGATCCAGCCGGCCGTCATCAGCGGCAGGTTGAAATGCAGGAAGGTCGGGATCACCGTGTCGCGCAGGTGGTCGTGCTGGCCGTCCAGATTCAGGCCGGAGGTCGGACCCATCGTCGAGTCGGACGCCGGCGATCCGGCGTCGCCCAGGGCGCCGGCGGTGCCGATGATGGACACGGTGGCCAGCGGTGAAAAGCCCAGGTGGGCGCACAGCGGCACGTAGATGGCGGTCAGTATCGGCACGGTGGAGAAGGACGAGCCTATGCCTAGCGTCACCGTCATGCCGATCACCAGCATCGCCAGCGCCGCCAGCGGCTTCTGGCCGTCGAACATCGCCGCGCCGGCCTTGACCAGCGGGGCGATCTCGCCGGTGGCGCGCAACACCTCGGCGAAGCCTTGGGCGGTGATCATCGTGAAGCCCACCATCGCCATCATCTTCATGCCCTCGTTGAACACGCCGTCGGCGTCCTTCCACTTGACCACGCCGGCGGCGAGGAAGAGCAGGAAGCCGGACAGCGCGCCCATGATCATCGAGTCGGTGTACAGCTGCACCGAGAACGCGGCGACGATGGCGGCGAAGGCGGTGGCCAGCGATTTGCGGCTGACGCGGGCGCGGGTGCGTTCGGCGTTTTCGATCTTGCCCAGCGAATAGCGGCGTGGCCTGCGATAGCTGACGAATACCGCAGACAGCAGGCCGACCACCATGCCCAGCGCCGGAATCGCCATCGCGCGCATCACGTTGATGCCCGAGATGTCCATGCCGGCCTTGGCGGCGTTGCCGAGCAGGATCTGCTTCAGGTAGATGTCGCCGAAGCCGACCGGGAACACCATGTACGGCGTCACCAGGCCGAAGGTGATCACGCAGGCCACCAGCCGGCGGTCCAGCTGCAGCCGCGCCATCACGTAGAGCAGCGGCGGGATCAGCATAGGGATGAAGGCGATGTGTATCGGCACCAGATTCTGGCTGGCGACGCTGACGCAGCCGAGCAGCACGATCAGCGTCCATTTCAGTTTGCGGTGGGCGCTGGCGTGCTCCAGCTTCTGCACCGCCAGGTCGGCCATCGCGTGCGGCAGGCCGGACTTGGCGATGGCGACGGCGAAGGCGCCCAGCAAGGCGTAGGACAGCGCCACGGAGGCGCCGCCGGTGATGCCCTGGTTGAAGGCGGCGAGGGTGGCGGGCAGCGACAGCCCGCCGGCGAGGCCGCCGACCAGGGCGCCGATCAGCAGGCTGATGACGACGTGGGTGCGCAGCAGGGTCAGGGTGAGCATCGTGCCCACGGCTAGTACAACGGCATTCATTTGTATAGACAAATCAGTGGCTTATGCGCGCTCGCGCGGGCCGGGCAGGGTAGCCGTTTTTGCCGGCCCTGTCGAGGGTGGGCCGCGGTGCCGGCGCTTTTATATCTAAAAGATATGGCAATAAAATTTCATATTCCTATGGGAAATTAAGAACAGCCTTTACAGTCAAGTCATCACCTGAATCCGCGCGACACGGCAAGGAGGCAAGATGGAAGCGCTGCTGGTAGGGGCCGACAGCCTGGGCAATATTCCGGAAGTCCTGCGGCAGTACGACATCCGCATCGCCCGCCACATTTGCGGCCGCAATGTCGCGCATCAGCGCCGGGTGCCGCTGCCCGGGCGGCCGGACCTGCTGATCCTGCTGACCGATTTTCTCGGCCATAACGTGATGCGGCATTACCGCGACCGCGCCGCCGCGCTGGGCATACCGGTGCTGGCCTGCCGCCGTTCCGCCACCGCCGTCGAGCAACGGCTGCTTCACCACGGCTGGAGGCCGCTGTCATGATCTTTTCCGGCAACGAAAACTGGCTGGCCTGGCTGCTGGGCCGCACCGCGCTGCAGGCGCCGCCCAAGGTGGAATGGCGCCGCGCCGCGCCGCCGGCGGCCTTTCACAAACGCTGAAACCGGATGGCGGCGCTGGTTCCCCGGCCGCCTATCTGAGAAACTCCCTGCCATTGTCGGCGTCCAAACGGCTTGTCCGCCGCGGTGGACGCTTTATTGTTTCGAAACAGGGAACCGCGTGATGTCAGTCTTTTCCGTTGAATTCAAGGTGCGCGACTACGAGTGCGACATGCAGGGCATCGTCAACAACGGCGTGTATTTCAATTATCTGGAACATGCCCGGCACGAGTTCCTGCTGGCGAAAGGCGTAGACTTCGCCGCGCTGGCGCGGGACCAGATCCATCTGGTGGTGGTGCGTTCCGAGATGGACTACAAGGCCTCGCTGACCAGCGGCGACCAGTTCGTCGTCACCGTCGCCTTCGAGCAGGTGTCGCGTGCGCGCTTCGGTTTCCGCCAGATGGTGATACGCCAGTCCGACGGCAGGGTGGCGCTGGAGGGCTTGGTGATAGGCACTGCCCTCAACGAGCGGGGCCGGCCGTCCATTCCGGCGGGCTTCGTCGAAAAGCTGACCGCCTAGGCCTACTCCGCCAGCGTCTCCGGCCGTATGCCCCACTGCTCGCGCAGAAAGGCCTGTCCGGCCGGCGTGACGCGCAGTGCGCGGCTGTCCGGCCGCCGCTCCACCCAGTTCCGTTGCAGGAATTCCCTGCATAGCGCCGCGCCGAGCGCGCCGGCCAGATGCGGCCGTCGCTCGCTCCAGTCCAGGCAGGCCCGCGCCAATGGCCGCTTGCCGCCGGCCGGCGCTTCCACTCCCAGCGTCGCGGCGAACCAGCCGCGTCCCGCCGCCGTCACCGCGAACTGCCTGTCGTCATCCAGCAATAGCAATCCGTTTTCCAGCATCGCGTCGGCGATGGCGATGCCGAGCCGGCCCGCCAGGTGGTCGTAGCAGGTGCGCGCCAGCCTCAGGGCCGGCGCCACCCGGCTGGCTGCGCGCGGTCGGGCCAGATCATGGCCGTGGGCCGCCGCGCTCAGCGCTTCCAGCGCCTGGGCGATGGCGGCGTCGGCCAGCAGGTAATAGCGGTGGCGGCCATGCTGCTCGACCTTGACCGCGCCGCCTTGCAGCAGCTTGGCCAGATGGTTGCTGGCGGCCTGGGCGCTGAGGCCGGCGTGCTGAGCCAGCTCGCTGGCCGGGTAGCTGCGGCCATCCAGCATCAATAGCAGCATCAGCGCGCGTCCGGGGTCGGCCAGCAGGCTGGCCAGGCGGCTGATGTCGGGGAGATTGGCGGCGATCATGGTTCACTCCAGCGTGAAACATCTTGGCGGATGGCTGGCTACGATACGGCTATCCGAACGACATGCCAAGGAGTTTCGCCATGCGGGACCTGCTGGATTATCTACACACTTATTTCCTCAGCGAGTCGCAGCTGCTGTTCCGCTGCGGCCTGGCGCCCGAGCGGCTGGCGCTGCTTCAGCGGGAAGGCCGCGCGCCCTTGCCTTCCTATCGATTGCGCTGCGCCGGCGTCGTCGCGTCCTATTTCGGCGAGCACGGACTGGATGGCGAGCTGGCCTGGTATCCGCAGGCGATGGCCGAGTGGTTGATCGCGGCCGACCATGCCGACGCCACCGCGCTGCGGGCCCGCTTCGAACGGCATTATCGGACCGAGCTGGCGCGTCTGGCGGAGCAGGGCTTGGCGAAGGCCGAGCCGACCGGCGACCTGGACGAGGAATGGGCGCATTTCCTGGCCGGCACCTACGGCGTCTGCACCCGACACGGCTGGGTCGAGCAGATCGCCGCCAAGGGCGCGATGGTCGCCCTGATCGACCGGCTGACCGAACGGCAGACCAGGCGGATGCTGCCGGCGTCGGAGCTGGTCTTGCTGCGCCGCGCGGTGGCGCTGCTGGACGAGACGAGCGCCCGCTTCGCCCCGCACGAGCGCGCGGCCAGCTCCCGCGCGCGCTGCGTCGACGGCGTGCGGCGGCAGTACCTGGGAGACGGAGCGTGAGCGCCTGGCCGGAGCACGCGCTGGCCGCCGCCGGCCATCCTGATCCTTATCCTTATTACCGCGCCTTGGCGCGGGAGGGCTGGCGGCGCGACGAGGCGCTGGGTTTATGGATGGCCGCCTCGCGCCGGGCGGTGGCGGCGGTGCTGGGCAGCTCCGTCTGCCGGGTGCGGCCGGCATCGGCGCCGGTGCCGGCCGCCATCGCGGCATCGCCGTTGGGCGAGGTTTTCGGCCGCTGGCTGCGGATGAACGACGGCGAGGCGCATGCCGGTCTGCGCGCGGCGGTGGCGGCGAGCCTGGCGGCCTTGTCTCTGGGCGAGGCGACGGACGCCGCCCGGCGGTTGGCGCGCACCTTTTTGGCGACGGATGCCGTCGACGGCCGCCGCCTGGATGATCTGGTCGATTTCTTGCCGGTCGCCACGTTGGCTGCGCTGCTGGGCTGGCCGGAGGCCGCGCTGGCGGATGCGGCGGAAGGGATCGCGCGGGTGTGCCGGGCCTTGTCGGCCGACGCCGACGATGCGGCGCGGGAACGAGGCGCGGAGGCCTGCCTGGCATTGACGGCCGAGCTGACCGGCTTGCCGGCGACGGGCTGGCTCAGGCGCTGGCGCGCCGAGTTCGCCGGTCTCGACGACGCCGTCTTGTGCGCCAATCTGCTCGGCGTCCTGTTCCAGAGCCGCGACGCCGGCGCCGGGCTGTTGTCGGCCGGCATCGCCTGGCGCTGCCTGGGCGAATGGGATCACGGCTATCCCGCCGAGTGGCGCGCGCGCCTGCTGCAAGATCCGGTGCTGCACCACACCCGGCGCTTCGTCGAAGAGGATGTGGTTCTGGCCGGCCAGCCGCTGCGGGCCGGCGACCAGGTGCTGGTGTTGCTGGCCGCCGCCGCGCATGACCCGGCGGCTGAAGCATGCATGGACTTCGGCCGCGGCCGGCATGGCTGTCCGGGCGAGGCGCTGGCCTTGGCCACCGCACACGGTGCGCTGGACGCGTTGGAGGCATGCCGTCCGGATTGGCGGGCCTTGGGCGGCGGCATCGTTTTTCAGGGGCCGCCGAATGTCAGAATGCGCCGTTTCGGCGCCGGAGAAAGCAAATGATCGCAGTGATTTTCGAAGTGACGCTGGCCGATGACGGACGAGACGGCTATCTGCAATGGGCGGCGCGCCTGGCGGAGGAACTGCCCAAGATCGACGGTTTCGTGTCGATCGAGCGTTTCCAGAGCCTGGGTCGGCCGGACAAGCTGTTGTCGCTGTCGTTCTGGCGGGACGAGGCGGCGGTGGCGGCCTGGCGCAATCTGGAATCGCACCGGATGGCGCAGGCCGCCGGCCGGGGGAGGCTGTTCGCCGACTACCGGCTGCGGGTGGTCGAGGTGAGGCGCGATTACGGCATGGCCGACAGGGCGCAGGCGCCGGACGACAGCCGCGCCGCGCACTCAGGCTGACAGCGCCTTGATCACGTAGAGGTCGAAGCGGGTGGACTTGCCGTCCAGCACCGCCGACGGCTTCACGCCGGCGATGGCCGCGCCCAGACGCGGCCGCTTCACCACCACCCGCACCCTGGCGGCGGCGATCGCGGCGGCCAGCAGCTCGGCGCTGTCCATGTCGTCGCCTATCACGTGCTGAAAGGCCTGCATGTCCTTTTTGGCGGCGGCGGACTTCTTGTCGGTGTCGGGGAACATCGGATCGACGAAGACCACGTCGGGCCGTTGCGCCTCGTCGAGGCCGGCCAGCCAGTCGCGCGAGTTGGCGTGCACCAGCGTCATCCGCTCGGCGATGTCGCGGGTAGCCTCGTCGCGGAGAGCGCGCTCCAGCGCGTCGGCCAGCAGTGCGGCCGCCACCGGCGAGCGTTCCACCATCGTCACCCGGCAGCCCAGCGTGGCCAGCACGAAACTGTCGCGGCCCAGGCCGGCGGTGGCGTCGACCACATGCGGCAATGCCTTCGCGCCCTTCAGCCCCACCGCCTTGGCCACCGGCTGGCCGCGGCCGCCGCCCTGTTCGCGGCGGTGGCGCGCCGCGCCCTCGACGAATTCGGCGTAAACCGCGCCGTGCTTGCCGGTGGTCAGCAGCTCCAGCCGCTCGCCGTTCAGCTGCAGCCAGTAGCCGTTCGTCGGCTGCTGCCGGATCAGCGGCAGGGCGAAGCGTTCGCTCAGGCGGCGGGCGGTATCGAGGCGGGCGGGTTCGGCGCAGTAAAGCGGAGTGGCGGTCATAGGCGGTCCTTGCAAGCTGTTGCGCACGATACGGGATGCGCCGCCGCACCGCAAGCCGGCGGAGTCGACGGGGATGATTACGTAGTTTTATCTAAAAATCATTTACCTATGTGACATGTTCTTATGCCGCTGATTAGTCTATCCATCTAATAGGATCGTCTTCGTGGTGTCGCTGTCGGCAGCGGCCGGAGGCTGGCGGGAGAGCAGCATGAAGTGGTGGAAATCGACGGACCGGGAAACGGCCGGGAAGGCCGCGCGTCCGGCCGGACGTTTGTTGTTGCAGGCGCTGGAGCCCAGAATGATGTTCGACGGCGCGGTGGCCGCCGCCGTTCATGCGGAACAGCATGTCGGCGTGATGCATGATGTCGCGGCGGCCGTCGCGCAGCAGCGGCATGGCGAGGCCAGTCCGGCCGGCGCCAACACCGGCAATGCGGCCGGCGCCGCCCACCTCCCGCCGGCCATGGTCGGCGACGCGCTGCGGGCGCTCGCGCCGCGCATCGGCGCGAGCGCCGCCCCGCAGGTGGTGTTCGTCGAGTCCGACGTCGCCAACTACCGGAGCCTGATCGCCCAGCTGCCGTCCGATTACCAGGTGGTGGTCCTGGACAGCGGCAAGGACGGTCTGAGCCAGATCGCCGAGTGGGCGCAGACCCATAGCGGCTACGGCGCCATCCACATCGTCTCCCACGGCCAGGAAAACGATCTGCAGCTCGGCACCGCCGAGTTGAGCACCGCCAATGTCGGCAGCCGTCAGGCCGAGCTGGCCGCCATCGGCAGGGCGCTTCGGCCCGGCGGAGACATCCTGCTCTACGGCTGCGACGTCGCCGAGGGCAGCGACGGCGCGGCGCTGGTCAACGCGATCGCGCGCGAAAGCGGCCGGGTGACGGCCGGTTCCACCGATCCCACCGGCGCCGCCGGCCTGGGCGGGGACTGGACGCTGGAATACAGTACCGGCCTGCTGCACGCGGCGGCGCTGGATCTGCCCGGCTACAACGGCCTGCTGACCCGGCCGACCTCCGGCACCACCGCCTTCGACACGCTGGACGGTTCCACCACGGTGATCCCGACAGGGCAAACCTCGCTGACGGTGAGCAACTTCCTCGGCTGGAATTTCACGATGCAGATGAATTCCGCCAGCGATGGCCAGAACGAGATGATCATCGTCGAGAAGGACGGCTCCAGCTCGGTGGAAACGGTGGACGCGCTCAGCGACGGCAGCAAGCAGATCACGTATTTCTCGGTCAAGCCCAACGACGGCAGCCTGTTCACGCTCAATTCCATCAGCGTGGTACTGGATGGCTACAATTCCAGCTTTTCCGGCGGCACGCTGGTGCTGCAGGGCTATTTGAACGGTTCCCTGGTCAGCGGCGCCACGCTGAGCCAGAACGTGTCCGACATCGACAACAACGGCTCGGTGGTGACCTTCAATGTGTCCAGCAACAGCGCTTTCCAGGGCATAGACTCGTTCCGCGTCGTGCCCTCCACCGGCAACAACGTCACCGGCCTGATCGGCATCGGCGCGATCAACGCCACCAACTTCCACTTTCCGGGGCCGACGCTGACCGCCAGCGGCGGCAGCAGCGCCTACAGTTCCGGCACCGGCAGCGCGGTGGCGGTGGACAGCGGCGTCACGCTCAGCGACACCGCCGCCTCGACGCAGACCAGCGCCACGGTGTCGATCACCGGCAACTTCCACAGCGGCGAGGACGTGCTGGCGTTCACCAACAACGGCAGCACGATGGGCAATATCAGCGCCAGCTACAACAGCGGCACCGGGGTGCTGACGCTGACGTCCAGCGGCTCCACCGCCACCAACGCGCAATGGCAGGCCGCGCTGGAGGCGGTGACCTATCAGGACAGCTCGCTGACGCCCAATACCAGCAGCCGCACCATCAGCTTCGCCATCACCGACGCCAGCAGCAATACCAGCTCGACGGTGACCAAGACCGTCACCGTGGCCGCCGACGCGGCGCCGGTGATAGGCAATCTGAACGGCGACAGCAATACCTATTACGCCGGCAACGGCGCCGTGCATCTGGACACCGGCACCGCGGCCACCGTCACCGACAGCGACACCACCAGCCTCAACGGCGGCAATGTGACGGTGCACATCTCGGCCAACGGCCAGAGCGCCGAGGACGCGCTGGGCATCGATACCAGCGGCACGATCACGCTGTCCAGCGGCACCAGCGTCGGCAGCACGGTATCGGTGGGCGGCGTCGCCATCGGCACCATCACCAGCAGCGGCGACGGCGTCAGCGGGCACGATCTGATCGTCACCTTGAACAGCAACGCCACCGCCAGCCGGGTGACCACCTTGGTGGACGCGCTGACCTATAACGACACCGCCTCCGGCATACCCAATACCTCCACCCGCACGATACAGGTGACGGTCAACGACGGCCGCGGCGGCACCAGCAGCGCCGCCAGCGTGACGATGGCGGTCAGCGCCGCGCCGCTGCTGTCCGCCAGCAGCGGCAGCGCCGCCTTCACCGCCGGCGACAACGCCACCTCCACGCCGGTGGCGGTGGACGGCGGCATCACCGTCACCGACAACGCCAGCCCGACGCTGGCCAGCGGCACCGTGTCCATCACCGGCAACTTCCACAGCGGCGAGGACGTGCTGGCCTTCAGCAACACCAATTCCACCACCTACGGCAATATCGTCGCCAGCTACAACAGCGGCACCGGGGTGCTGACGCTGACGTCCAGCGGCGGCACCGCCACGCTGGCGCAGTGGCAGGCCGCCTTGCGCGCGGTCACCTACACCGACAGCGCGGTGACGCCGAACAGCTCCACCCGCACGATCAGCTTCCAGGTGGCCGACGGCAACAGCAACGCCAGCAGCGCGGCGACGCGGACGGTGACGGTGGCCGACACCGACCAGACGCCGATCGCCACCGCCAGCAGCGGCAGCACCGCCTTCACCGCCGGCAACAACACCACGTCGACGCCGGTGGTGGTGGACGGCGGCATCACCGTGTCCGACCTCGACAACACCACGCTGGCGAGCGCGGCGGTATCCATCACCGGCAATTTCCAGAGCGGCGAGGATGCGCTGAGTTTCACCAACACCAGCTCCGCCACCTACGGCAACATCACCGCCAGCTACAACAGCGGCACCGGCGTGCTGACGCTGAGCTCCAGCGGCGCGACGGCGACCATCGCGCAGTGGCAGGCGGCGCTGAGGGCGGTCAAGTACACCGACAGCGCGGTGACGCCGAACACCGCCACCCGCACCATCAGCTTCGTCGTCAACGACGGCAGCAAGAACAGCGCGGCGGCGACCAAGACCGTGACGGTGGCCGACACCGACCAGACCCCCATCGTCACCGCCAGCAGCGGCAGCGCGGCCTTCACCGCCGGCAACAACGTCACCTCGACGCCGGTGACGGTGGACGGCGGCTTCACCGTGTCCGACCTCGACAACAGCACGCTGGCGAGCGCGACGGTGTCCATCACCGGCAACTTCCATAGCGGCGAGGACGTGCTGGCCTTCAGCAACACCAGCGCGTCCACCTACGGCAACATCACCGCCAGCTACAACAGCGGCACCGGGGTGCTGACGCTGACGTCCAGCGGCGCGACGGCCACCGTCGCCCAGTGGCAGGCGGCGCTGCGCGCCATCACCTACACCGACACGGCGATCACGCCCAACAACGCGACCCGCACCATCAGCTTCACCGTCAACGACGGCCAGCAGAACAGCGCGGCGGCGACGCGTACGGTGACGGTGGCCGACACCGACCAGACGCCGATCGCCACGGTGTCCGGCGCCAGCGGCAGCTACACCATCAGCGGCACGCCGACGCCGGTGGCGGTGGACAGCGGCATCACCGTGTCCGACCGCGACAACACCACGCTGGCGTCGGCGACGGTATCGATCACCGGCAACTTCCACAGCAGCGAGGACGTGCTGGCCTTCACCAACACCAGCTCGTCCACCTTCGGCAACATCGTCGCCAGCTACAACAGCGGCACCGGCGTGCTGACGCTGACGTCCAGCGGCGCGACGGCGACGGTGGCGCAATGGCAGGCGGCGCTGCAGGCGGTGACGTACAACGACACCGCCGGCTCGCCCAGCACCGCCACCCGCACCATCAGCTTCACGGTCAACGACGGCACCGTCAGCAGCGCGACCGTCACCCGCAACATCGCCATCCAGCTGCCGACGCCGGCGGTCAGCGGACTGACGGCGGGTACCGATACCGGCAGCAGCAGTTCGGACGGCATCACCGGCGATAACACTCCGACCGTGCAGGGCACCGCCGTCGCCAGCAGCACCGTCACCATCTATGTGGACGGCGTCAGCGTCGGCACCACCACGGCGAATGGCAGCGGCGCCTGGAGCTACAACTTCGTCTCCAGCCTGGCGGATGGCAGTCACGCGATCACCGCGATGGCGAGCAGCGGCGGCGTCAACAGCGGTCTGTCGTCCGCTTACGCCGTCGTCATCGACACCTCGGCGCCGGCGGCGCCGGCCGGCGTCGCGCTGACCTCGGCCACCGACACCGGCAGCAGCAGTTCGGACGGCAAGACCAGCGACAACACGCCGACGGTGCAGGGCACGGCCGAGGCGAACAGCACGGTGACGGTGTATGTCGACGGGACGGCGGTGGGCACGACCACCGCCGACGGCAGCGGCGCCTGGACCTACAATATTTCCAGCAGCTTGGCCGACGGCAGCCACAGCATCCGCGCGACGGCGACCGACGCCGCCGGCAATGTCGGCAGCCAGTCGACGGTATACAACATCACCGTCGACACCGCGGCGCCGGCGGCGCCGACCGGCCTGGTGCTGAGCGCGGCCAGCGACACCGGGTCCAGCCACAGCGACGGCGTCACCGACAACAACCAGCCGACGGTGCAGGGCACGGCCGAGGCGGGCAGCACGGTGACGGTCTACGTCGACGGCACGGCGGTGGGCACGACCACCGCCGACGGCAGCGGGGCGTGGAGCTACAACCTGACGAGTCCGCTGGCCGACGGCAACCACAGCATACGGGCGACGGCGACCGACGCCGCCGGCAATGTCGGCGGCCAGTCGGCCGCTTACAACATCACCGTCGACACCGCGGCGCCGGCGGCGCCGACCGGCCTGGCGCTGAGCGCGGCCAGCGACACCGGGTCCAGCCACAGCGACGGCATCACCGACAACAACCAGCCGACGGTGCAGGGCACGGCCGAGGCGAACAGCACGGTGACGGTCTATATCGACGGCACGGCGGTGGGCACGACCACCGCCGACGGCAGCGGCGCCTGGAGCTACAACCTGGCGAGTCCGCTGGCCGACGGCAACCACAGCATACGGGCGACGGCGACCGACGCCGCCGGCAATGTCGGCGGCCAGTCGATCGGCTACAACATCACCGTCGACACCGCGGCGCCGGCGGCGCCGACCGGCCTGGCGCTGAGCGCGGCGACCGACACCGGCGTCAGCCACAGCGACGGCGTCACCGACAACAACAGGCCGACGGTCACCGGCAGCGCCGCGGCCGGCAGCACGGTGACGGTGTATGTCGACGGGACGGCGGTGGGCACGACCACTGCCGACGGCAGCGGCGTCTGGAGCTACAGCCTGGCCAGTCCGCTGGCCGACGGCAACCACAGCATCCGGGCGACGGCGACCGACATCGCCGGCAATGTCGGCGGCCAGTCGACCGGCTACAACATCACCGTCGACACCACGGCGCCGCAAGCCAGCATCAGCGCGACCGGTCCGTTGAATACGACCGCCAGCACCTTGTCCTACCAGATCACGTTCAGCAAGCCGGTGGCCTCGTTCACCGCGGCCAGCCTGGACCTGGTCGCCACCGGCAGCGCCCACGGCACGATAGCCGGCGTGACCGCGGTCAACGCCACCAGCTACGTGGTCCAGCTGACCGGCGTCGGGGGCGACGGCTCGCTGTCGCTGACGATCAAGGGCGGCGCGGTCAGCGATCGGGCCGGCAATCCGCTGGCCGGCCAGACGACCGCGCCGTCGTACCAGGTCGGCGGCCAGCAGATGACGACCAATAATGTCGTGACGCCGGCCGCGCCCGCCGCGCCGGCGTCGGTGGCCAGCGCGATCCAGCTGCCGGCCATCACGCCCAATATCGTGCTGGCCGCGGTCAGCGGCACGCCGACGGTGAGCATGGGCAGCGAGCGCGCGGACAATGCGGCGCAGAACGTGCTGTCCGATGCCGAGCATGCCGGCAGCGGGATCTCCGCGACTTCTCCGGGCGTCAACGGCGCGGACAACGTCAACGGCAGCGCGCCTTCCTTCGTCAGCAGCACCGCCAGCAATCCGACCGTCGCCTTGCAGGTGAACCCGGATCTGGGTGTGCGTCCGCTGGCGGTCGGACAGTCGTTCACCGTCGCACTGCCGCCGGCCACCATCATCAGCCGCGAGTCATCGGCCAATCTGAGCATCGTCGCGCGCCAGAGCAACGGCCAGCCGCTGCCGGCCTGGCTGAAGTTCGATCCGACGACCGGTCGTTTCACCGGGCAGGCGCCGGCGGGATGGAACAAGCCGGTTTCGATAGACATCCGGGTGCAGGACAAGAGCGGCCACCATGGAAACAGCCATATCCAGCTGAATTTCGGCAAACGGCAGCCGACGACGACGCAAGCCCGCAAGGCAGCGCCGCCGGCCGCCGGCAAGCTGGCGCTCAACCGACAGTTCGAGCACCACGGCCAGGGCGGCTTTCTGCAGCGACTGGCCGCGCTGCTGGGGGAGGATAAGCAGGCTTAGCTTCGCGGCGGGCCGCGGCAAACAGGCATCAACGGGAATGGCCCAGACCAACCGATAACGCTCAAGGGGGCAGCAAGATGCAATCCGATTTTCAGTCAGGACCGCGCGCAGGCCGGTTCCGGTTGATTCCGCTCGCGCTTGCGCTGGCCTTGACCGGGTGCGCGGTGGCGCCGCAGCCGCTGAGCCTGGAGGAGCGCCAGAAGACATTGGCCGCCGACCGGCAGGCGATGTTCGGCAGTCAGGAGGCGGTGGCCGCGCCGGTGACGCTGCAGGAGGCGATGGCGCGGGCGCTGAAGTACAACCTCGATTACCGGGTGAAGTTGATGGAGGAGGCGATGGCGCAGCGTCAGCTGGACCTGTCCAGCCTGGACATGCTGCCCAGGCTGGCGCTGGCCGCCGGCTACACCGCCCGCAGCAAGGACAACGCGTCCTCGTCGCAGAACGTCGCCACCGGCGAGCAATCGCTGGTGCCGTCGATCTCCACCGAGAAGCGCGACCGCACCGCCGACCTGAACCTGAGCTGGAACGTGCTGGACTTCGGCGTCAGCTATTTCTCGGCCAAGCAGCAGGCCGACCGGGTGCTGATCCTGGAGCAACGCAAGCGCAAGGTGGCGCAGCAGTTGATGCAGCAGGTGCGCGAGGCCTGGTGGCAGGCGGCCGGCGCGCAGCAATTGCAGGGCCGCGTCGACGCCTTGTTGAAGGACGCGCAATCGGCGCTGGAGGACGCCCGCCAGGTCGAGAAGCAGAAATTGCGCTCGCCGCTGGACGCGCTGAACTACCGGCGCCAGTTGCTGGACGTGATCCGCCAGATGACGGCGGTGCGCAACGCGCTGTCGCAAGCCAAGCCGCGGCTGGCCGCCATCATGAACGTGTCGCCTGGCCAGGATTTCCAGGTGGCGACGCCATCCGACATGTCGGTGCCGACCCTGGGCATAGACGTCGAGCGCATGGAAGAGATGGCCTTGCTGAACCGGCCGGAAGTGGTCGAGGCGCAGTACAGCAGCCGCATCAGCGCGCTGGAAACCCGCAAGGCGATGGCCAAGCTGTTGCCGGGGCTGGAATTCAGCGTCGGCCAGCATTACGACAGCAACAAATTCCTGGTCAACAATTCCTGGAGCGACGCGGGACTGCGCATCAGTTGGAATCTGCTCAATCTGTTCAGCGCCGGACCGATCACCCGCGCCGCGGACGCCCAGAAGCAGGTCAGCGACTCGCAGCGGCTGGCGCTGAACATGGCGGTGCTGACCCAGGTGCACGTCGCCTACCTGGATTTCCAGGGCAAGGCCAGACAGTATGAACTCGAGCATGAGCTGAGCGGCGTAGACCAGGCCATCTACCAACAGACCCGCAATGCGGTCGACAGCGGCGCGTCGGCACGGCTGCAGGGCATACTCGCCGACGCCAACGCGGTGTTCTCCTCGCTGCGGCTGTACCAGTCGTACGGCGATCTGCAGAACGCCTACGGCCTGATGGGCGCTAGCCTGGGCCTGGATCCGCTGCCGTCGACCACCGGCGGCTACGACCTGGCGTCGTTGAGCCGGGCCTTCCAGGGCGCCGAAAGTCGCTGGCAGGGCACGGTGTCGGGCGGGGGCAAGCCGTGAGGGCCGTCTGGCTGGTCCTGGGCGCGTGCCTGCCGCTGTCAGCCCAGGCCGCGCCGCCGGCGGGGTCGTCGGTCAACGCCGCCGACGGCCGCATCCGCGTGCAGCTGGTCGCGCGCCACGCGGTGACCTTGTCCAGCGAGATTCCGGCCAAGATCTCGGCGATGCCGGTGGTCGAGGGCGGCGGCTTCCGCCGCGGCCAGCTGCTGGTGGCCTTCGACTGCAGCAGCTACCGCGCGCAGCTGCGCAAGGCCCAGGCCTCGCTTGAGGCGGCCAGCCAGCTGCTGAAGGTCAACAATCAGCTGGCCAAGTACAACTCGGTCGGCACGCTGGAGCTGACCCAGGCCCAGGGCAAGGCCAAGGAGGCGGCGGCCGACGCCAGCTACGCGCAGACGCTGGTGTCCAAATGCGACATCGTCGCGCCGTTCGACGGCCGCGTCGCCAAGCGCAGCGCCGCGGTCCACCAGTATGTGAGCCCGGGCAATCCGATTCTCGACATCGTCGATTCCGACTCGCTGGAACTGCGCATGCTGGTGCCGTCCAAATGGTTGGCGACGCTGAAACCGGGTAGCCGCTTCACGGTGGCGGTCGACGAGCTGGGCGCCAGCTTTCCGGCGAAGGTGGAACGGCTGGGCGCGCAGATCGATCCGGTCAGCCAGTCCATCCTGGCGATAGGCGCGATAGACGGCAAGGCCGACAAGCTCCTGCCCGGCATGAGCGGCTGGGCCAGCTTCAAATAGGCCATGGGACACGCCGACCGCAGCCGGGAGCTCGCCACGCTGCTGCAATTGTTGCGGCATGCCCGCGAGGCCGACGGCGCCGCCCGCCTGGGCTTCGTCATGGTCAACGACAGCCAGCAGCTGCTGCCCTATCGCCAGGCGGCTTTCTGGCGCGAAGGCCTGCATCGCCACGTCGCCGCGCTGTCCGGCCTGGCCGATCCCGATCCCACCGCGCCGTATCTGCAATGGCTGTCGGCGCTGTTCCGCCATCTGGCGACGGCGGCCGCCGGCGCCGCCAGCCTGCCATGCGCCGCCGACGATCTGCCGGAGCCGCTGGCCGGCGAGTGGGGGCAATGGCTGCCCGAGCACGGCCTGTGGCTGAGGCTGGGCGAGCACGGCGCGCTGCTGCTGGCGCGCGATCTGCCGTGGAGCGAATACGAAGTCCGCCTGGCCGAGGAAATGGCGCACGGCTACGGCCACGCGCTGCGCCAGTACGCGCCGCGGCGCGACGTCAGGGCGTTGGCGCGCGACTGGCTGCGCGCCGGCACGCGCCGGCGGCGCCTGTTGTTGGCGCTGTTGCTGCTGGCCTGCTTCCCGGTCCGGCTCAGCGTGCTGGCGCGCGCCGAGGTGGTGCCCGGCGACCCGATGCTGCTGCGGGCGCCGGTGGCCGGCGTGATAGACAAGGTGTCGGTGCTGCCGAACCAGCCGGTCAAGCGCGGCGCGTCGCTGTTCGATCTGGACGCCACCGTGCTGTCCAGCCAGTTCGCGCTGGCCAGGGAGGAGGCGCTGGCTGCCGAGGAAAGCTTCCGCGCCAGCGCCCAGCTGGCGGTCACCGACGACAAGGGCAAGCTGGCGCTGGCCGGCGACAAGGCCAGGCTGGAGGAGAAGGACATCAGCGCCGATTTCGCCGGCCGCGAGCTGAAGCGCCTGCATGTGACCGCGCCGGCCGACGGCGTGGTGGTGTTCTCCGACCGCAACGACTGGCAGGGCAAGGCGGTGGCGCAGGGCGAGCGGGTGATGACGCTGGCCGACCCGGCCCGGGTCGAACTGGCGGCCTGGCTGCCGGCGGCCGAGGCGATAGACCTGCGGCCCGGCGGCCAGGTGACGCTGTATCCGAACGCCTCGCCGTTCCGCTCCTACGACGCCACCTTGCTGCGGGTGGCCTACAAGGCCGAGGTCGGCGAGGGCAATCTGCTGGCCTACCGGCTGCAGGCGCGTTTCGACGCCGGCCAGCGGCTGCCGCTGCTGGGGCAGATGGGGACGGCGCGGGTGTACGGCGACTGGGTGCCGCTATCGTATTACGCGCTGCGGCGGCCGCTGACCGCGGCGCGGCAATGGCTGGGCTGGTAAGCGCGATGGACGAGCGCGCGCTGCCGCCGCTGCGCCAGGAGCTGACGCTGCACGCCGGACCGGTGCAGGCCGACGGTTCGCCGAGCTGGATGCTGCACGATCCGGCCGCCAACCGCTTCTACCAGCTGGGCTGGGCGAGCTTCGAGCTGCTGTCGCGCTGGCGGCTCGGCGACGCCGAGGCGCTGCTGGCGGCGGTCAACGCCGAAACCACCTTGCGGCTGGGCCGCGACGATCTGGCCCAGCTGCTGCAATTTTTACGGCAGCACCAGCTGCTGCTGGCCGTCGACAGCGAATGGTTGTGGCGTATCCGCGAGGCCGGCCGGCCCAGCCGCGCGATGTGGCTGCTGAAGAACTACCTGTTCTTCCGCATTCCGCTGCTCCGGCCCGAGGCCTGGCTGAACCGTCTGCTGCCCTGGTGCGGCTGGCTGTTTCGGCCGGTCTTCTGGTGGGCGATGGCCGGCGTGGCGCTGTGCGGCCTGGCGCTGGCGTCGCGCCGCTGGGACGAATTCACCCACACCTTCTCCGGCTACGGCGGCTGGAGCGCGGCGCTGGGCATCGCCGCCTCGCTGAGCCTGGCCAAGATGCTGCACGAGATGGGCCATGCCTTGACCGCCCGCCACTTCGGCTGCCGGGTGCCGGCGATGGGCGTGGCCTTCCTGGTGATGGTGCCGGTGCTGTACACCGATACCAGCGACGCCTGGAAGCTGGCGTCGCGGCGGCAGCGGCTGCTGATAGGCGCCGCCGGCATGCTGGCCGAGCTGACGCTGGCGGCCTGGGCCACGCTGGCCTGGTGCTTCCTGCCGGACGGCCCGCTGCGCGCCGGCGCCTTCCTGCTGGCCACCACCACCTGGCTGGCGACGCTGGCGATCAATTCCAGTCCCTTCATGCGCTTCGACGGCTATTTCCTGCTGGCCGACTGGCTGGGCGTGCCCAATCTGCATGCCCGCGCGTTCGCGCTGGCGCGTTGGCGACTGCGCCGCTGGCTGCTGGGTCTGGACGACGCGGCGCCGGAACCGTTCCCGCCGCCGCGCCGGCGCGGGCTGATCCTATTCGCCTGGGCCACCTGGCTGTACCGGCTGGTGCTGTTCACCTCGATCGCGTTGCTGGTCTACCACCTGTTCTTCAAGGCGCTGGGCCTGCTGCTGTTGATGGTGGAGCTCGGCTGGTTCGTCGTCCGGCCCATCGCCGCCGAACTGGCGGTCTGGTGGCGCCGCCGCGCCGATCTGCGCTGGCGGGCGGAAACCCGCCGCAGCGCGGCGCTGCTGGCCTTGCTGGCGTTGTTTCTGGCCCTGCCGTGGCAGACGCAGGTGTCCAGCCCGGCGGTGATGGGCGCGGCGCAGTCGCAGGGTCTGTACGCGCCGGAGCCTGCCGAGGTGGCGCAGGTGTCGGTGCGCGACGGCCAGCGCGTGGCCGCCGGACAGGTGCTGGCGCGGCTGGCATCGCCGGAGCTGGACCGGCAGCTGGCCGAGGCGCGCGTCATCGAGCGCAGCCTGGCCTGGCAGGTGGCGCAGCAGCCGTTCAACGGCGAGCTGCAACGGCAGGGTCCGGCCTTGTGGCAGCAATGGCAGGCCGCGCGGCAGCAAGTGGAGGGGCTGTCGCGCCAGCTGGGCCGGCTGAGCCTGGTGGCGCCGTTCGCCGGCCGGGCGGCCGACGTCAGCGACGCGCTCAGGCCCGGCACCACGGTGACGCAGGGCGAGCGCCTGCTGCAGGTGGTGGGACCGGCCGGCATCCGCGGCGAAGCCTATGTCGACGAGGACGGCCTCGCCGGACTCAACCGCGGCGGCGGCGCGGTCTTCGTGCCGGACAGCGGCGAAACCTGGGCGATATCGTGCCGGCTGGGGCCGATAGACAGGCTGAACCAGGCGACGCTGGAGCAGCCGCTGCTGGCCTCCATCTACGGCGGGCCGATTCCCGTCGAACAGCGCGATCGCGGACTGGTGCCGCTGGGCGCGGTTTTCCGGGTCCGGCTCGACCAATGCGAGCCGCGGGCGGCGCCGTTGCGGGAGATGCCGGGGAGGGCGCGTTTGAGCGGAGAGCGCCACAGCCTGCTGCAACTCGGCTGGCGGCGGCTGGCGGCGGTGCTGGAGCGCGAAGCCGGCTTGTGAGCAGCATTCCATTTTCGATACCGAAAGGAAGGCCAGATGTCCGCAGAACTGAATTTCGCCTCGCTATTGCACGGCTTGTCGCTGCGTCCGGCCCGCCCGGCCGACGCGCCCTGCATCGAGCGGATCTACCGCAGCGCGCGGCCCGATCTGCAGTTGATAGACGGCGACGCCGAGCGGATAGATTCGGTGCAACGCCAGCAGCAGAGGGTGCTGGAACTGGGCACCGGGCAGAATTTCCCCAATGCGATGCATTTCATCGTCGAACGGGCCGGCGCCGCCGTCGGCGCGGTCATGGTCGACTTCGGCCACAACGAGGTGCGCATCATCTTCCTGGCGATGCTGCCCGAAGCCCGCGGCCGCGGTTACGGCAAGGCGGTGCTGCAAGGCCTGCAGCAGGCGGCGCAGCAGGTCGGCGCGCCGCTGGCCGCGGTGGTGTGGCACGACAATGCCGAGGCGCGGCGGCTGTACCGCGAGCTGGGCTTCGTGCCGGAAGAGGCGGGCGCGGTGGCGGACAAGCTGGTCTGGTATCCGTCGGCGCGCCACATCATGGTCGGCGCCGGCTGAGGCCGCCGTCCGGCGGCCTCAATTGAACGGCAGCTGGAAATAGCAGTAGCGCCTGTCCCGCCCCATCGCGCCGGTGCGGCTGATCCAGACGTTCTCCAGCGTGCGCGCCGGCAGATCGTCGGTGGCCGGCAAGCGCAGCGTACCGACGCCGTCGACCATGTCGGTGGAGGCGGTGGCCACCAGTTCCACGACGAACGGCGTGCGCTCGCATCCCTCCCGGCCGGGCACCTGGGACCGAGGCTTCTGCAGTATCGATTGCACCTGCAGCTCCACCTCAGGCCACGGCGCGGCGCAAAAACGGCAGCAGTGGCCGAGCAGCGGCGCGAAATCCTCGCTGCGCAAGGTATCCAGCATGGCGCGTCTCCCTGGAATGGCAAAGCCGGCGGAAACGGTGCGTTCCGCCGGCGATGACGTTTATTGGCGGGTCGGGTACAAGCCCTGCACGGCGATACAGAAGTTCAGCGCCAGGAAGGGGTTGAGCACGCTGACCGGCGTGGTGCCGCCGGCGACGTCGGTATTGCCGCTCAGGCCCAGGCCTTTGACGGTGACCGGGCTTTCCAGCTGCGCGTTCCATATCGTGGCGAGGCCGGTGCCGCCGCCCGAGGCGCCCAGATAGGGATTGCCGGTGCTCGGCGCGCTGGCCGGCGGATTCGGATTGGCCACGGTGGAGGCCTGGAAACTGACGCTGACGGCCGACGTGCCGTGGGCGTGCAGCGGCATGTTCGAGGTCAGCAGGGAGACGGTCTGCTGGCCGCCGAAGTTGCCTATCGCGTACGACGGCAGATTGTAGGTCGGTTGGGCCGGGCCTATGCTGATCGGCATCCGTCCGCACAGATTGGGCAACTGGAAGTTGGTGCTGCCGTTGCCGCCGTAATGGTTGCCCATCACGGCGAACAGCGCCTGATTCTGGCTGACTTGCAGCGTCTGGCCCTGGCATTGTGCCCAGTCTATCGGCGGATAGTCGAAGGCGAAGGGGATGATGGTGCCGAGATAAACGTCCACGTTTGCTCCTTCCGTCAGTGAGTCCGCCGGCTGGTGCCGGCAGCGAAGAAACGCCCTTTACTGACATCAATTCAGCTTATATGGCTTTGCGTTCAATCCGCATCGCCGTTTGGGCTGGCTGGTAGTTCCACTTAGCCGGCGCGTGTTCAGCGGAACACGCGCCGGGGGAGAGGCGGATGGCGCTGCTGATCGCCTGGGTGGCAGGCATCATCTGTTGCGGCTTCGCGTCCGAGCTGCCGGACCCGCGCGGGTATGCGCCACTGCTGGCCGGCCTGGCGGTCATGGCCTGGCGCATCCGCCGTCCGCGCTGGCGCGCCGCCGCGCATGCGGCGCTGGCCCTGGCGCTGGGTTTCGGCTACGCGGCGTGGCGCGCCGAGCTGCGGCTGGCGCAGGCCTTGCCGGCCGCCTGGCAGCAGAGGCCGGTCGAATTCGTCGCCACCGTGCGCGGTTTGCCGGCGCCGGGCGAGTTCGGCGTGCGGTTGGCGCTGGAGGTGGAAAAGGTGCTGACGCCGGGCGCGGCGTTGCCTGAGCGGGTCCAGCTCAGCGATTACCGGCGGCAGGACTGGCCGCCTGGCAGCCGTTGGCGGCTGACGGCGCGTTTCAAGCCGCGGCGCGGCAGCGCCAACGCCTTCGGCTTCGACGCCGAGCAATGGCTGTGGTCCGAAGGCTTGCTGGCCGGCGGCTCGGCCGGCAAGGCGCGCCAGCGGCTGGAAGACCGCCGCGACCTGATGGCCCGGGTCGACGGCTGGCGCGAGCGCCAGGCGGCGCGCATCGAGGGCGCGCTGGGCGCCGGCCGCGAATCGGCGCTGGTGGCGGCGCTGACCATAGGCGCGCAGCAGCGGGTGGCGCGCGCCGACTGGCAGTTGTTCTCGGCCACCGGGCTGACCCATATCGTGTCGATTTCCGGTCTGCACATCACGATGCTGGCCGGCATCGTGGCCTGGGGCTGCGCCCGCCTGTTGCGGCGCTGGCCGCTGCTGCGTTCGCCCACGGTGGCGACGGCGGCGCTGGCCTTGCTGGCGGCCGGCGCCTACGCCCTGCTGGCCGGCTTCACCGTGCCGACCCAGCGCACGCTGTTCATGCTGGCTGTCGGCAGCGCCTGCCTGCTGTGGCGGCGGCAGCTGTCGGCGTTCCAGGCCTGGTGGCTGGCGCTGGCGCTGGTCTTGCTGATCGACCCGTTCTCGGTGCTGGCGCCGGGCCTGTGGCTGTCCTTCGGCCTGGTGGCGGCGCTGATGCTGACGACGCTGGCGCGACGGCGGCCACCCTCGTCATGGCGTGCCGCCCTGGCCGGGCAGTGGGCGGCCGGCGCGGCCAGCCTGGTGCCGCTGGCGGCGCTGTTCGGCGGCTTTCCGCTGTTGTCGCCGCTGGCCAACGCGCTGGCCATCCCCTTCGTCTCCATGCTGCTGACGCCGTGCGCGCTGCTGGCGGTGGCGCTGCCCTGGGACTTTCTGCTGCCGCTGGCCGGCTGGCTCGCGCGGCTGTTCTATCTGGGCGTCGAATGGCTGGCTCGGGGGCCGGCCTGGCATGTGGCCGGCGCGCCGTGGCCGCTGCTGGCACTGGCCGCGGCCGGTTCGCTGTGGCTGATCGCGCCGCGCGGCGTGCCGGGACGGGCGCTGGGCGCCCTGCTGTTGCTGCCGGTCCTGGCCTACCGGCCGCCGGGGCCGGAGCCGGGCGCCTTCCAGGCGACGGTGCTGGATGTCGGGCAGGGTCTGTCGTTGTTGGTGCGCACCGCCGATCACGCTTTGCTGTTCGATACCGGGGCCGGCGACGCCGGCCGGGTCGTGTTGCCGCTGTTGCGCGGGCTGGGTATCGGGCGGCTGGACGTCTTGGTGCTGTCCCATCACGACAGCGACCACGATGGCGCGGCGGCCGGCGTGCTGAGCGCGCTGCCGGTGGGGCGGCTGCTGGCCGGACAGCCGGAAACGCTGCCGGCATGGCGGGCGAGGCCGTGCCGGCAGGGCGACGGTTGGCATTGGGACGGTGTCCGTTTCGATATCGTCGGCCCAGATCCGGAGCCGGCCGGCGGTGGAGACAATGCCCGCAGCTGCGTGCTCAGGGTGGCGGGCGCCCATCAGGCGCTGCTGGTCGGCGGCGACGCGCCGCAACGGCAGGAGGACAGTCTGGCGGAACGATACGGTGAGCGGCTGCGCAGCAGCGTGCTGATCGTCGGCCATCACGGCAGCCGCACGTCCAGCGGCGAGACCTGGCTGACGGCGGTCCGGCCGCGCGTGGCGGTGGTCAGCGCCGGCTTCCTGAACCGCTACCGCCATCCGCACCGGGAGACGCTGGAGCGGTTGAGGCGGGAGGGGGCTATCGTGCTACGCACCGATCTGGACGGCGCGCTGACGCTGGATTTCGGCCGCGAGCTGGACTGGCGCTGCTGGCGGCGTCAGCAGCCGCGCTATTGGCGCGCGCGCGGGCCGTGCGGCGACCTCAGCGTTGACTGACGCGCGCGATCACGCGGGTGCCGCCGTTTTCGTAGTGCAGGCTGTCGAAGGACAGCTTGCGCGCGATCAGGATGCCGCGGCCGTGGGTGTTCATCAGCGAGGCCGGTTCGGCGTTCTGATAGTACTCCCAGTCGAAGCCGGCCCCCATGTCCTCGACGACGAACTGCAGCTGGTCGCCGTCCAGCTTGAATTCCACCGTGACCATCCGTTCGCTGTATTCGGACGCCTGCAGCCGGCGCTCCAGCTCCTTTTCCCAGTCGCCGCCGGCGATCAGCTGGCTTTTCTGTTCATAGCTGATGTCGAGGTTGCCGTGCTCGATCGCGTTGACCAGCAGCTCGAACAGGCCGGTGGCCACCCGCTCCGGCTGGCCGCTGGTCTTGGCCAGCAGCGCGGTGATCGACTGGGCCTCGCGGTGGGTGCGGCAGCGGAAGCGGGCGCCGTGCAGGTGGCGCAGCGCGTCCACGTGCAGATTGGCCAGCTCGCGGAAATGCACGTAGCGGTCCCAGTGGCCGACGGCGGCGCCGACGATGGCCAGCAGCATGTCGCGGGAAAACGGCTTGGTCAGGTAGTAGAAGGCGCCGGCCGCCAGCCCCTCCTGCACGCTGGAAGCGGCGCCCATCGCCGTCTGCATGATCACCGGCAGGAATTCCAGCCGCGGTTCCGCCTTGATCTTCTTCAGCACGTCGAAACCGCTCATGCCGGGCATCATCTTGTCCAGCAGGATGGTGGAGAACTGCTCCCCCTCGCGCTGCAGGATGTCCCAGGCGACTTCGCCGTTTTCCGCCAGGCGGATTTCGTATCCCGCGTCATCCAGCAACTCCGACATCAGTTCCAGATTGAACGGCTCGTCGTCAACGAGCAAGAGTTTGTGAGGCATCGGGGCTTCCCTCCTCCGGGTTTCGCTGAAAGTGGCGCGGGATGCAGAAAGTGAAGATCGCGCCGCCGTCCGGGCGGTTGTCGGCGCTGATGCGGCCGCCGTGGGCGTGAACGATCTCGCGACTGATCGCGAGCCCCAGTCCGGTGCCGCCGGCGCCGGTCTTGGTTGTGCTGCTCTGGATGAACTTGTCGAAGATGGTTTCCAGCTCCTTGTCCGGGATGCCGGGACCGGCATCCTCGACGCTGACCCATACCCATTCCTGACCATCCTCTTCTGACAGTCTAGCCTGTACTTCGATACTGGAGCCGGCCGGGCTGAACTTGACGGCGTTGGACAGCAGATTGCGTATCACCTGGCCGATGCGGAAGGGGTCGATGTCGGCCGTCAGCAATTCCGGCGAGCACTCGACGCGGATGCGGATCTGGTTGCGCGAGGCCATCGGCGTCATCTCGTCGCAGGCTTCGCGCAGGCACTGGGTCAGATTGCCGCGGCTGATCGTGTACTCCATCCGCCCGACTTCCATCTTGGCCATGTCCAGCAGGTCGTTCAGCAGCGTCAGCAGCCGGCTGCCGCTGGTGTTGATGCGGGCGAAGTATTGTTCCAGCTTGGTTTCGCCTATGCCCTGCGCGCGCAGCTGTCCCATCTCGGTGAAGCCGAGGATGGCGTGCAGCGGCGTGCGCAGCTCATGCGACATATTGGCCAGGAATTCGGTCTTGGCGCGGCTGGTCTCCTCGGCCAGTATCTTGGCGTGGCGCAGCGTTTCCTCCACCGTGCGCTGCGCCGAAATGTCCTGATAGACCCAGATGGTGCCGAGCTTGGGCACCGACGGATTGACGGCGCGGCCGTGCAGCCGGCACCAGAACAGCTGGCCCTTGCCGGTGCGCAGCTTCAACTCGCTTTGCACCACCTTGCCGTCGTTCAACAGGCTGTACAGCACCTTGCCGGTGCGCTCCCATTGCTCCGGGTTTTCGAAATACGGCAGCGTCGGCGTGCCGACCAGGTCCTGGCCCTGCTGCTGGAACAATTCGAGAAAGGCGTGGTTCACCTGGCGCAGATGGCGGTCGACGATATAGGCCATCGCCAGCGGACTGGCGTCCAGCAGCGCCGCCAGCTGCCGGCTCTGCACTTCCACTTGTTCGGCCAGACTGTTCTTCAGCCGTATCAGCGCCTCCTCCTGCTCCTTGCGCAACGAGATGTCCCGGCAGACGGCGACGTAGAACCAGTCGTCCGGCATCACCACCCGGCTCAGCGACAGCTCCACCGGCAGTTGCTGCTGGTCGCTGCGCGACAGCGCCGCCTCGAACGGCCGGCCTTCGTGCTGGCGAGCCATCTGTTCGAACGAACGATCGGGCGCCGATTGGTACAGCGCCGGGAACAGCACGCCCACCGGCAGGTTCTCCAGCGACCGCGCGCTTTGCTCGACCAGCCGGGCCGCCGCCGGATTGGCCTGCAGGATGTGGCCGCTGCGGTCTATCAGGATGATGGCGTCGGAACTGGCTTGCAGAATGGCGCGCTGGCGCGCCTCGCTCTGCGCCAGCGCCTGTTCCGATTGCACCCGGTCGCTGATCTGCTCGTGCAGGGAACGGTTGTTCTGCTCCAGCAGCACCTGTTGCTGCTGCAACTGCTCTCCCAGCCGGCGGTTGTGCCGCATCTGGCGTTGTCCCATCGCCAACAGCAGCAGCAGCGTGACGACGGTGGCCGACAGGACGGCCCAGGCGGCGCTGTCCAGCCGCGGCTGTATCGGCTCCAGCGAGTAGGCGCCCAGCAGCAATTCGTTGCCGCCGACGGTGGCGTGGCGGGAGAAGATCGGCGGCTCGGTCGGCGTCGGGCGGCCCGGCACCGAATCCAGCAGCGGGATGTCGGGCTGGCTCTTGCTCCAGATCAGCAGCCTGACGTGGTGCAGCGGGTTGTCGGCGAGCAGGTCGTTGCCCATAGGCTGCGTCAGCTTGTCCTGGCGCAGGTTCAGCAACAGCAGCGTATGGTCGTCGCCCAGCCGGGTGATCACGTCGAGCCGGCTGGAGCCGGGGCCCGCGGGCCGGCTCGGCAGCAGCATGGTCTGGTCGCTGCGGCGCGCCAGGTCCAGCAGCCATTTGGAGTCGCCCTGGTGGCTGAGGTCCAGCCCCTGCGGCAAGGCGTTGGCATCGTCGGGCAGATAGCTGGCCACCGGGTAGTATTGCAGCTGCACCGGGCAGGGGACCAGGTGCTGGTTCTTCAGCACGCGGATGCTGGTGGCGATGCGGCTTTCGAACGCGTCGCGCTGGTTCTGTTCGACCAAGGCCACGGTGCCGATGCCGGCGAACACGCTGTCGTCGCGGACCACGCGCCGCGCCAGTTCGGACAGGCCGCGGGCCTGAAGGCCGCCGGCCAGCTGCTGCGCCATGATGCGGGTGCGCTCCAGCGCATCCCCCAGTTGCAGAACCACCAGGTCGGTGCCGAGCGCCCCCCAGTGCTGCTGTTGCCGCAGGCGTTCGGCGCGGTCGTGCTCCAGCAGCAGCCAGTACTCGGTCAGCAGCAGGGCGAGGCACAGCACTCCGCCCAGCAACAGCGAGGTGAGGCGGTTCAACCTCGGCATTGGGTTCCTCGTCAGCGCTCGCTCAACTCTTGATACAAGGCCTCGAATTCACGCGACAGCTTGTGGCGCGGGTCCAGGTATATCATCGGCCGCGCGGCCTGGTGCGATTCTCGGATCTTGACCGATGCCGACAGCGGCGAGGAAAGCACCGGCAGCCCCTCCGCCTTCAACTCGTCCACCAGTTTCACCGGCAGGCTGGCGCGGGGCTGGTACTGGTTGACCACGATGCCCTCGATGAACAAGGAGGGATTGTGGTCGGAGCGGATTTCGTCGGCGCTCTCCTTCAGGTTATAGAGCGCGTGCCGGGAGAACGCATCGCAATCGAACGGAATCAGGCAGCGGTCGGCGGCGATCAGCGCCGAGCGGGTATAGAAGTTCAGCGCCGGCGGCGTGTCTATCCAGATTTCGTCGTAGTCGGGCGCCAGCTGGTCCAGCGCCTCCTTCAGCTTGAACATCTTGTAGCGCGACTCCAGCTTGCCCATCAGCTCGGCCAGTTCCGGATGCGAGGCCAGCAGCGACAGGCCGTCTATGCCGGTGTCGCGGACGAACTCCGCCGGTTCCTTGGCGAACAGCGAGATATTGAGCATCTGCTGGAACAGGTCGGCGACGCCGGTGCCGGCGTCCCGCGCCGCCTCGCCCAGCAGGTATTGGCTGGCGTTGCCCTGCGGATCGAGATCGATCAGCAGCACGCGGCGTCCGCGCCTCGCGGCCACGGCGGCCAGGTTGACGGCGATGGTGGACTTGCCCACACCGCCTTTCTGATTGAATACCACGCGTCGGATCGTCATCGCTGGCTCCTGTAGTTTGGCGGCGCGGTGCTGGGGCTTGGAATCCGTCTGCTAGAAGCCGGGCTGTCCTTTGCAGACCAGCAGCATCTGCTGGTAGCTGGCCGAATGCTGGACGACCGGCATCGATTTTATCTGGTTGTCATTATAGGTAAAGCCGGCGATCTGCCGTCCGTTTTCATCGAACAGCGTCATGTCCAGCAAGCGGAAAGTGTGCTGGGCGCAGTCGATCTGCCAGGTGTTCAGCGACACCTTGTGGCGCGGCGTGGTCAGGAAGTTTTCCTTCTTCAGATTGAAGATGGTCTTGCGATCGCGGAAGGTGGTCAGCGATCCCTGGCGCTTGATGGACAGCAGGTCCAGTTCGTTCAGGATGTTGCCGTTCGGCGAGACGCCCAGGTTCTGCCAGTCGGCACTGGCCGGAGCCGCTTGCGGCGCGACGGGGGCGACGGGCTGCGTCGGCGCGGCCGGGCGCGGCGTGGCGGCGCAGCCGGCCAGCAGCAGGGCCAGCAGGGAGAGGGGGTGAATGCGCATATCGATCTCCAGAATTTCCCGTCAGTGTCGCATAGCGGCGGCTTGGCGGAAACGGCAGGCGACGGTTTCCGGTCTTTATATCCGGCCGGGAACCGGCGTTTGCGCAGTTGCAGCATGATTTTGCGGAACCCGCGGAACTTTATCGCTTGAGGACCGGTCTCTCACAGTGCGAGAGCATTTTTCCTCTTCGTTTCACATTGTCTCCATCCAACTTGTGGCCGCCTTCCCAGGCGGCCTCTTTTTTTGTCCCCCGCGTGCAGCCGCCGTACAATGATGTCTTTTCCGCTCTCCCGGTTCCCGGCATGCAAGACGCTGTCTCCATTCTCAATCATATTTTCGGCTACCCGGAATTTCGCGGGCAGCAGCAGGAGATCGTCGAGCAGGTCGCCCACGGCGGCCACGCGTTGGTGCTGATGCCGACCGGCGGCGGCAAGAGCCTGTGTTACCAGATTCCGGCGCTGTTGCGCGACGGCGTCGCCATCGTGGTGTCGCCGCTGATCGCGCTGATGCAGGACCAGGTGGCCACGCTGCAGGAGCTGGGCGTGGCGGCGGCCTGCCTGAACTCCGCGACCTCGCAGGACGAGGCGCGCGACATCGCCCGCCAGGCGCGCGCAGGCACGCTGGATCTGCTCTATGTGGCGCCGGAGCGGCTGTTGACGCCGCGTTTCCAGGAATTCATCGCCGGTTTGAAGATCGCCTTGTTCGCGATCGACGAGGCGCACTGCGTCAGCCACTGGGGCCACGATTTCCGGCCGGAATACCAGCAGCTGGGCTTTCTGGCCGAAAACTTTCCACAGGTGCCGCGGATCGCGCTGACCGCCACCGCCGACGAGCAGACCCGGCTCGACATCATCCATTACCTGAAGCTGGCCGAGGCGCGGGTCTTCCTGTCCAGCTTCGACCGGCCCAATCTGTTCTACCAGGTGGTGGAGAAGCACAACGCCAAGAAGCAGCTGCTGGACTTCATACGCCAGGAGCACCAGGGCGCCACCGGCATCGTCTACTGCCTGTCGCGCAAGCGGGTCGAGGACACCGCCCAGTGGCTGCGCGACAACGGCATCGAGGCGCTGGCCTACCACGCCGGGTTGAGCCACGCCGAGCGCGAGGCCAACCAGCGGCTGTTCCTGCGCGAGGACGGCATCGTGATGGTGGCCACCGTCGCCTTCGGCATGGGCATAGACAAACCTGATGTGCGCTTCGTCGCCCACATCGACATGCCCAAGAGCCCGGAGAACTTCTACCAGGAGTCCGGCCGCGCGGGCCGCGACGGACTGCCGTCGGCCAGCTGGCTGTGCTACGGCCTCAACGACGTGGTGCAGCTGCGGCAGATGATAGAAGGCGGCGAGATGGCCGAACTGCAGAAACAGGTGGAGCTGTCCAAGCTGGACGCGATGCTGGCCTTCTGCGAAACCGCCGGCTGCCGCCGCCAGCACATCCTGGCGCACTTCGGCGAGGCGAGCAAACCATGCGGCCATTGCGACAACTGCCTGCACCCGCCCATCACCTACGACGCCACCGAGCCGGTGCGCAAACTGCTGTCCTGCATCTATAGAGTGGGGCAGCGCTTCCCGACCGGCCACGTCATCGATGTGCTGCTCGGCCGGCAGAACCCCAGCATCGGCCATCATCGGCACGACCAGCTCAGTACCTACGGCATAGGCAAGGACATGAACCAGCGCTGGTGGCGCTCCATCGTCCGCCAGCTGGTGGCGCGCCAGCTGGTTCAGGTGGACATCGCGCGTGGCCAGTCGCTGGTGCTGACCGATGCCTGCCGGCCGCTGTTGAAGGGCGAACAGAGCATTTATCTGCGTCCGCTGGCCGACGAGAAGAAATCGCGAGGCAGCGGCGGCGCCGACCGTTGGCTGCGCACCGAGCGCGAGGAGCGGCTGTGGCAGGCATTGCGCCGCTGGCGCCGTCAGGTGGCGGACGAGCACAATGTGCCGGCCTACGCGGTGTTTTCCGACCGCACGCTGCGCGACCTGGTCGAGAAGCGCCCGGACAGCCTGACCGGCCTGCAGCGCATCTACGGTCTCGGCGAATTGAAGCTGGCCCGCTATGGCGAGGCTTTGCTGCGCTGTCTCGGAGAGGTCCAGGACTGAGCGCCTCGGCGTCTTCGCCATGATCGACCAAATTCTTATACAATAGGTCGCATATTTATAAGTTTTGGAGAAGTGCATGGCTGTGAACCTGAATCCGCCGCAGGCCGGTCTGCTGCCGCCGGTCGCCGGTGTCGACTTGCTGGTCGCCGAGGCCGGCATCAAGACCCCGGGCCGCAAGGACCTTCTGGTATTGAAGCTCGACAAGGGCAATACCGTGGCCGGCGTATTCACCCGCAATCGCTTCTGCGCGGCGCCGGTGCAATTGTGCCGCGAGCATCTGGCCGCCGGCGTGCAGATCCGCGCCCTGGTGGTCAACACCGGCAACGCCAACGCCGGTACCGGCGTAGACGGCCGGGAAAGGGCGTTGCGGGTCTGCAAGGCGGTTGCCGGGAGCGATCAGCTGGAAGTCGAGCAGGTGCTGCCGTTCTCCACCGGCGTGATCCTGGAGCCGCTGCCGGTCGACAAGATCGTCGGCGCGCTGCCGGCGCTGCGGCCGGCCGACTGGGCCGAGGCCGCCGAGGCCATCATGACCACCGACACGCTGGCCAAGGCCGCCAGCCGCACGGTATCGATAGACGGCAAGCCGGTCACCATCACCGGTATCGCCAAGGGATCGGGCATGATCCATCCCAATATGGCCACGATGCTCGGCTTCGTCGCCACCGACGCCGCCGTGACCCGGCCGCTGCTGGAGCAACTGGTCAAGGATGTGGCCGACCAGTCGTTCAATAGCATCACCGTCGACGGCGACACCTCGACCAACGACAGCTTCATCCTGATCTCCACCGGCAAGAGCGAGGCCGGCCTGATCGACTCCGCCGAGCAGGCGGCTTATCCGATCCTGAGGCAGGCGCTGCTGGACGTCGCGATCGAACTGGCGCAGGCCATCGTCCGCGACGGCGAGGGCGCCACCAAGTTCATCACCGTCGAGGTGAACGGCGGGCGCTCGACGGCCGAGTGCAAGGACGTCGCCTACGCGATCGCCCGCTCGCCGCTGGTGAAGACCGCCTTCTTCGCCTCCGATCCGAATCTGGGTCGGCTGCTCGCCGCCATAGGTTATGCCGGCGTCGCCGATCTGGACGTCGACCGCCTGTCCCTCTATCTGGACGACGTGCTGGTGGCCCGCGACGGCGGCCGCGATCCGGACTATCGCGAGGAGATGGGGCAGCAGGTGATGAACCGCAGCGAGATCACCGTCAGGGTGGAGCTGGGGCGCGGCGCCGCCAGCGCGCGGGTCTGGACCTGCGACTTCTCCTATGAATATGTGCGCATCAACGCCGACTACCGCAGCTGAGTCCATCCGACGCGGCAGATAAGTTGGAAAAAGCGCCTCGTAGCGAAAAAGCCCCGATATTTCGGGGCTTTTTGCGTTTTTTAGGTAGGGGGATGTAAGGAAAGAAGCCGGTTTGGACTGGTGGGCGATGCAATGAGGCCGAAATTGTTTTTCATGAATATGTTGAAAATCAATGTGTTGCCGAATGTTTTGCAAAAACCTCCAGTTTTTCTCAAAAAACCTGTTGACGGGGGTGGGTGCGGCCGGTATAGTTCGCCTCCTCAGCTGACGCAGCGAACGAAACGACGGAAACGAAACGGTTCCCGACGAAGACGGCGCGGCGCTCGGCACCGCTCTTTAACAGAACGAATAACCGATAGGTGTAAGTGCTTGGCGAAAGCCGACACTTGCACTGCAAGAGATAGGAAATACCAGTTATTTCTTTGAACTTGCGTGCCAGAAAATTGCTATGAGATTGAACTGAAGAGTTTGATCCTGGCTCAGATTGAACGCTGGCGGCATGCTTTACACATGCAAGTCGAACGGTAACAGGGTGCTTGCACCGCTGACGAGTGGCGAACGGGTGAGTAATGCATCGGAATGTACCGTGTAATGGGGGATAGCTCGGCGAAAGCCGGATTAATACCGCATACGCCCTGAGGGGGAAAGTGGGGGACCGTAAGGCCTCACGTTATACGAGCAGCCGATGTCTGATTAGCTAGTTGGGGAGGTAAAGGCTCACCAAGGCGACGATCAGTAGCGGGTCTGAGAGGATGATCCGCCACACTGGGACTGAGACACGGCCCAGACTCCTACGGGAGGCAGCAGTGGGGAATTTTGGACAATGGGCGCAAGCCTGATCCAGCCATGCCGCGTGTCTGAAGAAGGCCTTCGGGTTGTAAAGGACTTTTGTCAGGGAGGAAATCCCCAGGGTTAATACCCTTGGGGGATGACAGTACCTGAAGAATAAGCACCGGCTAACTACGTGCCAGCAGCCGCGGTAATACGTAGGGTGCGAGCGTTAATCGGAATTACTGGGCGTAAAGCGTGCGCAGGCGGTTGTGCAAGTCTGATGTGAAAGCCCCGGGCTCAACCTGGGAACGGCATTGGAGACTGCACGACTAGAGTGCGTCAGAGGGGGGTAGAATTCCACGTGTAGCAGTGAAATGCGTAGAGATGTGGAGGAATACCGATGGCGAAGGCAGCCCCCTGGGATGACACTGACGCTCATGCACGAAAGCGTGGGGAGCAAACAGGATTAGATACCCTGGTAGTCCACGCCCTAAACGATGTCAATTAGCTGTTGGGGGTTTGAATCCTTGGTAGCGTAGCTAACGCGTGAAATTGACCGCCTGGGGAGTACGGCCGCAAGGTTAAAACTCAAAGGAATTGACGGGGACCCGCACAAGCGGTGGATGATGTGGATTAATTCGATGCAACGCGAAAAACCTTACCTGCTCTTGACATGTACGGAACTTGCCAGAGATGGCTTGGTGCCCGAAAGGGAGCCGTAACACAGGTGCTGCATGGCTGTCGTCAGCTCGTGTCGTGAGATGTTGGGTTAAGTCCCGCAACGAGCGCAACCCTTGTCATTAGTTGCCATCATTTGGTTGGGCACTCTAATGAGACTGCCGGTGACAAACCGGAGGAAGGTGGGGATGACGTCAAGTCCTCATGGCCCTTATGAGCAGGGCTTCACACGTCATACAATGGTCGGTACAGAGGGTTGCCAAGCCGCGAGGTGGAGCTAATCTCAGAAAACCGATCGTAGTCCGGATCGCACTCTGCAACTCGAGTGCGTGAAGTCGGAATCGCTAGTAATCGCAGATCAGCATGCTGCGGTGAATACGTTCCCGGGTCTTGTACACACCGCCCGTCACACCATGGGAGTGAGTTTCACCAGAAGTGGGTAGGCTAACCGCAAGGAGGCCGCTTACCACGGTGGGATTCATGACTGGGGTGAAGTCGTAACAAGGTAGCCGTAGGGGAACCTGCGGCTGGATCACCTCCTTTCTAGAGAATGGCGATTGCCAAGTACTTACAGCCTATCGGTTATTCAAGTTAAGGGCATTTTGATGAAAACCGGCGCGACTCTGCGTTGGAAAGCTCCTCGTGTACTGGATGTACACGTCGTCGCCTTCCGCCTTGATTCGCTTGGTTTTGATCAAAATGAAGTTGTGGATGCCACGACTTCATAAGTCAACTGGGTTTGTAGCTCAGCTGGTTAGAGCACTGTGTTGATAACGCAGGGGTCGTAGGTTCGAGTCCTACCAGACCCACCAGTTACACTCTGGGTGTTCTGATGAGCACTACAGAAAGCCATTTTTGTGCCAGGCAAGGCGCGAGGGCGCGACGTGTACAGATGTACACGAGCGACGGAGCAACGCAGCATGGGACAAAAAGAGGGGGATTAGCTCAGTTGGGAGAGCACCTGCTTTGCAAGCAGGGGGTCGTCGGTTCGATCCCGTCATCCTCCACCATACGCCGCAAACAAAATCGAATTGAGAAGTTTGATTCTGTTTGCGTTGTTAGCGTGCAGCGAAAGCTGCTCAGCAATACGCCCGATCTTTAACAAACTGAAGAAGCCGAATATATAAGACGGCGAGATGAAAACGTAGAGTTAACTCTTTACGCAGACAAATCGTCATCTTGGGTATTTGATTGTATCTAAGGCTGCGTCGCCATATCAAAAGGGGCGGTGCAGTCGTCGCACAAACACTCTCTGTCGTTTTGGTGATCTAGGTTACTGAAATGATAGGGTCAAGCGACTAAGTGCATCTGGTGGATGCCTTGGCGATCACAGGCGATGAAGGACGTGTAAGCCTGCGAAAAGCGCGGGGGAGCTGGCAATAGAGCTTTGATCCCGCGATGTCCGAATGGGGAAACCCCTCCGCAAGGAGATCCCTGACTGAATCCATAGGTCAGTGGAGGCGAACCGAGTGAACTGAAACATCTAAGTAACTCGAGGAATAGAAATCAACCGAGATTCCGTAAGTAGTGGCGAGCGAACGCGGAACAGCCTGTATGTGTTATGAGTTGCGTTAGTGGAATGGAATGGAAAGTCCAGCCGTAGTGGGTGATAGCCCCGTACACGAAAACGCATCGCAAGAACTAGGCATACGAGAAGTAGGGCGGGACACGCGAAATCCTGTCTGAAGATGGGGGGACCATCCTCCAAGGCTAAATACTCGTGATCGACCGATAGTGAACCAGTACCGTGAGGGAAAGGCGAAAAGAACCCCGGGAGGGGAGTGAAATAGAACCTGAAACCGGATGCATACAAACAGTGGGAGCGGACTTGTTCCGTGACTGCGTACCTTTTGTATAATGGGTCAGCGACTTACGTTCAGTAGCGAGCTTAACCGAATAGGGGAGGCGTAGGGAAACCGAGTCCGAATAGGGCGATTGAGTTGCTGGGCGTAGACCCGAAACCGAGTGATCTATCCATGGCCAGGATGAAGGTGCGGTAACACGCACTGGAGGTCCGAACCCACTAGTGTTGCAAAACTAGGGGATGAGCTGTGGATAGGGGTGAAAGGCTAAACAAACTCGGAGATAGCTGGTTCTCCCCGAAAACTATTTAGGTAGTGCCTCATGTATCACTTCCGGGGGTAAAGCACTGTTATGGCTAGGGGGTCATTGCGATTTACCAAACCATGGCAAACTCTGAATACCGGAAAGTGCGAGCATGGGAGACAGACGGTGGGTGCTAACGTCCATCGTCAAGAGGGAAACAACCCAGACCGCCAGCTAAGGTCCCAAATGATCAGTTAAGTGGTAAACGAAGTGGGAAGGCCTAGACAGCCAGGATGTTGGCTTAGAAGCAGCCATCATTTAAAGAAAGCGTAATAGCTCACTGGTCGAGTCGTCCTGCGCGGAAGATGTAACGGGGCTCAAACTGATAACCGAAGCTGCGGATGCACAGTTTACTGTGCGTGGTAGGGGAGCGTTCTGTAGGTCTGTGAAGGTGTCTCGTAAGGGATGCTGGAGATATCAGAAGTGCGAATGCTGACATGAGTAGCGATAAAGCGGGTGAAAAGCCCGCTCGCCGAAAGCCCAAGGTTTCCTACGCAACGTTCATCGGCGTAGGGTGAGTCGGCCCCTAAGGCGAGGCTGAAAAGCGTAGTCGATGGGAAACGGGTTAAAATTCCCGTACTTTTATGTAGTGCGATGTGGGGACGGAGAAGGTTAGGTCAGCAGACGGTTGGAAGTGTCTGTTCAAGCCGGTAGGCTGGAGAGGTAGGCAAATCCGCCTCTCCTTAAGGCCGAGACGTGATAACGAGGGTCTACGGACCTGAAGTGACTGATACCACGCTTCCAGGAAAAGCCACTAAGCTTCAGCTACATAAGAACCGTACCGCAAACCGACACAGGTGGGCAGGATGAGAATTCTAAGGCGCTTGAGAGAACTCAGGAGAAGGAACTCGGCAAATTGATACCGTAACTTCGGGAGAAGGTATGCCTGTTGAGGTGTAGTGATTTACTCACGAAGCTTTGACAGGTCGCAGAGAATCGGTGGCTGCGACTGTTTAACAAAAACACAGCACTGTGCCAACACGAAAGTGGACGTATACGGTGTGACGCCTGCCCGGTGCCGGAAGGTTAAGTGATGGGGTGCAAGCTCTTGATCGAAGCCCCGGTAAACGGCGGCCGTAACTATAACGGTCCTAAGGTAGCGAAATTCCTTGTCGGGTAAGTTCCGACCCGCACGAATGGCGTAACGATGGCCACACTGTCTCCTCCTGAGACTCAGCGAAGTTGAAGTGTTTGTGAAGATGCAATCTCCCCGCTGCTAGACGGAAAGACCCCGTGAACCTTTACTGTAGCTTTGCATTGGACTTTGAACAGACTTGTGTAGGATAGGTGGGAGGCTTTGAAGCTGAGACGCTAGTTTCAGTGGAGCCGACCTTGAAATACCACCCTGGTGTGTTTGAGGTTCTAACCTTGGTCCGTGATCCGGATTGGGGACAGTGCATGGTAGGCAGTTTGACTGGGGCGGTCTCCTCCCAAAGTGTAACGGAGGAGTTCGAAGGTTACCTAGGTACGGTCGGAAATCGTGCTGATAGTGCAATGGCAAAAGGTAGCTTAACTGCGAGACCGACAAGTCGAGCAGGTGCGAAAGCAGGACATAGTGATCCGGTGGTTCTGAATGGAAGGGCCATCGCTCAACGGATAAAAGGTACTCCGGGGATAACAGGCTGATACCGCCCAAGAGTTCACATCGACGGCGGTGTTTGGCACCTCGATGTCGGCTCATCACATCCTGGGGCTGTAGCCGGTCCCAAGGGTATGGCTGTTCGCCATTTAAAGTGGTACGTGAGCTGGGTTCAAAACGTCGTGAGACAGTTTGGTCCCTATCTGCAGTGGGCGTTGGAAGTTTGACGGGGGCTGCTCCTAGTACGAGAGGACCGGAGTGGACGAACCTCTGGTGTACCGGTTGTCACGCCAGTGGCATCGCCGGGTAGCTAAGTTCGGAAGAGATAACCGCTGAAAGCATCTAAGCGGGAAACTTGCCTGAAGATGAGACTTCCCTGGAGGCTTGACCTCCCTGAAGAGTCGTTCGAGACCAGGACGTTGATAGGTCGGGTGTGGAAGCGCTGTGAGGCGTGAAGCTAACCGATACTAATTGCTCGTGAGGCTTGATCCTATCATTTGAGTGGCTTGGGATAGCGTGCGAATCTGTGATTCGTTCAGCAGCCAAGGCGCGAGATGGAGTGTGTGTGCGACACAATCAGATACCGAATATTCGAGAATCAGGGCGATGCTTTGATTCAGGCTTCTTGAGTTTGTACCAGTTTATGTCTGGTGGCCATAGCGAGGTGGTCCCACGCCTTCCCATCCCGAACAGGACCGTGAAACGCCTTAGCGCCGATGATAGTGTGGCATTCGCCATGTGAAAGTAGGACACCGCCAGACGCCCGATAACGAAGCCCAGCTCAGACGAGCTGGGCTTTGTGCATTGGTGGGCCGCGCCGCGCCCCCAAACACAAGCCCCGCCGGGTATCCGGCGGGGCTTTTTGCGTCGCTCCGGCCGTCTGTCGTCGCTTACGCTACTTCCGTCGGCTGTTCCATCGTGGGGGACCGACCATCTCCTATGCTGACCGTAATGGCTGACAGCCATTCTCATAACATTTGGGAGGCCGGGAAAATGGACGGGAAGCGCGGGGCGCGCGGCTTTACCATGCTGGAGATCCTGATCTCGCTGCTGGTGCTGGCGATGGGCGTGCTGGCCGCGATCGCGGTGATGCTGAACGCCGAACGCGCCAGCGGTTCCAGCTATATGCGCCAGATGGCGAACCAGTACGCCTACGACATGGTGGACCGGATGCGGGCCAATCCGGCCCAGGTCAGCGCCGGTTCCTACGACGTGGCCTCCGGCGTCAGCCCGTCGACATTCCAGAGTAATTGCATGTCCAGCGCCTGTACCGCGTCGGCGATGGCCGGCTACGACAAATATCAGTGGCTGAGCGATCTGCAGAACAATCTGCCTGGCGGCACCGGCAGCATCTATTCGCCGACCGGCGGGGCCAGCACCGAGCGCGTGGTTCAAGTGTGGTGGAGCGACGGCAACGCGGCCAGCGGCGGTACGGTGCAGACCCAAATCGTGAGGACCATCATGTGAAGTCGCGCGAGCAGACCGGTTTTTCCTTGGTGGAGCTGATGGTGGCCATCACCATCGGCTTGCTGCTGCTGACTTCGTTGGTCAGCGTGATGGTGGCGGGGCGCAAGGACTATTCGACCAACTCCGGTCAGGGACAGCTGCAGAACGCCGGCGCCACGGTCTCCAGCCTGATCGGACAGACGGCCCGCGGTTCCGGTTTCTTCGGCTGCTCCGGCTCCACGAGTTCCAACGCCCTGGTCAGCGCCACCGGCCTGCTGGCCAATTTCAGTTCGCCGGTGACCGGCTACGACGCGGTGCTGGCCTCGTCGACGCTGACGCTTTCGACGCTGAACGGCAGCAACGACAGCACCTTGACCGACTGGGTTCCGACGCTGGATTCCAGTCTGCAGGGCAAGGTGGCCAAGGGTAGCGATGTGTTGGTCTTCAGCGGGCAGACCAATGGCACGGTGCCGCTGTGGGTCAATGTCTACGCGTCGGCCGGCGCCACCGCGCTGAAGACGCAGTCGGCGTCCGGCGTGGCGGCGAACAATCTGTTGACGGTATCGAACTGCGGCCATTCGTCGATCATGAAGGTCAGCAGCGTAAGCACCGCCAGCGGCGGCAACGTGATCAATCTTTCCCAGGCGCTGGACAGCGATTATCCGGTCGGCTCGGTGGCGTCGCCGTTGTCGCAGACCGCCTATTTCGTCGGCCAGGCCTCGGGTACGCAAAGCGCGCTGTACCAGGCGGTCTACGACGGCACGACCGCCAGCTGGCAGACGACGCCCATCGTGCCCGGCGTCGACGCCTTGCAGGTGTGGTACGGCATAGGCAGTACGCCGGGCGTCACCACCCAGTATCTGACGGCCAACCAGGTGAGCAACTGGACTCAGGTCAACAGCCTGCGTCTGGGGGTGCTGCTGGAAGGGCCGAAAGGCTCGGCGCCGACCACGCCGAGCGGACGCAGCGGCTGCGTCAACCAGACGACGTGGACCGTGCTGGGCGCCACCGTCAATGTGCCGTGCGACGCCCGCTTGCGGCATGTCTATACGATGACCGTCTCATTGAGGAATGCCGGCTTATGAAACCGAAGCTCTCGTCCAGGTCGCGCCGCGCGCCGCAACGCGGCATCGTGTTGATCGTCGCGCTGATCTTCATGCTGGTCGTGATGATACTGGGCCTTGCCGGCAGCACGCAGTCGCTGACCCAGCTGCATCTGGCCAGCAATAATGTGCAGTACCAGAACAATCTCCTACTGGCGGAGGGCACGCTGCGGCAGGCGTATTCGGCGATGCTGCAGGGCACGTTCGCCAACCAGACCTATACCACGTCCGGCAGCAACGGCTACTACCAGTTCAATGCCAGCAGCCTGCCGATCTGGCAGCAGAATCTGAACACTTCGTCGTTCTGGACCGATACCACCAAATCGATTCCCGGCTACACCGGCACGCCGCCCAGCTCCAGCATCACCAGCAGCTATGTGGTGGAGAGCATGCCGGCCGCCTGCCGCGCCGGCGCCAGCTGCGGCAATCGCGGCATCTACGGCCAGGTGGCCGGCGGCAACAATTATCGCGTGACGGCCCGGGTCGTGACTTCCACCGGTGCCAACCCGGTGGTGGTGCAGGCGATTTTCACGCAGTGAGGCGGATATGGTGAAGCAGACAAGCTTGATGCGCATCGTCGGTGGCATTGCGCTGCTGGCCGGCCTGGCATTGGCGGCCTTCTGGGTGCGCGGCGCCGGCTCCACCGCCACGCTGGCGATTTCGCAGGTGCCGCTGACCATCACCACGCCGGCGCGGCCGCAGGTGGTGATCGCGGTGACCAATTCCCAGTCCATGGACGGCAGCACCATCACCTATTGCAACGGCACCGGCAACAGCAATGCCAATTGCAGCAATGGCTTCTCCACCACCTACACCGGTCGCGGCGGCGCCTTGATGACCGGCTCCGGCGCGGTATCGGGACTGACCGGATCTTCGTCGCCGATCAACTACCCGGTGCCGTCCAGCTTCACGCCGCCGATCAGCGGCGGCGCGGCCGGCAGCTCGCAGCCGTACACGTCCACCGTGTCCCTTGGCAGGCTGGGCGACAACAGTCCGTCCCGTCTGAACGTCGCCAAGGCGGGGATTCTGTCCATTCTGAACACCTATCTGGCGACCACCGATTTCGCCTTGCTGTCCTATCAGATCAGCAATACCACGCTGAATACCACCTGGGTCTACTACATGTCGCCGTCGCTCGGCTTCGGTTTCACCGCCGCGCCGTTCGCCAACAGCTACGTCGACAGCGTGATCAACCCCTGCTACAACTATCTGTCGCTGGGCACCTTGTTTTCGACGATCAAGACCAACTGCGCGGCGATGGCGCTGGGCATGGGGATCAGCGGCATCACGATGAGCCAGGCGCCGTACATGACGGTGGCGGCCACCAGTGACGACGCCAGCATCAACGACGTGCTGTACAGCACCTCCAGCCAGTCGCCGATATTCCTGACCTACGGCATCGTCAGCCCGTCGAACCCGTACACCTACTATACGCTGAACAATTACAAGAACGGCTCGGTCAGCGTGTCGTACAGCGCGGTGGCGCCGGGCAGCTTGTTCGGCTACTGGGCGACCTCGCCGACCAATGCCGGCTATGTGCCGTACTCGCCGGGGGTGATGTATGTGCAGCGCGGCTGGGGCTACAGCGGATCACAATCGTACAGCGCGGCCAGGACCAATGTGGCGATGACCAGCCTCGGCTCGGCGCCGTCCAGCGCGACGATCACCACCGCTTACAATACCTTCTCGCCTTACCTGTTGCCGGAAACCAATTCCGCCAGCACGACGGAGATCAAGTCGGCGGCCGGACAGTCGCCGATCTATGCGCTGCTGAAGACGGCGCAGACCTCGTTCACCAGCAGTTCGTCCAGCAGCGGCTGCACGTCGCAGAAATACGTGGTGCTGGTCACCGACGGTCTGCCGACGCAGGACAAGAGTGGCAATCTGTGGCCGCCGGTCGGCTCCGCGGCCGCCGCCGGCTACGGCGTCACCGCCAGCTTCAACGCCGATGGCTCCTTGAAGACCAGCGGCACGAACAGCCAGGCCTTGCTGGATACGATCACGCAGATCCAGACGCTGTCCAGCAGCGGTATCAAGACCTATGTGATCGGCCTGGGCGCCGGGGTGGCGCCGGCGGAGAATCCGACCGCCGCCCAGGCGCTGACGGCGATGGCGGTGGCCGGCGGCACCGGCAGCTATTATCCGGCGGTGGACGCGGCCGCATTCAGCACCGCGCTCAGCGCCATCCTGGTGCAGATCCAGAAGGGCAGCTACGACCAGGCCTCGGTGGCGCTGAACAGCGCCACGCTCAGCACCGGCTCGCGGGCCTTCCTGGCCAGCTTCAATCCCAGCGACACGCCTTACAGCGACTGGACCGGCAATCTGTCGGCCTATTCGCTGGGCTCCAGCGGTTCGCTTAACGTCGGTACCAGCGCCTTGTGGCAGGCCCAGACCCAGGTGGACGCCTTCTCCAGCAACAGCGCCTGGCAGAACAGCAGGCTGATCGCCACCTGGGATGGCGTCAACAAGAAGGGCGTGCCGTTCGAATGGCCGGCCTCGGTGACGGCCAGCGGCATCAACAGCGTGCAGCAGGGCCAGTTGCAGCCGACCGACCTGAAGGGCAGCCTGCGGCTGAATTATCTGCGCGGCGACAAATCGCAGGAGGTGCAGAACGGCGGCGGGTTCCGCAACCGCAGCCATCTGCTCGGCGACATCATAGACAGCTCGCCGGTCTACGTCGCCAAGCCCAACGGACCGTATGTGGACAGCAGTTACCAGACCTTCATCAACAACAACGCCAGCCGCACGCCCATCCTGTACACCGGCGCCAACGACGGCATGCTGCACGCGTTCAACGCCAACAACGGCAACGAGCTGTTCGCCTTCGTGCCCAACGGCGTCTTCGCCAATCTGTATCAATTGACCGCGACGACCTACAACAACAACCACATGTATTTCGTCGACGGCACGCCGCAGGCCGGCGATGTGATGTTCAGCGACAATAGCTGGCACACCATCGTCACCGGCGGACTCGGCGGCGGCGGCCAGACCGTTTACGGACTGGACGTCACCACACCGTCCAGCCTGACCACCGAAAGCGCGGTGGCCAATTCCGTGCTGTGGGAATTCAGCGACAGCGGCATGGGCTACAGCTACGGCCGGCCGACCATCGCCCGCATCAACGCCTCGCCCGGCTTCGCGGTCTTCTTCGGCAACGGCTACGCCAGCAGCCTCAATCACGCGATCTTCTACGCGGTGAACCCGCAGACCGGCGCCACGCTGGCCAAGATCGACTTGTGCGGCGTGGTGGCCAGCGCCTGCAGCAGCAGCGCGCCGCAGGGCCTGTCCGGCGTGGTGGCGATCAATAGCAGCGGCAATGCCAGCGCGGCCGTCGACACCGTCTACGCCGGCGATCTGCAGGGCAATATGTGGGTGATCAACATCAGCAACGCCAATCCGGCCAACTGGTCGGCGCGGCTGCTGTTCTCTGCCACCGACAGCAGCGGCAACCGCCAGCCGATCACCTCGGCCCCGGCGGTGACGCTGAACCCGAACTTCCCGAAGCAGAAGGGGATGATGGTGTTCTTCGGCACAGGCCAGCTGCTGACGCAGTCCGATCTGACCAATACCAACACCCAGGCCTTTTACGGCGTTTACGACAATATGGTCGTCAGCGGCCTGACGCCGTCCAATCTGCTGGCGCAGACCGAGACCGCGGTGACGACGTCGCAGTCGGGCTTCTCGTCGACCACGGTCACTTCCACCACCTATAACTGGCAGAGTCCGAATCCGCCGCTCAGCTGCGTCGTCGGCAGCACCTGCCCGACGCTGTACGGCTGGTATTACACGCTGGGTTTCGCCGGCAGCGGCGCGCGGGTGCTGACCGATCCGCAGCTGTTCGCCGGCAATGTGGTGTACACGACATTCACGCCATCGTCGACGCCGTGCACATCGGGGGGGACGTCCTTCCTGATGTCGTCCAGCTACGTCTCGGGCGCGCCGCCGTCGCAGCCCTTCCTCGACGCCAACGGCGACGGCATCGTCAACAGCCGGGATGTGTACAACCAGTTGCCGGTGTCCGGCGTGCAGCTGGGCAGCTTTTTCGCGTCGACGCCGGCCTTCGTCACCTCCAACCAGGGCGGCTACAGCGCCAGCATCCTGGTCGGCGGCGGCAATAATTCGAGCAACGGCAATTGCGCCAACGGCCAGCTTAGCTGCACCAGCAGCAGTCCGTCGCAACAATTCTATTCCTGGAGCGGCTGGTGGCAGATACAGTAGGCGTCAAACAAGGAGGGAATCGACATGCGGGGCATGAGCCTGGTGGAGTTGATGATCACGCTGGCGATAGTCGCCATCCTGGCGTCGATCGCCTATCCGGTGTATTCCAACTATGTGCAGCGATCGCGCCGCAGCGACGCCTGGCAGGCGCTGACGGCGGCGCAGGCGCAGATGGAGCAGTGCTACGCGCAGTACTTCGCCTACAACAATTCGGCCTGCTCCGTGACGACGACCTCGCCCAACGGCTACTACCAGGTGCAGATAGGCTCGGCGACCACCGCCAGCGGCTATGTGCTGACCGCGACGCCGGTGACGACAGGCCTGCAGGCCAACGATACCACCTGCAGCAGCTTCAACGTCAGCAATAGCGGCGCCAAGACCTCCGCCAACGCGCAGGGCGCCGATACCAGCAATACCTGCTGGCCGCACTGAGGGCGATGCGAATGAGACGGCCGGCCGGGGGGTTTACGCTGATCGAGATGATGGTCACCATCGTGGTGCTGGCCCTCATGCTCACCGTCGGCCTGCCGGCCTGGCAGACCTTTGTCCAGAACGAGAGGCTGAACGCCGTCCGCGACAATATGATCAGCGCGCTGGGCCAGGCGCGCGGCACCGCGGTCAACGACGACAGCGTGGTCACCGTCTGTCCGTACAGCTCGGCATCCGGCGGCAGTTGCGGCAACAGCTGGAGCGCCGGCTGGATCATCATCGAGACGCAGGGATCGTCGTCGACGGTGCTGGCGCAGCAGCCGTTGTCGTACACCGGCGCGCCGACGATAGGCAGTCTGGCCACCGGCAGCGCCAGCGGCACGATAGCCAGCATCAGCTTCAATCCGCGGCCGCCGTATGTCGCCGCCGCGCAGACCGGAGATTTCCGCATCTGCGACAATCGCGGCGCCAATTATGCGCTGTCGTTCAATCTGCAGACCACCGGCTATGCCCAGGCGGCCGCCAGCACCGGCTATACCTTGGCCGGCGCGGCGCTCAGCTGTCCGTGAGCTGCCGGGCTTGGGCAGGCGCCGGTGACGGTGGTATGCTTCGCGACTCATCCCGTTTGATCGCGCCGCGCGGCCGCCATCGCTGCCGCGGTTCGCGCCGGTTTCTGCGCAAGGAAAAGCATGACCTATCCGTCGCCGTCGTTTGAAGACAAGATTTGCCCGCCCGAGCGGCTGGCCGAGCGCCTGGCGGCCCTGCCGCGGCCTCTGGTGTTCACCAATGGCTGTTTCGACATCCTGCACCGCGGCCACGTCACCTATCTGGCCCAGGCGCGCGCACTCGGCGCCAGCCTGGTGCTGGGCCTCAATACCGACGCGTCGGTCAAGCGCCAGGGCAAGGGCGACGACCGGCCGATCAATAATGAAATGAACCGCGCGGCTGTGCTGGCGGCGCTGGAGTGCGTCAGCCTGGTCACCTGGTTCGACGCCGACACGCCGGCCGAGCTGATCGCGCAGATCCAGCCCGATGTGCTGGTCAAGGGCGGGGACTGGACCGTGGACAAGATCGTCGGCAGCGCGGAAACGCTGGCGCGCGGCGGTCAGGTGCATTCGATTCCGTTCCTGTTCGACACTTCGACGACCAAGACGCTGCAGAAGATCCGCGCGGCCGAGAGCAAGGTGTGAGCGAGCACGCGTTCGCGGTGCTGCACCACCTGTCCGACGGCCGCTTCCATTCCGGAGAGGACATCGCCAGGGCATTGGGCTGTTCGCGCACGCTGGTGTGGCAGGCGGTGCACGCGATCGAGGCGGAGTTCGGGCTCGAGGTGTTCAGCGTGCGCGGCCAGGGCTACCGGCTGGCGCGCCCATACGGCTGGCTCGACGTCGCCGCGGTCCGCGCCGGCTTGTCTACCGAGGCGGCCGAGACTTTCACGCTGGCGGTGGCCGAACGCACCGACTCCACCAACAGCCAGCTGATGGCGCGCGCCGGCAACGGCGGCCTGCACGGCCTGGTGCTGGCCTGCGAGCAGCAGACCGCCGGCCGGGGCCGGCTGGGCCGTCGCTGGCAGGCTCGGCTGGGATCGGGCCTGACCTTCTCGCTGCTGTGGCGCTTCGAGCGCGGCGTGGCCGAGCTGGCCGGCCTGTCGCTGGCGGTCGGCGTGGCGCTGGCGCGCGCCTTGCGCGGCCTGGGTGCGCCGGTGGAGCTGAAGTGGCCGAACGATGTGCTGCTGGATCGGCGCAAATTGGCCGGCATCCTGATCGAGCTGTCCGGCGACGCGCTGGGTCCGGCGACGGTGGTGATAGGCATAGGCCTCAACGTCACCGATCCGGGCGACGTCGACCAGCCGGTGGCCACGCTGGAACAGGCCGGCGTCGCGCCGGACCGCAACCGGGTGCTGGCGGCGTTGTTGAACGAGCTGGAGCCGGCGCTGGCGGCGTTCGACCGCGACGGCTTCACGCCGCTGCGCGACGAATGGTGGCAGCTGGCCGCTCATCGCCGCTCGCCGGTGCGGCTCAGTTTCTCGCATGGAGAGCCGGTGGACGGCGTCGCCTGCGGCGTGGCCGATAACGGCGCGCTGCAGGTGGAGACGGCGGCCGGCATGCGTACCTTTCATGTCGGCGAAGTCAGCCTGAGAGCCTATTCATGATCTTTTTCCGGCATCGACCGTTTTCTGCTGGATGCAGGACGCGCGAATGAAATTGCTGATAGACGCCGGCAACAGCCGGGTCAAATGGGCGGTATACCAGGGCGCCGACTGCGTGTCGCGCGGCGCCGCCGAACATCACGAGCTGGCCGGTCTGGCCGAGGTCTGGCGCGAGTTGCCGCTCGAGGGCGCCTGGTTGTCGTCGGTGGCGAGGCGCGAAGTGGTCGACGCCCTGACCGCGGCCGCGCCGTGCCCCTTGCACCGGGTCTATGCCGAGAGCCGTTTCGGCGACGTGTGTAACCATTATCGCAACACCGCCGAGCAAGGCGCCGACCGCTGGCTGGCGGTGCTGGCCGCGCGCGAGATCTGCCGCGACGACGTCATCGTCGCCTGCGCCGGCACCGCGCTGACGGTGGAGACGCTGACCGCCGAAGGCGACTATCTGGGCGGTTTGATCCTGCCCGGCCACGGCCTGATGCTGCAAAGCCTGGCGCAGGGCACCGCCAATCTGGACCGGCAGGCCGGCGCCATCGCCGATTTCCCGCAGGGCACGCAGGACGCGCTGGCCAGCGGCGCGATGGCGGCGCTGACCGGGGCGATAGAAGGGCAGCGGCGGCGCCTGGCCGACCGTACCGGCCGGGCGCCGGCCACGGTGATCCTGACCGGCGGCGACGCCGCCCGCATCGCGCCTTGGCTCGCGGCGCCGTTGCAGATCGTGGATAATCTGGTCCTGATGGGTCTACTGAAGGTGGCGAACGCGTGATGAAGTGGTTTGTGGCGCTGGTGATCGTGCTGAATCTGGTGGTGGCGATGTACGGCTCGCTGAAGCAGCGACCGCCGCTGGACGTGCACGCCCAGGAAGTCAGTCCGGGGCAGGTGAAGCTGCTGCCGGCCAGCTGGACGCCTGACGCGTCGGCGCCGCAGGCGTCCGCGCCTAAGGCGCAGGCCAGCGCGCCCGCCGCCAAGCCGGCCGCTTCCGCGCCGGCGGCGAAGATCGTCGCCAGCGCCCCCAAGGCCCAGCTTCCGGCCAAGCCGGCGGCCAAGGCCGAGGCGTCGAAGCCGTCCGCCAAGGCCAAGCCGGCGCCGCAGGACAAGCCGGCAGCAGCCGAGCCGGCCAAGCTGGCCTGTTACCGCTGGGGCGGCTTGAACGACAGCCTGCTGGCGAGGGTCAAGGGCGGAGTGCCGGCGCTGAAGCTGAAGACGGCCCAGATTTCGGAGGACAGCAAGCAGGAGAGCAAGGGGTCCGGCCGCCTGTGGGTCTACTATCCGCCGTTGGCCACCCAGGCCGAGACCAAGACCTTGTCTGCCGAATTGAAGGACAAGGGCTTCGACAACTACATCGTCAGCAACGACGAGTTCAAGGGCAATCTGTCGCTGGGCCTGTTCGGCAAGGAGGACGCCGCCAAGACGCTGGTGGCGCGGCTGAAGGCGGCCGGCTACGACAAGGCGGTGGTCAAGTCCAAGGATCAGCCGGCCAAGACGACCACGCTGACCTTCAAGGACCTGGACGCGGCGCAGGCCGAGCATCTGAAGGCGCTGCAGAAGCGGCTGACGCCGGGCATCGCGCTGAAGGGTTGCTGAGCGCGGCGGCGAAGCTTGATCCGGCGGCTTGCCAAGCGGGCATGTCGCAGCGCAGTATCGACAACGGCGACGACAGGTCGCCGTTTTGCTTGCCAGGCTTCCGATGACCCGACACTCCCATATCACCCGGCTGCTGGACCGCGGCCGCTTCAACGACAGGGTATTGCGCCAGCTGGGCTGGGCGATGGCCTTCATCGCCGGCGCGATCAACGCCGGCGGCTTCCTGGCGGTGCACCGCTACACCTCGCACGTGTCCGGCGTGGTTTCCGGCATGGCCGATGCCTGGATCGCCGGCGAGATCGGACTGGCGCTGTCGCTGCTGGTGATGCTGTGCTGTTTCGTCGGCGGCGCGATGCACAGCACCTGGCTGATCCTGTGGGCGCGGCGGCAGCGGCTGCGCGGCGGCTACGGCGTGTCGATGATGGAGGAGGCGCTGCTGCTGCTGGTGTTCGGCCTGCTGGGGGCCGGCTTGTCCTTGCACAAGGGCCTGTTCACGCCGCCGACGGTGATGTTGCTGTGCTTCATCATGGGCATGCACAACACCATCGTCACCAAGCTGTCCGGCGGCCTGTTGCGCAGCACGCACATGACCGGCATCGCCACCGATCTCGGCATCGAGCTGGCCAAGATGAGCTACTACAACCGCGAGCGCCATTCCCGGGTGGCGGCGGTGCGCGCCAACGGCAAGAAATTCCGCGTCTACGCGCTGATCCTGCTGGCCTTCTTCGTCGGCGGCGTGGTGGGCGCGCTGGGCTTCAAGCACCTGGGCTTCGGCTTCACGCTGCCCTTGGCGCTGCTGCTGTTTCTGCTGGGCCTCAGGCCGGCCTGGTACGACGTCAGGCTGCGCTGGCGCTGGTGGCGAGGCCGCTGGTCTGCGAGGCGAGCGCGCAATGGGTAGCTTGTGCCTTGACGCCGCGATTTCCGCCATTGCGAGCGGCTACCCAATACCAGCCTGCAATTCGTCCATCTCGCCTGCTCAAAGACCTTGAACAGGCTCCAAGGAAAGACGCCGCTCCCTTGCATGGGCGCGGCGTCTTTCATTCGGCGATCGACGCGCTTCAGAAAATCCAGGCCGGCGCCCGCCACAACAACAGGCCCAGCATCGCGATCTCGCACAGCTCGACGCCGGCGCCGAGACAGTCGCCGGTCATGCCGCCGAGGCGGCGTTTCAAGAAAATCCACCAGGCCAGGCCGGCCAGCGGCGCCAACAGCAGCGCCGGAGCCAGCCAGGCGGACAGCGCCAGCAGCGCGGCCAGGTTCAGCGCGATGCCGGTCCGGTCGCGGCGCCAGGCGAAGCGCTCGCCGCTGCCCGGCGCGATCGCCGGCAGCGTCGCCGACCAGACGACCGCGAAGGCGCGAGCCCAGGCCGGCGCCAGCAGCAGGGCCCAGGCCGGACCGCCCTGGCGCGCGAGCAGCATCAGCAGCACCAGCTTGCAGGCGACGGCCAGGATCAGCGAGAGCACGCCGAAGCTGCCCAGGTGCGGGTCCTTCAGCACCTCGAAGAAGCGTTCTCGAGAGCGGTGGGACGCGCCCAGCGCGTCGGCCAGGTCGGCCAGGCCGTCCAGGTGCAGGCCTCCGGTGACGCCGACCCAGACCAGCAGCGCCAGCAGGGCCGCCAGCCACGGATCGACCAGGCCGCCCAGCCGCAGCGCCGCCAGCAGCAGCGCGCCGACGATGAGGCCGACGGCCGGAAACCAGCGCGCGCTGGCCGCCAGCCATTCGGGCTGGAAGTCGGCCAGCTGCGGGGTAGGCAGCCGGGTCAGGAACTGTACCGCCAATATCAGTCCGCGCATGAGGATTCCAGCCGCAGCAGATAGGGCGGATGGCCCTCCAGCATCGACAGCTGGACGAAGCCGCCGCGCTGCACCGTCATCAGCTTGGCCACCGCGAACTCGGTGCCGAACAGTTCCGCCATCAGCACCGTGATCACGCCGCCGTGCGTCACCAGCAGCCGGTGGCTGCCGCGCGCCTCGGTCATCCAGTCGGCCAGGCCAGCCAGCACCCGGGTGCGGAACTGTTCGAAGCTCTCGCCGCCGGGCGGGCTGAGCCGGCCCTCGGCCAGCTCGCCGCCCCAGCCGGGGTGGCTCTGCTCGAGTTCGGCCAGCGGCTGGCCGTCCCAGTGGCCGAAGTCCATTTCGGCGAAACGCGGGTCCACCTTCAGCGTCAGCGAGCCGGACAGCGCCTGCTTGACCGCGAACTCGCGGCAGCGTTGCAGCGGCGAGCTGGCGATGCTGGTGACCGGCGCCAGCGTGCTGATCCGCTGCCAGCTGCGGGCCAGCTGCTGGTGTCCCAGTTCGGTCAGCGGCAGGTCGGTCAGACCGATCAGCCGACCGTCGTGTTCGATGTCGCCGTGCCGCAGCAGCGTCAGGGTATAGGGGTTCATGCCGACTTGCCGCTGATGCCGGCTTCTTCGAAGGTCGCCATGCCGTTGTGCAACTGCACCGCCAGCCGCAGCAGCGGCACGCAGACGGCGGCGCCGGAGCCTTCGCCCAGCCGCATGCCCAGATCCAGCAGCGGCCGCAGCCGCAACGCCGCCAGCGCCAGGTCATGGCCGGTCTCGGCCGAGCGGTGGCTGGCCAGCAGCCAGTCGTGCAGCGACGGCTCGATGGCCTGGGCGCACAGCGCGGCGGCGCTGGCGATGAAGCCGTCCACCAGCGACGGCACGCCGAGGCGGGCGCCTTCCAGGTAGAAGCCGGCCATTGCGGCGATTTCCAGGCCGCCCAGCTCGGCCAGCGTGTCCTGGCCGCTGAGGTTTTCCCAGGCGACCCGCGCCAGCGCGGTCTTGACCGCGCGCAGCTTGTTGGCGAGGCCGGCGTCGTCGACGCCGGTGCCGCGGCCGACCGCCTGTTCCGGCGCCGCGCCGCTCAGGCGGCAGATCAGCGCCGCCGACGCAGTGGTGTTGCCTATGCCCATGTCGCCGGCAATCAACAGATTGGCCCCGGCCTCAACCGCGCGGCGCGCGGCGGCGCGGCCGGTTTCCAGCGCGGCCTCGGCCTCGTCGGGGCTCATCGCCGCCTGGCGGGCCAGATTCTGGCTGCCGGCGCGCACCTTGGCGTGGACGATGGGCAGCGCGGAGACGTCGCCGGCGACGCCGACGTCGACGACCTCCAGCCGCGCGTCCAGCGCGCGCGCCAGCACGCAGATGGCGGCGCCGCCGGCCGCGAAATTGCGCACCATCTCGGTGGTGACCGCCGACGGAAACGCCGACACGCCTTCGGCGGTGACGCCGTGGTCGCCGGCGAACACGGTGATGGCCGGGCGGAGCTCTTCCGGCTGGGCGCGGCCCTGCCAGGCGGCGAAGCGGCATGCCAGCTCCTCCAGCTGCCCCAGGCTGCCGGGCGGCTTGGTCAGGACGGCCTGGCGGGCGCGGGCGGCGTTGCGGGCGGAAAGATCCAGTGGCTTGCTGCTGTTCATGGTTTGGGCCTGCTGCGGGATGGGACGAGGGTCCGGAGATGAATGGAAACCGGCGCGCGGCGCCGGCTGGACTCTAAGCATATTACTGCTTGGCCGGTGCCGCCAAAAGTCCGGCGGGTTATAATCCGCAGATCAGCAGGTGTCCGAGTCGCGCTTCCCAGCGCGCCAGGATGAAACGGGAAGCCGGTGAGAAGCCGGCGCTGCCCCCGCAACGGTAAGGCCTGGCGCGCATGCGCCCAGGCGGCGCAACAGCCACTGTCCAACGATGGGAAGGCGCGCCGCCGGCAAGGCCGAGCCCGGAGACCGGCCTGCATGCCCCGGCCGGAAGCCGGTGGACCACTGGAGTATCGCGGGGAGGCGATCCGACAGACGATCCGGCGCCGCCGCGACCCGTTTATGCATATCCTCTTCGCACTTCGACGATGCCCGCCCGCGGGAGAAATCCAATCATTGGAGTGTGTTTCATGTTCAAGCCCCAAACCTGCGCGCTGGCCATCGCCGCAGCCTGCGCCGCCGCCCATGCCGACGACGCGCCGCGACTCGCCGGCGACCCGGTGATCGTGACGGCGAGCCGCGTGCCGCAAAAAGTCTCGTCGCTGCCGGCCAATGTCAGCGTGATCACCGCCGACGACATCGCCAACAGCACGGCGACGACGGTGCAGGACGTGCTGTCGGCCTATGCCGGCGTGCATGTGCTCAACAGCTCCGGCTCGGCCAGCAGCGCCATGGTCGATCTGCGTGGTTTCGGCATGAGCGGCAACAGCAACACCTTGATTCTGGTCGACGGGGTGCGTCAGAACACCAACGATCTGGCGGCGGTGAATCTCGGCTCGGTGGCGCTGTCCAGCGTAGAGCGCATCGAAGTCGTGCGCGGACTCGGCGGCGTCGCCTATGGCGGCGGGGCCACCGGCGGCGTGATCAACATCATCACCAAGTCCGGCGCGGCCAGCGGCGCCAGCGGCAGCGTCACATTGATCGGCGGCAGCTACGATTTGCGTCAGTTGGACGCCAATCTGCACGCGGCCAATCAGTTTGTCGCGCTGGATGGCTACATTCAGTCGATGAAGACCGGCAATTACCGGCAGAACAATGCCGAGCGCAACGACAACGCCGGTTTCACGCTGACCTTCAAGCATGACGGCGGCGACATCAAGCTGTTCGCCAAGACCGCCAATCAGGGGCTGCGCCTGCCAGGACCGATCATCATGGACCCGGTCAACGGCCTCAATCCTCTGGCGACCTACCCGGTCGGCACGTTGACGCCCAACAGCTACGCCTCCACCGATACCACCAGCGGCGGCGTCTCCGTGAGCCAGGAGCTGGGGGCGGGCACCTTGTACGCCGATTTGTCGCGCCGGCACAAGGATGCCGACTCCTGCACCCAGTTCGTCGGCAGCTCCGGCTGCTCGCTGGACCATCGCAGCCTGGATGAGAATACGGCCAGCGTGCGCTACGAACTGCCGATCGGCAAGCATAAGTTGAGTGTCGGCGGCGACTGGCTGGACGGTTCGATGAGCGTGCTGAACTCGTTGAACAACGAACAAACCTCGCAACGCCACGTCGCTTATTTCGTCGACGGCCAGTTCGCCTTGTGGCGGGGCGCCACGCTGTCGGCCGGCGGCCGCCAGCAATTGGTGGACGACAAAGTCAACGCCACCGTCGGCGGCGCCAATCTGTCGACGATAGATACCAGTCTGCATGCCTGGTCGCTGGGCCTGAAGCAGGCCTTCGGCGGCGGCTGGAGCGCCTATGTCCGGGCAGGTCAAAGTTTCCGTCTGGGCAATGCCGACGAAGTGACCTATACCAATGGATTGCCGCTGCAACCGCAGCAGTCGCATGACAAGGAAGTGGGCGTGGAGTGGGCGGGCGAGCGCGCGCACGCCAAGCTGGCCTTGTTCCGCAACGATATGAGCAACGAGATCGCCTACAATCCGTTCGCAGGCCTGTACGGCGCCAATGCCAACCTGCCGGCCACCCGTCATCAGGGCGTGGAGCTGGAAGGCGGGCTGAACGTGACGTCGACGGTGGCCCTGAACGGCAATTTGAGCTGGACCGAGGCGACTTATCGCGCCGGCGCCGGACTGGCTGGCAAGACCATTCCGATGGTGCCCAAGCTGATGGCCAACGCCGCCGCCAGCTGGCGCTATCGCGAGGACGGCAAACTGGCGTTGTCGGCGCAATACGTGTCGGAGCAGTACTTCGACAATGACCAGAGCAACAGCTTCGGCAGCAAGCTGCCCGCCTATACGGTGGTCGACGCCAAGCTGACCCAGGATTTCGGCAAGCACGTGACGGTGGCGCTGAGCGCCAACAATCTGTTTGACCGGCATTACGCGAGCTATGGCGGCACCTGGTACAGCAGCCCGACCGCCTATTCCCTGTATCCGGCGAACGGGCGTAATTACCAGGCCGCCGTGACCTACAAGTTCTGAGCGATATGGTCCATCTGATCACCGGCGGCGCCCGCAGCGGCAAGAGCCGCCATGCCGAGGAACTGGCCGGCCGCCATCGCGGCCCGGTGTGTTATCTGGCCACCGCCGAAGTGCGCGATGCCGAGTTCGCGCGCCGGGTCGAGCGTCACCGCGCGCAGCGTCCGCCGCACTGGGACGTGGCCGAGGCCGGGCGGAGCCTGGCGGCGGCCGTCTCCGAGCGCGACGCCGGCGGCGGCCTGCTGTTGATAGACTGCCTGGGCATGTGGCTGATGCGCTTCTTCGGCGAGGCCGGCTTCGACGAGGCCGGCTACGCCGCCGAGCGCGACGCGCTGCTGGCGGCGCTGGAGCGCGCGGCCGGCGAGGTGTTGCTGGTCAGCAACGAGGTCGGCTGGGGCGTGGTGGCGGCCGACGCCGAAACCCGCCGCTTCGTCGACGAGCTGGGCCGTCTCAATCAGCTGCTCGCGGCCCGCTGCGAGCGGGTGACGCTGGTGGCCTGCGGTCTGCCGCTGGCGCTGAAGGGGGCGGCATGAGGCGCCTGCCGGCGGTCTTGTGCCTGCTGCTGGCCGCGACGACGGCGCGCGCAGCCGTCAGCGTCGAGGACGGTAGCGGCCAGACGGTGGCGCTCGACAAGCCGGCCGCGCGCATCGTCAGCCTGGTGCCGCACGCGACCGAGCTGCTGTTCGCCGCCGGCGCCGGCGGCAAGGTGGTGGCCACCGTCGATTACAGCGACCATCCGGAGGCGGCGAAGCGGTTGCCGCGCGTCGGCGGTTTCACCGGCTTCAGCCTGGAGGCGGTGTTGCGGCAGAAACCCGACCTGGTGGTGGCCTGGCAGGACGGCGGCACGCCGCGCGAGCTGGAGCGGCTGAAGCGGCTGGGCGTGCCGGTCTTCGTCAGCCATCCGCTGCAGCCGGACGACGTCGCGAAGGAAATCGTCCTGCTCGGCAAGCTGGCCGGCACCGACGCCGAGGCGGCGCGGGCCGCCGCGGCCTATCGCCAGCGGCTGTCGGCGTTGCGGCGGCGCTACGGGGACAAGCCGGCGGTTCGGGTGTTCTTCCAGCTGAGCCAGGCTCCCATCTTCACCGTCAGCGCCAACAGCTATATCGATTCTCTGATCCGGTTGTGCGGCGGCGTCAATGTGTTCGCCGGCCTGTCGCAGCCGGCGCCGCAGGTGTCGATCGCCGCCGTGGCGGCGGCGCGGCCGCAGGCCATCGTCGCCGGCGACGATGCCACGCTGGCGATGTGGCGCCGCTGGCGCGAGCTGCCGGCGGTGGCCGGCGGCGCGCTGCTGGCGCTGCCGGGCGACGCCATCAGCATCCCCGGGCCGCGCTTGGCCGACGGCGCCGAGCAGCTGTGTACCCGGCTGGACACAGCGAGGCAGAGGCTGGGTTTGACGCCCAGGTAGCCGCCCGTTATCCTCGCCGCCATGGACAATGAACTGGAATACCTCGAATCCCGCGTCGCGGCGCTGATCGTCCGCATCCGGGAGCTGGAAACCCAGAACGGCCGCTTCGCCGAGGCGCTGTCCGAAGCGCTGAAGGAAAACGCCGAGCTGAATTTCCGCGTCAACGAAACCCGCAGCCGGGTGGCGGCCCTGGTCGCGCGCCTGCCGGCGCCGCCGGAGGATGAGCAATGAGCGACGTGGTTCAGGTCGACATCGAGCTGTTGGGCCGTCAATTCACCATAGGCACGCCGGCCGACGAGCAGGAGACGCTGCGCGAGGCGGTGCGGCTGCTGGAGGGCAAGGTCAACGCGATCCAGCAGAACGGCAAGGTGATGGATACCGACAAGATCGCCATCATGGCCGCGCTGAACATCGCCCACGATCTCTTGAAGACCAAAGTCGGAGAGGGCTTGGAGATGGCGGCGTTTCAGCGTAAAATACGAGGCATGAGCGAAGCCGCCGACGAGGCGCTCCGCCAGAGCCAACAGCCGCTGTTCTAACGGCGGCAGGCACAGCTTAGTTTACCCCCTGCGGTGTTCGCGAAGGCACACAATTCCTTTGTACCAATGCGTTCGCTTTTGGCTGCCAGCGTGAGATACGGGCGAGTCGCGTCCCTTGTGGATGCGCCCGAAGTGTCTGGCAGGCGGCCCCTCCTGGAAACAGGGTACAAGCGAATTTAGCCCGAACGGCACTCGCGGGGGTTCCCCTCCATCATGACCGCATCCTCCCCCGCAACCGACAAGACGGCGCTGAGACGCCAGCTTCGCCGCGCCCGCATCGCGCTGCCGCCCGCCTATCGCGCCGCGGCCGCCCGCGCCGTCGCGCGTCACGCCGCGCGGCTGTTGAAGCGCGGCAAGCGCGTCGGCGGCTATCTGGCGGCCGGCTCGGAACTGGATCTGTCCGATTTGCTGAACGCGGCGCTATGGCGCGGCGCGGCCGTATTCCTGCCGCAGATTCCGCGGCGCGGCCGCCGGCTGTGGTTCACCGGACTCGATGGCGGCGACCGCTGGTATCTGCATCCGCGCTACCGCATCCTGGAGTATGCCGGCGCCCGGCTGCGCGCCGAGCGTCTGGACGTATTGTTCGTGCCCTTGCTGGGCATCGATGGCGACGGCTTCCGGATGGGGCAGGGCGGCGGCTTCTATGACAGCACGCTGGCTTTCCGTCGCCGGCATGCGCTGAGCGGCAAGCCTTTGCTGGTCGGCGTCGGTTTCGACTGCCAGCTGGTGGACGCGGTGCCGCGCGAGGCTTGGGACGTGAGGCTGGACTGGCTGTTGACCGAGTCCGGCCTGAGGCGGCTGCCCCTGAGGAGTCCGGACGCATGATATTGCTGTTGCTGCTGCCGCTGCTGATCGCTTGTCTGCTGGGCCGTCTGGCCTGGTGGTGGTGGCTGCCCTATGCCTTGATGGCCGCGCCGACGCTGTTGGCCTACTGGCTGGACAAGCGCGCGGCGCTGCGCGGGGCCTGGCGCGTTCCGGAAGCCAGACTGCAGTTGCTGCATCTGGCCGGCGGCTGGCCAGCCGCCTGGCTGGCCCAGCGCGCCTTCCGCCACAAGACCCGCAAGCAGCCCTTCCTGGCCTTTTACTGGCTCAGCGCGCTGGCCAATCTGGCGCTGCCGATGGGCTGGCTGTGGATGGCCGGCCGTTAGCGCCCGTCTACCGCCAGCGGTCCGGATGCCAGGCGTCGGCCTCGGTGATTCCAAGGCCCGGTCCGACAACGCGGCAGAAAACCGCCGATGCCGCAAAAAGATTTTGAACAGGCTCTTAGCGCCAGCCGCGGCGCGGACCGTAGCCGTAGTAATACACCGGGGTCACCGGCACCACCACCGCCGGCCGCACCACCACCGGGCCCGGCGCGACGCCGGCATAGGGCGGGGCCACCACGCAGCCTGCCAGGCTGCCGACCGCGACGACGGCCAGAATCCATTGTTTCATTTTCGTGCTCCTGTGATACCGGACAGCTGCCTGTCCCGTTACCGCCAGCATACGAAGTAATCTTTCCGGTAAGATTGAGCAAGTCTTTCCCCACCCACTCAGCGATTAACAGATATTGCCCATGCGCTACTGGCTGATGAAGTCCGAACCGGACGAGACCTCGATAGACCATCTGGCCGCGGAACCGCGGCGGCTTTTCGAATGGACCGGCGTGCGGAACTACCAGGCGCGCAATTTCATGCGCGACGACATGCGCCCCGGCGACTTGCTGCTGTTCTGGCACTCGTCCTGCCCGGAGCCGGGCATCGCCGGCATCGCCGAAGTGGCTTCCGCCGCGCATCCGGACTCCAGCCAGTTCGATCCGGCCAGCCCCTACCACGATCCGAAATCCGATGCCGCCAATCCGCGCTGGCAGTGCGTCGACGTGCGCTTCGTCAGGAAGACGCGGCTGCTGCCGCCGGCCGAGCTGCGCGAGCATCCGCCGCTGGACGGCATGACGGTGCTGAAGCGCGGCAACCGCCTGTCGATCACGCCGGTGACGGACGAGGAGTGGGCGTATCTGATGGATTTGCTGGACGTGAGCCTGCCGCGCTGATGCTTGGCGCACGGATATTCCTGTGTAATATTTTGGCCTTGCCATTCCGGGACGCGCCATGTCTTCCATCGAACCGCGCAATCCGCGCATAGATTGCCTGCGCGGCATTGCCATCGGCTGCGTGCTGCTGCTGCACTCCATGCTGGCGTATGGCCTCAAGGGCAGCCTTTTGGGCAGCCTGTTGTCGCCGCTTCGTCGCTGTTGGCGTATCTGGCCGCCCGTTATGGGGCTGAGCCGTGCAGGCGGGCGATCCGCCGGCGTTGGCTCCGCCGCCGCGGCGAGGACGGCGCGCGTTTAAGTGCGGAGCGGGGGGATTCTTTGGCATGATGGGGACTGGCATCGGAAAAAGGAGCGGCCATGTTGTCGTATGAATTGCTGGCCGCGCTGCTGGCCTGCGGCGCCGTCGCCGGTTTCATGGCCGGCCTCCTGGGCGTCGGCGGCGGCCTGATCATCGTGCCGGTGCTGGGCTGGGCGCTGATGGCGGCGCATCTGGGCGGCGAGCATGTGCAGCATCTGGCGGTCGGCACCTCGCTGGCGGTGATGATGTTCACCAGCCTGTCCAGCGTGCGGGCCCACCACAGGAAGGGCGCGGTGAACTGGCGCATCGTCCGCGGGATGGCGCCGGCGATGGTGGCCGGCACGCTGCTAGGCAGCCTGATCGCCGGCTGGATTTCCGGCGCCGCGCTGCGCTGGTTCTTCGTCGTCTATGCCTACGCGGTGGCGGCGCAGATGCTGATCGGCCGCCAGCCGAAGGGCGGGCGGGGGATGCCGGGCTGGGCCGGCCAGGGCGCCGCCGGCGGCGCCATAGGCATGGTTTCCAGCTGGGTGGGCATAGGCGGGGGCTCGATGAGCGTGCCCTTCATGAGCTGGTGCAACGTCCCTGTGCATACGGCGATAGGCACCAGCGCGGCGTTGGGCTGGCCCATCGCGATCTCCGGCGCCATCGGATATCTGATCAGCGGCTGGGGCATCTCCGGTCTGCCGTGGGGCAGCGCCGGCTTCGTGCATCTGCCGTCCATGCTGGCGCTGATGCTGATGACGGTGCTGTTCGCGCCGTTGGGCGCGCGGGCCGCGCACAGGCTGCCGGTTCCCCGCCTGAAGAAGGCGTTCGCGCTGCTGATGGCGACGATGGCCAGCGAAATGCTGTACCGGCTGCTGTGAACGCCTTGTTTTTGTGCGGAAATCGGACATTCTGTCCACTTCCCGGCATGTCCTTTTCCCCGCTTTTGCCGATATAATCGAGCGATTCGTTTTCTGAAATAGCAAAGACCCCGGACATGCAAGAACACTACTCCCCGCGCGAGCTGGAAGGCGCCGCGCAGCAGAAATGGCAGAGAACCGCCGCCTTCAAGGCCGTGGAAGACGCTTCCCGCCCCAAGTACTACGCGCTGTCGATGTTCCCGTATCCGTCCGGCAAGCTGCACATGGGCCATGTGCGCAACTACACCATCACCGACGTGCTGGCCCGCTTCAAGCGCCTGCAGGGCTTCAATGTGCTGCAGCCTATGGGCTGGGACGCCTTCGGCCTGCCGGCCGAGAACGCGGCGATGAAGAACGGCGGCGCGCCGGCGGCGTGGACCTACGCCAACATCGAATATATGAAAACCCAGTTGGATAGTTTGGGCTTCGCCCTGGACTGGGAGCGCGAGCTGGCCACCTGCAAGCCGGACTACTACCGCTGGGAGCAGTGGCTGTTCACCCGCCTGTTCGAGAAGGGCGTGATCTACAAGAAGAACGGCGTGGTCAACTGGGACCCGGTGGACCAGACCGTGCTGGCCAACGAGCAGGTGGTCGACGGCCGCGGCTGGCGTTCGGGCGCGCTGGTGGAAAAGCGCGAAATCCCGATGTACTACTTCCGCATCACCGACTACGCCGATCAGCTCTTGGCGGACCTGGACAAGCTGGACGGCTGGCCGGAGCAGGTCAAGACCATGCAGCGCAACTGGATAGGCAAGAGCTACGGCTCTGACGTGGTCTTCCCGTACGACGAGGCGAGCATCGGCCACAACGGTGAGTTGAAGGTCTACACCACCCGTCCGGACACGCTGATGGGCGCGACCTATGTCGCCGTCGCCGCCGAGCATCCGCTGGCCACCCAGGCCGCGGCCGGCAACGCCGAACTGCAGGCCTTCATCGCCGAGTGCAAGTCCGGCTCCGTCGCCGAGGCCGACGTCGCCAAGATGGAGAAGAAGGGCATGCCGACCGGCCTGTCCGTGATCCATCCGCTGACCGGCGACAAGCTGCCGGTATGGGTGGCCAACTACGTGTTGTGGGGCTATGGCGAAGGCGCGGTGATGGCCGTGCCGGCGCACGACGAGCGCGATTTCGAATTCGCCAACAAGTACGCGCTGCCGATCAAGCAGGTGATCGCGCCGGTGTCCGGCGACGGCGAATACGACGCCGCCAACTGGCAGGAGTGGTACGGCGCCAAGGACGACACCGTGAAGACGGTCAATTCCGGCAAGTACGACGGCCTGGGCTACCAAGCCGCCTTCGACGCCATCATCGGCGACCTGCAGGCCAGGAACCTGGGCCGGAAGAAGACCCAGTACCGGCTGCGCGACTGGGGCATCAGCCGCCAGCGCTACTGGGGCTGCCCTATCCCCATCATCCACTGCCCGAGCTGCGGCGACGTGCCGGTGCCGGAAAAGGACCTGCCGGTGACGCTGCCGGAAAACGTGATTCCGGACGGCGCCGGCTCTCCGCTGGCCAAAATGCCTGAATTCTACGAGACGTCCTGCCCGAAGTGCGGCGGTGCGGCCAAGCGCGAAACCGACACGATGGACACCTTCGTCGAGTCCAGCTGGTACTACGCCCGCTACGCCAGCCCGAAGTGCGACACCGCGATGGTGGACAAGCAGGCGGCCGACTACTGGCTGCAGGTCGACCAATACGTCGGCGGCATCGAACACGCGATCCTGCACCTCTTGTACGCGCGCTTCTTCCACAAGCTGATGCGCGACGAAGGCCTGGTGTCGTCGGACGAGCCGTTCAAGAGCCTGCTGACCCAGGGCATGGTGGTGTGCGAGACCTTCTACCGCGACCTGCCCAACGGCACCAAGGACTGGATCGCGCCGCAGGACGTCATCCTGGAACGCGACGCCAAGGGTAAGATCGTCGCCGCCAAGCATCGCGTCGACGGCCTGCCGGTGGTGGTGGGCGGCATCGAGAAGATGTCCAAATCCAAGAACAACGGCGTCGATCCGCAGGAATTCATCGAGAAATACGGCGCCGACACCGCGCGCCTGTTCATGATGTTCGCCGCGCCGCCCGAGCAGAGCCTGGAGTGGTCCGACGCCGGCGTCGAGGGCGCCTTCCGCTTCCTGAAGCGCCTGTGGAAAACCGCGCGCGAGCACGTCGAGGCCGGCGTGGTGGCACCGTACGCCGCGGGCGAGCTGAACGCCAGCCAGAAGGAGCTGCGCTTCAAGCTGCACGGCACCATCCAGAAGGTCGCCGACGACTACGGCCGCCGCCAGCAGTTCAACACCGCCATCGCCGCGGTGATGGAGCTGCTGAACGCCTACGACAAGGCCGACACCTCCGGCGAGACCGGCCGCGCCGTGGCGCAGGAAGTGCTGGAGGCCGCGACCCTGCTGCTGTCGCCCATCGTGCCTCACGTCTGCGACGGCATCTGGAGCGAGCTGAAGCCGGGCACCGAGCTGCTGGCCCAGTCCTGGCCGAAGGTGGACGAGGCCGCGCTGGTGAAGAGCGAGATCGAGCTGATGGTACAGGTCTGCGGCAAGCTGCGCGGCAGCGTGACCGTGGCCGCCGACGCCGCCAAGGACGCGATCGAGGCCGCCGCGCTGGCGCACGAGAACGTGATCAAGTTCATGGAAGGCAAGCCGGCGAAGAAGATCATCGTCGTGCCGGGCCGCCTCGTGAACATCGTAGTCTGATCCTGACCACCATCGCGGCGCGGCGGGACGAGAGTCTTGCCGCGCCGTTTTGCCTGGCGGTCCGTCCGCCACGGGGGATGCAATGAAACACTCTCTGAGATTCGCGCTGCTGGCTGGTTTCGCCTTGTTGCTGACCGCCTGCGGCTTCCATCTGCGCGGCCTGGGCGGAGCGATCAAGCCGTTGCCGTTCTCCACCTTGTATCTGGAGGCCGGCAACAATGCCATCGCTCCCGATCTGAGCACCGTGCTGGCGCGTCAGCCCAAGTTGACGCTGACCGATTCGCCGAAGAGCGCGCAGGCGGTGCTCAGCGTGGTCAATGAAAACCAGGCCAAGGACATCCTGACCATCAATGTCGGCGGCAAGATCAACGAGTACCAGCTGACCTACACCGCCTTGGTGAGGGTGGTGATAGGCGGCGTGCCGATCGAGCCGGACATGACGGTGACCGTGCGCCGCACGATGAACTACTCCGACAACGCCATTCTCGGCAAGCAGCAGGAAGAGGATCTGCTGTGGGCCGACGCCCGCCGCGACGCCGCCGAGCAGATCGTGCGCCGTCTGGCCTATCTGCCGGTGCCGTCCGCGTCGCCGGCCGGACCGCAGAGCGTGAAGCCCGCCAATGCCGACCTCAAGCCCTGACGCGCTGGGCGCGGCGCTGGCCAGGGAGCTGGCGCCGCTCTATGTGGTGCACGGCGAGGAGGCGCTGCTGGCGCTGGAGGCGGCCGACGCCATCCGCGCGGCGGCCCGCGGCGCCGGTTACCTGGAGCGCGAAGTGCTGACGGTGGAGGCCGGCTTCGACTGGTCGCAGCTCAGCGATTCGATGAGCAGCGTGTCGCTGTTCGCCTCGCTGAAACTGCTGGAGATCCGCATTCCCGGCGGCAAGCCCGGCGCCGAAGGCGGCGAGGCGCTGCAGCGGCTGGCGGCCGCGCCGCCGCAGGACACGGTGACGCTGATCACGCTGCCCAAGCTGGACAGGACCCAGCAGCAGAGCAAGTGGTTCACCGCGCTGGACAAGGCGGCGACGGTGGTCGAGGCGCGCCCGGTCGGCAGGGCCGAGCTGCCGGCCTGGATCGCGCGCCGGCTGAAGGCGCAGGGCCAGCAGCTGGGGCAGGAGGCGCTGGTGTTCTTCGCCGAGCGGGTCGAGGGCAATCTGCTGGCCGCGCGCCAGGAGGTGGACAAGCTGGCCTTGCTGTATCCGAAGGGCGAGCTGAGCCTGGCCGATCTGCAGGCCGCCGTGGCCAATGTCGCCCGCTTCGACGTGTTCCAGCTGTCCGAGTCCTGGCTGGCCGGCGACACGCCGCGGCTGACGCGGATGCTGGACGGCCTGATGGCCGAGGGCGAGGCGCCGGTGCTGGTGCTGTGGTCGCTGGCCGAGGACGTGCGCATGCTGTTGAAGCTCAGGCAGGGCTTGAAGGATGGCCGCCAGCTGCGCGACATGGCGCGAGAGCTGAAGCTGTGGGGCGAGAAGCAGAAGCTGGCCGAGCCGGCGCTGCGCCGCATCGGTCCGCGCAAGCTGATGGCCGCGCTGTCCGAGTGCGCCCGCGTAGACCGTCAGATCAAGGGCGTGGAGCCGGGCGAGCCTTGGCAGACGATGCGGGCGCTGGCCGTGTCGCTTGCCGCCTGACAGACCTGACCGTTCCGACGGGCCGCGCAAGCGGCCCGTTTGCATTTCGCATGCTCCGCGGCGGCGGGTACACTCGTCGTTTTGACTTCCGGGGCGAGACATGGCGGATGGCTGTGGATATGTCCTGCACGATCTGGCCGGGCTGCCGGCCGAGATGTTGCCGCAGGCGGCGCGACTGTACGCCGGCCACGGTTGGGGCGAGGCGGACGCGTTCGATCTGTCGGCGATGGCCGCGGCTTTTCGCTCTGGCCTGGGCGTATGCGCGATGGCCGATGGCCAGTTGCTAGGGTGGGCGCGCGGTTTCAGCGACGGCTGGCAGTACGGCTGGCTGGCTGAAATCATCGTCCGCCGCGACTGCGAGGGCGCCGGCATCGGCGGCGCGCTGGCGCGCGAGTTCATCGCCCGTTGCGGCGCCGGCCATGTCTATTGCGAGGCGCTGGCCGGCCGCGAGCCGTTCTTTGAAAGGCTGGGATTCCAGCTCCGGCCGCGCTTGAGCGCGATGTCCTGGCGCCGGTAGCGGTGCGCTGTGGATAATTGTGGAAATCCATCCTTCCTGTGGATAAGCGGCGGCCGATGGAAACAGGCCGTAGATTGCCGTATTTCTTGCTAGGCTGAGAAAAGCGTTTCCGGCGAAGGCGAGGTGGAGCATGGACGGTTTGAGCGCGTGGGTCCGCGGCCGCGTCCATTACGGCTGGATCGTCGTCGCCGTCACTTTCCTGGTGATGCTGATCACCGCGGCGATCCGGTCGGCGCCCAGCGTGATGATGGTGCCGCTGGAGCGCGAGTTCGGCTGGAGCCGCTCCGTCATCTCGCTGGCCCTGGCCATCAATCTGGCCTTGTTCGGCCTGATGGGGCCGTTCGCCGCGGCGGCGATGCTGCGTTTCGGCCTGAGGCGCACGGTCATTTCGGCGCTGGCCTTGCTGGCCGGCGGCGTCGCCCTGTCCGGCCTGATGCGCAGCAACTGGCAGCTGCAGCTGTTGTGGGGATGGCTGGTCGGTTGCGCCACCGGCGCCACCGCGATGACGCTGGGCGCCTCGGTGGTCAACCGCTGGTTCGTCCGCCACCGAGGCCTGGCGATGGGCGTGCTGACCGCCAGCTCGGCCACCGGCCAGCTGGTGTTCCTGCCGCTGATGGCCTGGCTGACCGAGCATCACGGCTGGCGCGGCACGGTATGGCTGCTGGCCGGCTGCGCCGCCGTCATCGCGCCGCTGGTGTGGCTGCTGCTGCCGGAGCGGCCGGCCAGCATAGGCCTGAAGCCATTGGGCGAGCCCGACGACGCGCCGGCGGCCGTCCCGCCGCGTCATCATCCGGTGCGCATCGCCTGGGACGCGCTACAGCAGGCCTCGCGTTCGCGCGACTTCTGGCTGCTGTTCGCCAGCTTCTTCATCTGCGGGGCCAGCACCAACGGCTATATCGGCACCCACTTCATCGCCATGTGCGGCGACTACGGCCTGACACCGGTGCGCGGCGCCGGCCTGCTGGCGGTGATGGGCATGTTCGACCTGCTGGGAACCACGTTGTCGGGCTGGCTGTCCGACCGCTTTTCTGCGCAGGCCCTGCTTTTTTGCTATTACGGTTTGCGGGGCCTGGCCTTGCTTTACTTGCCGCAGGCTTTCGGTTTCGCCTATTTTTACGGTCTGCCGCTGTTCGCGCTGTTCTACGGCCTGGACTGGGTGGCGACGGTGCCGCCGACCTTGAAGTTGACGGCCGAAGCCTTCGGCAGCGAGCGGGCCGCGGTGGTGTTCGGCTGGATCGTGGCCGGGCACCAGCTGGGCGCGGCGTTCGCGGCGCTGGGGGCCGGCCTGCTGCGCAACAGCCTGGGCAGCTATGTCGCCGCGACGATGAGCGCCGGCGCCTTGTGTCTGCTGGCCTCGGTCCTGGTGCTGCGCATCCGGCGGCAGCGCGCCCAACTGGTTTGAAAACAAGATGGAGAGACGGGTTTTCCGGTAGCAAGTATCTGATGTGGGATCCGATCCGCCGGACGGCGCTCGGAGAAAGGCAGTCTGGCTTCACGTGGCAAGGGGGGCGTCGGCGCGCCGGCGCAGCGTGTGCTTGGATGTAAAAACATCGGGAGGGGCTATGGGTTCCTGGTATGTCAGGGCGTGGGCGTTCGCGGCCATCGCCGGCGGCATCGGACATTTGCTGGCGCCGCAGTGGATGGCGGCCGGCACGGTCTGGGCGCTGTCGGCGGGCTGGCAGGCTGAAATCGCGATTTTCGATCTGGTGCTGGCGACGTATCTATTGTGTCGTCTGCATGCCGAGCCTGCCTCGGAGCGCCAGTTGGTGGCCTTGTTGTGCGGCCTGTCCCTATTGTTGGGCCTCAACCATCTGCAAGGCGGCCTGCAGGGGGGCTGGGGCTTTCTGCATGTGGCCGGCGTGCTGGTCAACGGCGTATCGGTGCTGGCCGGCGCCAGCCTGCTGTGGCCGTTGCGCCGGGCCAATCTGGAACCGGAGCTGCGCAAGCGTCTGCAGTAGGCGGCCGCGGCGCGGGATGACGATCGCCCGGCGCGTTTGCGCCGGGCGATCGTTTTGGGATCGGGACTCGGACCTGCGGCCGAGGCCGGTTATTCGCGGTGGTAGGGGTGGTTGTTCAGTATCGAGTAGGCGCGGTAGATCTGTTCGGCCAGCATCACCCGCACCATGCCGTGCGGCAGCGTCATCGCCGACAGTTGCAGCAGCACGTCGGCGCGCTGTTTCAGCTCGGGCGCCAGGCCGTCGGCGCCGCCGATGACGAAGACAACGTCGTCGCCGCCGGCCATCCATTCCTTCAGGCCTTCGGCCAGCTTGACCGAGGTCCAGTTCTTGCCGCGCTCGTCCATCACCACCAGGCGCGCGCGCGGCGGGATGGCGGCGATCAGCCGCTCGTGCTCGGCGGCGATGCCTTTCTCGGCGGTGACGCCGCCGCCGCGCTTCTCCGGCTTGATCTCCTTGAGCTCGAGCGCGATGTCGCGGCCGAAGCGCTTGGCGTAGTCGGAATAGGCTTCGTCGACCCAGCGCGGCATCTTGGTGCCGACGGCGAGGATGGTGATCTTCATCGGGAGGGGCTCTGCAGAGGGGGAAAAACGAAAGGGCGGGAGAACCCGCCCTTTTTCGGTCAGCTTATACCGCCGACCACGGCTTGGCGGCGCCGAGCGCGAAGCTGGGCTTCTGGCCGCCCCACAGCGCCTCGATGTCGTAGTAGTCGCGGACGGCCGGCAGCATCACGTGCACCACCACGTCGCCGGCGTCCACCAGCACCCATTCGCCGCTTTCGTGGCCTTCGCTGCCGACGATGTCCACGCCGGCTTCCTTCAGTTTGACCTGCACGCTGTTGGCCAGCGCCTTAACCTGGCGGTTGGAGTCGCCGGTGGCGACGATCATGCGCTGGAACAGCGAGGTCAGATTGCTGGTGTCCAGCTCGATGATGTCCTTGCCCTTGACGTCTTCCAGGGCCTCGACAGCCAGTTTGCTGATTTCTTGAATTTCCATGGTTCCTTTTCCTGTGCCGGTACATAGCAGGCACAGGCGCCGGCAAGAGGTACCAAAAGAGCGGGTAGGGCGGTGCCCTACCGGTATAGCCGTTGCCGGCGGATATAGGCCAGCACGGCGGGGGCGATCAGGCCGTCCACCGGCTCGCCGGCGGCCAGCAGCGCCCTCAGGCGGGTGGCGGACAGGTCGAGCGGCGGCAGGGCCAGGGGGCGGATTGTACCGGAAGCCGTTCGATTTGAAAAATCAGAGACTTGGCGGGCGCGCCATTCCTGCCGCACCGCAGGCGGCAAGGCGGCGGGATCGAAGCCCGGGCGCAGCGCGACGGCGAGGTTGGCCAGCGCGAACAGCCGGCGCCAGTCCTTCCACGACGCCAGCCCGGCGAGCGCGTCTCCGCCGACCAGGAACCACAGCTCGGCGCTTGCGCCGAGCTCGGCGCGCAACTCGCCCAGCGTGTCCACGGTATAGGCCGGCCGGTCGCGCAGGACCTCGCGCGCGTCCACCGTCAGTGCGGCGTCGCCGGCGACGGCCAAGCGGGCCATCTCCAGCCTTTGGGCGGCGCTGGCGGCAGGCCCCTGGTCGCGGTGGTACGGCTGTCCGGCCGGTATCAGCCTCACCTCGTCCAGCGCCAGTTCGGCGGCGAAGGCGCGCGCCATTCTCAGATGGGCGTGGTGTATCGGGTCGAAGGTGCCGCCGAACACGCCGACGCGGACGCTCATGCGTTCTGGGCGTCGTCGCCGTAGCCGTTGACGATCACCTCCAGGCGACCGGTGGACGGATGGATGACCAGGCCGTGCACCGGAATGTCCTTCGGCATCAGCGGGTGGTTGCGTATGGTCTGCACCGAATGGCGCACGCTGTCGGCGACGTTGTCGAAGCCCTTCAGCCAGGTGTCCAGATCGATGCCGGCCGCGCGCAGCGTGGCGATGGTGTCTTCGCTGACGCCGCGCTCCTGGGCGTGGCTCAGCACCTTGTTCGGGTCGATCGCGCGCATGCCGCAATCGTGGTGGGCCACGACGCAGATTTCCTCGGCGCGCAATTCGTATACGGCGATGATCAGGCTGCGCATCACCGAGCCCCATGGATGGGTGATCAGCGCGCCGGCGTTCTTGATCAGCTTGGCGTCGCCGTTCTTCAGGCCCATGGCCTTCGGCAGCAGCTCCACCAGGCGCGCGTCCATGCAGGCGAGGATGGCCAGGCCCTTGCCGGGAAACTTGTCGGTCTTGAACTGCTCGTACTCGCGGTTTTCGACGAAGGCGCGGTTGTGGTCGAGCAGGGTATTCAGTCGGTCCATGTGGGCGGTTTCCTATGCGGATATCGGGACGGATTCACCTGTGCGTCCGGCGGGCGCACAGGTGAATTCGCTCTGGGGACCGGTTCAAGGTCTGTCGCGGCGCGGGGCGCTCGCAAAAGGATTCTGAACAGGATGTGGGGCTTTTGCTCTATTCCGGGCGGCATGCTACCACCAGTCGCTGGGCGAAGAACAGCCGCCGACAGCCGCATGGACGATGCAGTTTGGGGCGGAGCGGTATTTTTCAATCTTACCGCAGTCCGCTGCGGGCCGGGTGCATGGCCCTGTTCCGTTCAGTGGCGGCCGCGCCACATCACCGCCAGTTGCACCAGCACCGCCAGCAACAGCGCCGCCGCGAAGGCCGCGGCCGTCGGCAGCGTCGCCAGCGTCCAGGCCAGGCAAAGACAGAAGGCGACGAAGGAATAGAAGCCGCGCACCATGCCGCGCAGCAGCCGTATCGCGGCGGCGCTGCCGGAGCCGGTGTGGGTGAATACCGCCATCACGCTGCCCAGTACCGGAAACACCGCCAGCAAGCCGCTGAGCGCCGGGCCCAGACGCTGCGAGACGCTGGTGATGGCCAGCACCAGCAGGGCGCCGGCCAGCATTCTTGGCGCCAGGCCGGCCGGGCGCGGCGGCGCGGTTTCCGATTCAGGCGGCGGCCGCGGAAACAGGCGGCCGGCCACGCTCAGGAAGGCCAGGCCGAAGGCGGCGCCCAGCCATGGGGCCGGCGCCGCGGCATGGCCCAGCGCCACCGCGGCGGCATAGCCGGCCAGGCCGAAGGCCAGGCAGGCCGGCCAGCGCCAGCGCAGCGTCGCCCAGCCGTAGGCGATGCCGAAGGCGATATTGGCGCTGGTGCCCAGCGCCGACCCCAGCGCCGCCTGGCGCGTGAAGGCCGGTCCCTGCTCCAGCGCCAGGATCAGCAGGATGGACCCGGTGATGACCGGAAAGCCGGCCAGCGCGCCGGCTACGCCCGGCCCCCATTTTTTGGCGGCGGCGCTGATCAGCCAGATCAGCGCCGGCACCAGCAGCAACTTCAATAAGAACATCTTTCCATCCTACCAGCGCGACAAATGGTCCTCGGCGACGCCGGCCAGCGCCTCCACCCGGTGGCGCGCGCCGTCGGCCGGATCGGTCAGCGCGCCGTCGAAGCGGCCTATCGGCTGCACGTAGCGGCTGGCGGCGACGATCAGATTCTTGTCCTCGCGCCGGGCGCCCTCAGGCGTGAACACCAGGTCGACCAGGCCGTCGGCGCTGCGAATGCGCCACGGCTTCAGCGGGGCGCCGGCGTCGTAGTCGAAGACGACCGGACCGACGGCGAACAGCCGGCCGTCCAGCCAGACGGCATTCTCGGCGTCGCCCATATAGCCCTGTTGCAGATTGAAGCCCAGGCCGCGGCCATGGGCGCTGGCCCATAGCCAGCGGGTCTCGCGCGCCAGCAGGCCGTTGGAATGGTCGAGCGAGGCCACCGCGCCGGCGAGGTCGAAGCGGCCGGCCGCGCAGCGGGCCTCGCCGCGGACCGGCAGCCCGCCGCTCTTGTGGGTGCTGTGCGCCAGGTAGTTGGCCGGCGCGATCGCCGCCAGCACCGGCGGCATCGCCGCCAGGTCCATGGTCGCGTCCAGCTGCAGTTCGCGGCTGGTCAGCGTCAGCCGCAGCGCGTCGCCGCCGCGCGCGAAGCGCAGATCGACGCCGCCGAAGCGGAAGCGGGCGTCGCCGAAGGCCTGCTCGGCCACCGAGACGCCGAAGCCCGGCATGCCGTTGGCGCTGGCGGCGGCGGCCACCCGGCCGGCGCGGCGGTCGAACAGATAGGCGAAGGCGGTACCGTTCCAGCCGACGTCGACGGCGGCCGCGCCTATCAGGAAATCGGCGGCTGCGATGGCGACGTACTGCCAGCGCTTGTGGTGCAGCCGGCGGGTCAGCCGCTGCAGCGGCGTCAGCGCCAGCGCGCGCCAGTCTGCTTCGGGCACGATGCCCTGGTAGGCGCCGAAGGCGGCGGCGCCGGCGGCGGTGGTCAGGCGAAGCGGGGCGGGAGGCAGGCTGTGCATGGCGGCGTCGTGTTCCGTGTTCCGGGCATCGACGAGTCTAGCCGGAATCCCCTCGTCATGACAGCCGGCAACAAACGTTTAGCGATGGGGGCGGCGGCGCGCATGCAACTTTGCCGGGAAGGCGGCTATCATAAGCCCCATGATGAAACGCCGCCTGTTGTCCGTGCTGCTGGCCGCCATGCTGGCGCAGCCCTTGTCCGTCCGCGCCGATCTGCCCGACCTCGGCGAGATTTCCGACGCCTCGCTGTCTCCGTCCGACGAGGCCCGCATCGGCCGCGACGCGCTGCGCGCGATGCGCGAGGCCGGCGACGTGCTGGACGACGCCGAGATCAACGCCTACCTGAACAGCATCGGCGGCCGGCTGGCCGCCGCCGCCGCGGTGCCCGGCGTCCATTTCACCTATTTCTGCGTCGGCGACACCGGCATCAACGCCTTCGCGATGCCGGGCGGCTATGTCGGCGTCAACATCGGCCTGATCCTGGCCACCCAGAACGAGGGCGAGCTGGCCGCGGTGCTCGGCCACGAAACCGCCCACGTCGCCCAGCGCCACATCGCGCGGATGCAGGCCGCCAACAGCGCCACCAGTCCCTTGCTGCTGTTGGGCACCATCGTCGCCGCCGCGCTGGCGGCCAAGGCCGGCAGCGGCGAAGGCGCGATGGGCGCGGTGTCGGCCGGCATGGGCCTGTCGATCTCGCGCCAGCTGGCGTTCTCTCGCGATTTCGAGCGCGAGGCCGACCGCGTCGGCATGCAGTACATGGCCGCGGCCGGCTTCGACGTCCGCTACATGTCCTCCTTCTTCCAGCGGCTGGAGCAGGCCGGCCGCTACAGCGACACCATGGCCTATGCCTTCCTGCGCACGCACCCGGTGACGCTGGAGCGGATCAGCGAGGCGCAGAACCGCTCGCTGGACTATCCGGTGCGGATGCGCGCCGACAGCGTCGACTACCTGCTGGTGCGCGAGAAGCTGCGCGTCTTGACGATGACGCCGGAGGAGGCGGTCTCCTATTACGACAGCACGCTGGCGCGCGGCTTGTATCTGAACGAGGGCGCGCACTGGTACGGCCTGGCGCGCGCCAAGCTGGCGCGGCATGATCGCGTCGGCGCCGCAGAGGCGCTGGCCAAGGCCCGCGCCAAGCTGCCGGACGACGCGATGCTGTACGGCCTGGACGTGGAGATCGCCCGCGACGGACGCGACTGGGCCGCCGCCGCGCGCGCCGCCCGCGCCGGCCTGGCCGCCTTCCCGCGCAACGCGGCGCTGCAGCTGGCCCGGATAGACGTGGCGCTGGACAGCGACGACCGCAAGGAGGCGCAGGCGCTGCTGCGCCAACTGCTGAACGACAGGCAGGACGATCCGGCGCTGTACCGGCGCGAGGCCAGGTTGTACGCCGACGCCGACCCGCTGCGCTACCACGCGGCGCTGGGCAATGCGTTCTATTACGAACAGCGCTATTCGTCGGCATTGGAGCAGTACCAGCTGGCCGGCAAGGCCAAGGGCGACGATTTCTATCTGCGCTCGATGCTGGAGGCCAGATTGCGCGAGGTGGAACGGCTGGCCAAGGACGAACGCAAGGCTGCGCGGAATTGAAACAATTGTTTCAAGTTCGCACTTTTTATCGCAAAAAAACAACATGACGCGGCGCAGCATCCGTTTTTTTCGCGCCTTCCCGCTGTCTTAGGCCCAGACGGCTATTCCTTTGCGAATCCTTCCAGTCGTACACTGGCTGGGTCACATTGCGCTTATTCGAAAATGAACATTTTTATTTGCGAATCTGTTCGTTTATAATCGCAAATCAAATAATTGGCTCGCATTCGAGTCAATAGAGCATAAACGCGGGGCCGGCCAAGCAGATGCGGTCCCCGATGTCACCCGCTGTGAGGACCAGAGATGGCTGCAACTTTCCCTGACGATATCGATCCGTTGGAAACCCAGGAGTGGACTGAAGCGCTGGAATCGGTGCTGGACAACGAAGGCGCGGAGCGCGCGCACTTCCTGCTGGAAACCATGGTCGAGCGCACCCGTCGTCGCGGTGCCCACCTGCCGTTTGACGCCACCACCGCGTACCAGAACACCATCCCCGTCGGCAAGGAAGCCAAGTCGCCGGGCAACCACGAGATGGAACACCGCATCCGCTCGATCAACCGCTGGAACGCCGCCGCCATGGTGCTGCGCGCCGGCAAGAAGGATCTGGAACTGGGCGGCCACATCGCGTCCTTCCAGTCCTCCGCCACGCTGTACGACGTCGGTTTCAACCATTTCTGGCGCGCCCAGAACGAAAACCAGGACGGCGACCTGATCTACTTCCAGGGCCACATCGCCCCGGGCGTGTACGCCCGCGCCTTCATGGAAGGCCGCCTGACCGCCGAGCAGATGGACAACTTCCGCCAGGAAGTGGACGGCCAGGGCCTGTCCTCCTATCCGCACCCGTGGCTGATGAAGGATTTCTGGCAATTCCCGACCGTATCGATGGGCCTGGGCCCGCTGATGGCCATCTACCAGGCCCGCTTCCTGAAGTACCTGGAAAGCCGCGGCCTGGCCAAGACCATGGGCCGCAAGGTGTGGTGCTTCTGCGGCGACGGCGAGATGGACGAGCCGGAATCGCTGGGCGCGATCGCCATGGCCGCCCGCGAAGGCCTGGACAACCTGGTGTTCGTGATCAACTGCAATCTGCAGCGCCTGGACGGTCCGGTGCGCGGCAACGGCAAGATCATCCAGGAACTGGAAGGCGACTTCCGCGGTTCCGGCTGGAACGTGCTGAAAGTGATCTGGGGCTCCCGTTGGGACCCGCTGCTGGCCATGGACACCAAGGGCCTGCTGAAGAAGCGCATGGACGAGTGCGTGGACGGCGACTACCAGACCTTCAAGTCCAAGGACGGCGGCTATGTTCGCGAGCACTTCTTCGGCAAGTATCCGGAGCTGCGCGAGATGGTGGCCAATATGTCCGACGAAGAGATCTGGAATCTCAATCGCGGCGGCCATGACCCGCACAAGGTGTACGCGGCCTACCACGAAGCCACCCACAACGCCAACGGCCGTCCGACCGTGATCCTGGCCAAGACCATCAAGGGTTACGGCATGGGCGCGTCCGGCGAAGCCAAGAACATCGCGCACCAGGCCAAGAAGATGGACCTGGACAGCCTGCGCAACTTCCGCGACCGCTTCGGCATCCCGGTGTCCGACGAGGACCTGCCGAAGGTGCCGTACTACCTGCCGGCCGAAGACAGCCCGGAAATGAAGTACATGCGCGAACGCCGCGCGGCGCTGGGCGGCTACCTGCCGGCCCGCAAGCCGGTCAACCACCCGCTGGCGGTGCCGGAACTGTCCGCCTTCGACGCGCAGCTGCAATCGTCGGGCGACCGCGAGTTCTCCACCACGATGGCCTTCGTCCGTATGCTGGGCACCATCATGAAGGACAAGAACATCGGCAAGCGCGTGGTGCCCATCGTGCCGGACGAGTCCCGCACCTTCGGCATGGAAGGCATGTTCCGCCAATACGGCATCTGGTCCACCCAGGGTCAGAACTACGTGCCGCAGGACCATGACCAGCTGATGTTCTACAAGGAATCGAAGGACGGCCAGATCCTGCAGGAAGGCATCAACGAGCCGGGCGCGATGGCCGACTGGATCGCCGCGGCGACCAGCTACGCCAACAGCAGCCAGCCGATGATTCCGTTCTACATCTACTATTCGATGTTCGGCTTCCAGCGCATCGGCGACCTGGCCTGGGCTGCCGGCGACATGCGCGCCCGCGGCTTCCTGCTGGGCGGCACCGCCGGCCGCACCACGCTGAACGGCGAAGGCCTGCAGCACGAAGACGGCCACAGCCACATCCAGGCCGGCCTGATCCCGAACTGCATCAGCTACGATCCGACCTTCGCCTACGAGCTGGCCGTGATTGTCCAGGACGGCATGCGCCGCATGTACGCCGAGCAGGAAGACGTCTTCTACTACCTGACCCTGATGAACGAAAACTACGTTCACCCGGCGATGCCGGCGGGCGCGGAAGAGGGCATCCTGAAGGGCATGTATTTGCTGCAGGACGGCGGCGACGCCAAGCTCAAGGTGCAGCTGATGGGCTCCGGCACCATCCTGCGCGAAGTGATGGCCGCGGCCGATCTGCTGAAGAACGATTTCGGCATCGGCGCCGACATCTGGAGCGTGACCTCCTTCAACCAGCTGCGCCGCGACGGCATGGAAGCCGAGCGCCACAATCTGCTGAACCCGACCGCCGAGGCCCGCTCCTCCTACGTCGAGCAGCAGCTGGCCGGCCGCAACGGCCCGGTGATCGCCGCGACCGACTACATCCGCAACTACGCCGACCAGATCCGCGCCTACGTGCCGGGCCGCTACGTCGTGCTGGGCACCGACGGCTTCGGCCGCTCGGACAGCCGCGCCAATCTGCGCTCCTTCTTCGAGGTGGATCGCTACCACGTGGCGCTGGCGGCCCTGTCCGCCCTGGCCCGCGACGGCAAGATCGACGGCGCCAAGGTGGCCGAGGCCATTGCCAAGTACGGCATCAAGACCGACAAGCTGCCGAGCTGGAAGGTGTAATCGCAGGACGGAAGCCCCGGCCCAGGCCGGGGCCTTCCGTCTTTGCAAGGCAAGCGAATCTGTAGCGGATATCCGGCGGAAGGCCCCGACAGGGGATTCCGCCTTACGAATGGAAAGCTCATGAGCAATCTGATCGAACTGAAAGTGCCCGACATCGGCGGCCACAGCAATGTAGACATCATCGAAGTATTCATCGCCCCGGGCCAGACCGTGTCCGTGGACGACTCCCTGATCACGCTGGAAACCGACAAGGCCACGATGGAAGTGCCGGCCGAAGCCGCCGGCGTGGTCAAGGAAGTCAAAGCCGTCGTCGGCGGCAAGATTTCCGAAGGCGACGTGATCGCCATCATCGAAGTGGGCGCCGCCGCGTCCGCTCCGGCCCCGGCAGCCACGCCGGCGCCGGCGCCCGCAGCCGCTCCGGCCGCAGCCCCGGCTCCGGTGGCCGCCGCGCCCGCCGCCGCGCCTGCTGCCCCGGCCGCTTCCGGCCGCAGCGAAATCCGCGTGCCGGATATCGGCGGGCACAACGGCGTCGACGTGATCGAAGTGACGGTCAAAGTGGGCGACCAAATCGCCGTCGACGACAGCCTGATCACGCTGGAAACCGACAAGGCCACGATGGAAGTGCCGGCCACCGCCGCCGGCAAGGTGGTGGAAGTGAAGATCAAGGTGGGCGACAAGGTCAGCGAAGGCGACCTGATCGTCGTGGTGGAAGGCGCTGTCGCCGCTTCCGCTCCGGTTGCAGCCGCTGCGCCGGCTCCGGCAGCCACCCCTGCCGCTCCGGCCCCGGTCGCCGCCGCGCCTGCAGCCGCGCCCGCCGTGGCGCCGGTCGCCGCCGCCGTGTCCGCCGCCATCGACGAAATCGCCTTCTCCAAGGCCCACGCCGGTCCGTCCGTGCGCCGCCTGGCGCGCGAACTGGGCGTGGACCTGGGCAAGGTCAAGGGCAACGGCCGCAAGGGCCGTATCACCGAGGACGACGTCAAGGCCTTCGTCAAGGGCGTGATGCAGAACCCGGCCGTGCTGGCCCCGGCCGCCGCGTCGGCGGGCTCCGGCGTGGGTCTGGATCTCTTGCCGTGGCCGAAGGTGGACTTCGCCAAGTTCGGCCCGATCGAGACCAAGCCGCTGTCCCGCATCCAGAAGATTTCCGGCGCGAACCTGTCGCGCAACTGGGTGATGATTCCGCACGTCACGTTCAACGACGAGTGCGACATCACCGAACTGGAAGACTTCCGCAAGACCGTGGGCAAGGAATGGGAAAAGTCCGGCCTGAAGATCAGCCCGCTGGCCTTCATCATCAAGGCCGCCGCCGAGGCGCTGAAGGCCTTCCCGACCTTCAACAGCTCGCTGGACGGCGACAACCTGGTGCTGAAACAGTACTACCACATCGGCTTCGCCGCCGACACGCCTAACGGCCTGGTGGTGCCGGTGATCAAGGACGCGGACAAGAAGGGCCTGCGCCAGATCGCCCAGGAACTGACCGACCTGTCCAAGCTGGCCCGCGAAGGCAAGCTGAAGCCGACCGACATGCAGGGCGCGACCTTCACCATCTCGTCCCTGGGCGGCATCGGCGGCACCAGCTTCACGCCTATCGTGAACGCGCCGGAAGTGGCCATCCTCGGCGTCTGCAAGTCGCAGATCAAGCCGGTGTGGAACGGTTCGGAATTCCAGCCGCGCCTGATGTGCCCGCTCTCCCTGTCCTTCGATCACCGCGTGATCGACGGCGCGGCCGCTGCGCGCTTCACCGTGCACCTGGGCAAGCTGCTGACCGACGTGCGCCGTCTGATCCTGTAATCGGGCGTCCGTAGGGCGGGATCGCGGCGCCGGCGCCGCCTCCCGCCGTTCCATATTTCCGGTGGGTGGCCGCTAAGGCGGCGAACCCGCCCTACATGGATTGAATGGATCACCATGAGCAATCTGATCGAATTGAAAGTCCCGGACATCGGCGGCCACAGCAACGTGGACGTGATCGAAGTGTTCGTCAAACCGGGCGACGTGATTGAAAAAGAAGCCAGCCTGATCACGCTGGAAACCGACAAGGCCACGATGGAAGTGCCGGCCGAAGCCGCCGGCACCGTCAAGGAAGTGCGCGTCGCCGTGGGCGGCAAAGTCTCCGAAGGCGACGTGGTCGTCATCCTGGAAGCCGCCGGCGCAGCCGCGGCTCCGGCCGCCCCGAAGCCGGTGGAAACCGTCGGCGTCGCCTCCGCCACCACCCAGGCCGGCTTCGCGCCGCAGTCCGCTCCGGTCGCCGCCTCCCATAGCGGCGGCGCGGACATCGAATGCGATGTGATGGTGCTGGGCGGCGGCCCCGGCGGTTACTCCGCCGCCTTCCGCGCGGCCGACCTGGGCCTGAAGGTGGTCATCGTCGAGCGTTACGCCACCCTCGGCGGCGTGTGCCTGAACGTGGGCTGCATTCCGTCCAAGGCGCTGCTGCACAATGCCGCGGTGATAGACGAAGTCAGCCACCTGGCCGCCAACGGCATCAAGTTCGGCAAGCCGGAAGTGGACATCGACATGCTGCGCGGCTACAAGGAAAAGGTCATCGCCAAGCTGACCGGCGGCCTCGCCGGCATGGCCAAGGCGCGCAAGGTGGAGATCGTGCGCGGCAACGGCCACTTCATCGATCCGCACCACATCGAAGTCTCGCTGACCACCGGCCAGGGCCGCGAAGCGTCCGGCGAGAAGAAGATCGTCAAGTTCAAGAACGCCATCATCGCCGCCGGCTCCCGCGTGGTGAAGCTGCCCTTCATCCCGAACGACCCGCGCGTGGTGGACTCCACCGGCGCGCTGGAACTGAAGGGCGTGGCCAAGCGCATGCTGATCATCGGCGGCGGCATCATCGGCCTGGAAATGGGCACCGTCTACTCGACGCTGGGCGCGCGCCTGGACGTGGTGGAAATGATGGACGGCCTGATGCAGGGCGCCGACCGCGACCTGGTCAAGGTATGGCAGAAGTGGAACGCCCACCGCTTCGACAACATCATGCTGAACACCAAGACCGTGGCCGTGGAGCCGAAGGATGACGGCGTGTGGGTGACCTTCGAGGGCGAGCAGGCTCCGAAGGAGGCGCAACGCTACGACCTGGTGCTGTACGCGACCGGCCGCGCGCCGAATGGCAAGCTGATCGGCGCGGAAAACGCCGGCATCGCGGTGACTGACCGCGGCTTCATCCAGGTGGACAAGCAGCAGCGCACCAATGTGCCGCACATCTTCGCCATCGGCGACATCGTCGGCCAGCCTATGCTGGCGCACAAGGGCGTGCATGAAGGCCACGTGGCGGCGGAAAACTGCGCGGGCCAGAAGTCCTACTTCGACGCCCGCGTGATCCCGGGCGTGGCCTACACCGATCCGGAAGTGGCCTGGGTGGGCGTGACCGAGGACGAAGCCAAGAAGCAGGGCCTGAAGATCGAGAAAGGCGTGTTCCCGTGGGCCGCCTCCGGCCGCGCCATCGCCAACGGCCGCGACGAAGGCTTCACCAAGCTGATCTTCGACGCCGAGACCCACCAGATCATCGGCGGCGGCATCGTCGGCCCGCACGCCGGCGACATGATAGGCGAGGTCTGCCTGGCGATCGAGATGGGTTGCGACGCGACCGACATCGGCAAGACCATCCACCCGCACCCGACGATGGGCGAATCCATCGGCATGGCGGCGGAAGTGGCGCACGGCACCTGCACGGACCTGCCGCCGCAACGCAAGAAGTAAGTTTGATCGGCGGTTGATTGATCGCCATCTGATGGAAAAAGGGCAAGCCTTGGGCTTGTCCTTTTTGTTTTTGCTGGGTGATATGATGATTGGGTTTGGTGGAGGAGGGTCTCCAAGCGGGTGGTCCGACTCCAAGGGTAGAGTGTGACCCCGAAGGGGCGACGCACCGATTATGGTGTTGCGGTTTGGTGCCCGCTTTGCGGACGGATGATTTTGGTGCCGGTTTCCGCCCGGCGAACGGGCCAGGGGCTGTGCGGGTAGGGTGCGTCACCCCGTAGGGGCGACGCACCGATTATGGTATTGCGGTTTGGTGTCCGCTTCGCGGACGATGATTTTCATGGCGGGGCTGCCCGCCGGGCAGGTCAGGGAGCTGTCTCGCCAGCTCCCCGACACCCCTAGGCGACCCCAGCAGCGCGGCGAAACCCCGGCTCCAAAGCCATTTCCAAGGAGCCGCCGGAACTAGCGGGGCACTAACGTCGCCCCGCGTCGAACAGCCGGCGGCTTAAAACCTTGGAAATGGCTTCGGAGCCGGCTTGCGCTGATGGGGAGATGGGGCAGGTCGGTTCGGTTCCCGCTGTAAAGTGCGTCACCTCAAAGGGGAGGCGTACTTTACGCGCTACGATGAAACCAGCTTACCGGGTTGGTTACGTTATGGATCACAAAATGTGAATACGTGACGACGTGAGGAATGTTGTAAGTTTGCAAAGTGGTTGCCTGCGGAGCGATAGCTTGTGAGGAATCATTGACTCCGAAGTTTGCCTGACGGTATCATTCGGAATATGGAACATTCTTATGCAACTCTCATCGACCAAGAACGTGCGAAAATCGCGCTGCTCAAGACAAAAATTGTTGAGTGCGAACGACGCATCGCTGTTCTTCAATCGTTGGCAAATGCCGATGATCTTGACAATGTCTTGTCGAAAACTGTTGCGCATGAGGTAAGGCCGCAAGTAGTGCCGCAGCCAAGTGAGAATGTGGCTGTCCCGATTACTCCGCCGTCTGCGCAATACTCTTCACAGAATTCCAGCAATCAAAGCTTCGAAATGCCAAAGAAAAAGCTTTCTACTAGCGTTATTTCGTTGCTGAATTTTATTGGTGTTGAGGGCAAGAGCCTAGATGAGCTGGAGAATTTTTCTAATGAAGAACAATTGGGTGTAGACCGTGGGGCAATCCGATCGTTTGCAAGTGCATACAGACGGAAGTTTGGCTTTCTACATAGCCCCCGTCTAGGGTTTGTTCAGTTGACTCAGCGTGGCTTGGCCTATATGGAGACACACGGCCACTTGCTAAATGGAGAAACGCCCTCTGTTGGCGCAGAGAGCGTTTCTGGTACATCAATCCAAGCTGCTGTGACTGGTAGCAACGAATCAGACGATTTGATCTGATAAGGAGGGCTCGGATGTGGTTAGAACCTGCATGACCTTATTAGTCAGCTAGCGTTACCACGGCGCCGGTGGTGGAGGGTAACCCACGCCACCTACGGCGACCTCCTCCAGTATAGGAGGTTCAGTTGTCGTAGGCAAGAAGCGCCCTCCGCAGCCCAAGTGGAGGAATAACGTGAGTTATGCCTATTTGAGGCCTAAGGCTGTCCATGTGCGCCCTTACGTGCGTTTCCGATTTGGAAGATTTGAGCACGTATGTGAGCACTGGCGCTCTTACCCTGGTCAGCTTGAGTTGTTCTAAGATTCATTTTGAACACCGCACTAGAAGTAGTGCGGTGTTTGCTTTTGTGCAGCAAATTCCCACTACGGTTGACACGATTAAGTCAGGTTGTTGTGCCACTCTGCTTTTTGAGCAAGATTTCGCGTGCTGCAGGGGCGGTCTGAGGGCTGGTAGCGTCCCACTAGGTGTAACCGTAGTGTAGTAAGGCTGCATGTTTACGTCACGAGTAAACAGACGTGGAAATATCATACAAAGCATTGATTACGCACCAATACTTAGCGCATTGACACGAGGTTGTGGCAAGGCTAGTTTGATGGTTCTCTCAAAGCTCCAGCTGCATCCGCCCAGTTCTGGCGGTATCATTACGCCTTCTTTCTAGGCGTGCGTTCGCACGTCGCAAGAGATCAAGGGGGGTGTCGGGTATCCGTAAGGACCCGGACGGCCTGGAGCCGTTGAGAGCGCCCCCACCCCGATACGGTGGAACCCTCTCTCAAACTCTCCAGGAGGCTATCATGGCCATGATCAATCGTATTGCTGAGGCGCTTCTTGTCCTCGGTCGCTTCCCGTTTCATACCGCTAGTTCCCAAGCATCCAGCCAGCTTGAGGAGGCCTAGCCATGAACCACCACATACCCCTCGACGTAAACGCTCCCCTGCGCCTCGACTACGCCAAAGGCTTCCCCCTGCGCGTCATCCGCCGTGAGGAGGGTTTCTGGTTTGTCGCCGCCGAAATCGCCGCCGCGATGAAGCAGGAGGTGGACGCCCTGCTGCCGCTGCTGGAGCAGCCCGCCGGCCGCCTGCTGCTATTGGCCGGTGAGGATGAGCCGGTGTTGTGCCTGTCCGAAGGCGAGCTCGATGAAGTTGTCCGGCGGGTGAAGAAGCCCGGCGCAAGACGGCTGCGGCGCTGGTGGCAGGAGGAGACGCGGCCGGCTTTGCTGCATGAGGGCGGGGTGGCTTCCACGGTGGAGAGCCTGCTCTGGCGCTGGCCCTTGCCGCCGAGGCGGCGCAGCAGGTGAGCCGCGCGGTGATGGAGGCGGTGCTGCGCGGCCCGGGGCCTTGGCAGCATTCGCGCTGGGTGGTGGCGCTGGATTACGAACGCCACAACAAACAGCGCTGGCCGCACGGCAAGCTGATCGGCCTCACTAGCTCCGTCGCCACGCTGGAGGGCTTGGCCGAGCTGATCGCCGAGCCGGGCCGGATGCCGGTCAACAATACCGACCTGGTCAAACTGGCTGCCGCCTGCCATTTGCGCCTGGCGGAACGGATGGGGCGGATTGCCGGCTGAGGGCAAAGCGGGTTTGATGGTGAGGAGCGGTCCGATGGCTGCCCCTTCTTCTTGGGCGTGCGGTGATTTCCGGGTAGCGGAAAGAAAGGTTGGGCATGGATGAGTCGTGGTGGCAGTTCGAGGCATGGCTGGCTCAGCACAGGCCGGAAGGGGCGGAGAGTCTGAATCCGCCGGCCAGCGACGAGCGGATCGTCAAGCTGGAGCGGAACTTGGGCGTGAAGCTGCCGGCCGATTTCGTGGCCGGCCTGCTGTATGGCCGCTACACGTATTCGGCGGAATATGGCGGATTGGTCGATGTGGCATGACGCTGCCGAGAGCGGTTTTCTTCGATCTGGACAATACCCTGGTGCACCGGAACGACAGCATCGATCTCTACGCCCTCCAGTTCTGGCATGACTTTGGCCATGCCATCGGCTCCGGCGGAGCCGGTCAGGCCGCAGAGATGGTCAAGCGTTGCGACAACGGCGGCTATCTGCCCGCCGGCTCGCCGCATGGTTCGATCAAGCAAGCGGTGTCCCATGGTTTGAAGACGGCGATAGCCTGGCGGCAGCCGGTTACGCAGGAGGCGTTGCTGGCGCATTGGGAACGCTACAACGCCGTCTGTACCGCGGCGATGCCCGGCGCGGCGGAGGCGATTGCCTATTTGCGTGGCAATCGTGTCCGCATCGGTGTGATCTCCAACGGCAGCCATCGCACCCGGCTGGAGAAAGTGGCGCGGCTGCCGTTCGCATCGGCCATTGAACTGACCATCAGCTCCGAGTCGGCTGGGGTGAAAAAGCCGGATGCGGCGATTTTCCGCGCGGCGGCGGAGGCGTTGGGCGTGGCGCCAGGGGAATGCTGCTATGTCGGCGACCATCCGGTCAATGATGTGCAGGGCGGGGAACGCGCCGGGATGACCCCGGTGTGGTTGAGTGGCTTTCATCCCTGGCCGGAGGCGATGGCACGGCCGTCTCTCCCGATATCTTCGTTGTTCCAATTGGCTGAGGTCTTGGTTCGGCCGCTTGTCTAGCGCCCTTCCGTTCCGCGAGCGGGCCGCTCCATGCTCGCCCCCGGTCCCGTTTGCCGTTCTTGGCCAGATACAGCGCCCTGTCCGCTGGCATGCGCACTTGTTCGGAGTGGAAATATCAATGGCATAATGCGGCTTTTGCCCGAGGATCGCCATGCCGTCCTCGGCCTTGCTGAAAAGGCTTGTCGCATGCAGATTCGACAGATTCAAGCCGGCGACTTCGCCGCGCTTTCCGCGCAGATGGACGATTGGTGGGGCGGTCGTCCGGTGCGCCACCTGCTGCACCGCATCTATTTCGAACATTTCTCCGCCACCTGCTTCGCGGCGGTCGAGGGGGCTGTGGTGGTTGGCTTCCTGATCGGCTTCCGCTCCCAATCCCAGCCCGAGCAGGCTTACATCCATCTGGTCGGCGTGTCGCCGCTGGCGCGAGGCCGCGAAGTGGGGCGCAGTCTGTATCGCCGTTTCTTCGAGACGGTCGGCGCCTTCGGTTGTACCGAGGTGCGCGCGATCACCTCGCCAGGCAACGTCGGCTCCATCGCCTTCCATCAGCGGATGGGTTTCGAGTTGTTGCCCGGAGAGGGCGTGGTGGACGGCGTGCCGGTGGAGTACGACTACAGTGGTCCCGGCCAGCACCGGGTGCGGTTCCGCCTGTGGCTGGCGCGGGCGGCTGGCTGAGTTGCGGGGGACAGAACTTCAGGCGATTGCGTTTCGCCTTGCCGCTTGTGCCGGCGACAGCGTCGACACGTTTCTGTCCCATGACGGCCATGCGCTGGCGCTGGAACATCATCCCTGGCGCCGGGCGCTTGTCAGCGCCGAGCCGTGATTTCAATGGCATAATCCCGCTTTTGCCGAGAGCGCCCGATGTCCCGATTCGAGCTGGTGATTTTCGATTGCGACGGCGTGCTGGTGGACAGCGAGCGCATCACCAACGCCGTCTTCGCGCGCATGCTGAACGAGCTGGGCCTGCCGGTGACGCTGGACGACATGTTCGAGCGTTTCGTCGGCCTGGCCATGGCGCAGTGCCTGGCTCTGATCGCAGAAATGCTGGGCAAGGCGCCGCCGCCGGCCTTCGAGGCCGATTACCGCCGGCGCTGCCAGGCGGCGCTGGCGTCTGAGTTGAAGGCGGTGCCGGGCGTGCCGGCGATGTTGGACGCGCTGCCGCTGCCCTACTGCGTCGCCTCCAACGGCGGCCACGACAAGATGCGCGCCACGCTGAGGCTGACCGGCCTGTTGCCGCGCTGCGGGGGCCGGCTGTTCAGCGCGGCGGACGTGGCCGCGCCTAAGCCGGCGCCGGATGTGTTTCTGCACGCGGCGCGCAGCCTGGACGCCGATCCCGCCCGCTGCCTGGTGATAGAGGATACGCCGACCGGTGTGCGCGCCGGCGTCGCCGCCGGCATGACGGTGTGGGGCTATGCCGCGCTGACACCGTCGACCCGCCTGCTGGAGGCCGGGGCGGAGCGGGTGTTCGCCGACATGGCCGATCTGCCGGCGCGGCTGCGCGGGGCGCCTTGCCGATGATCTGTTCGCCGACGGCGAACTATCGCCATGCCGGCCTTGTCACAAGTCCCTTGTGCCACACGCGTTTGCCGTCGCCAGCCCGGGCGACTTCCGTTACCATGCAGCATTCCCCAACGAATCGGATCATGCCAAGCGTTTCCTTCATGCCGCCGCGTCCGTCCGCGCCTTGCCGCCGCTCCGCCCGGAGCCTGCGGCTGCTGGCGCTGGCCGGCTGCCTGCTGGCGGCGCAGGCGCGCGCCGGGCTGGACTACACGGTGGAGATAGACGCGCCGTCCAGGCTGGCGCAGTTGCTGCGCGACAATCTGGAGCTGGTCAGCGAGCAGAACGACCCCGACATCGACCAGGGCTGGCTGGACAGCATGATCAAGAGCGCGCCCGACGACGCGCGCAAGCTGCTGGAGACCGAGGGTTATTTCAAGGCCAAGGTGGAGGCGGCCGAGGATGCCGGCCACCGCGTGCGCATCGTGGTCAAACCCGGCGAGCCGGTGCTGATCGACGATGTCGTGATCCGGCTGAACGGCGACATCCGCCAAGAGAGCGATTACCAGCAAAGGCTGGCCCAGGTGCTGGAGGCGTGGTCGCTGCCTATCGGTGCGCCGTACCGGCAGGAAGATTGGGACGTCAGCAAGCGCGTGATCCTGCGCAAGGTGCAGGCCGACCGCTTTCCCAGGGCGCGCATCGCGAACAGCGAGGCGCGCATCGATCCGGCCAGCGGCCGCGCGACGCTGGAGGTCACGGTGGACAGCGGTCCGCTGATCCGTTTCGGCAAGGTCACCGTCAACGGCCTGAAGCGCTATCCGGAAAAGCTGGCGCTGGGCATGGCCGACTTCAACCCCGGCTCGCCGTACCAGCAGGACAAGCTCTTGGCCTACCAGTCGGCGCTGGACCAGTCGCCGCAATTCTCGTCGGTCATCGTCAGCGCCGATTTCGACCATATCGCCGACAACCGCGTGCCGGTGACGGTGGACGTGGTGGAGCTGCCGAAGAAGAAGCTGGAACTCGGCCTGATCTACGACTCCGAGGTCGGACCCGGCGTGCGCGTCGGCTACGACCACTACAATCTGTTCCGGCAGGGCTGGACCGGCTCGGCGCTGGTGGACTGGAAGCGCGAGCAGCAGACGGTCAGCTTCGGCCTGGGCTTCCCGCGCGGCACCGACGGCTATTCCCACTCGATCACCAGCTCGTTCAAATCGGAAACGGTGCAGGGCCTGAAGACCAATACCGTGGACGCCGGCGTCTGGCGCATCCGCAGCCGCGGCAATATCGAGGCGCGGATGGGGGTGGGGTTCCTGAAGGAAAGCGAGGAGGCCGGCGGCGTCATCTCACGCGACACCCACGTCACCCAGCTGGTCTACGGCTGGACCCAGCGCGCCGTCGACGACGCGATGCGGCCGCGCAACGGCTATCTGCTGGACGGCCAGCTGTCCGGCTCGATGGGCGCGCTGGCCTCGTCGACCTCGATGGTCCGCGCCTACGGCCGCGCGGTCGGCTATTGGTCGCCGTATCCGAAGTACGGCACCTTTGTCGCCCGGCTGGAGCTGGGCCAGGTCTGGGCGCGCGACGGCGCCGAGGTGCCGACCGCGCTGCTGTTCCGCGCCGGCGGCGCCAACAGCGTGCGCGGCTACGACTACCAGAGCCTGGGCTTGCCCGGTCCCAACGGTTCGGTGCTGGGCGGCCGCGTCGTGGCCACAGGCAGCGTCGAGTACCAGATCCCGATCAAGCCGGACTGGTATTTCGCGCTGTTCAGCGACATGGGCAACGCCGCCGACAGCTGGAAGGGTTTCCAGGCCATGCACGGCAACGGCGTCGGCGTGCGCTGGATGAGCCCGGTGGCGCCGTTGTCATTCGATATCGCCAAGGCCGACAGCGACGGCAAGATCCGCTGGAATCTCAGCCTGGGCCTGGCTTTCTAGACCGCTGCCTATCATGAGCGAAGACCTGAAACCGATTCCCGACCACCCGGCGCCAGAACAGGCTCCGCCGCCGCCGCGCCGCCGGGGGCGGCGCGTCCTCGCCGCGCTGGCCCTCGCCTTGGCGCTGCTGCTGGCGGCGCTGGGCTGGCTCGGCGCCAGCTCGGCCGGCTTCGCCTGGGCGCTGCGGACGGCGGCCGAACTGAGCGGCGGCCGGCTGGCCGTCGGCGCGACCGAGGGCTCGCTGTGGCGCGGCTTCGCGCTGCGCGACATCCGCGTCCGCGGCGGCGCCGACGATGTGGACATCGAATCGCTGCGGCTGGCCTGGCGACCGGCGGCGCTGTGGCGCGGCGAACTGGCGATAGACCGCCTGGCCATCGGCCATGTGCGGGTGTTGAGCCGGCCGCAGCCGGAGTCGCCGAGCGCGCCGCCGCAGGCGCCGGCCTCGCTGGCCCTGCCGCTGAAGGTCAGCGTGGCCGAGTTGTCGCTGGCCAGCCTGACGCTGGAGCCGGCCCATATCAGCCTGTACCGGCTCAGCGCCGGCTACCGCTACGACGGCGCCAGCCACCGCGTCGAGCTGCGCCGGCTGGACACGCCGTGGGGCGGCGCGCGCGCCGGCCTGAACCTGGCCGCGGCATCGCCGTTCGCCCTGTCCGGCCAGCTGATGGCCAGCGGCGAGCTGGAGCAGGTGGCGGTGAAGGCGCGGCTGGACCTGAGCGGCAATCTGCTGAAACCGGCCTTCTCCGGCCAGATGGACGGCCAGGGCCTCAGCGTCGACGTGACCGGCGCGCTCAGGCCGTTCGAGGCCAGCGCCTTCAACCGGCTGGCGCGGCTGGACGCCCGCGTCGGCAACATCAATCCGCAGGCCATCCTGCCCGGCTGGCCCAAGGGGCGGCTGAGCTTCGCGGTGTTCGCCGAGCCGGACGCCGGCCAGCGCATCAAGGGCGGTCTGACCCTGGTCAATACCGAGCCGGGACCGTTGTCGGCGCAGAAGCTGCCGTTGTCGCTGCTGGTCGGCCAGTTCCGCAGCGACGGCCAGGCGCTGGAGTTGTACGATAGCCGCGCCGAGCTGGCCGGCGGCCACATCGGCCTTGCCGGCGAGCTGAAGCCGGACCGCGTCAAGCTGGCGCTGGATCTGAGCCAGCTGGCGTTGCGCCAGTTGCACGCCGAGGCGCCGGACGACGTCATCGGCGGCCGCATCGGCATCGACGGATCGCTGGCCGAGCCGCATTTTTCCGCCCAGCTGAAGGGCAAGCTGCTGCAGGCCGACGCGCAGGCCGAGCTGGTCGGCGGCAAGCAGCCGGCGCTGCAGCTGAGGAAGCTGGAGCTGTCGGCCGGCGGCGGCGCGGTCAGCGTCAACGGCAAGCTGGGCCTGTCGGGCCGCCAGTTGTTCGAATTGAACGGCAAGCTCAGCCGCGCCGACCCGTCGCGGCTGCGCGACAGTCTGCCGAAGGGCGATCTGAACGCGACGCTGAAAATGGCCGGCCAGCTGGCCGAGCCCATCGAGGTCGGCGCCAAGCTGCAGTTCGCGCCCAGCCGCCTGTCCGGCGCGCCGCTGTCCGGCAACGCCAATGTGCTGCTGGACGCCAGGCGGCTGAAGCAGCTGATGCTGGACCTGAAGCTGGCCGACAACCGCCTGCAGGCCAGCGGCAGCTACGGCGTCGCCGGCGACAAGCTGAAGCTGGCGATCAGCGCGCCCAATCTTTCCTTGCTGGGACCGGGTTTCGCCGGCGCCGTGCGCGGCCAGGGCGAGCTGGCCGGCGTGCCGGCGGCGCCGTTGCTGGACGCCAGGCTGCAAGCCGACCGCTTGCGGCTGCCGGGCGGCGTGGCCCTGCAGTCCTTGCAATTCGCCGGCAATATCAAGGCCGACCAGGCCAGCCCGTTCCGGCTGAGCCTGGACGTGGCGGCGCTGCAGGCCGGCGGTCTGCGCGCCGAGCAGCTGCACGCCAGCGCCGGCGGGACCCGCGCCCGCCACGATCTGCAGTTGGACGGCCGCTTCCACCTGAACGATCAGGCCTATCGGCTGCAACTGGCCGCCGGCGGCGGCCTGACGCCGAGCAAGGGCTGGCAGGGCAGCGTGCGGCAGCTGGAACTGTCCGGCAAGCCGGCGCTGAGCCTGCTGGCGCCGGCGGCGCTGGCGATAGGCGCCGACGGCCAGCTGAAGCTGGGCGCGACCCGGCTGGCGCTGCTGGGCGGCAATCTGAATCTGGACGATCTGACGCGGCAGACCGGCGGCGCGCTCAGCGGCCGCGGCAACGCCCGCGGCCTGAAGCTGGCCGAGCTGGGCCCGTGGCTGAAGCTGCCGGTCGAGCAGAACCTGCAGTTCGACGCCGACTGGAGCCTGAGCCCGGCCGGCAGCGGGCAGCTGGCGGTGTGGCGCAGCGGCGGCGACGTGCAGCTGCCGTTGGAGAACGGACGCCGCGCGATGCTGGGCCTGAAGACGGCCAGGGTCGAGTTGCGCCTCGACGGCCGGCAACTGGCTTTCGACGTCAATCTGGACAGCCGCTTCGCCCAGGCCCAGGGTCAGGGCAGCCTGCCGTGGAACGGCGGCCATATCGACGGCCGCACGCCGCTGGCCGGCAGCCTGCGCGCCAGCCTGCCGGCGCTGTCCACCTTCGCCGAGCTGGCCGGACCGGGCCTGGAGCTGGGCGGCCAGCTGTCGGCCAGCCTGGAGCTCAGCGGTCCGTTGGCGGCGCCGCAGGCGCTGGGCCAGATACGCGGCGGGCAGCTGAAGCTGGCCGACCGCCGCACCGGCATCACGCTGGCCGACGGCAGCCTGGCGGCGCGGGTAGACGGCCGCCGGCTGACCTTGCAGCAACTGCGTTTCGTCAGCGGCCAGGGCGACGTCAATGCCAGCGGCTCGCTGGATCTCAGCGGCATCCAGCCCGATGCGCGCGTCACGGTGGCCTTGCAGCGCTTCAGCGTGTTCGACAAGCCCAACCGCCGGCTGGTGGTGTCAGGCCAGAGCGAACTCGCCTTCGTCGGCGGCAAGCTGTCGCTGAGCGGACGGATACGCGCGGACCAGGGCCGCGTCGGCCTGCCTAAGCAGGGGGCGCCGGATCTGGGTCCCGACGTCGTCGTCGTCGGCCGCCCGGCGACCGAGCCGTCGGCCTTCGCCAGCATGCCGCTGACGGTGGCGCTGGATCTCGACCTGGGCGAGCGCTTCCGCTTCTCGGGCCAGGGCCTGAACGTCGAGCTGTCCGGCCTGGTCCATGTCAGCGCCAATCCGGGCGAGGCGCCGGCGGCCAAGGGCCAGGTCAAGGTGGATCGCGGCCGCTACAAGGCCTACGGCCAGGACCTGGACATCACTTTCGGCGCCATCACCTTCAACGGCCCGCTCGACAATCCCTTGCTGAACGTGCAGGCCAAGCGGCGGCTGTCCCCGGTCGGCGCCGGCGTCGAGGTCAGCGGCTCGGTGGCCGCGCCCAAGGTCAGGCTGATCACCGACGAGCCGATGTCGGACAAGGACAAGCTGGCCTGGCTGGTGCTGGGCCGGCCGGCCAGCGGCGACCGGGACAACAGCGACCTGGCGGCCTCGGCCGGCATGATGCTGGCCGGCTCGCTGAACGACCACCTCGGCCTGTTCGACGATCTGGGCGTGTCCAGCCGCAAGGAGAGGACGCTGGCCAACGGCACCGTCAGCCCGGCGGAGCAGGTGGTGACGGTGGGGCGCCAGCTGACGCGCGAGCTCTACCTCGGTTACGAATACGGCATCACCAGCGCCGACCAGGCGGTCAAGCTCGCCTACCAGCTGTCCAAGGGCTGGTCGGTGATTCTGCGCGCCGGCACCGCGATGTCGGCCGAGTCGCGCTACACCCTGCGTTTCGATTAAGCGCCGCCGTCCCGGGCGGGACGGCGGCATGACCGGCGCCGCCGCGCCATATTGCTATGTTTATATAGCTATGTAAGAATAGCAAAATGAACGAGACGATTTCCACCGCCGAAGCCACCCGGCTGCGGCAACAGCTGATGACCATGGTGCGCCGGCTGCGCCGCCAGGCCAGCCAGGACACGCTGCCGTTCGGCCTGTTGGCGGTGCTGGGCGCGATAGACCGCGCCGGCGGCGACATCACGCCGACCGAGCTGGCGCGCAAGGAGAATATGCGCTCCTCCAACCTGGCCAGCGCATTGCGCGAGCTGGCCGCCGCCGAGCTGATACGACGCCATTCCGATCCGCGCGACGGCCGCCGCGTCCGCGTCGGCCTGACCGAGGCCGGCCAGGCCGTGTTGCGCCGCAACCGCCAGCTGCGCGACGGCTGGCTGCAACGAGGCCTGCAGCAGCTGAGCGCCGACGAGCGCGCCGCGCTGCTGCTGGCCGGCGACGTGCTGGAGCGGCTGGCCGCGATGGAATGAGTTCCGCCCCCTATCCGCCCGTAAAGGAACAAGCATGAAAACCGCACTGCTGACGCTGGACTACATCAACGACATCGTCGCGCCGCAAGGGCGCATCGCCCGCTGCGCCGGTCACGTCGCCGAGCGCGGCGCGCTGGCCGCCGCCAACCGCGGCATCGCGCTGGCGCGCGAGCGGCAGTGGCTGGTGATACACGTCAAGGTGGGCTTTTCACCGTCCTATGTCGAAATGCCGCAAGGCTCGCCGATATTCAGCCGCGCCGGCCAGTTCCAGGCGCTGAACCTGCAGGGGGACGGCACCGCCTTCCATCCGGAGCTGGACGTGCGCGCCGAGGACGCCGTCGTGGTCAAGCACCGCGTCAGCCCGTTCTACGCCACCGCGCTGGAGGCGGTGCTGCGCGCGCACGGCATAGAACGGCTGGTGGTCGCCGGCGTCAGCAGCACCTGGGCGGTACAGGCGGCGGCGCGCGACGCGCATGACCGCGATTACCGCGTCGTGGTGCTGGAGCCGGCCTGCGCGGCCGCCGACGAGGACGAGCACCGCGCGTCGATGCGGCAGCTGGCGGCGATCGCCGACATCGTGTCGCAGGAGCAGCTGGAAGCGCTGTGATGGCCGCGCTGCGCCGGTTGTGGGCCGAACACTGCGACGCCTATCTGGCCGCGCGGGTGTCGGCGCTGATCCTGCCGGCGCTGCTGGCGGCGCTGGCCGGCGGCGGCGAGGCGGCATTGCAGGGCGGCATGCTGGCGGTGTGCTGCCTGATGGCGATGGAGCGCGGCCGGCTGGGCCGACGAGGCGCCGCGGTCCAGGCCGGCCTGGCGCTGTCGGGCTGTCTGGTCCTGGCCGGGCTGTGGCGCTGGCCGGCCGCCTTCGCGCTGGCCTGCGGCGCGGCCGCCGAGGTCGGGGGCCGGATGGGGGCGCGGCAGGCGCGCTGGCGCTCCGCCGCCAATTTCACTTTCATTCCGGCGCTCTATCTCGGTTGCGAGGCGGCGCGGCCGGGCGGACCCGGCGTCGGCGAATGGCTGTCGGCGATGCCGTGGCTGGCGGCCGGCGCGCTGGCCGCCTGGCTGCTGCACGCGCGGGCCGGGCGCTGCGACGCGCCGCCGGACAAGCCGGGCGCCGCGCCGCGGACCGGCGTCGCCTTCGTCTGCGTCGGCCTGCTGGCCTGGCTGGCCGCGCATTTCCAGCTGTCCTGCGGCCAATGGCTGGTCTGGTCCGGCGCCAGCGTCTGCGTCGGCGGCCTGTCCGCGATACGCGACAAGTGCTGGCAGCGTTGCAGCGGCGCCCTGATCGGCGTGCCGGCCGGCATGCTGCTGGCGCTTGCGCTGAGCCCGTCTCCCGAATGGTTGATGTCGCTGGGCGCGGCGGCGATGCTGACGCTGGCCTTGTTCCGCGCCTATCGGCCCGGTTTCGCCGCGCGCAGCGCGCTGGCGGCCGCCCATCTGAGCCTGATAGGCGGAGCCGCGGCGCTGCGCCTGTTCGATGTCGGCCTGGCGGCGGCGCTGGTGCTGGCGGTGCTGGCCGTCGGCCAGTGGCTGGCGGCGCGTTAGCGGACGTTCAGGCCGGCTCCGCCTGCTGTTCCTCCAGCCGCCGCGTCATCATGTCCTCGGCCAGCGGCGATCCCAACAGATAGCCCTGCATCGCCTCGCAGCCCAGGCCCTTCAGGAAGCGCTGCTGGCCCTCGCTCTCGACGCCCTCGGCCAGCGTCTCCATGCCCAGCGCGCCGGCCAGGTGGACGATGGCGCTGACGATGGCGGCGTTCTCCTCGTCGCCGGGCAGATCGCTGATGAAGGAGCGGTCTATCTTCACCGTGTCCGGCGCGAAGCGCTTCAGATAGGCCAGGCTGGAATAGCCGGTGCCGAAGTCGTCGACCGACAGCCTGACGCCCATCGCCTTGATCACCGCCAGCTGGCGCGAGGCGAGGTCGGCGTCCGACATCAGCGTGCTCTCGGTCACCTCCAGCTCCAGGCAGTGGCCCGGCAGCGCGTGCTTCTGCAAGGCGTCGCGGACGTCGTCGATGAAGTCGTGGCGCATCAGCTGGTGGGCGGAGACATTGACGGCGACGCGTATCGGCCCGAGGCCGGCCCGCAGCCAGCGGCTGGCCTGCTCGCAGGCCTGGTTCAGCACCCAGCGGCCCAGCGGCACGATCAGGCCGGTGTCCTCGGCCACCGGGATGAAGCGGCTCGGCATGATCAGTCCCTCGTCCGGGTCGCGCCAGCGCAGCAGCGCCTCGCAGCCCAGCAGCCGCTGTCCGGCCATGTCGTATTGCGGCTGGTAGACCAGGTACAGCTGCTCCTGCTCCATCGCCCGCCGCAGCCGGTTTTCCATCAGCAGCCGCTCGGCCACCTGGGCGTTCATCTCGCGGGCGTAGAAGCGGAAAGTGTTGCGGCCGTGCGCCTTGGCGTGATACATCGCCAGGTCTGCGTTCATCAGCAGCGTCTGGATGTCGCTGCCGTCGTCCGGCATCAGGCTGATGCCTATGCTGCAGCCGACCACCAGCGCATGCTCGCCGATCTGGAACGGCTGCTGCATCGTGCGCAGGATGCGTTCGGCGATCTGCGCCGCCTCGCCGGGCTGGTTGATCGCCGGCAGGATCAGCACGAACTCGTCGCCGCCGGTGCGGCCGACGGTGTCCAGGCCGCGCACCGAGCCGGCCAGCCGCCGCGCCACTTCCTTCAACAGTTCGTCGCCGGCGCTGTGGCCCAGCGTGTCGTTGATGTTCTTGAAATGATCCAGATCGACGAAGAGCACCGCCAGCTGGTTGTGCTGCAGCTCGGCCTGGCGTATCGCCTGGTGCAGCCTGTCGTTGACCAGCACGCGGTTCGGCAGGTCGGTCAGCGCGTCGTATTCGGCCATGTGCTGCACCCGCGCCTCCTGCTCCTTGCGCTCGGAGATGTCGGTGAACAGCGCGACGAAGTGGCTGACGGCGCCCTGGGCGTCCTGCAGCACGCTGATATTGACCCAGCAGGGGAAGTGCTCGCCGTTCTTGCGCTGGTTCCAGATTTCGCCGGCCCACTGGCCGCGCTGGCCCAGCGCCAGCCACATCTGCTGGAAGAAGGCCGGATCGTGGCGGCCGGAATACAGCAGCGACGGCTTGCGGCCCAGCACCTCGTCTTCGGCGTAGCCGGTGATGTGGCAGAAGGCGCGGTTGACGGTCAGGATGCGGTTGTCCGGGTCCGAGATCAGTATCGCCTCGTTGCTGGATTCGAAGACCTGGGCCGCCAGCCTCAGCTGGCGCTCGGTCTGGCGGCGGCCGCTGATGTCGCGCGCGGTCGCGCACAGATAGCGCTCGCCCTCGTATTGCAGCTGGTTGACGGTGACCTCGAGGTAGCGTTCGGCCTCGGCCTCGCCGTGGCGGATCTCGAAAGTCAGCGGGAAGGCGCCGGGCGGGTGCAGAAACAGCTTCGGCGCCAGTCCGGGCAATTGCCTCAGCGCCAGATTGCAGTACACCATCTCGCCGCGGCGGTTCTGCAGCGCCACCAGGTCGGTGGCGTTGTCGATCATGAAGTGGCTGAGCCTCAGCTCGCGCGCCTGTTCCTTCAGCGACAGATGGCTCTGCGCCAGATCGCGCTGATAGCGCCGCACCAGCGCGCCGACCCATCGCACGAAATACCAGCAGAACAAGCCGGCGCACAGCATCGCCACCAGCGTCATGCCCAGCGTGGTGACGATGCGCTCGGCCAGCCGGCCGCGCAGCCGCTGCGCGGCGCGCAGGCCGTCGTCCTGTATCGCCTGCACCCGCAGGCTGGTGACCAGCGTCCAGTCCCAGCCAGGCAGCTGCCTGGCGTAGGCGAGGTAGGATTCGGCGGGCAGGCCGGCCTCGTCCTGGCGGCTGTATTCGACGAAGCCGCCGCGCCGGCCCTGCTGGATCAGCTGCAGCATGCGCGCGCGCTCGGCAGCCGGCAGCGTGCGGTAGGAGCGGCCCACCAGAGACGGCCGCCCCGGCGACAGCCGGATGATGCCCTGGCGGTCTATGATGGTCATCTCGCCGCCGCCCGGCGACAGCCGCATCCGCGCCAGCGTGTCCAGGCCCTGCTGCTGCAATGCGGCCTCGACGTTGCTGATGTATTCGCCGCTTCCTATCAGCCAGCGGTAATGGGGGAAGCGGCGGGCATAGGTGATCTTGTCGTCCATCTGCGCGCTGCCGGGCAGGTACCAGCGGTAGGAGGAGAAGCCGCGGCCGTCGGCGCCGGCCACCGAGTCGAGCAGGTTCTGCATGATGCGCCGGCCGCGGTCGTCGCGATTGTCCAGCAGCGACCGTCCCTCGCGCTCCGGCGCCGTCGGCAGCAGCACGCAGCGGCCGTCGAGCGTGTCGATGAAGAAATAGCCGCGGCCGTCGAAATAGCGCAGCGGGCGCAGGGCCTCGACGATCAGCCGCCGCGTCCTCTCCGGCCCCAGCCTGGCATGCTCGCGGCGCCAGATGGCTTCGGCCAGGCTCCAGGCCTGGTCCACCTGTTCGCGCAGCTGGTGGCGCATGGTGTCGTTGGTCCGCTCGCGCAGTGCCGCCAGCAGCAGCGCGGCGTGGTCGGTGTAGCCTTGCAGGCTGTCGCGCGCGCGGGCGGCGGCCTCTTGCTCGATGTTTTGTCGTCCCGACTGGAAGTCGTGCCAGCTCATCATCAGAAAATAGCTGGCCAGCGTGAGGGCCAGCGCAAACACGATGGCCAGGGTGCCGAACAGCTGCAAGCGCGACAGCCTGGCTTGGTTCAACTCCATCACGGTCTCGGGACTTCGAAAAGGGATGATCAGTATACGGGATTATCCTGAATGTCATGAAAAATTGTCGGGCAGGGCCATCGGATTTCCGTTAAAATCGCGCCCGGAAGTCAGTCAGACAATCGCCGCGCCCGCGAGGGCGGGGAGGAAAGTCCGGGCTCCGCAGAGCAGGATGCCGGCTAACGGCCGGGCGCCGAGAGGCGACGGAAAGTGGAACAGAGAGCGGAACCGCCGATGGCCGGACCGGCCGACCGCAAGGTCGATCGGTCTTCATCCGGTCTGGGCAACCAGGCCGGACGGCACAGGCAAGGGTGAAAAGGTGTACCGGGAGGCGAGAGCCGGCCCGGACGGGCGGGGCAACCCGCTCGCGGTAAGAGCGCACCGCGGACGTGGCGACACGGACGGCAGGCTAAACCCCATCCGGAGCAAGACCAAATAGGGGGGCGCTAACGTGGCTCGCGTTGTCCCCGGGTAGGTTGCTTGAGCCTGTCGGCAACGGCAGGCCTAGAGGAATGATTGTCCAACGACAGAACCCGGCTTATCGACTGACTTCCACTTCTTCCCGCCGATTATTCCCGGCTATCGGCGCTGCCTAAAAAATAAGCAAAAAATTTTCCCTGCCGCAGCGAATCGCTATACAATACCGACCCTTCCCAGCCATTACCCGTAATTTATTTGTCATGCAGATAGGACCGTACCAACTGAAAAACCGGCTGATCGTCGCACCGATGGCCGGGGTGACGGACAGGCCGTTCCGCATGCTGTGCAAACGGCTGGGGGCCGGAATGGCGGTGTCGGAGATGATCACCGCCAACAAGGCGCTGTGGACCACGACGAAGACGCTGCGACGGGCCGACCACGAGGGCGAGGTCGAACCCATCGTCGTGCAGATCGCCGGCGGCGAACCGGGGATGCTGGCCGAGGCGGCCCGGCTCAATGTCGAGCACGGCGCGCAGATCATAGACATCAATATGGGGTGTCCGGCGAAGAAGGTGTGCAATGTGGCGGCGGGCTCGGCGCTGCTGCGCGACCTGGACAACGTCGGCCGCATCCTGGAGGCGGTGGTGAAGGCGGTGGACGTGCCGGTGACGCTGAAGACCCGCACCGGCTGGAGCCGCGAGCTGAAGACGGCGTTGACGGTGGCGAAGATGGCCGAAGAGGCCGGCATCGCCGCGCTGGCGCTGCACGGCCGCACCCGCGAGGACATGTACCGCGGCGAGGCCGAGTACGACACGATACGCGCCGTCAAGCAGGCGGTGTCGATCCCGGTGGTGGCCAACGGCGACATCGATTCACCGGCCAAGGCGCGCAGCGTCCTGGAGTACACCGGAGCCGACGCCATCATGATAGGCCGCGCGGCGCAGGGCCGGCCGTGGATCTTCCGCGAGATCCAGCACTACCTGGAGACCGGCGAGATGCTGCCGCCGCCGACCGTCGGCGAGATCCGCGAGCTGATGCTGGGCCATCTGGACGAGCTGTACCGTTTCTACGGCGAGTATTCGGGCTGCCGCATCGCCCGCAAGCACATCGCCTGGTATACGAAGGGGCTGGCCGGCGGCAACGCCTTCCGCCAGCAGATGTACAAGCTGGAAAGCACCGACGAGCAGCGGCGGGCGGTCGGCGAGTATTTCGGCCTGCTGGGCGGAGTGGATGATCGTCTAAGCTACGTAGTCGAGGATGAGGACAGGATGGACGGCGGCGGCGAAGCCGGCGCCGAGGGAGAGGCAGGCTGCGCCTGACGCGCGCCGGCTTTCCGGGGACCGAAGATATCTGGACACCAAATAACAATATGCAAAACAACGATCACATCTCGCAGTCGGTGAGGCTGGCGATGGAGCAGTATTTCCGCGACCTGGACGGCGAGGCGCCGTCGGCGATCTACGACATGGTGCTCGCCTGTGTCGAGAAGCCGTTGCTGGAGGTGGTGCTGATACACACGCAGGGCAACCAGACCAGGGCGGCGGAGTTGCTGGGATTGAACCGCAACACGCTGCGCAAGAAGATGAAGTCGTATGATTTGATTTGAAGATAACCGGCCACACCGTAACAGGGTGGCCGGTTTTTTTTGTGTTTATCCATAGCCAAAGCGGTAGAGAAACATGACCAAGATCGAACGAGCGCTGATCAGCGTGTCCGACAAGAACGGTGTGCTGGAATTCGCCAGGGAGCTGTCCGCCCTGGGCGTGCACATCCTGTCCACCGGCGGTACCGCCAAGCTGCTGCTGGAAGCCGGCCTGCCGGTGACCGAGGTGTCCGATTACACCGGCTTCCCGGAAATGCTGGACGGCCGCGTCAAGACGCTGCATCCTAAGGTGCATGGCGGCATCCTGGGCCGCCGCGACCTGCCCGAGCACGTCGCCACCATGGCCGAACACGGCATCGGCAACATCGATCTGGTCTGCGTCAACCTCTACCCGTTCGAAGCCACCATCGCCAATCCGGACTGTTTGCTGGAGGATGCGATCGAGAACATCGACATCGGCGGCCCGACCATGGTGCGCTCCGCCGCCAAGAACTGGGCCCACGTCGCCATCGTCACCGACAGCGCCGATTACCCGGCGCTGGCGGCCGAGCTGAAAGCCAACGGCGGCAAGCTGGCCAAAGTCACCCGCTTCGAGCTGGCCAAGAAGGCCTTCACCCACACCGCCGCCTACGACGGCGCGATCTCCAACTATCTGACCAGCCTGGCCGACGGCGTCGTGGCCGGCAAGCCGGAACGCGTCGCCTTCCCGAACCGTCTGAACGCCCAGTTCGTCAAGGTGCAGGACATGCGCTACGGCGAGAACCCGCATCAGGCCGCCGCCTTCTACCGCGACCTCGATCCGGCCGCCGGCAGCATCGCCCACTACCGGCAGCTGCAGGGCAAGGAACTGTCGTACAACAACATCGCCGACGCCGACGCCGCCTGGGAGGCGGTGAAGACCTTCGAGCAGACCGCCTGCGTCATCGTCAAGCACGCCAATCCGTGCGGCGTCGCCGTCGGTCCGGACACGCTCGCCGCCTACAAGCTGGCCTTCGCCACCGACACCACCAGCGCCTTCGGCGGCATCATCGCCTTCAACCGTCCGGTGGACGCGGCGACGGTCGAGGCCGTGACCGGCCAGTTCCTGGAAGTGCTGATCGCCCCGGCCTTCAGCGACGAGGCCAGGGCGCTGATCGCGGCGAAGAAGAACGTCCGCGTGCTGGAGATCCCGCTGGAAGCCGGCGCCAACCGCTTCGAGCTGAAGCGCGTCGGCGGCGGCGTGCTGGTGCAGACGCCGGACATCCGCAATGTGGGCCTGGACGAGCTGCGCGTGGTCAGCAAGCGCCAGCCGACGCCGCAGGAGATGTCGGACCTGCTGTTCGCCTGGCGCGTGGCCAAGTTCGTCAAGTCCAACGCCATCGTGTTCTGCAAGGATGGCCAGACCGCCGGCATCGGCGCCGGCCAGATGAGCCGCGTCGACTCCACCCGCATCGCCGCGCGAAAGGCACAGGACGCCGGGCTCAGCCTCGCCGGCGCGGTGGCGGCGTCGGACGCCTTCTTCCCGTTCCGCGACGGCATAGACGTGATCGCCGAGCAGGGCATCAAGGCCATCATCCAGCCGGGCGGCTCGATGCGCGACGAGGAGGTCTTCGCCGCCGCCGACGAGCACGGCATCGCGCTGGTATTGACCGGCGTGCGCCATTTCCGCCACTGAGCGGGCCTCGATTCGCCGCCGCGCCGCCGGCGCGGCGGTAATGAAACCGACTTGGCGCTATGCTATTCAAGTAGGCGCCAACCGACGGCGGCGGCCCAGCGGCCCCGTCCGTCCAGAATAGGATAAGAACCCGATGAAAGTTCTCGTGATCGGCTCCGGCGGCCGCGAGCACGCGCTGGCCTGGCGCATCGCCAAATCGAAGCGCGTGTCCAAGGTGTTTGTCGCGCCGGGCAACGCCGGAACCGCGCTGGATGCGAATCTGAGCAATATCCCCGCCAACGGCGTGGCCGAGTGGCTGGCCTTCGCCAGGGAGGAGAAGATAGACCTGACCGTCGTCGGCCCCGAGGCGCCGCTGGCCGCCGGCGTCGTCGACGCCTTCCGCAACGAGGGCCTGAAGGTGTTCGGTCCGACGCAGTACTGCGCGCAGCTGGAAAGCTCCAAGGACTTCGCCAAGGCCTTCATGCAGCGCCACGGCATCCCGACCGCCGGCTACCAGACCTTCACCGACGCCGCCGCCGCGCACGCCTACGTCGACGGCAAGGGCGCGCCCATCGTGATCAAGGCCGACGGCCTGGCCGCCGGCAAGGGCGTGGTGGTGGCGATGACGCTGGGCGAGGCGCATGCCGCCATCGACGACATGCTGCTGGGCAACAAGATGGGCGAGGCCGGCAGCCGCGTCGTGATCGAGGATTTCCTCGTCGGCGAGGAGGCCAGCTTCATCGTGATGGTGGACGGCGAGCATGTGCTGCCGATGGCCACCAGCCAGGACCACAAGCGGCTGCTGGACAACGACCAGGGGCCGAACACCGGTGGCATGGGCGCCTACAGCCCGGCGCCGGTGGTGACGCCGGCGGTGCACAACCGCGTAATGCGCGAAATCATCCAGCCGGTGGTGCAGGGCATGAAGAAGGACGGCCATCCGTACACCGGCTTCCTGTACGCCGGCCTGATGATAGACGACGACGGCCATCCCAGGGTGATCGAGTTCAACTGCCGCTTCGGCGATCCGGAAACCCAGCCCATCATGGCGCGGCTGAAGACCGACTTCACCGTGCTGCTGGAGGCCGGCGTCAACGCCAGGCTCGACAAGGTGGAGGCCGAGTGGGACCGCCGCGTCGCGCTGGGCGTGGTGCTGGCCGCCGCCGGCTATCCCGACGCGCCGAGAAAGGGCGACGTCGTGCACGGCATTCCGGCGGAGAGCGACGACGGCATCGTCTTCCATGCCGGCACGGTCCTGGACGAGCAGCAGCAGTTGCGAAGCAGCGGCGGCCGCGTCCTGTGCGCGGTGGGACTGGGCGACAGCGTCAGGATGGCGCAGGGCAAGGCCTACCAGCTGGCCGACGCCATCGAGTTCGCCGGCAAGCAGTATCGCCGCGACATCGGCGCGCGCGCGATAGGCCGCAAGCACTGAGGCGGGACCCGCTTGAGGGCAAAACGGCGCCATCGGCGCCGTTTTGCTTTGGACAGGCTTTTCCCGCCGCCCCTACAATGTGGGCCATCAAGCGACGACAAACGGGAAAGCACGATGATTCTGGTAACGGGCGGCGCCGGCTACATCGGCAGCCATACTTGCGTGAAATTGCTGGAAGCCGGCCATGAGCTGGTGGTGCTGGACAATCTGTGCAACAGCAAGGAAGAGGCGCTGCGCCGGGTGCAGAAACTGGCCGGCAGGACGCTGACTTTCATCAACGGCGACATCCGCGACGAGGCGGCGCTGAACGAGGCCTTCGGCCATCCCGTCCAGACTGTCATCCATTTCGCCGGTCTGAAGGCGGTCGGCGAGTCGGTGGCCAAGCCGCTGGAGTATTACGAGAACAATGTCGGCGGCACGCTGGCGCTGCTGCGCGCGATGAAGCGCCATGGCGTGAACCGGCTGGTGTTCAGCTCCTCCGCCACCGTCTACGGCAATCCGGCCAGCACGCCGATCACCGAGGATTTCCCGCTGTCGGCCACCAATCCCTACGGCCGCAGCAAGCTGATCGTCGAGGACATGCTGCGCGATTTCGCCAAGGCGGAGCCGGACTGGCGCATCGCGCTGCTGCGCTATTTCAACCCGATAGGCGCGCACGAAAGCGGCGACATCGGCGAAGACCCGAACGGCATGCCCAATAATCTGATGCCCTTCATCACCCAGGTGGCCAGCGGCCAGCGGCCCCGGCTGCAGGTGTTCGGCGACGACTACCCGACGCATGACGGCACCGGCGTGCGCGACTACATCCACGTCGAGGACCTGGCCGCCGGGCATCTGAAGGCGGTGGAGGCGCTGGCGCGGCAGGCCGGCCTGTTGACGGCGAACCTGGGCACCGGCAAGGGCTATTCGGTGCTGGACATGGTGAAGACCTTCGAGCGGGTCAACCAGGTGGCGGTGCCGCACGAGATCGTCGCGCGCCGTCCCGGCGACGTCGCCGAATGCTGGGCCGATCCGGCCGCCGCCGAGCGGCTGCTGGGCTGGACGGCCCAGAAGGGGCTGGAGGAGATGTGCCGCGACAGCTGGCGCTGGCAGAGCCGGAATCCGGCCGGTTATCCGTGAGCGCGGGCCGGGCGCCGGTTTTTATGGAAAATTGACGCGGACGGGCGCTTTTTCAGCGGGGTCTTGATGCCGGCGGCGCTACAGTGCGGGGTGTGGAGCGATTCCGTAACCCGATCCGGAGCGATGAAGCCATGTCCGCATTGATGACCGATCAGGGCCTGCCGGCCGACCCGGAGCCTGGAAGCCGCAGCCGGCTGCTGCGCTTCCTGAGCCATGAGAAACGTTGCTGGTGCCGCCTGGCCTATTGGCTGAGACAGTTCGGCGCCGATGCCGGCGCGCCGCCGCGTTGCTATGCCTGGCGCCCGGCGCCGGAAGACCCGCCGGAAGACCACGAAGACCTGTTGTTGCATTGATCGTCGTTCGACGCCGGAGTCGGATGACCTTCCGACCCCGATTCCGGCGCCCGCATTTCCCGCCCCGCGCCGTTGCCGCTACAATGGCCGCTTCCGTTTATTCTCAAGAGTTGGCCGATTCATCATGAAGTCCGGTTCCGGTCCGTTGCCGCGCCTGCCCGGCAGCCGTCTGCAGCAGCGTGCCCGCAAACAGCTGCGCGTCGGCGGCGTCGTCGCCTACGCCACCGAATCCTGCTATGGCCTGGGCTGCCGTCCGCTGGACAGCCGCGCGATACGGCGGGTGCTGGCGATCAAGGCGCGGCCCAATCACAAGGGACTGATCGTCATCGCCGCCGATTTCTCGCAGATCCGCCACCTGGTCAAGCCGCTGCCGGCGGCGCAGCGCGCGGAACTGGCGCGCTACTGGCCGGGTCCATATACCTTTTTGCTGCCGGCGTCGCGGCGGGTGCCCCCGGCCCTGCGCGGCCGGCACAGCAAGATCGCGGTGCGGGTGACGGCGCACGGCGAGGCGGCGGCCCTGTGCCGGGCGCTCGGCACGGCGCTGGTGTCCACCTCGGCCAACCGCGCCGGGCAGAAGTCGCTGAAGACCGCGCGGGCCTGTCGCCAGGCTTTCGACAACAAGGTGTTGACCTTGCCCGGCCGCATCGGCAAACGGCGCAAGCCGTCGACCATCATCGATCTGGAAAGCGGCCGCGTTTTGCGCTAGGCCGCATGTGAACCTGAGGAAAAAGACGTGCAACAGATTTCTTTCATCAGCTTGATCCTGAACGCCAGCCTGATGGTGCAGCTGGTGATGGCCGGACTGGCGCTGACCTCGCTGCTGTCGTGGGCGCTGATCTTCAACAAGGTGGCGGTGCTGCGTTCGGCCAAGCGCCACAGCGAGGAGTTCGAGCGCAATTTCTGGGGCGGCGCCGATCTGAACCGGCTGTACGAGGACGTCTGCCGCCGCAGCGACACCGCCGGCATGGAGCGCATCTTCCAGTCCGGCTTCGCCGAATTCCTGAAGCTGCGCGGCCGTAACGGCGCCGAGCTGTCCGACATCATGGACGGCTCGCGCCGGGCGATGCGGGCGGCGGCGCAGCGAGAGCTGGACGCGCTGGACAGCCATACCTCCTTCCTGGCCACGGTCGGCTCGGTCAGCCCCTATATCGGCCTGTTCGGCACGGTATGGGGCATCATGCACGCCTTCATCGGTCTGGGGAACGCCGGCCAGGCCACGCTGAGCACGGTGGCGCCCGGCATCGCCGAGGCGCTGGTGGCCACCGCCATCGGCCTGTTCGCGGCGATTCCGGCCGTCGTCGCCTACAACCGCTTCGCGACCGACGTCGATCGTCTGGCCACGCGCTTCGACACCTATATGGAAGAGTTCTCCAACATCCTGCAGCGCTTGGTGACCCGTTAAGAGACTTGCCGTTTCGGCTTGCATACGGCATGGTTCCGGTTCGTAATCCACGGACTGAGCCATGCCTTTTTCACGCCTCGCGCCGCTTACGCTGGCCGCTTTCCTCGCCCTCTATTTCGTCTGGGGGTCCACCTATCTGGTCATACGCATAGGCGTCGAGTCCTGGCCGCCGCTGTTGATGGCCGGCATGCGTTTTCTGCTGGCCGGCAGCCTGGTGCTGGTCTATCTCGCGTGGCGGCGGACGCCGTGGCCGAACGCGCGCCAGCTGGGCGGCGCGGCGCTGCTGGGCGTGCTGATGCCGGCGATAGGCAATGGCCTGGTGACGATGGCCGAGCGCGAGGTGTCGTCCGGCGTGGCGGCGCTGGTGATCGCGACGGTGCCGCTGTTCACCTTGCTGTTCGCCCGCCTGTTCGGCCACAAGTCGCGACCGCTGGAATGGGCCGGCATGGCGCTGGGCGTGGTCGGCATCGTGCTGCTGAACCTGGGTTCCAGCCTGCGCGCCAGTCCGGAGGGCGCGCTGCTGCTGCTGCTGGCCTCGGCCGGCTGGGCGCTGGGCTCGGCCTGGAGCAAGAGGCTGCCGCAGCCGTCCGGCGCGATGGGCAGCGCCTGGACGATGATCTTCGGCGGCCTGGCGCTGATCGCCTCCAGCTGGGTCGTCGGCGAGCGGCTGGCGGCGTGGCCCGGCGCCGAGGGCTGGGCCGCGCTGCTGTATCTGACGGTGTTCGGCTCGATGATAGGCTACAGCGCCTATCTGTATCTGCTGAAGACGGTGTCGGCGGCGGCGGCGACCAGCTACGCCTACGTCAATCCGGTGATCGCCGTGCTGCTGGGCGCGGTGTTCCTGGGCGAGCAGGTCGGCGTGCACGAAATGCTGGCCATGGTGGTCATCGTCACGGCGGTGGTGTTGATCAGCTGGCGGCGCTGAGACGAGAAAAACGCCGCGGGGCGGCGTTTTTCTGACGACGGGACGGTGATCAGACCGGCTGCCACAGCGAAGGCTGGCTGGACGGCGTCCAGCCGGCGCCGGCCCAGGCGGTGTGCGGTTGCAGGCAGCGGTACTGCCGGCCCTGGTAGCTGACCACCTGGCCCTGGCTGTACTTCGCGCCTTCCTTCCAGGTGTCGCCGGCGGGCGGCGTCGTGCCGCCGTCGCCCTTCTTCAGGTCCACCGTGTAGTGGTAGCCCTTGTAGCTGTCGTTCAGATAGACGCGGTTGGCGGTGGCGTCGCGGACCGGCGCGATGGTGACGGCGCGTTGCTGCTGGCTCATCACGCCGATGCGGATGGACTTGGACGCGGCGTTGACCTTGAGCGCCAGTTCGTACGGCCAGTTGGCGGCCTGGCCGGCGACGGCGTTCAGCGCGACGCTGTGCTTCTCGGCGTCGCGGCCCTGGCCGTCGAACACGCGCAGCGTGGCGCTGCTGCCGGCCGGCAGGTTTTCGCGCGCGGCGACATTGCCTATCTCCTTCCACGGATTGGCCATCGGCGGCGGTTCCGACGGGGTGCTGCCGTTGCCGAAGCGGACGTCGGAGCATGAATAGAACGCCTCCTCGCTGTCGGCGCGCTTCCAGACATTGAAGATGATGTGCTGGCCGGTCTTGCCGGTCGGCAGCTTCATCGTCATGTGGTAGCGCTTGTTGGCGTCCATCTGCGGATTGCCGTTGACGGTGCCGAACAGCTCCAGATCGGACCATTTCAGCGGCATCGCCGGATTCCAGCCGTTCCGGGTGACGTAGAACTTGAAGTACTTGGTGGCGTGCGGCGCGGTGGCGTTGTAGATGAATTCGAAATTGCCGTTGGCGTCCGGCACGATGCTGGTCGTGCGCCAGTCGCTGCGGGCCAGGTTGAAGCCTTTGAACTCGGCCTTGCCGCCGCCGCACAGCGTGCCGTCCGGCACCACCGCCTGGTGGTTGTCGCCGGAGGGATTCTGGTTGATGCCGTTCCAGTCGTACATCGCCTGGGTGCCGCCGACGCGTTTGGCTTCCTGGCAGGCGGCCGTCTTCGGCGCCTCCGGCCCCTCCTGGAAGCAACTGTAGACGCGGTTGATCGGTACCTCCATCGTGCCGTGGGCCCATAGCGGGGCGCTCAGGCAGCTCAGAGTCAGGGTGATGGGAAGATGCCAATGCCGTTTCATGTGGACTCCTCTTTGCTAGTGGTATGCAAGCGCATCATCAACCGAATTGGGCAATGATTTAAAATCCGATTTAATATTTAAATTTAAGTTTACGAATCGGCATTAATACCAATTCAGCTGCAAGGGGTATTGTGGCAAAAACCGCTTGTCGTTTGACCTGTCCGCTCGGGCCTTGCGGCTTTCTGCCTGTCCGGCGGCGGCATAAGTGGTATTGATGTGGGATCGGAGGCGGGGACCCGATGGGACGGCCCGGACCGTCGGGCGGCGTTAAAGCCGGAGCCGCCGGCGGCGGCTCCGGGCGTGCGATCTATCTGGCGCCGCCGCTGTTCACGTCCAGCGCATAGCTGTAGCCCTTGTAGCCGTCGTTCAGGTAGACGCGGTTGGCGGTGACGCTGCGCACCGGCGTGATGTGCACGATGCGTTGCCGCTGGCTGATCATGCCGATGCGTACGGCCTTGGAGGCGGCGTTGACTTTCTGCGCCAGCTTGTACGGCCAATTGCTCGCGAGGCCGGCGACGGCGTCCAGCTCGACGCGGTGCCGCTCGGCATCGTGGCCCCGGTTGTCGAATACGCGCAGCGTGACGCTGCTGCCGGCCGGCAGGTTCTCGTGCGCGATGATGTCGCCGATTTCCCGCCACGGATTGCTCAGCGGCAGTCCGGTATCGTTGCTGAAACGGACGTCGGAACAGGAGTAGAACGCCTCTTCGCTGTCGGAGCGCTTCCAGACGACGAAGATGATGTGCTGGCCGGTCTTGCCGGTCGGCAGCTTCATCGTCATGTGGTAACGCCTGCCGGCGTCCTGCGGCGGGTTGCCGTTATAGCTGCCGAACAGCTGCAGGTCCGACCACCTCAGCGGCATCGTCGGGTTCCATCCGTTCCGGGTGACGTAGAACCGGAAGTACTTGGTGGCGTGCGGGGAGGTGGCCTTGTAGACGAACTCGTACTCGCCGGCGGCGTCCGGCACGATGGGCGTGCTGCGCCAGTCGCTGCGGGCCAGATTGAAACCCTTGAACTCGGACTTGCCGCCGCCGCACAGCGTGCCGTCCGGCACCGCCGCCTGATGGTTGTCGCCGTAAGGGGTCTGGTTGATGGCGTTCCAGTCGTACATCGCCTGGGCGCCGCCGATGCGCCTGGCTTCCTGGCAGGCGGCCGACTTCGGCGCTTCCGGGCCTTCCAGGTAGCAGCTGTAGACGCGGTTGACCGGAATTTCCATCGTGCCGTGGGCCCACAGCGGAGCGTTCAGGCAACTCAGGGCCATGGTGAGGGGAAGATGCCAATGCCGTTTCATGATCACTCCTTTGTCTATCGATGCCAATGCACCGCCATCAGTCGGAATCGACGGCTTGTTGTCGCGCCGATGATGTAAAGGCCTCCTTCCGTCCTTCCTTTATGTCGTAAAGCCGTTTCTTGCGTACCCGCTCGAAATCTGGATCCGTTTCGGCCGCCCGGCTCGCTATCGCGCAATTTTCCGAATATTCCTAGCCCGGCGGCCCTGGCGGAATGTCCCGATCGGATTTGTCGCTTTGTTGCCATGCGCCATGGGCGAACGGCCGCCTGGGCGATAATTGGTATTGACGTGGTATTAATGTGGTATTACCGTTCGGCTGGTAGCGAGACTATTACGACGCAGGCTGTCCTGCCGCCGGATGCCGGCGATGCCGGACTCGGCTTACACTGCGGTTTTCAGACCACTTGCAGACGATCATGGAAAACCGCTGGCAAGCATTGAAACCCGATGAAAACCTGAGCACGCCGCTCTATCTGCAGCTGTCGCGCAAGCTGGCCGACGCGATCAACGCCGGCTGGTGGCAGGCGGACGAGGCGCTGCCGTCGGAGCGAACGTTCTCGGAAGAACTGGGCATTTCGCGTGTGACCGCGCGCAAGGCGATGGATGTGCTGCTGGAGCAGGGCATGATCCGCCGGCGCCAGGGATCGGGCACCTTCATCACGCCCAGGCTGGAGCAGCCGCTGTCGCGGCTGACCGGCTTCACCGAGCAGCTGAGGCTGCGCGGCTTCGTGCCGTCGTCGGTGTGGCTGGAGCGCGGGGTGTTCCCGCCGAGCAACGAGGAAGTGATCAAGCTGGGGCTGTCGCCGACCTCGATGGTGGCGCGGCTGAAGCGCCAGCGCCTCGCCGACGGCGTGGTGATGGCGATAGAGATGAGCACGCTGCCGGTCGCCTACCTGCCCGACCCGCAGACGGTGGGCACATCGCTGTACGCCCATCTGGACGCGGCGGGACATTCGGTGGTTCGGGCCTTGCAGCACATCCGGGCGGTGAACGCCTCGGGCGACGTCGCCACGCTTGCCGGCATCCGGCCGGGCGAGGCGATGCTGCTGATCACCCGCATAGGCTTCAACGCCGACAACGCGGCGATCGAACTGACCGATACGTATTGCCGCAACGACTATTACGATTTTGTAGCCGAACTGAAACGATGACCCAGACCCAGACCTTGCAGGGCCGCATCCTGACCGCCTCCGGCTGGATGGATGGCGCCGTGCGCCTGGCGGCCGACGGCCGCATCGCAGCGATAGACGCCCGGCTGGCGTCGGGCCGGCAGCCCGAGCGCTATATCGTGCCCGGCTTCATCGACCTGCACGTGCACGGCGGCGGCGGCGTGGACATCATGGAGGGCGGCGATGCCGTCTCCCATGTCGCCCGCCTGCACGCGCGCTTCGGCACCACCTCCTTGCTGGCCACCACGATGACCGCGCCGCCGGATGAAATCTCCCGCGTGCTGGCGGACATCGGCCGTTGCAGCAAGGCGCGCGCGCCGGCCGGCGCCCGCGTGCTCGGCGTGCACCTGGAAGGTCCGTACATCAATCCGGGCAAGTTGGGCGCCCAGCCCGACGACGCCTGCCGGGCGGCGATGGCGCAGATAGACGGCTACCGCGCGCTGGCGCCGATCTCGCTGATTACCTTGGCGCCGGAAATACCGGGCCACCTCGACATCATCCGCGAACTCAGCGGACAGGGCGTCCGGATGCAGATGGGCCATACCCTCGGCAGCTATGAGGAGGCGGTGGCCGCGCTGGAGCAGGGCGCCTCCGGCTTCACCCACCTTTTCAACGCGATGACCGGTCTGCATCACCGTCAGCCGGGCGTCGTCGGCGCGGCGCTGGCGCACGCAGAGTACGCCGAGCTGATACCCGATCTGCTCCATGTCCATCCGGGCGCGATCCGCACCGCGTTGCGCGCGATCCCGCGCCTCTATTGCGTCACCGATTCCACCGCCGCCGCCGGCATGCCGGACGGCGAATACAAGCTGGGCTCGCATTCGGTGACCAAATGCATGGGCGGCGTCAGGCTGGCCGACGGCACGCTGGCCGGCAGCACGCTGACGATGGACCAGGCGCTGCGCAATCTGGTGAAGATAGGCCTGCCGCTGGCCGACGCCTCGCACCGGCTGTCGCTGTATCCGGCCGACTACCTCGGTCTCGCCGACCGCGGCCGGCTGGCCGAGGGCGCCTGGGCCGACATTGTGGTGTTGGACGCCGAACTGAATCTGCAGCAAGTCTACGTTGAGGGAGAAGAGATTGGCCTCGTTGATGCTTGAGGAAGCGCTGTATTCCGCCGAGGCGGTGTCGGCGCAGCATATATACGCCGATGACGGCCTGGCCGCGCTGGGGCGCGAGCTCGGCCGCATCCGCCCGCGGCTGGCGCTGACCGTCGCCCGCGGCAGCTCCGACCACGCCGCCAGCTATTTCGCCTATCTGGTGATGCAGCGGCTGGGGATCCCGGTCGTGTCGCTGCCGATGTCGCTGCTGACGCTGCACCGCTCGCCGCTGGCGGTCGACGGTCAGCTGGCCGTCGCGCTGTCGCAGTCCGGCCAGAGTCCGGACCTGGTCGACACGATGAAGGCCTTGTCCGCCGCCGGCGCCCACACGGTGGCGCTGGTCAACAAGCAGCAGTCGCCGCTGGCCGAGGCCTGCGACTGGGCGGTGCCCCTGTGCGCCGGCGAGGAAAAGAGCGTCGCCGCCACCAAAAGCTATATCACCGCGCTGTCGGCCGTCGCCCGCCTGGTCGCCCACTGGCAGGCCGACGACAAGCTGCTTTCCGCGCTGGCCAGTCTGCCGCAGCGTCTGCAGGACGCCGCCGCGCAGGACTGGTCGGCCGCGATAGACGTGCTGAAGCCGGCCGAGCGCATCATGGTGGTCGGCCGCGGCCTGGGCTTCGCGGTGGCGCTGGAGGCGGCGCTGAAGTTCAAGGAAACCTGCGCGATCCAGGCGGAGGCCTTCTCCGGCGCCGAGATCAAGCACGGTCCGATGGCCTTGATCGACGACGGCTATCCGCTGCTGATCTTCGCGCCGCGCGGCCCGGAGCAGCAGGGCCTGATCGCCCTGGCGGACGAAATGCGCGGTCGCGGCGCGCGCGTGCTCCTGGCCGCGCCGGACAATGTGGGCAGCCGCGATCTGACGTTGTCGGTGGCCGACGACGAGGCGCTGGATCCGCTGCTGGCGATACAGAGCTTCTATCTGATGGCGGCCCGCCTGTCCGAGGCGCGCGGCCTGAATCCCGACCTGCCGCGCCATCTGTCCAAGGTGACCCGGACCCGCTAGGCGCGGTCGCCGGAAAACAACAAGAAAGCAAGGACGCTCGATGACCACAACGCTAGAGCTGCTGGCGCCGTTCTCCGGCCCGGCCATTCCGCTGGAGCGCGTGCCCGATCCGGTGTTCGCCGGCCTGATGATGGGGGACGGCCTGGCCGTCGAACCGATGTCGTCGACGCTGCTGGCGCCCTGTCAGGGCACGGTCGGCCAACTGGCCCGCACCGGCCACGCGCTGACGCTGATCGCCGACGGCGGCGTCGAGGTGCTGATCCATATCGGCATCGACACCGTCAAGCTGGCCGGGCAGGGTTTCCGCCCGCTGGTCGCCGTCGGCGACCGGGTGGAGGCCGGCCAGCCGCTGGTCGAGGTGGATCTGGACGCGGTGGCGCGCCGCGCGCCGTCGCTGCAGACCATGGTCGTCGTCGCCGACGCCGAGCGATTCCGTTTTTCCGCCCGCGCGCAAGGCCTGCTCGAGGCGGGCCGCTCGGTCTTGCTGACGCTGACGGCCAGCGAGGCCGCGTCCGCCGAAGAGTCCGCCGGCGGACCGGAGCGCCTGGGCGAGGCGGTGGTGCGTCACGAGGGCGGCCTGCACGCGCGGCCGGCGGCTCGGGTGCAGCAGGCGGCCAAGGCCTACGCGTCGGAGATCGTCGTCGAATTCGACGGCAAGCAGGCGAACGCGCGCAGCGTGATGGCGCTGATGGGCCTGGGCGTGTCCGAACGCGACACGGTGGCGGTCCGCGCCCGCGGTGCCGACGCCGAGGCGGCGTTTGCCGCCGTCGTCGCCGCGTTGGAAACCCATAGCGCGGCCGGCCATGCGCCGGCCGCCGCCATCGCCGCGCCGGCCGTGGCGGGCCGCCTCGCCGGCGTCGCCGCGGCCCCGGGCCTGGCCATAGGCCGGGTGGTCAGGCTGGACGTCTTCGAGATGGCGCTGCCGGAGGCCGGCGCCGGCGCCGAGGCCGAGCGGGAACGGCTGGGCGAGGCGCTGTGCGCGGTGCGCGAGCGGGTCCAGCACGGCATAGACGCCGCGCTGAGGCGCGGCGCCACCGCGGAAAGCGATATCTTCGCCGCCCATCTGGCGCTGCTGGACGATCCCGAGCTGCTGGCGGCCTCCGAGCGGGGCATAGACAGCGGCGCCAGCGCCGGCCTGGCCTGCCGCCTGGCCATCCGCGCGCAGTGCGCGGTGCTGGCCGGCCTCGGCAATCAGCTGCTGGCCGAGCGGGTGGCCGATCTGAAGGACATCGAGCGCCAGCTGCTGGTGGCGATGTACGGCGAGCCGGAGCGGGAACCGGCCTTGTTCGACGCCTCCATCCTGGTGGCCGAGGACCTGGCCCCGTCGGAACTGACCCGGCTGCCGCGAGCCAAGGTGGCCGGCATCGTCACCGCCGCCGGCGGCGCCAGCGGCCATGTCGCGATACTGGCGCGCGCGCTGGGCATCCCGGCTCTGGTGGCCTGCGGCGTGGACGCGCTGTCGCTGGCGCCGGGCCAGGCCTTGATCCTCGACGCCCGCGCCGGGCTGGTCAATCCGCAGCCTAGCGCCGCCGAACTGGACGCCGCCGCCGCCGAGATCGAGCGGCTGGCCGCGCGCGAGCGCGCGCTGCAGGCCTCGGCCAAGGCGCCGGCGATCACGCTGGACGGCGCGGCGATCGAGGTGGCGGTGAATATCGCCAATGCCGACGACGCCCGGGAAGGCGTCGCCCACGGCGCCGACGCCGTCGGCCTGTTGCGCACCGAATTCCTGTTCATAGACCGCCGCGAGGCGCCGACCGAGGACGAGCAGGCCGAAGCCTACCAGGCGGTGCTGGACGCGTTGGACGGCCGCCACGCCATCATCCGCACGCTGGATGTCGGCGGCGACAAGGACGTGCCCTATCTGCAACTGCCGCCGGAGCCGAATCCGGCGCTGGGCCTCAGGGGCATACGCACCGGCTTCGCCTATCCGGACATGCTGGATGCCCAGCTGCGCGCGCTGCTGCGGGTCAGGCCGCTGTCGCGGCTGCGCATCCTGGTGCCGATGATTGCCGACGTCGGCGAACTGATACGGCTGCGCGAGCGCATCGCGGCGCTGGCCGACGAAATGGGACTAGCCGAGCGGCCGCAGCTGGGCGTGATGATAGAAGTGCCGTCGGCGGCGCTGCTGGCCGACCAGCTGGCCAGACATGCCGACTTCCTGTCGATAGGCAGCAACGATCTGACCCAGTACACGCTGGCGATGGACCGCTGCAACGCCGCGCTGGCCGCCCGGATAGACGCCTTGCATCCGGGCCTGCTGCGGCTGATCGCCATCGCCGTCGACGGCGCGAGCAAGCACGGCAAGTGGGTCGGCGTCTGCGGCGCGATGGCGTCGGACCCCCAGGCGGTGCCGGTGCTGATCGGCCTCGGCGTCGCCGAGCTGTCGGTCAGCCCGCGGCTGGTGCCGGAAGTGAAGAATCTGGTGCGCGGCCTGTCGCTGCAGCAATGCCGCGGCGAGGCCGAGCGCCTGCTGGCGCTGAATTCGGCGCAGGCGGTGCGCGCGCGGATAGCGGAGTTGTGGCCTGCTGCCTGAGGCCGGCTTGAGGAAGCGTTGCGATGTGCGGGAGCCGCCGGGGGACACGGCGGCCCCATCTAACCTGGGAGAGACGTGTGAGTACACTGAACAAATTCGCCGGCATACAGCAGCTGGGGCGCGCCCTGATGCTGCCTATCGCCGTATTGCCGGTGGCCGGCCTGCTGCTGCGGCTGGGCCAGCCCGACCTGCTGGGCATCAAGATCATGGCCCAGGCCGGCGACGCCATCTTCGGCAATCTGGCGCTGATCTTCGCCATCGGTGTCGCGGTCGGCTTCGCCAAGGACAATAACGGCACTTCCGGCCTCGCCGGCGCCATCGGCTACCTGGTGCTGACCGCGGTGCTGAAGGTGCTGGACGACAAGATCAATATGGGCGTGCTGTCCGGCATCCTGTCCGGCCTGGTCGCGGGATATCTGTACAATCGCTACAAGGACATCAAGCTGCCCAGCTACCTGGCCTTCTTCGGCGGCAAGCGCTTCGTGCCCATCGTCACGGGCTTTGGCATGCTGGTGCTGGGGGCGGTTCTCGGCTACGTCTGGCCGCCGGTGCAGCATGGCATTGACTCTGTGGGCAAATGGCTGATCGCTACCGGCGAGGTGGGCGTGTTCTTCTACGGCGTGCTCAACCGCATCCTGATCGTCACCGGCCTGCACCATATCCTGAACAACATCGTGTGGTTCCAGGTCGGCGACTTCACCACCGCCGCCGGCAAGCTGGTCCATGGCGACCTGACCCGTTTCTTCGCCGGCGACAAGACTGCCGGCATGTTCATGGCCGGCATGTTCCCGGTGATGATGTTCGGCCTGCCGGCCGCCTGCCTGGCGATGTACCGCACCGCCAAGCCGGAAAACCGCGCGGCCGTCGGCGGCCTGCTGTTCTCGATGGCGCTGACCGCGATGCTGACCGGCGTCACCGAGCCGGTCGAGTTCGCCTTCATGTTCCTGGCTCCGGTGCTCTACGGCATCCACGCCGTACTGACGGGCCTCTCGATGGCCGTCATGCAGATGCTGGGCGTGAAACTGGGCTTCGGCTTCTCTGCCGGCTTGTTTGACTATGTCATCAACTATGGCATTGCCACCAAGCCTTTGCTGCTGCTGCCCGTGGGCGCGGTCTACTTTGCCGTCTACTATGCCTTGTTCGTGTTCTTCATCCGCAAGTTCGATCTGAAGACGCCGGGCCGCGAGGATGTTGCGGTGGCGGTGGCCGCCGTCGGCGCCGGCACCGGCCGCGCGCGCGCCTTCATCGCCGCGCTCGGCGGCGCAGGCAATCTGAAGTCGGTCGATGCCTGCACCACCCGTCTGCGCCTGCAGGTCGCCAGCAACGACAAGGTCGACGAGGCCGCGCTGAAGGCGCTGGGCTCGCGCGGCCTGATCAGGCCGGCCGCCGGCAGCGTGCAGGTGGTGCTGGGACCGGAGGCCGACCTGATCGCCGACGAGATCCGCGGCGCGCTCGGCGCCGCGGCAGGCGAAGCGGCGCCCGTCGCGGCCGCGGTCGCCGCAGCCGCTCCTGCTGCGATAGACAAGGCCAGCTGGCTGGCGGCCCTCGGCGGCGCCGACAATGTGCGCAAGGTAGAGGCGGTCGCCGGCAGCCGGCTGCGCGTCGAGGTGGCCGACGCCGCCCGCGTCGACCAGGACGCGCTGCAGCGGCTGGGCGCCAGCGGCGTCGCCGCCTTGTCGGCCAATCTGCTGCATGTGGCGCTGCAGGTCGACGCCGGCCCCTATGCCGCCGTTTTGCAGGGCTGAGGCGGTCAAAGCGCAAACTATTGATGTAACGAGTTGATTACATCGGCAAATGGGTGGAAAGTGACAGCGCAAGGCCGAAAACGTCCTTGCGCTGTTTTGTTTCGGCGCGCGCCCCATCGCTTAGGCGCCGCCGGACGGCAGCCGCCAAATTCGCTTTTTCGATGGCGCGGGCCCGGCCGTCGAATCGTTCATCGAGCAGTCACAAGCTGACAAGGAGACTTCAATCATGGCTATCAAAGTCGGTATCAACGGTTTCGGCCGTATCGGTCGCATGGCACTGCGCGCGATCGCCAAGGATTTTCCCGAGATCGAAGTGGTTGGCATCAACGATCTGCTCGATCCGGAATACCTGGCCTACATGCTGAAGTACGATTCGGTGCACGGCCGCTTCCCCGGCGAGGTCAAGGTCGACGGCAGCACGCTGCTGGTCAACGGCAAGCGCATCCGCCTGAGCGCCGAGAAGGACCCGGCCCAGCTGAAGTGGAACGAAGTCGGCGCCGACATCGTCATCGAATGCACCGGCCTGTTCCTGACCGAGGAAAGCTGCCGCAAGCACATCGAAGCCGGCGCGAAGAAAGTGGTGCAGTCCGCGCCGTCCAAGGACGACACGCCGATGTTCGTCTACGGCGTCAACCATCACAAATACGCCGGCGAAGCCGTCGTCTCCGCCGCCTCCTGCACCACCAACTGTCTGGCGCCGGTGGTCAAGGTGCTGAACGACAACTGGGGCATCAAGCGCGGCCTGATGAGCACCGTGCACGCCGCCACCGCCACGCAGAAGACCGTGGACGGCCCGTCGTCGAAGGACTGGCGCGGCGGCCGCGGCATCCTGGAGAACATCATCCCGTCGTCGACCGGCGCCGCCAAGGCCGTCGGCAAGGTGATCCCGGAACTGAACAAGAAGCTGACCGGCATGGCCTTCCGTGTGCCGACTTCCGACGTGTCCGTGGTCGACTTGACCGTGGAGCTGGAGAAGGAAGCCGACTACGCCGACATCTGCAAGGCGATGAAGGCCGCCGCCGACGGCGAACTGAAGGGCGTGCTGGGCTACACCGACGAGAAAGTGGTGTCGACCGACTTCGTCGGCAACACCGCGCTGTCCACCTTCGATGCCGACGCCGGCATCGCGCTGGACAAGACCTTCATCAAGGTCGTCGCCTGGTACGACAACGAATATGGCTACACCTGCAATATGCTGCGCTTCGTCAAGCACGTGGCGGGGTGAGCCAAGCGCATCAAGGGAGAGTTGTTCTCTGTTCCGGCCGGCGTCCGCAAGGACCCCGGCCGTTTTTTTATCAGTCGACGTCGGCCAGCGCCGGCATGCGCGGCGGCACCGGCGTGTCGATGATGATGGAGGTCTTGGTGTCGCCGAATTGCATCAGTCGCGCGATCAGCGCCTGCAGCGACGTCATCGTGTCGACCGCCACCTTGATCATCAGACCGCTGGTGCCGGTGATGGACGCGCATTCGATCACTTCCGGTGTGTTGCGGATCTCGTCTATCACCAAGTAGTACTCGAGGTGCTTGACTGTCAATTCGATCAGGCAGGATATCGGCAGGCCGACGCGGCTGGGATCGATGCGGGCGTGGTAGCCGGCGATGACGCCGGACTGTTCCAGCTTGGCTACGCGGTCGGCCACCGCCGGCGCCGACAGGTTCACCCGGCGGGCCAGTTCGGCGAAGCTGATCCTGGCATTTTCGTGCAGTGCGACAAGGATTTTGCGATCGAATCTATCCATATTTCGAATCGAAGGTGTAATCGATAAATAAAGATCGATAGTAAGGCAAAATTGGGAAAAATCCTATCGTTTGTCTGCCTGCGTAGCGGTGTTGCTACGTAGAATGCAGCCCGTATCTGGAACAAGCGGCATGTCCCGCCGTTTGCTCCGCTCCAAGATTGGTTGCGGATGAGTCGTGTCATTCGACCCCCCTCATTTGAGACTGTCCTGGTGATCTCTTTGTCCCTGGTCTCTTGTCAGATCAATGTTTTTGACGACGACCATTCCGGGTCTGCCTATACGGCGGGCCCGTTTTTTTTGTCTGGATTCCATCGCGTCGGTGTTGCACAATCGCGCGTCCGCGCTTCCAAGACATGTCATATTAGTGTCATCTAGCGTTTGTATCCTTGCCACAAAATCAAACCGAGGATAGCCGCATGGCCGCCAACATCTTGCTTGTCGAAGACGAACCTGCGATTCAGGAGCTGATCGCCTTCAACCTGGCCCAGGCCGGCCACCACGTGCTGCGCGCCGGTACCGCCGAGGCGGCGCTGACGCTGGTGAGGAACGCGCTGCCCGACCTGGTGCTGCTGGACTGGATGCTGCCCGGCGCCAGCGGCGTCGACGTCGCCAAGCGCCTGCGCGCCGACGAGCGCACCCGCCACATCCCCATCATCATGCTGACCGCGCGCTCGGACGAGCAGGACAAGATCGTCGGCCTGGAAACCGGCGCCGACGACTACATCACCAAGCCGTTCTCGCCGCGCGAACTGTTGGCCCGCATCAAGGCCGTGCTGCGCCGCCGCGCGCCGCAGATGACCGACGACGCCGTCGATGTGCAGGGCCTCAGGCTGGACCCGGTGACCCACCGCGTCACCGGCCACGGCAATGTCATCGATCTCGGCCCGACCGAGTTCCGCCTGCTGCATTTCTTCATGACCCACCCGGAGCGCGTCCATTCCCGCGCCCAGCTGCTGGACCAGGTGTGGGGCGACCACGTCTTCGTCGAGGAGCGCACCGTCGATGTGCACATCCGCCGGCTGCGCAGCGCGCTGGAGGGCACCCAGCACGACGGCCTGATCCAGACCGTGCGGGGCACCGGCTACCGCTTCTCCGTGCAGCAGTAATGCGCGAACTATTGCAAAGGACCGCGTTGTGGCTGGCGGCCATCGTCGTCGTCTCCGGCGGCTTCTGGGCGCTGGGGTCGGCGACCGACGCGCTGCTGGCGCTGGCGATCGCGCTGGGCGGCTGGCTGGCCTTCAATCTGTATCACCTGGCCCTGCTGCTGCGCTGGCTGCGTCATCCGGTGGCGGAACGGGTGCCGGACGGCTTCGGCGTCTGGCACAACGTCTTCATGACGCTGTACCGGACCATGCGCAACCAGAGCCAGAGCAAGAAGAAGCTGACCCACGCGCTGGAGCGCTTCATCAACGCCGGCGAGGCGATGCCGGACGGCGTGGTGGTGCTGGACGAGTTCGACCGCATCGAGTGGGTGAATCCGATGGCGGTCGAACACCTGGGGCTGGACCGCAAGCGCGATGTCGGCAACCAGATCCTGAACCTGATCCGCCAGCCGTCCTTCCACGGCTACATGAAGAACGCCAGCTTCAGCCAGCCGCTGACGCTGAGCTTCAGCCAGCCGCGCGAGCTGGTGATCTCGCTGCAGCTGGTGCCGTTCGACTCCACCCGCAAGCTGTTGCTGACGCGCGACATCACGCAGATGGAGCGGGTGCAGACCGTGCACCGCGACTTCGTCGCCAACGTCTCGCACGAGCTGCGCACGCCGCTGACGGTGGTCGGCGGCTTCCTGGAGACGCTGGGCGACATGGAGGAGGTCGATGAACGCACCTTCCGCCAGTTCCTGCCGATGATGATGGAGCAGTCGCGCCGGATGCAGAGCCTGGTCGAGGATCTGCTGACGCTGTCGCGGCTGGAGAACAGCCCGAAGGCGGTCAACGCCGAAAAAGTCGACATGTGCGACATGTTGGACACGCTGATGGTGGAGGCCGAAGGCCTGTCGCACGGCCGTCACCAGGTCAAGCTGCTGCGCAACTGCGATTGCGGCCTGTGGGGCAGCGGGCAGGAACTGCATTCCGCCTTCGGCAACTTGGTGTCGAACGCGGTGCGCTATACGCCGGAAGGCGGCAGCATCACGCTGTCCTGGCAGGACGAGGGCGAGCAGTTGCGCTTCTCGGTCACCGACACCGGCATCGGCATCCCGCGCGAGCATATCCCGCGGCTCACCGAGCGCTTCTACCGCGTCGACCGGGGACGCTCGCGCGGCAGCGGCGGCACCGGCCTCGGCCTGGCCATCGTCAAGCACGTGCTGGCGCGCCATCACGCGCGGCTGGAGATACGCAGCGAGCCGGACAAGGGCAGCACCTTCAGCGCGGTGTTCCCGCGCGAGCGGCGCAACGACAGCCAGGCCGCCTGATCCGGCGCAAGCCGCCGCGACAATTCCCTTGGCGCGGCGGGCCTGCCGCGCTACGATGTCTGTCTTTATCTCAAGCAATTCCCTGGACGCATCACCATGAATCGACTGCAAGCCATCCGCCCGTTCGGCCAGCGCATCTGGCTGGACAATCTGTCCCGCGAACTGATCTCCTCCGGCGAGTTGTCGCGCCTGCTGGCCGATGACGGCATCGCCGGCGTGACCTCCAATCCGGCCATCTTCTACAAGGCGATCAGCTCCGACGCGAGCTACCAGGGCGAGCTGGCCGTGCTGAAGCGGGACGCCTCGCTATCCGCCGAGGCGCGGTACGAAAAGCTGGTGGTCGCCGATATCCAGGCCGCCTGCGACCTGCTGCTGCCGCAGTACGAGGCCAGCCAGGGCAACGACGGCTACGTCAGCCTGGAAGTGTCGCCGGAGCTGTCGCGCGACGAGGCCGGTACGCTGGCCGCCGCGCGCCGGCTGTGGGCCGAGATCGGCCGCGCCAACGCGATGATCAAGATCCCGGCCACGGCCGAAGGCATCCGCGCCTTCCAGACGCTGACCCGCGAAGGCGTCAACGTCAACATCACGCTGCTGTTCTCGCTGCCGCAGGTGGAGGCGGTGTGGGACGCCTACATCGCCGGCCTGTCCGCGCGACTGGCCGACGGCCGGCCGGTGGCCGGCGTCAAGGCGGTGGCCAGCTTCTTCCTGTCGCGCGTCGACAGCCTGCTGGATCCGCAGCTGGCCGAGCCGCACAAGGGCAAGGTGGCGATCGCGCTGTCCAAGGCCGCGTACGCCCGTTACCAGGAACGCTTCCACGGCGAGGAATTCGCCAGGCTGCGCGCCGCCGGCGCCCGTCCGCAATTCCTGCTGTGGGCGTCGACCGGCACCAAGAACGCCGCCTACCGCGACGTGCTGTATGTCGAGAGCCTGATCGGCGACGAAACCGTCAATACCGTGCCGGACGCGACGATGGCCGCCTTCCGCGACCACGGCGAAGCCGCGCTGACGCTGCCGACGGACATCGATCAAGCCAAGGCGCTGCTGGTGGCGGTGGAGGCCGCCGGCGTCGATCTGGCCGCCGCCGGCGAAAAGCTGCAGCAGGACGGCCTGAAGCTGTTCGAGGACGCCTTCGCCGAACTGCTGAAGCTGACGGCTTGATGCCGCCCCGCTGCGAATGAGGACGGAAACGGGTTGTCGGCGCGAGCCGGCAACCCGTTTTGCATCGCCGGCGGATTCAGTCGGCCTGCTGGCGGCGGCGCGCCATATTGGCGCCCGCCTGGCGCAGCTCGTCGGCGTTTAGCGCGCTGGCGGCGGTGGGGAAGAGCCAGGCCTCCTCGGCGGCGGCGTGTTCGCGGTACTGGCGGGCGAACTCCTGCAGCTCGACGTGGCTGATCTGCCGGATGCGGCCGTCGCGCAAGGACATCAGGTCGTCGCGGATCGCGTTCCAGCAGGAGTGCAGATAGCCGTGCTCGGCCGATAACTGCTCCAGCCGCGGAACGGCGGTGGGGACGCGCTGTTCTATCAGCGGGAACAGCTCCTCCTCTTCGTCGGTATGATGGGCCGGTCCGGCGAGGTCGAAGTAGCGCACCACGTCGTCTATCGTGTTGCGCGCCGCCTCGTCGATGCCGTGCTGCTCGATGTAGGGCGGCAGTTTGTCCAGCTGATCGCAGAAGCGGCGTATCTTGTCGTGGCAGGCCAACAGCATTTCCAGCGGCTGTTCGAAGCTGGGGGCGGTGGCGCCGCCCAGGGTGTCGAGCGTGAGCATGAGTGGTCTCCTGCATGGGGGTCGGCATGATTGTGCCGCACGGTGCAAACCTTGGACATGACGCGCCTCAAGTGCAGGCCGTCCGCCACACAGGCGGCCGCACGCGGCCGCAAGTTCTTGATTGATACCGCTTTGCGCGATGGAACACAAGCCGGATTTGTACGCGTGGGCCCGGCTTTTCGATGACGGGGGCGTAATGGATTTGCCTTTTGAAGTGAAGGACTTGGACCTCGGCGACGCGGCGCTGGCGCAGCGGGCCTTGCAACTGCAGCTGGATGCGCACCGGCTGGAGGTGGAGTGGCTGGACTATCCGGGCCTGCCGGTATTGTGGCCAGATCTGGCGGCGTTGCATTCTTGCCGCGACCGCATCCTGGCGGTCTTCGACGGCGATGCGCTGCGCGGCCTGCTGGTGACCTCGCGCCGGCTGGACGGCGGCATGCACATCGAGCGCACGGTGGTGGACCCTGGCCATCTGGGCGAGGGCTGGGGCTATCGCCTGCTGAACCACGCGCTGCAGGGGGAGAGCAGCGTCAGCGTCGACACCGCCGAAGTCAACAGCGCGGCGATCTCGCTGTATCACAAGGCCGGCTTCGTGCTGGCCCAGCGCTGGAACACCACCGACGGCCTGATGCTGTGGCGGCTGGAATACCGGCCGGCGACGCCGCCGGAGCTGGCGCTGGGCGACGACGGCTGGGTCCAGGGGGCGCGGCAGCTGCCGTCGCCGAACTGCGACGCGCGCGGGCCCGGCTGCGAGCCTGAGCTGCTGGTGATACACAATATCAGCCTGCCGCCTTATCGCTACGGCGGCCCCGGCGTCGAGCAGCTGTTCACCAACCGGCTCGATCCGACCGAGCATCCCTACTATCAAGGCATCCACCAGTTGCGGGTGTCGGCGCACTTCTTCGTCCGCCGCGACGGCCTGCTGCTGCAGTTCGTGCCGGTCGGACAGCGCGCCTGGCATGCCGGCGTCTCCAGCTGGCGCGGCCGCGAGAAATGCAACGATTTCTCGATCGGCGTCGAACTGGAGGGCTGCGACTTCGAGCCGTTCAGCGAGGCGCAGTACCGGACGCTGGCGGCGTTGGCGCGGGCGCTGCGCCGAGGGCTGCCGTCGCTGACGGCGATGACCGGTCACGAGCACATCGCGCCGGGACGCAAGACCGACCCCGGTCCTTGCTTCGACTGGTCGCGCGCCCGCGCCGACATCGGCCTGGACGCGTGAGGGCCTATTTCAGTTTCAGATAGGGCCGGGGGTGGCTGTGGAAGGTCAGCCCGGCGTCCGGCAGGCTGAAGGTGGCGTACAGGAAGCCGATGTAGAACGCGAGCTCGTCGCTGAGCCGCTGGATGACGTCGAGGTTGCTGAGCAGGTCCTTGTACGGGATGCCGATACGGGTGTCGTCGTCGCTGACGAAGCCGACGCTGCGCTCGAACACGATATCCTTCAACCGGAAGTCGCCGTCTATCGCGACGTCGCGGAAATCGTACTGCGCCTGCAGCGCCGGGCGGCCGCGCGCCACCTTGCCGGCGACGACGCCGGCCAGCAGGATCTCGTCGCGCGGCAGCCCCTCCAGGCTGGACAGCCGCACCGCCTTGTCCAGCGGCACGCGGTAGATCTTGGCGGTGTTGACCAGCCGCACCATGATGGCGTCGGGCGTGATGTCGTCTATCGTCAGCGTGGTCATAGCGCCTCCAGGATCAGCTTGGCCTTGGCATCCAGTTCGTCTTGCTCCAGTCTGGGGCTGGAGTGGCGGGTCACGGTGCTGCCGACGCGGGTGAACGCCGAGCCGCAGCGCAGCAGCGCGCTGCGGATCAGCGTGCCGAGATTGGTTTCGCCGGCGGTGACGTAGCCGAAGGCGCCGCCGTACCAATGGCGCTTCTCGTGGCGGGCCAGCAGCCGGATCGCCTCGGCGGCCGGGGTGCCGACTATGGTGGCCGGCCACAGATGGTCGCAGATGGCGTCGGCCTCGCCCAGGCCCGGCTTCAGCGTCGCGACGACGTGGGCCGAGGTGTGGAACACATTGGGAAACCGTTCGATCTCGCGTTCGGCGATCAGGCGGATGTCGTCGCCGCAGCCGCGCTTGGCCGCGATGTCGGCGCGCACGCACTCCTCCAGTTCGAAACGGTCCTTGTCCGAGGCCAGCAGTCTGGCGATCTGCAAGCTGTCCTCGTCGGCGTCGCGGCCGCGTGCCGCCGTGCCGCAGATCGGGCTGGTTTCCAGCCGGCCGGCGCGCAGCCGCAGGAACATCGCCGGAGAGGCGCCGGCCAGCTGGAAGCCGCCGCCGTCGAAGAACAGCTGGTAAGGCGCATCGCTGCGGTCCATCAGCCTCTGGTGCAGGTCCCAGCCGCCGCAGGCGGCCGGGCGGCGGATCGCGAAGCTGGGGTTCAGCGAGCGCAGCGTGCCGGCGTCTATCTGCCGTCGCGCCAGCCGGTACATGTCTGCGTATGGCGCGCCGCTGCCGGCGGCGAAGGCGTCCAGGTCCAGCCAGCGCTCGAGCCGTAGCGGCTCGTCGCCGGCATCGTCGGCGTCCGGCGCCATCCAGTAGCCGTGCGCTGCGCCGTCGACCCGCAGCCGTTGCGGCAGGTGGAACACGCCCAGCAGCTCGTCGTCGGCGGCATGCGCCAGCTCATAGGTGAAGAAACCGTACAGGCCGAAGTGCTCGTCGGCGTCGAACAGCCTCGGCAGCGCCAGCAGGCGGGCCAGCTTCTCGCGGGGGCCGGCGGCGTCCGACAGGTCGAGCCGCCAGGCGCCGCCATCGTCGGGGTGTAGCGGCAGGCGTTCCGCCAGCGCGGCGGCCATCGCCCGCCCGTTGTCGCCGCGCGGCAGCAGGATCAGGCTGTCGGCGCGGAACAGCACGGTCAGCGCGGCCTGGTCGACTTGCCGCGACTGCCTCACGTATTTGGCGGTATGGTCGTAATTGCAGCTCAGCGCGAAGACCGGCGGCGTGCCGGGCCGGGCCGCGCCGCGGCCGGGGTGCAGGCGTATCGTGTTCATACTTGCAGGTAGCGTGAGGAGAACTTGACGGTCTTGCCGGCCGGCGCTTCCTCGCTCCAGGCGCGATAGCGGTACAGCAGCTGCACGATGTATTGCGAGATCCAGGACAGGATCACCGTCGACGAGAACTTGAACACCAGGCTGAAGGCGAAGATCTTGACGATGGTGGCGAACGGGAACACGCCGTAGAAGGCGATCATGAAGCAGATGGCGGTGTAGACCACCTCGCCGATCACCGACGAGAAGATGTCGCGGATGAAATAGAAGCGGCTGGACCACAGATTCTTCAGATACAGCAGGAAGCGGGTGTTGAACTGGCTGCCTATCAGACAGCCCAGCGCGAAGGAGATCGAACCGCGGACGATGTGCTCGCTGATCAGCACATAGCTGGTGTTCAGCGCCTGGCAGCGATCGCGCTCGGCCAGCGCCATCGCGGCGCAGTCGCGTTCGGACTGGCTGAGCGCGGTGAAGGCCAGCGCGAACAGGATTTCGGCCAGGCAGGTGGCGAACAGGATCTGGTTGGAGCGATTCTTGCCGTAGACCTCGGCGATGGGATTCAGCAGCATCAGGATGATGGGCATCGTGAAGGTGCCGAGGCTGGCCTCGGTGCCGAATATCTGGACCACCTTGTACGAGGTCAGGTTGGAGACGATGGCCGCCGCCAGGATCATGAAGGACAGGATGACGATGGGGTCTATGGTGTCCAGGGTCTTGCGGGCGAGCAGGGAGAGGATTTTCATGCGTTCTTCCTGAAGGTGATGCCGATGATCTTGCCGACGGCGGCGCCGCCGGCGGCGAGGGACAGGTGGTCGCTGTGGCGGTACACCAGTCCTGAGGCTTCGTCGGCCCCGGACTGGATCAGCAGCACGGCGCGGGCCGGGAACAGCGCGGGCCGGAACAGCGCCTGGTCCACGGCCACGATGTCGGCCGCCGCCGGGTGGTCCAGCCGCACGTATTCGTCCCAGACCGGCTGGCCGGCCGGCGGCAGCCGGTCCAGCTGTTCGAGCCGGGTCAGAACCGGCGCCATGCGGACGTCGGGGCTGCGGTCGCGGGCGAAAGGGTCCAGGCCCAGCGCGTGGCTGATGGCGTGGGCGTTGCTGAGCGTCAGCTCCCTCTCCTCGAACAGGCCGCGGTGCAGCGTCGACTGCTTGATGCCGGTCAGCCGAGCCAGTTCGCTGATGGTCAGTTTGCGGTCGCGTATCCTGCGGATGGCGCTCGATTTGAATTCGTTCAGGAAACTGCTGTGTTGCGGTTCATCGTTGGCGTGCATCTGCGTTTTCCTTGCCTGGAGTCTGGAACGGCGAATATCGGTATCGGTGGTCGCTCCGCCTCGATCGGACGCTGCATGCGCGGGGTACTGGAAACAATGGCGCGCTCCATGCTAGATTCATGCTTTATGAATTTGGTAATAAAAAGTACTAATCAATTCAGTTTTATCGGCGACTGATCGCCAATATGGCGAGCGGTCCGGAAAATCATGCCGCGCCGAAATGGCCGCCGTCGGCGTCATTGAAATCCCGTGCCGGTTCGCTATGCCTGGTGATTTATCGATCCCGCGATAAAAATACCAGAGCATTATTTTTGACGCGAAATTCTATTCCAATAAAATATTCTTATACAAGCTTTTAGCTTAAATAGGATTTGGCCGAAATGGACAGGGTGTCCGCCGGCCCAGGATCGCCAGATGGTTCCCGGCGGGGACGGTCCGGTCGAGTTTCATGCGGTAATGACGGACGCGCCCGCCGGCGGCGGGGCGTTCAGGAGCGAGGAATGAGAGACGCATTCATTCAGACGGTATCCGGACGCTACCTCAATGTGCTGGATCCGCAGCCGGACGATATCGACATCGCCGACATCGCCCATCATCTGGCGCATATCTGCCGCTTCGGCGGCGCCTGCCGCCAGTTCTACAGCGAGGCGGAACATGCGATACGGATGGCGGAGATCCTGCCGCCGCAGCTGCAGCTGGCCGGCCTGCTGTACGGCGCCGCCAAGGCCTACTCCGGCGCGGTGGTACGGGCGGACTCCTTCGAGTGCTCGCCGCTGCAGCACAGGCTGACGGCGGCGGTGGAGGCGCGCTTCGGGCTGGAGTTGTCGGGCGAGGACAGGGCGACGCTGGCGATGGCCGATACCCGGCTGCTGGCGACCGAGCGGCGCGACCTGATGCCGCCGGACAATATAGAGTGGCCGATACTGGCCGGCGTGCAGCCGCTGCAGGAGCGCATCTGGCCGATGACCATCTCCCAGGTGCTGGCGCGCTTCTGCACGCAGTACGAGCAATACCTCGGCTGGGCGCCGAGCTCGCATATCCGCCTGCGCAGGGAGGCCCGCAGCTAGAAAGCCTCCGGCGGCGTCGGCCGCCAGGCAATGAAAAAGGCGCGCCGGGACGGCGCGCCTGTCTTGATGCGGAACGGCGCTCCTTACAGTTCGACCTGGGCGCCCAGTTCCACGACGCGGTTGGCCGGCACCTGGAAGAAGTCGGTGGCGCGCAGCGCGTTCTTGCTCATCCAGACGAAGACCTTTTCGCGCCAGCGCGCCATGCCCGGATGGTCGGTGATGATGATGGTCTCGCGGGACAGGAAGAAGGACGTGTCCATCAGCTCCATGTCGAAGCCCTCCTCGGCGCACATCTCGATCACCTGCAGCACGTTCGGCTCCTCCTTGAAGCCGTAGCGCGCCACCACCCGCCAGAACGACGCCGACATCTGCACGACGTCCAACCTGTCCTCCTCGGCGACATAGGGCACGTCCTCGGTGCGCACCGTCATCAGCACGACGCGCTCGTGCAGCACCCTGTTGTGCTTCAGATTGTGCAGCAGCGCGTGCGGCACGCCGTGCAGCGTGCTGGTCAGGAACACCGCGGTGCCCTGGACCCGCGCCGGCGGATAGGCTTCCAGATTCTGGATGAAGTCGTCCAGCGGCAGCGCCTGGTCGCGCAGGCGGCGGAACAGGATCTCGCGGCCCTGCTTCCACGTGCTCATCAGCGTGAAGATGATCATGCCCAGCACCAGCGGCAGCCAGCCGCCGTCCGCGACCTTGTGGACGTTGGCGGCGAAGAAGGCGGTGTCGATCACGCCGAACAGCACGGTGATGCCCAGCGCCAGCGGCAGCGGCCAGCGCCAGTTGACGCGGGCGACGACGAAGAACAGCAGCGTGGTGATCAGCATGGTGCCGGTGACGGCGATGCCGTAGGCGGCCGCCAGGCTGGACGAGCTCTTGAAGGTCAGCACCACCACCAGCACCGCGACCAGCAGCGCCCAGTTGATGAAGGGCATGTAGATCTGGCCGATCTCCTTGTCCGAGGTGTGGCGAACCTCCAGCCGCGGGCAGTAGCCGAGCAGGATGGCCTGACGCGTCAGCGAGTAGGCGCCGGAGATCACCGCCTGCGACGCGATGACGGTGGCCAGCGTCGCCAGCACGATCATCGGCAGCAGCGCCCAGTCCGGGGCCAGCAGGAAGAAGGGGTTCTTGATCGCCGCCGGATTGCTCATCAGCAGCGCGCCCTGGCCGAAATAGTTCAGCCCCAGGCCGGGCAGCACCAGGCTGAACCAGGCGCGGCGGATCGGCGTCTTACCGAAGTGGCCCATGTCGGCGTACAGCGCCTCGGCGCCGGTCAGCGCCAGCACCACCGAGCCCAGCGTCAGGAAGGCGTGGAAGCCGTTCTGCTGGACGAAGGTGACGGCGTGCCACGGGTTCAGCGCCTGCAGCACCGCCGGCTGCTGGATGATCTGGTGCAGGCCGAGTATGCCCAGGATGGCGAACCACACCGTCATCACCGGGCCGAACATCAGGCCTACCCTGGCGGTGCCGTGGCGCTGCAGCAGGAACAGCCCCACCAGCACGCCGACCGCCATCGGCAGCACATAGGCCTCCATGCCGGAGGAGAGGACCTCCATGCCCTCGGCGGCGGACAGCACCGAGACGGCCGGGGTGATGATGGCGTCGCCGTAGAACAGCGCGGCGCCGAACAGGCCGAGCAGCACGATCTTCCAGCGCGCGGCGTGGGTGGTGTAGTGCCGCGCCAGCGCCATCAGCGCCATGATGCCGCCTTCGCCGCGGTTGTCGGCGCGCAGCACGAAGGCGACGTACTTGATCGATACCACGAAGATCAGCGACCAGAAAATCAGCGACAGAATACCGAAGATATTGTCAGGCGTGGTGGGGAGGTTCTGGCTGACGAAACACTCGCGCAAGGTGTACAGCGGGCTGGTGCCGATATCGCCGTAGACCACGCCGAGGGCGGCCAGGGTCAGGCCCGCCATCGCCTGTTTGTTGTGATCCTGCATAAGTTTCCATTACGGTTGTGCGCCGCCGGCGGGGGAGGCGCAGCGGCGAGGGTCCGGGTTGTTTATGGCTGGATGCCCTCTCATTGTCGACGACAAGGGCAAAATAAAAAAGCCGTAAACCCCGGCTGCGCGCAGGTTACTCCAGTGCGACGGGGCCGCCAAGTACAGCGCGGCGGGCTGTGCGCAGGATTGTTGTACTGCAACAACTGGCAAAAACCGCGCGCCGGGCCCGGCGGCGCTTGGCCGGCGGGCGGGGACGACGCTACAATCGTCTCCATTTAGCCGAATTTTCAAGGACGCATCATGCGCGCATCGCAGTTTTTCATTTCCACTCAGAAAGAGGCCCCCGCCGACGCCGACATCGTCAGCCAGAAGCTGATGCTGCGCGCGGGCTTCATCCGCAAGCAGGCCGCCGGCATCTATTCCTGGATGCCGATGGGCCTGCGCGTGGTGCGCAAGGTGGAAACCATCATCCGCGAGGAAATGAACCGCGCCGGCGCCATCGAGGTGAGCCTGCCGGTGGTGCAGCCGGCCGAGCTGTGGCAGGAAACCGGCCGCTGGGACAAGATGGGCGCCGAGCTGCTGCGTTTCAAGGATCGCCATGAGCGCGACTTCGCGCTGCAGCCGACCGCCGAGGAGGTGATCACCGACATCGCCCGCCGCGAGCTGCGCAGCTACCGCGCGCTGCCGAAGAACTTCTACCAGATCCAGACCAAGTTCCGCGACGAGCGCCGTCCGCGCTTCGGCGTGATGCGCGGCCGCGAGTTCACGATGAAGGACGCGTACTCCTTCGACCGCAGCGCAGAGGACGCTGGCCGTAGCTACGACAATATGTACGCCGCCTACCGCCGCATCTTCGACCGCCTGGGCCTGAGCTACCGCGCGGTGGCGGCCGACACCGGCGCCATCGGCGGCGACCGCTCGCATGAATTCCAGGTGATCGCCGACACTGGCGAGGACGCCATCGTCTACTGTCCCGCTTCCGAATACGCGGCCAATATCGAACTGGCCGAGGCTGTGGCGCCGGCCGGCGAGCGCGCCGCGGCCGCCGCCGCGCTGGCCAAGGTCCACACGCCCAAGGTCAAGACCATCGCCGAGCTGGTCGATTTCCTGAAGGTGGACATCAAGGACACCGTCAAGGCCGTGGTGGTCGAAGGCGAACAGGACGAGGCCGTGCTGATGCTGGTGCGCGGCGACCACGAACTGAACGAGGTGAAGGCGCAGAAGATCGCCGGCATCAAGAACCCGCTGACTTTCGCCAGCCCGGCCGCCATCCGTGCCGCCTTCGGCGCCAATCCCGGCTCGCTGGGCCCGGTGGGCTTCCAGGGCCGCGTCATCGCCGACCGCACCGTCGCCAAGATGGCCGACTTCGTCATCGGCGCCAACGAGGACGACCAGCACTACACCGGCGCCAACTTCGGCCGCGACTGCGCCGAGCCGGAGGTGTTCGACATCCGCAACGTGGTGGAAGGCGACCCGTCGCCGGACGGCCAGGGCGCGCTGGCGATCCAGCGCGGCATCGAGGTCGGCCACGTGTTCTACCTGGGCACCAAGTACTCGGTGGCGATGAACGCGACCTTCCTGGACGAGGACGGCAAGTCCAAGCCGTTCGAGATGGGCTGTTACGGCATCGGCGTCACCCGCATCCTCGGCGCCGCCATCGAGCAGAACTACGACGACAAGGGCATGATCTGGCCGGATGCCATCGCCCCGTTCGCGGTGGTGGTGTGCCCGGTAGGTTACGACCGCTCCGAGGCGGTGAAGGAAGCCGCCGACAAGCTGCACGCCGAGCTGCAGGCCCGCGGCGTCGACGTGATGCTGGACGACCGCGGCGAGCGCCCGGGCGCGATGTTCGCCGACTGGGAGCTGATCGGCGCGCCGCACCGCGTCACCATCGGCGACCGCGGCCTGAAGGAAGGCAAGGTCGAGTACCAGCACCGCCGCGACAGCGAAGCCACCGCCGTCGCCGCCGATGCTATTCTGGAGCATGTCCTCTCCAAGCTGGCCTGATGAAGACGAGCCTCCTCCTCCCGCTATCGTTGTGCCTGGCGCTGGCGCATGCGCCGGCATGGGCCGGCGCGCAGAAGGAGGAGGCGCTGTCGGCCAATGTCGCCTCGGCGATGAGCCGTTCGATCTCGGACGTCAACGCGCCCAGGCTGGTGTTCGACGATCCGCGGCTGGGCCAGGCCTGGCTCGCCGAGATGTCGGTGCGGTTGCAGAAGCGCATTCCCGATCCGTGGGTGCGGGAGCGCCTGTTGACCGCGATCCAGTACGAGGCCGTCCGCGCCGGACTCGACCCGCAACTGGTGCTGGGCCTGATCCAGGTGGAAAGCGGCTTCAACAAGTACGCGGTCTCCGGCGCAGGCGCGCGCGGCCTGATGCAGGTGATGCCGTTCTGGGTGCGGCACATCGGCAATTCCCAGCACAATCTGTTCGACCTCTCCACCAATCTGCGCTACGGCTGCACGATATTGCGCTACTACCTCGACGTCGAGCGCGGCAATCTGTTCCGCGCGCTGGGCCGCTACAACGGCAGCCTCGGGCGTCCCGAATATCCCGATCTGGTCATAGGCGCCTGGCATAGGCGCTGGGCGTGGACCCCGCCGGCCTTGAGGGTGGCCGGCGACGCGCCTGCGCTGCGCGCGCGCTGAGCCGGCCCCGTTACCATCGCGCCATGCTGCCCACCACCGCCACCGCACCGTTCTGCCCGGCCGAGGTCAACGGCAGCATACGGATAGATCCTAACGCCTCCCTGGGCCAGCGCTTGCGCCGCTTCGCCGGGCCGGGACTGCTGGTCGCGGTCGGTTATATGGACCCCGGCAACTGGGCCACCGACATCGAGGCCGGCTCGCGTTTCGGCTACCAGCTGCTGTGGGTGGTGATGCTGTCCGGGATCGCCGCGATGCTGCTGCAGATGCTGGCGGCGCGGCTAGGACTGGTCACCGGCCTGGACCTGGCACAGGCCAGCGCACGCCGCTACGGCCGCGTCGGCCGCCTGCTCCACTGGCTCAGCGCCGAAGTCTCCATCATCGCCTGCGACGTCGCCGAAGTGCTGGGTTGCGCGCTGGCGTTCAAGCTGCTGTTCGGCGTGCCGCTGGCATGGGGCGTCGCGCTGACCGCATTCGACACGCTGATCGTGCTGGGGCTGAAGGGGCGCGGCTTCCGCCAGCTGGAGGCCATCGTGCTGGGGCTAATCGCCACCATCACCTTGTGCTTTCTGGCGCAGTTGGCGCTGCTGGATACCCATTGGCCGGCGGTGGCGGCGGGCCTGGCGCCCAGCTTGCCGGCGCAAGGCATGGACAAGGCTGTGGTGCTGGCGCTGGGCATCGTCGGCGCCACCATCATGCCGCATAACCTCTACCTGCACTCGTCGGTGGTGCAGACCCGGAAGGTGGAGGGCGGAAAGGACGCGCTGCGGCAGACGCTGCTGCTGTGCCGGATCGATACCATCGCCTCCTTGCTGCTGGCGATGCTGGTCAACGGCGCGATCCTGGTGCTGGCGGGCAGCGCCTTCCACGCCGCAGGCCACACCGCGGTGGCCGACATCGCCGACGCCCACGAACTGATCCGTCCGCTGGCCGGTTCGCTGGCGGCGCTGCTGTTCGGCGTCGCCTTGCTGGCGGCCGGACAGAGTGCCACCTTGACCGGCACCGTCGCCGGCCAGGTGATCATGGATGGTTTCCTCAAGATCCGCATCCCCTGCTATCAGCGGCGGCTGATCACCCGCGCGCTGGCCTTGCTGCCGGCGGCTGCCGGCATCGCGTGGCTGGGCGAGCAGGCGGTGGGGCCGCTGCTGGTGTGGAGCCAGGTGGTGTTGAGCCTGCAACTGCCGCTGGCGATGTGGCCATTGTTGCGGATGACGGGAGACAAGGCGTTGATGGGCGCGCATGCCGCGCCGCATTGGGTAGTCGTCTGCGGCTGGGGATTGTTCTGGCTGATATTGGCCGCCAATTGCGCGCTGCTTTTCGGGTGAGCGGCTGGGAAACGCCCGATGCGGCGTTGCGCCTCCTTGCCGTGCGACGGGCACTGTCTGCGTCGGCGCGCCTTGCCTCGGGCGTTTTGCCGGCTGCTCGAACAGCTGAGTGAGCAGGCGCGATGCGACGTCGCGCCTCCTTGCCGTGCGATGGGCACTGTCTGCGTCGGCGCGCCTTGCCTCGGGCGTTTTGCCGGCTGCTCGAATAGCTGAGTGAGCAGGCGCGATGCGGCGTTGCGCCTCCTTGCCGTGCGATGGGCAAGACAAAGGCCGCCCTCGGGCGGCCTGTCTGGCGGATCAGTCTTCCTGCGACTGCAGCATCTTCTTCAGCAGCCGCGCCAGCGTGCGGCGCTCGTCCTCGTCCAGCATGTCCATCAGTTCCGCCTCGGCCGCCAGGTGGTGTCCGGCGGCATCCTCTATCACCTGGAAACCCTTGGCCGTCAGCGTGACGATGACGCCGCGGCGGTCGTCGGGATCGGGCGAGCGGCTGACCAGCCCGGCCTCTTCCAGCCGGTTGATGCGGTTGGTCAGCGCGCCGGACGAGATCAGCACCATGCCCTGCAGCTGGTTCGGCGACAGTTGGAACGGCTCGCCGCCGCGGCGCAGCGCCGCCAGCACGTCGAACTCGCCCACGTTCAGATTGTGGCGGGCCAGGTCCTGCAGTACCCGGCGGGTGATGAAGTATTCCATCCGCACGATGCGGCCGATGACTTCGGTGGCGGAGGTGTCGAGGTCGGGGCGGACCTCGTTCCACAGGGCGACGATACGGTCGATCTGGTCTGGTGCTTGCTGCATGCTGCTGGTTCCTGATCCAAAAAGATAAACGCGGCAAACTCGGTCGGGCGCAAGAGTATCACGACTTCAAAATATACTATCTTCATCTAAAGACAATGAGTAAATCGCTTTCCTGCCTGTGCCGTCCTGCCGCCGGCTTGCCCTGTGGCATCGACGCGGGTATATTTACACGTAAAGATTCTTTAAGTGAAGATAAATGCCGGCGGCCAGCCGCCGGCGGAGGGAGAGGAATTTGAAGACTGCGGTACGCGGCGATGTGCTGACTTTCCGGGGCAATCCGTTCCGGGACGCCGAGCGGGATTGCCTGGCTTTCCAGCGCGATGCGCTGGTGGTGATGGAGAACGGCCGCATCGCGGCGTGCGGGCCGGCGGCCGAGCTGCTGCCGTCGCTGCCGGAAGGCGCGCGCGTCGAGCATTATCCCGACCATCTGATCGTGCCCGGCTTCATAGACTGCCACGTCCACTATCCGCAGACCGAGATGATGGCCGCCTTCGGCGAGCAGCTTCTGGACTGGCTGAACCATTACACCTTCGTCACCGAACAGGGCTTCGCCGACATCGACCATGCCCGGGACGTGGCGAAGTTCTTCCTGTCCGAGCAGCTGCGCAACGGGGTCACCACCGGCTGCGTATTCGGCACCGTCCACGGCGTCTCGGTCGACGCCCTGTTCGAAGAGGCGTCGCGCCACAATCTGCGCATCCTGGCCGGCAAGGTGTGCATGGACCGCCATGCGCCGGAGGCCTTGCTGGACACGCCGCTGGCCGCCTACGAGGCGTCGCGCGCGCTGATCGAGCGCTGGCACGGCAGGGGCCGCGCCGAATACGTGATCACGCCGCGCTTCGCGCCGACGTCCAGCCACGGCCAGCTGGAAATGCTGGGCGCGCTGGCGGCCGAATTCCCCGACGTCGCCATCCAGTCGCATATCTCGGAGAATCCGGACGAGATCGCCTGGGTCGGGCGGCTGTTCCCCGGTTGCCGCGACTACGCCTCCGTCTACCAGCGCTACGGCCTGCTGCGGCCGCGCGCGATCTACGGCCACGGCGTCCATCTGTCTGAAGCCGAACTGGAGATGTTGCACGACAGCGGCGCGTCGCTGGCGCATTGCCCGACGTCCAATTTCTTCCTCGGCTCGGGCAGCCTGAACCTGCGGCGCTGCGTCGAGGTCGAGAAACCGGTCGGGCTGGGCCTGGGCACCGACCTGGGCGCCGGCACCAGCTTCTCGATGCTGCAGACGATGAATGCCGCCTATATGGCGTCGCAGACCCACGGGCGGCCGCTGACGGCGGCCCAGGCTTTCTATCTGGCCACCCGCGGCGGCGCCGAGGCGCTGGGCATAGCCGACAAGGTCGGCAGTGTGGAAGCGGGCATGGAGGGCGACCTGGCGGTACTGGACCTGCGTTCGACGCCGCTGCTGGACTTCCGCATGCGCCACGTCCGCGACCTGTCCGAGGCGCTGTTCGTGCAGATGATGCTGGGCGACGACCGGGCGATCGCCGCCACCTATGCCGCCGGCGCGGCGGTGTACAGGCGCGGGGAGCGCGCCTGAGCCGGGTTGTGGATAAATTCTAAAATAACCGGCCGCTGTGGATAAGTCTGCGGCCGCGCGTTTTCACCCGCTGTCGGCGGGGCCGCCTCATTTGCCGCCGCGCGGCGGTTTGGGCAAGAGCACGAGCCTGGTGCCGGCCAGCCGGTCGTGAAGATGCCTCCGCTCCTTGTCGTAGAAGCGGGCGAGGAAGGGCAGCAGCCACCAGACCAGCGCCAGCCACTTGGCGGCAGGATGGTCGCCGTAGCTGCGCTGCCAGCCGAGATAGGACACGACCGGGAGGCCGACGAACAGCATCGCCGCGACGGCGAAGCGCATCAGCGCCTGTTGCCAGTTCAATAGCCGGCCATCGGCCGACTCCAGCCGGATGTGCCAGGTCTTCATTGCCGCGGTCTGGCCGCTGCGGGTCCAGCAGTAGCCGAAATAGGCGAACAGCACGCCGGCGGCGGCCAGCTGGATCAAGGTGTGCAGCAGCGCGGAGTCCTGGCCCAGCGCCAGCTGCAGCGGTGTCAGTATCGCCGCGGTCACCAGCAGCATCGCGACGATCAGCAGCGATTCGTAGAACAGGCTGGCCAGGCAGCGGGCCAGGCCGGGGGAGGCGGTTTCCGTCATTTTGCGTTCGAGGCCTTCGGCGTTTGCGCGCGCAGGCGCCGCATCACTTGTTCGCGTTGTTCGGGCGGCAGCTGTTGCAGTTTGCGCCAATTGGCCCGGATTTCGCGCCGCTGCTGCTGGCTCAGCTCGGACCAGGCTTTCAGCTTCTGCTGCACCTGCTGTCGCTGCGCGGCCGGCAGGCCGGAAAGCCGCGGCACGATGGCCAGCAGATTCTGTTTCTTGTCCGGCGCATAGCGGTTCCACTCCGGCGCCAGCGGCGCCAGCACCTGTTGTTGTTCGGCGCCGAGCTGGTCCCAGCGGGGGTCGGACGGCGGGGCGGCGAGGACGGCGGCGGGCAGCAGGGCCGCCAGGTACAGCGCGGCGGCCGGCAGCATCTTATTCATGCAGGCTCCGGCTGAAATGCGGCTCCAGCAGCGAGTCCAGCGGCAGGTCCTGCGACAGCACCGCGGCGTCGACCGATTCGGATTCGGCCAGCAGCCCCTCGGCCAGCATCAGGCCGACGGCGGTCAGCGCGGCGAAGCCCAGCGCGGCGGTGCCGCGCTTCAGCAGCACGATGTGGCGCTGCGCCCACAGGGCCAGCTGCTCGTGCAGACCGATGGGCTCGGCGGCGCGCATCTCGAAGCGCTCCATCGCGCGTCGGCGGGCGGCCTGCAGCCGCGCGGCCTGGCTGGCGGTCGGATGGGAATGGGGATTGTCGAGGATGCGGGCGATATGGGTCGGCAAATGGTCGCCGTGGCTATCGTTGGCGTGTTTCACAGCAATACTCCCTTTTGCGCAAGAATGGCCGCCAGGGTGTGGTTGGCGCGCGAGCAGTGCGTTTTCACGCTGCCCTCCGAGCAGCCCATCACCAGGGCGGTTTCGGCAACGTCCAGACCCTCCCAGTAACGCAGCAGGAAGGCTTCGCGTTGACGGGCCGGCAACAGCTGCAGCGACGCGTCTATCATCTCGGCCACTTCCTTGCGCTGGTACCATTTCTCCGGATTGGTGTGGGCCTCGTCGGCGGCGACGTCCAGCGTCTCCAGCGGGTCCGGGCTGTCGTCCTCGGCATGGGTGGGTATCAGCGACGACAGCAGCGTGCTGACGAAGCTGCGCACCTTGCTGCGCCGGTAATGGTCGCGGATGGTGTTCTGCAGGATGCGCTGGAAGATCAGCGGCAGCTCTTCGGCCGGCGCGTGCGCGTAGCGATCGGCCAGCTTCATCATCGAGTCCTGGACGATATCCAGCGCGTTGTCTTCGTGCCGCACCGCGTACAGCGCCTGCTTGAAGGCGCGCTTTTCCACCGACTCGAGGAAGTCGGCCATTTCCTTGCGGCTTGCCATCTGTGCGTTTCGGGTTGATGCCAACCAACGATGGTATCAGAGCAGGATTCGCTAGGCTAGTCCGATTTTTTGCCTGAAATAACCGTGGCTTAGCGGCTTTTTTGCACCTGCACAAAAGCACTTGACCATGCTTTGAGCAATACGATAAGGTCTTTGAGCAAACGGGATGAAATCAACATGAAATAGAGGCGATATGCAGATATCGGGCGCCGAAATAGCAGTCCGCTGCCTGCAGGAAGAGGAAGTCGAGTTCGTCTTCGGCTATCCGGGCGGCGCGGTACTGGAAATCTACGATGCCATCTTCCGGCAAGACAAGTTCAAACACGTGCTGGTCAGGCACGAGCAGGCCGCGGTGCACGCCGCCGACGCCTACTCGCGCTCCAGCGACAAGGTGGGGGTGGCGCTGGTCACCTCGGGCCCCGGCGCGACCAACGCCGTCACCGGCATCGCCACCGCCTATATGGACTCCATCCCGCTGGTGGTGATCTCCGGCCAGGTGCCGTCCCCGGCCATCGGCCTGGACGCGTTCCAGGAAGTGGACATGGTCGGCATCACCCGTCCCTGCGTGAAGCACAACTTCCTGGTCAAGGACGTGAACGAGATCGCCGCGACGATCAAGAAGGCGTTCTACATCGCCAAGAGCGGCCGCCCCGGCCCGGTGGTGGTGGACATTCCGAAGGACGTGACCCAGGCGCGCGCCGAGTTCCGCTATCCGGACAGCGTGCACATCCGCTCCTACGTGCCGGCCACCCGCGGGCACAGCGGACAGATCAAGAAGGCAGTGAACCTGCTGCTTGAGGCCAAGCGTCCGTTCATCTATGTCGGCGGCGGCGCGGTGCAGGGCGGCGCCGAGGCCGAGGTGACCGAGCTGGTGCGCCACCTGAACCTGCCGTGTACCAACACGCTGATGGGCCTGGGCGCCTATCCGGGTTCGGACCGGCAGTTCCTCGGCATGCTGGGCATGCACGGCACCTACGAAGCCAATATGGCGATGCAGTACTGCGACGTGCTGATCGCCGTCGGCGCGCGTTTCGACGACCGCGTGATCAGCGTGCCCTCGCATTTTCTGGCCCAGGCCAAGAAGATCGTCCACATCGACGTCGATCCGTCGTCTATCTCCAAGCGCGTCAAGGCCGACATACCGATCGTCGGCGACGTCAAGCTGGTGCTGCGCGAGATGCTGGACCAGCTGAAGCAGTCCGGCCAGAAGCCGGACGGCTCGGCGCTGAACCAGTGGTGGCGGCAGATCGAGGAGTGGCGCGGCCACGACTGTCTGTTGTACACGCCGTCGGACGAGTTGATCAAGCCGCAGATGGTGGTGCAGAAGCTGTACGAGATCACCGGCGGCCAAGCCATCATCACGTCCGACGTCGGCCAGCACCAGATGTGGGCGGCGCAGTACTACAAGTTCGACCGGCCCAAGCAGTGGCTGAATTCCGGCGGCCTAGGCACGATGGGCTTCGGCCTGCCGGCGGCCATCGGCGCGCAGCTGGCCAATCCGAACGCCCAGGTGGCCTGCATCACCGGCGAGGGCTCGATCCAGATGAACATCCAGGAGCTGTCCACCGCCAAGCAGTACCACACGCCGGTCAAGGTGGTGGCGCTGAACAACCGTTATCTGGGCATGGTGCGCCAGTGGCAGGAGTTCTTCTACGGCACCCGCTATTCCGAGTCCTATATGGACGCGCTGCCGGACTTCGTCAAGATCGCCGAGGCCTACGGCCATATCGGCTTCAAGGTGGAGAACCCGGCCGACGTCGAGCCGGTGCTGCGCGAGGCCTTCAGCGACAAGCTGAAGGAACGCCTGGTGTTCCTGGACTTCCGCACCGACCAGTCCGAGAACGTGTTCCCGATGATCCAGAACGGCAAGGGACTGGATCAGATGGACCTGCCGGCGCATATGCGCGCCGTCCAGCAGGTGCCTTTCGAGAACAACCGTGACTACGGCAATATGTGCTAAGGCGGCCGGCATGCGACACATCCTATCCATACTTCTGGAAAACGAGGCGGGCGCGCTGTCGCGCGTCGTCGGGCTTTTTTCCGCCCGCGCCTACAACATCGATTCGCTGACAGTGTCCACCACCGAGGACCCGACGCTGTCGCGGATGACCATCGTCACCCACGGTTCCGACGAAGTCATCGAGCAGATCACCAAGCAGCTCAACAAGCTGATCGAGGTGGTCAAGGTGATAGACCTCAACGAATCCGAGCACATCGAACGCGAGATGATGCTGATCAAGGTCCGCGCCGTAGGCAAGGACCGCGAGGAGATGAAGCGGATGGCCGACATCTTCCGCGGACGCATCATCGACGTGACGGAAAAGACTTACACCATCGAGCTGACTGGTACGAGCGACAAGCTCGGCGCCTTTATCGAGGCGGTGGACCGCGCAGTGATCCTGGAGACGGTCCGTACCGGCGCATCCGGCATCGGTCGAGGCGAACGGGTTCTGAAAATCTGAGCAGGACTTGAGCAAGTCCCTTAGCAAACAATACCAAGGACAAAGAAATGAAAGTTTATTACGACAAGGACGCCGATCTCTCCATCATCAAGGGCAAGAAAGTGGCCATCATCGGCTACGGCTCGCAAGGCCATGCCCATGCGCAGAACCTGAAGGAATCGGGCGTCGACGTCATCGTCGGCCTGCGCAAGGACGGCGCGTCGTGGAAGAAGGCCGAGGCGGCCGGCCACAAGGTCAAGGAAGTGGCCGAGGCGGTGAAGAAGGCCGACGTGGTGATGATCCTGCTGCCGGACGAGTCGCAGCCGGACGTCTACCACAAGGACATCGCGCCGAACCTGAAGAAGGGCGCGGCGCTGGCCTTCGCCCACGGCTTCAACATCCATTACAACCAGATCGTGCCGCCGGCCGACGTCGACGTGATCATGGTCGCGCCCAAGGGCCCGGGCCACACCGTGCGTTCCGAATACCTGAAGGGCGGCGGGGTGCCGACGCTGATCGCCGTCTACCAGGACAAGTCCGGCAAGGCGCGCGACGTCGCGCTGTCCTACGCCGCGGCCAATGGCGGCACCAAGGGCGGCGTGATCGAGACCAATTTCCGCGAGGAGACCGAGACCGATCTGTTCGGCGAACAGGCCGTGCTGTGCGGCGGCGCCGTCGAGCTGGTCAAGGCCGGCTTCGAGACGCTGGTGGAAGCCGGCTACGCGCCGGAAATGGCCTACTTCGAGTGCCTGCACGAGCTGAAGCTGATCGTCGACCTGATGTACGAAGGCGGCATCGCCAACATGAACTACTCGATCTCCAACAATGCCGAGTACGGCGAGTACGTGACCGGGCCGGAAGTGGTGACCTCGGCCACCAAGGAGGCGATGAAGAAGGCGCTGTACCGCATCCAGAGCGGCGAGTACGCGAAGATGTTCATCCTGGAAGGCAAGACCAACTACCCGGCGATGACCGCCCGCCGCCGCCTGACCGCCGCCCACCCGATCGAGAAGGTCGGCGCCGAGCTGCGCGCGATGATGCCGTGGATCGCCAAGAACAAGCTGGTGGATCAGTCCAAGAACTGAGCCGTCGGTTTATCCCGCGGGAAATGACGAAGCCGGGCTTGCGCCCGGCTTTTTTCATCGCCCCGCCGTCACGCGCCGTGGCCGGCGCGGCTGCCCGTCGTCTTCAGTTCCTGCAGATTGAGCAGCTGGTGTTTCAGACCCAGTTCCACCAGCGACAGCAGATATTCCTTGGTGAAGATCAGCGAGCCCTCCCATTCCGATCCCGGTTCGCCGACCATCAGCGGGCTGGTCACCAGCACCGGGTCGCCGCTGATCACATCCAGCGCATAGTTGTCGTCCGCGATTTCCCTGACAAGGTGGTGATGCATAGTTCGGCTCCGCGAAGTTGGGCTAGCAGGAATGGTCTTTATTCGCATTTAAAACAACTGCTTAGCTGGCGCCGGATCAGCCGGCTGCAGGAAACAGCCGCTACGTTAGCGCATTCGCGGGTCGGGAATAAGTACAGAAATCTGCAGTGAATTGCGGCGGAGGAGCCGGTGGCGAGCCGGGCTGCCCTTCGGGGCCGTTTCCTGCCGGCGCATGGCTTTGTCAAACGCCCCTTGCCGTGAACGACGCTGCGGCGGGCCATTTTTCGCGCCCCGCATCCGGCAGAAAACGGCCGCTGCCGCAAAAAGACCTTGAACAGGCTCTTAGACGTCGAACAGGTGGGAGGAGGAGGCGAGCGGATTGCCGCCCCAGGCGGCGTCGAATTGCGCCAGGCTGCCGTCGATGTCGGCGCTGGACGCGAACAGGCGGCGGTAGACCTCGACCGGCAGCGTGACCGCGGCGATGCCCAGGCGCGCGCAGCCGAGGAACTGGTCGACGGTCTTGATCGCGGCGCCGAGTATGGCTGTCGGGTAGCCGGCGCGGTCCACGATGTGCTGGGCCTGTTCCAGCATCGCGAAGGCGTTGCCGGTGGACTGCTCGATCCGGTTGACATAGGGCGCCGCGTAACGCGTGCCTATCATGCCGGCCATGACGATCTGCCGGGTCTCGAAAATGGCGGTGGCCAGCGTGGCGATGCCTTCTTTTTCCAGCGTCGCCATCGCCTGGAAGCCGTCTCCCATCGCCGGGATCTTGATCACGATGCGGGGGCTTTTGCGGGCGATGCGGCGCGCCTGCTTCAACTGGCCGGCCAGATCGTCGCTGCAGACCTGGACCGCCAGCAGGCCGGACTGGATGTCCAGCAAGCGGTCCAGTATGGCTTCGACATCCTCGTTCGCCGCGCCCAGGATAGCGGGATTGGTGGTCACGCCGGCGAGTATGCCCAGGTCCTGGGCGTGCTTGACGGCCTGAAAATCAATGGTATCCAGCCAGAGCTTCATGTCGTATCACCATGTTTGATTGAGAAGGGGTAGAGGTTTTTCGCGCTGAGCTTGCCCATGACGAAGCCGAGCTGGCACAGCGAGCGGCAATTCAGCCTGTCCTTGATGTTCTTGATGTGCTTGTTGACCGCGTCGCTGGAAATGCCCAGCTGCATCGACGCCTCGGCGCAGGAGGCGCCCTTGACCAGCTCCCGCATCAATTCCAGCTCCTTGGTGGTCAGGTAGGCGTTGCCGAACTCCTCGCCGACATAGATGCGGGAGACGTCCCGGCGGTCCAGCAGGCTGTAGAAATCGGCGGCCAGCATGTCGTGATTCAATTCGCTGTCGCGGATGGGATTCTTGGCCAGCGCGAAATCCGGCAGCACGATCCGGTTTTTCGCCGCGCCGTTGATGACGTCCTGCAGCTTGTATTTGAACAGCGACATGAATTTGTGCAGGACGCCCATTTTTCCCATCAGGTACTCGTTGTCGACGCTGTTGTCGTTGATCGCGCCGAAGTGATAGAAATCGCAGTGCTTGTCATGCCGCTCTATCAGCGTGACGCCATTGTCGATGCCGAACTGGGCGGCGGCCGAATAGATCGGTTCGCGGTTCAGCCAGTTCCAGAAGACGTGGCCGTCTGAAAAGCTGCTGGGCGCGTTCTCGAAGATCGCCAGCTTGTACATGTCGTTGCGCCAGTAATGCGTGATCCAGTCTATCGAATTGGTCAGCACCACGCGCGAGCCGTCCTGGTAATGCCGGTCGAAGGTGAAATAGTTGATTTTCAGGCTGCGCAACGGCCGGGTGAACTCGATGATCGCGTCGGTCGAGGTGAATGACGGGTTGGTCGCATAGAAAATATCGGACTGAAAATTGATGGTTTCCATTGACGCCTCATGCCGGCGGGGCAGACCTGTGCCGTGGTTTTCTTGCCGGAACGGCTGCCGAGCCGGCCGTTTGGGGCGACGGGATCGATGCGTGAGAACCGAGGGCTTCCGGCGCGCTCCGGATGGATCGGGATCGTATCCTATCATTTAGGCATTATTATTTGCATACTTTTATGATTTTGTAATAACGAGTAATTTCTCGTGTCGAACGGTGGGGCGGGACGGTCGGCGGGGGACGGGATGGGGAATAAAAAAAAACGACGCCGGGGCGTCGTTTCGGTTTGGCGGCGTTCGGCGTCGCTCAGTCGGCCATCGCCTCGCCCAGGCGCACCGGGCTGGCGGCCTGCCACTGCGGGTTGAACTTCATCGGGCCGGCCGGGAACAGCAGCACCACGGTGGAGCCGAGCAGGAAGCGGCCCATTTCCTCGCCTTTGGCCAGGCGGATGCCCTGGCCGCGGTAATCCCATTTCTCGACGGACGGACGGCGCGGCGGATTGACCACGCCGTGCCAGACGGTGGCCATGCTGCCGACGATGGTGGCGCCGACCAGCACCATGACGAAGGGCTGGCCGCCGTCGTCCTCGAACAGACAGACCACGCGCTCGTTCCGGGCGAACAGCCGGTCTACGCCGCGGGCGGTGGCCGGGTTCACCGAGTACAGCTCGCCCGGGACGTAAGTCATTTCCAGCAGCCGGCCGGCGCACGGCATGTGGATGCGGTGGTAGTCGCGCGGGCTGAGGTAGATGGTGGCGAAATGGCCGTCGGCGAAGCGGGCCGCCAGTTCGGTATCGCCGGCCAGCAGCGCCGTCGCGCTGTAGTCGCGGCCCTTGGCCTGGAAGATGCGGCCGTCGTCTATCGATCCCAGCTGGCTGACCGCGCCGTCGACCGGGCAGACCAGGCGGGCGTCGGCCAGCGGCCGCGCGCCGGGCCGCAGCGCGCGGGTGAAGAAGTCGTTGAAGGTGGCGTAGGCGGCCGGATCGCTGTTGGCGGCTTCGCTCATGTCGACGTGGTAGCGCGCGATGAAGCGGCGGATGGCCGCCGTGGTGATGCCGCCGCCCTTCCAGCCGGCGAAGCAGCCTGCCAGCCGGGTCAGCGCCAGCTTGGGCGTCACATGTTGGGACAGTACGAACAGGCGCTCGGACACGGGCATTTCCTGATGATGAGTTTAACCGCCCATTATATCGCAGCTAGGCGCGGCTGGCCCGCCGTCTGCCGATGACGCGACGCTTTCGCGCGGGCCATGCCGACTTCCCCTAAATGGACGAGCGCGCCACAGAAAGCGCCGCAGCCATCCGGCGCTGCGCTGAATGGCGGGCCGCCAGCGTGCGCCTTCGCGACGATAGCCGCGCGTTTCGGCTGGGTCAGAAATGGTAGCCCATGCCGATGGACACCTCCCGGATATGCGCGTTGAAATAAGCAAGGTCCGAGTTGAAACGGCCATAGTTGCCGCTGAGAAAGGCGGACCAGGCCTTGGCGCCGAACAGGTTTTTCCGGGTCAGGCCCAGGCTGAGCAAAGCGTCGCGGCTATCCGCTTTCTGGCCGGCGAAGACCGGATTGCCGGCTTGGTAGCGGGTGAGAAGCGCGGTGAGGGAGGCCGTGGCGTCCCAGTCCGCGCCTTGGTAGGCGTAAGCCAATTGCATCCCGTAGCGTCGGGTGTTCATCGCCTTGCCGTCCAGGTTCGAGCGCGCGTATATCAGGCCGGGGGTCAGCGTATGCGCGCCCTGGCTGTCCAACTTCCAGGCGTAAGAGGCTTGGACGCCGTAGTTGTTGCCATTGCGTTGCAGCAGGGCTTGATCGGCCAGCGTCAAGCCTGGCGCCTGCCCGCTCCGTTCATTGGCCAGCTTTTGTCTGGCGAAGCTGACGTTGGCGCTGAACGGCGTATTCAGGATGTTCGACCAGCCCAGCGCCAGACCCGCGCTTTTCAGCTTGCCGTCCTGGCGGGCGACATTCAAAGCATAGGGGTCCAGCCAGACTTCGCTCTCGCCATAAGTCAGCGCCGCCGACACCGTGCCGGCTTGTGGCAGTTGCTGGCGCAGACCGAACTGCATGCCGCCTCCGGCGGCGAAAGTGTCGGTATTGGAAGGCGAGATGAAGAGCCGGGTGCCTGTGCCGGCGAAGCCATAGCTCCATTCGCCTTCGAACAGGGGGGCGGTGCCGGATTGCGAGGCCGGCGATTGCGCCAGGCTGGCGGCGGGGGGACGGCCGTCGTTCGGCGCCTTGAGGAAATTGCTGGCCAGTTGATAGTGGCTGGCGCCTAGCCGGAAGGTCCCGGAGAAACCGTCTTGTTCATTCCCGGCGGCGACTGCCAGCAAAGGCGCAAGCAGTATCAATACGGCATGATGTTTCATCGGATATTCCTTTGGATGGAGTGAAAAGAGCGGGTCGCCGGGCGGGCAATTCATCCTGGCCTTGGATGGCCACGCCGATTGTCTGTCTTGAGCGCGCGACCATATACTCGATGGCCAGCGCAAAGAGAGGGCATCCCGTTGCATGGCGCAAGTATGCGTATGCCAACCTTTTGCTAAGCCAAAGATTGTCGCGGTGAAAACGAAAATGCATTTATTGATCGTTGAGGATGACTTGGATCTGGGGCGGGCTTTGCAGGCCGCGTTGAAAGCCGAAACGGTGACGACCGAATGGGTGCGCCAGTTGGCGGATGCGGACGCCTTGTTCGAGCCGGACCGGTTCGATTGCGTATTGCTGGACCTGGGCCTGCCGGACGGCAGCGGCCTGTCTTTGCTGCGCCAATGGCGGGCCAGGCAGATCGCCGTGCCGGTGATCATGATCACGGCCAGCGCCGATTTGAACGATAAATTGGCGGGTTTGGACGATGGCGCCGATGATTATCTGTGCAAGCCGTTCGCGGTGTCGGAAATGGTGTCGAGAGTGCGGGCGGTATGCCGCCGCAGCGCCCGCCAGGCCAGCGAAGTCTGGAACCTGGGCGCGCTGAGCCTCCAGCCGCGCGTGCATTTGGCTTGGCTGGATGGTCTGGCGTTGGACTTGTCGCCTCGCGAATTCCGCTTGCTGGTGGAACTGGCGCGCGATCCTGGCCGCATCGTCTCGAAAACGGTGCTGGGACAACGCCTGGAGCCGCTGGGCGACATTGTCGACGGCGCGACGATAGAGGTGCACTTGTCCAATCTGCGCCGCAAGATAGGTGCCGAACGCATCCGTACCGTACGCGGCGTGGGCTATCAATATGTGGTTTAAGCGACTGGCGGACGGTTTGGCGCCGTCGCTGACGAGGCGGGTCTTGCTGGCTTTGTTGCTGGCTTTCGCCTTGATATGGCTGGCGTTGGTCGGGCGGGAATACCAGGAGTCGATGTCATCGGAATCCCGCCGCCAAGTTTTGTGGAAAGCGGCCGATCTGCTTTCCGTGGTGCTGACGCCTGGCCGGATGGAGCAAAATCGGCAAGCCCTGGAGACGGCGGATCGCTTGTTCAACGCATCGCGGCGCATCAATGTGGCGTCCAAGGTCGAGATCGATCACCCGGGCGATTTGTTGATTTCGGCGCGAACGCGGCAAGGCGAGCGGATCTACGCTTCTCCGGGCGTCCCGGCCGCCGCGCTGCCGGCGCGCGATTTGAATAAGGGGGTGGTGCAGCTGAAAGGAAAAGCGTATCGGGTGGCGGAGCGTCTCTATCCCGCTGGGTATTTGACCGTGTTCGAGCCGCTGATTCCAGACGAGGAAGTGCTGCCTTTCATCACCAAGCAATATATCGCGCCCCTGGTCATCTCTTTTTCCTTGGTCCTGTTGCCGCTGTGGCTCGCCATTTCGCGCGGCTTGCTGCCGCTGAGGCGCTTGGCCGATTATCTGAACCGTCGCGCCTCCGATGATTTTTCCCCTTTGTCCATGAGCTTGCCCTACCGGGAGTTGGCGCCCATTGTCCAGGCGCTGGACCAGTTGCTGAGGCGCAGCCGCGACAGCATCGCTCGTGAACGCGCCATCGTGCAGGATGCCGCCCATGAGATGCGCACGCCGTTGGCGGTGATTTCCACCCAGGCGCATGCTTTGGCCTGCGAGGAGGATGCCGAGGCCAGGCAGCAAAACCTGGCCGCTTTGGAGCAGGCGGTGGCCCGCCATTCCCATTTGGTGCAGCAGCTGTTGCGGCTGGCGGCGTTGGAAGGTGTGGAGAGCGAGCGCCGGCAACAGGTCGATCTGGTCGAGGTGACCCGCAATGTCTTGATCGGCTTGTTGCCGCGGGCGGAAGAAAAGGGCATGGAGCTGGAGCTGGACTCGCCTGATGGCTTGCCGGCCAGCCTGGCCTTGGTTTCCTTCCTCTCGATTGTGGACAATTTACTGTCCAATGCGGTGGCCTATGGCCGCGCCGGCGGTTGCGTCCGGGTGCGCCTTGCCGCCGCCGATGGACGGATAGAGTTGGCGGTGGCGGATGACGGGCCTGGCATCGCCATTGAGGACAAGCCGCATCTGTTCGAGCGCTTTTACCGGGGCAAGACGGCATCCGCGCAGGGTTCCGGCCTGGGGCTCGCCATTGTTTGGCAGGCGGTACAGGTGCTGGATGGCTGCATCAGGCTGGAGGAAGGGCTGGAAGGTCGGGGCGTGGCGTTTCATGTCAGCCTGCCCTGGTTGCCGCCAAGTTAATGCTTTTCAAGATTGATGCGGGCGCCTGGAGGCGTTTTTTTTACGCCAATTTCTACAATTTGTCTAAAAAATAGAATTAGACATCGGGTGTGACGAATTTGATACAGATATTTTCCGTCAAATTTGACCTTGTGTCTTATTTTTGAGTAGTCTGACTCAAAATATGCTGCAGGAGCACATCAATGCAAGTGGACATCGACCGACTGGTGGCGGACTTCGGCGGACCGGGCAAGCTGGCCGACGAGCTGAACCGTCTGTTCCCCGAGGATCAGGTGAGCCGGGCAGCGATATACAAGTGGAGGGAACGCGGCAGCCTGCCGCTGGCCCAGCTGGGCCGGTTGGCGCAATTGGCCGCCGGGCAGGGCAGGCGCTTTGATTTCAACGACTATCTGGTCGGCGAGCCGGACCAGGCGGCAGGGAGAACTATCGACATGGGCGAGCGCCTCTACATTTTCGACACCACCTTGCGCGACGGCGAGCAATCGCCGGGCGCCTCGATGACGAAGGAAGAGAAGATCCGCATCGCGCGCCAGCTGGAGCGGCTGGGCGTGGACATCATCGAGGCCGGTTTCGCCGCCGCCAGCCCGGGCGATTTCGACGCGATCCGCGCGATCGCCGAAACGATCAAGGACTCCACCGTCTGTAGCCTGGCGCGCGCCAACGAGCGCGACGTGCGCGCCGCCGGCGAGGCGATTCGCCCGGCCGCGCGCGGCCGCATCCACACCTTCATCGCCACCAGCCCCATCCATATGGAGAAGAAGCTCAGGATGAGCCCGGACGAGGTGGTGGCGGCGGCGGTGAACGCGGTGACGATCGCCCGCGAATACACCGACGACGTCGAGTTCTCCGCCGAGGACGCGCTGCGCTCCGACATCGACTTCCTGGCCCGCATCTTCGGCGAGGTGATCAAGGCCGGCGCCACCACGCTGAACGTGCCGGACACCGTCGGCTACGCGGTTCCGCGGCTGACCGAGGCCTTCTTCCGCGAATTGATCGCCCGCACGCCGGGCGGCGACAAGGTGATCTGGTCCGCCCACTGCCACAACGACCTGGGCATGGCGGTGGCCAACAGCCTGGCGGCGGTGCTGGGCGGCGCGCGGCAGGTCGAATGCACGATCAACGGCCTCGGCGAGCGCGCCGGCAACGCCAGCCTGGAGGAGATCGTGATGGCGGTGAAGACCCGCCGCGACGTGTTCGGCGTCGACAGCCGCGTCGACGCCACCCAGATCGTGCCGGCGTCCAAGCTGGTTTCGACCATCACCGGCTACCCGGTGCAGCCGAACAAGGCCATCGTCGGCGCCAATGCCTTCGCCCACGAGTCCGGCATCCACCAGGACGGCGTGCTGAAGCACCGCGAGACCTACGAGATCATGTCGGCCGAGTCGGTCGGCTGGAGCGCCAACCGGCTGACGCTGGGCAAGCTGTCCGGCCGCAACGCGTTCAAGACCAAGCTGGCCGAGCTCGGCATCGTGCTGGACAGCGAGGAGGCGCTGAACGCCGCCTTCGCCCGCTTCAAGGAGCTGGCCGACAAGAAGCGCGAGATCTTCGACGAGGATCTGCACGCGCTGGTGTCCGACGAGATGGTCACCATCGAGCGCGAGGATTACAAGCTGGTCTCGCTGAAGGTGCTCAGCGAGACCGGGGAGCCGCCGCAGGCCAGCATCGTCTTCGTCGAGCGCGGCCAGGAGCGGCATGGCGAATCCAGCGGCTCCGGCCCGGTGGACGCGGCGTTCAAGGCGATCGAGATCGTCGCCGCCAGCGGCGCCGAGCTGGAGCTGTATTCGGTGAACGCCATCACCAAGGGCACCGAGTCGCAGGGCGAGGTGACGGTGCGCCTGTCGCGCGACGGCCGCATCGTCAACGGCCAGGGCGCCGACACCGACATCATCGTCGCCAGCGCCAAGGCCTATCTGTCGGCGCTGGACAAGCTGACGGTAGAGGAAAAGGTGAGCGCCCAGGCCATCGTATAGCAATGTTTTCCCGGCGCGGCGGCCCGTCGCCGCGGGGAGGCGGCAAGGTTTTCCATCCCGGCCTTGTCGTTGCGCCCCGCAGGCGGACGGTGTCGCCAAGCCAAGAGGCTTTCACTCCATCCCCGCGTGAAATCCTGCGCAGGCCTACCCGGCCGCCCCTACTGCGCCATCGCTCAAAAGGCCGACGGCACAGCGCCGACCCACAAGGTCGGCGTTGGCACGTCGACGGCGCGGTCCGGGGCCTTTCCCGTCAAACCGCCAGCGCCGGCTGCCCGCCCTCCAGCAGCCGCCGACAGTTCGCCGTCTTCGTCCAGTGCGTCAGCCACAGCGCCACCGCAGGCAGGATGGCCAGCAGATTGACATAGGGCACGAAGCACAGCACCAGCAGCGCGACCAGCGCGACGCTGACGGCGAGGCCGCCGTCGCCGGTTTCGCCGCGCTGCGCCAGCTCCGTTCTCAGCGCGCTGGCCAGCAGCACGATGTAGATCATGTACCAGATCAGCCCGGCGACCGGCACCAGCGCGAGCCAGATCAGCCCGCCGGGCAACGGCCGGTTGGCCGGCGACACCGCGTTCATCGCCTGCTGCAGCGTCAGGTAGTAGAAGATGCTGACCGCCAGCGCCAGCGCGACCATCACCACCAGCGCCACGATGCCCATGCCGGCCAGCGCGGCGAATGCCTCGTTTTCGTTCATGGCTTGCTCCTGAAGTCATCGGTGCGGGATTCTGGCATGGCGGGCGCGGGCGGGCCGCAGGGGCTGGTCTTTCGGCCTGCCGCGATCGACGCCGGCGCCGGACTGGCGGATCGGCGCGCGCTGGTGTAGAACATCGGTCCCGGGCGGCGGCTCGCCCGTCGACAACGATCATTTCAGGAGCAAGCATGAGCCAGGGCTATTTCATCACCGGCACCGACACCGAGATCGGCAAGACCCATTCCGCCGTCGAGTTGATCCGCCTGTATCGGGGGCAGGGCAAGACCGTGCTGGCGATGAAGCCGGTGGCGTCCGGTTGCGAGATACTGCCGGACGGCCGTTGGTTGAACGACGACGTCGCGCGGCTTGTCGCCGCGACCGGACAGACCGATCTCGACTTGATGAACCCCTACCGTTTCCTGCCGCCGGTTTCGCCGCACATCGCCGCGCGCGAGGCCGGGGTGGAGATCGAGCTGGCCCGCATCGGCGAGCATTACCACCGCTTGTCGGCCCAGGCCGACATCGTGCTGGTCGAGGGGGCCGGCGGCTGGCTGGCGCCGCTGTCGGACACGCTGTTCATGGCCGATCTGGCGCAATCGCTGGCCTTGCCGGTGATCCTGGTCGTCGGCATGCGGCTGGGCTGCATCAACCACGCGCTGCTGAGCGCGCGCGCCATCGCCGACAGCGGCCTGGAACTGGCCGGCTGGGTGGCCAACTGCGCGCAGCCGCCGCAGGCGGCCTATGCCGAGAACCTGGCCACGCTGCGCCGCCACATCCCGGCGCCGCTGCTGCTGGAGCTGCCGTACCGGCCGCTCGAGTGACGCTGCCGCGGGCCGCTGTGGGCGCCCGGCATCCGGCGGCAAACCGGCGATGCCGGAAAAATAAGGCGATCCGCTGCGGCATGCCGGCCTTGGGCGCCGTTTACCCGCTTGTCGCGCGGCATTGCGCCGCATCATGACACCTTCTTGTTTTTCTTGACCGAACTCCTACGATGAAAGCATGCTGGCGCCAAGCCGGCGGCTGGACATGCATTTCATTGAACCGGTCGTTTTGACCGCGAGGGGGCGACATGTCTTGTTTTCGCATTCCGTTCTTGTGCGGCCTGCTGCTGGCGGCGCAGGGCGCGGCCGCCGCGGAGTTCAATCTGCAGCAGCCGGTGACCCCGCTGGCGCGCACCGAATACCATCTGCACACGCTGCTGCTGATCATCACCGGCGTCATCTTCGTCGCGGTCTTCCTGGTGATGCTGTATTCCATCGTCCGCCACCGCAAGTCGGCCGGCCACGAGGCCAAGCAGTTCCATGAAAACACCACGGTGGAAATCATCTGGACCGTGGTGCCGCTGCTGATACTGGTGGTGATGGCGTTGCCGGCCACGCGCGCGGTGCTGGCGCAGAAAAGCACCCGCAGCGAGGACATGACGATCAAGGTCACCGGCTACCAGTGGCGCTGGCGCTACGACTACCTGGACGACAATTTCGGCTTCGTCAGCCACCTGGCCACGCCGCGCGAGGCGATAGAGGGCAAGATTCCGAAGCCGCCGCACTATCTGCTGGAAGTGGACGAGCCGCTGGTGGTGCCGACCCATCGCAAGATCCGCCTGCTGCTGACCGCCAACGACGTGATCCATTCCTGGTGGGTGCCGCAGCTGGGCGTCAAGCAGGACGCCGTTCCCGGCTTCCTGCGCGACAGCTGGATGCTGATAGAGAAGCCCGGCACCTATCGGGGCCAGTGCTCCGAGCTGTGCGGCAAGGACCACGGCTTCATGCCCATCGTCGTCGAGGCCAAGTCGCCGGAGGACTACGCGAAGTGGCGCGAGGCCAAGATGAAGCAGCTGGCCGCCAGCGCCGACGATCCGAACAAGGTGTGGAAGCTGGACGATCTGAAGGCGCGCGGCGAGAAGATCTACACGCAGAACTGCATCCCCTGTCATCAGGCCAACGGCAAGGGCGTGCCCGGCACCTTCCCGGCGCTGGACGGCTCGCCCATCGTCACCGGGGACAAGGCCGCCCACATCGAGATCGTGCTGTTCGGCGGCAAGAAGAATCCGGCGATGGCGGCCTGGGGCAAGCAGCTGTCCGATACCGACATCGCGGCGGTGATCACCTACGAGCGCAACAGCTGGGGCAATCATACCGGCCAGGTCGTGCAGCCGAAGGAAGTGAAGGCCGCGCGCGGCAAGACGGCATAAGGAGTCGGACTCATGGCAATCGCGGAAACCACCCACGCCGGCGGCGCCCACCACGGCAAGCCGCACGGCATCATGCGCTGGCTGATGGCTACCAACCACAAGGACATCGGCACGATGTATTTGTGGTTCTCGTTCACGATGTTCCTGACCGGCGGCGTGCTGGCGCTGTGCATACGCGCCGAGCTGTTCAGCCCCGGCATGCGCTTCTTCCAGCCGGAGCTGTTCAATCAGCTGACCACGCTGCACGGCCTGATCATGGTGTTCGGCGCCATCATGCCGGCCTTCACCGGCATGGCCAACTGGATGCTGCCGCTGATGATAGGCGCGCCCGACATGGCCTTCGCGCGGATGAACAACTGGAGCTTCTGGCTGCTGCCGCCGGCGGCGCTGCTGCTGCTGCTGTCGTTCGCGGTGCCGGGCGGCGCGGCCGCCGCCGGCTGGACGCTGTACGCGCCGCTGTCGACGCAGATGGGCATGGGCATGGACATGACCATCTTCGCGATACACATCCTCGGCATCAGCTCCATCATGGGCTCGATCAACATCATCGTCACCATCCTGAACCTGCGCGCGCCGGGGATGACGCTGATGAAGATGCCGATGTTCGCCTGGGCCAGCCTGATCACCGCCTATCTGATCATCGCCGTGATGCCGGTCTTGGCCGGCGCGGTGACCATGGTGCTGACCGACCGCCACTTCGGCACCCACTTCTTCAACGCCGCCGGCGGCGGCGATCCGATACTGTACCAGCACGTGTTCTGGTTCTTCGGCCATCCGGAGGTCTACATCATGGCGCTGCCGGCCTTCGGCATCGTCAGCCAGGTGATTCCGACCTTCGCCCGCAAGCCGCTGTTCGGCTACACCTCGATGGTGTACGCCACCAGCTCGATCGGCGTGCTGTCCTTCATGGTGTGGGCCCACCACATGTTCGTCACCGGCATGCCGGCCACCGCGCAGCTGTTCTTCATGTACGCGACGATGCTGATCGCGGTGCCGACCGGGGTCAAGGTGTTCAACTGGATCGCGACGATGTGGCAGGGGGCGATGAGCTTCGAGACGCCGATGCTGTTCTCGATAGGCTTCATACTGCTGTTCACGATAGGCGGACTGTCCGGCATCACCCTCAGCGTCGCGGCGGTCGACATCCAGCTGCACGCCAGCTACTACGTGGTCGCCCACTTCCATTACGTGCTGGTTGCCGGCGCGCTGTTCAGCCTGTTCTCGGCGATCTACTACTGGTTCCCGAAGATGAGCGGGCGGATGTACAGCGAGAAGCTGGGCAAGCTGCACTTCTGGTGGTCGATGATCTGGTTCAACGTCACCTTCTTCCCCATGCATTTCCTCGGCCTCGCCGGCATGCCGCGGCGGATTCCGGACTACGCGCTGCAGTTCACCGAGTTCAACCGCATCGCCAGCGTCGGCGCCTTCATGTTCGGCCTGGGCCAGCTGATCTTCCTGTACAACATCCTGCATGCGCTGCGCTACGGCGAGAAGGCGCCGCACAAGCCGTGGGAGGGCGCCAACACGCTGGAATGGGAGCTGCCGACGCCGGCGCCCTACCACAGCTTCGAGGAGGCGCCGCGGCTGGAGACCGGCGAGAACGGGGTGATCCTGTCCTACCGGGAGGGCGGGAGCGGACATTCGCACTGAGGAGGCGGCGATGAACACGATGGCCATCCGTCAGCGCAACCGCCGCCTGGTGCGCAAGCTGGCGGTGATCGCCGCGCTGATGTTCGGCTTCGCCTGGGCGATGATCCCGCTGTACCGCATCGTCTGCGAGCAGACCGGCCTGAACGACGTGGTCAAGGCCGACGAACTGGAGAAGGGCGACCTGGCCGCCGGCACCGGCGAGGTCGAGATGAGATTCGATTCCACGGTGCAGGCCGGCCTGCCGTGGCAGGTGCAGCCGCTGACCACGCGACTGAAGGTCAAGCCCGGCACTTTCGTCCAGGTGCAGTACCGGATCACCAACGCCAGCCCGCATGCTGTGGTCGGGCAGGCGCTGCCGCGCTATCTGCCGGGCGAGGCCGCCGCCTACGTCAAGAAGCTGGAATGCTTCTGCTTCACCCAGCAGCGCTTCGCGCCGGGACAGACCCGCACCTTCCCGGTGGTGTTCGTGATAGACCGCAAGCTGCCGGCGTCGATCACCAGCATCACGCTGGCCTACACCGTGTTCGATGTGCCGGGGCAGGGAGGAGGGGCGTCATGAGCTGGGGACAGGGCGTGAAGGCGGTGCTGGGCGCCTTCATCGGCGTGCGCAAGGGCTCAGCGGCCCGAGTGGACCAGATATTGAAGCCGTGGCAGCTGATCGCAACCGCCTTTCTTTTGATGGCGGGTCTGATCGCGCTGTTGCTGTTGGTGGTGACCTGGGTGACCAGCTAGGAGAGAGGCATGGCAACTGAGCAAATCGAGTCTATCGCCGAGCAGGACCGCTATTTCGTGCCGCCGCCGTCGCGCTGGCCCATGGTGGGATCGCTGGCGCTGTTCTTCATCGGCCTCGGCGCGGCCCTGGCCGTCAACGGCATGCTGCTGGGCAAGCTGTCGCTGGGCCTGGGCATGCTGATCCTGGTGGCGATGCTGTTCGGCTGGTTCGGCGACGTGATACGGGAGAGCCGGCTCGGCGTCTACCTCGGGCGCGAGGACATGTCCTTCCGCTGGGGCATGGGCTGGTTCATCTTTTCCGAGGTGATGTTCTTCGGCGCCTTCTTCGGCGCGCTGTTCTGGGTGAGGACGGTGTCGGTGCCGCTGCTGGGTTCGCTGGACTACAAGATGCTGTATCCCGATTTCGAGGCCTCGTGGCCGCTGGCGACCGGGCCGGGCATCACCCAGGCCTACCAGGCGATGGAGGCCTGGGGGCTGCCGGCGTTCAACACGATGATATTGCTGTCGTCGGGCGCCACCGTCACCTGGGCGCACTGGGGGCTGCTGACCGGCAAGCGCGGCCAGCTGAAGCTGGGCTTGTTCCTGACGGTGCTGCTGGGCTGCAGCTTCCTGGCGCTGCAGATGCACGAGTACGGTCACGCCTTCTCGACCTTGCACCTGACGCTGGCGTCCGGCGCCTACGGCATGACCTTCTTCATGCTGACCGGCTTCCACGGTCTGCACGTGCTGCTGGGCTCCATCATCCTGTTCGTGGTGTGGCTGCGCAGCCTGAAGGGCCATTTCGATCCGCAGCAGCACTTCGCCTTCGAGGCCGCCACCTGGTACTGGCACTTCGTCGACGTCGTGTGGCTGCTGCTGTTCATCTTCGTTTACTGGCTATGAAGGCAATCAGACCTGGTGCGGGCGCCACCAGCCGAACAGCGCGCCCAGCAGCAGCAACAGGAACAGGCCGATCGACAGGCCGACCCTCAGGGTCAGCGAGCGCACCAGGCGCTGGGAGCCGTGTTCGGCCTTCAGCAGTCCGGTCAAACCCCAGAACAGAGCCAGGACGATACAGGCGAGCAACAACAGGATGACGAGTTTCATGACCGTATCCTCCTCACATTCCGATGCGGAAAACAAACCCACATCCCGCTGGCAGCGGGTGCTGTGGGTGTTTTTGCTGGCAATCACATTATTGCCGTACGCATTGGCAGTATGGCAGTGGCAACGGGGGCAAGACAAGGAAGTGCTGTTGCGTTCGCTGACCAGCGCGATGAGCGTCGCGCCGGTCGGCCTGGTCTACCGCGAGGCGGAACCGCCGCCAGGCTTCACCCGGGTCAGGCTGATCGACGCCGAGCCGGCCGGTCCGGTGATCGAGCTGCGCAACAGCTATATGGCAGGCCAGAGCGGGCGGCGCATCCTGCAGCCGTGGCGGCAGGGGGTGGACCGCTCGATGGTGCTGCTGGACCTGGGCTGGGCGGTGGACGGCGCGCGGTTGCCGGCTTTCCGCCCCGATCAGATCGAGCCGCAGGGCTATCGGGTGCCGACGCCGCATCATTTCGTGCTGTCCGGCGCCGTCAAGGGCACGTCCGGGCCGGTCGACGAGATCGACGAGCCGGGACTGCGCCGCCGCTATCCCGGCCACTGGTTCCAGGGCGTGGTGGTGCTGGAGAGCTCGCCGGAACCGCTGCTGCACTGGCCGGTGGTCCCGGAGTTCATGCCGGACCGGCACTACGCTTACGCGGTGCAGTGGCTGTTGCTCGGCGTCTGCCTGAGCGGCTTGTGCTGGCTGATGTGGAGACGACGCCATGAAATCCATTAAACGCGGCCGGATGGCGCTGTTCGCGATGGCGCTGCTATGCCTGGCGCCGGTGCTGGCGGCCTGGCTGGCCTACGCGCTGCTGCCGCCCGGCGGCGGCGCCAGCTACGGCCTGCTGCTGCCGACCCAGCCTTTCGTCGCCGCCGGCCGGGCGGACTGGCCGCGCGGCAAATGGGTGCTGGCCGCGGCCCAGGGCGCCGATTGCCAGAACCGCTGCCGCCAGCGCTGGTACGCGATGCAGCAGATAGAGAAGGCCCAGGGCGAGGCGGCCGGGCGACTGACCCGCGTGGCGCTGCTGGTGTCGGCCCGGCCGGCCGAGGTGGACGCGCCGCACCGGCTGTCCCATGCGCCGGAGCATGCGCTGCCGGCCGGCACCCAGGGATTCTATCTGGTCGATCCGCTCGGCAACCAAGTGCTGTTCTACCGCGACGGCGCCGATCCGGGCCGGGTCATAGACGAGGTGGCCAAGGTGTTGAAGGTCAACAACGGCCTGGGATAGCCGGCCGAACCGACGAAACGCGTTGCAATGTGGGGGGCGCTTGCCATGCGAAAACTGATCTGGGCGGCCTTGCTGCTGGCCGCCGTCGTGGTGCCGTTCGGCGCCTATGTCAGATTGTCCCACGCCGGGCTGGGCTGCCCGGACTGGCCCGGCTGCTACGGCCAGATATCGCCTGCGCACGCCGCAGACAGCATAGGCCGCGCGCAGGCGCTGGCGCCGGATGGTCCGGTCAGCCTGGGCAAGGCCTGGCGCGAGATGGCGCACCGCTATCTGGCCGGCAGCCTGGGCCTGCTGATCCTGCTGATAGGCTGGCGCGCCTGGCGCGAGAAGCGCCAGCGGCTGCCGGCCGGCCTGCTGCTGGCGACGGTGGGCCTGCAGGGCCTGCTGGGCATGCTGACGGTGACGCTGGTGCTCAAGCCGGTCATCGTCACCTCCCACCTGCTCGGCGGCATGGCGGTGCTGCAGATCCTGGCCTGGATGGCGCTGGCGCCGGGCCTGGCGCCGGTCCGCGTCCCGGCGGCGCTGCCCAGGCTGGCCGGCCTGCTGGCGTCGGCGCTGGTGCTGCAACTGGCGCTGGGCGGCTGGGTGTCCAGCAACTACGCCGCGCTGGCCTGCCAGGGTTTTCCGGCCTGCAACGGCCAGGGCTGGCCCGAGCTGCGCTTCGACCGCGCCTTCCATTTATTGCGCGAACTGGGCGAGTCGCCGGACGGCGGCCTGCTCGATTTCGCCAGCCTGGTGACCATACATTGGCTGCATCGCCTGGGCGCGCTGGCGGTGTCCTTGCTGCTGTGCTCGGTAGTGTGGCTGGGCTGGCGCGAGACGGCGCTGCGTCCGCATCTGGGCTGCCTGGCCGCGGCCTGGCTGCTGCAGATCGGCCTCGGCGTCGCCAATGTGCTGCTGCAGCTGCCCTTGCCGCTGGCGGTGGCCCACAACGCCGGTGCCGCCTTGCTGTTGATGACGGCCTTGCTGCTGCGGTCGCGCCTGAGGGCGCCGGCGGCCGCGAGACGAAGGGCGGCGCTGCCGGCGCCGCCGCTGGGGCCGTGGGGCCGGCCGGGAGCGGAGCGATGAGCGCGCTCGGCCTGCCGCTGTGGCGCCAGCACGCGCAGGCGCTGTGGCAATTGTCCAAGCCGCGGGTGGTGGCCTTGATCGTGTTCTGCGCGGTGATAGGCATGTTCCTGGCCAGTCCCGGCCTGCCGGACGCGACGGTGGTCGTGCCGGCGACGCTGGGCATCGCGCTGGTGGCCGGCGCGGCGGCGATGATCAACTGCCTGGTCGAGCGCGGCGTCGACGCCCGTATGCGCCGCACTGCCTGGCGCGCGACCGCCACCGGCGACGTCGGGACGCTGGAAACGCTGTTGGTGGCGCTGTCGGCCGGCGGGGCAGGCCTGACGCTGCTGCTATTGTGCTGCAACGCGCTGACCGCCTGGCTGACGCTGGGCACCTTCGTCGGCTACGCCATCGTCTACACGCTGTTGCTGAAGCCGAACACGCCGCAGAACATCGTCATCGGCGGCGCCAGCGGCGCGATGCCGCCGGTGCTGGGCTGGGCGGCGGTCAGCGGCGAGATCAGCGCCTTCGCGCTGGTGCTGTTCCTGATCATCTACGCCTGGACGCCGCCGCATTTCTGGGCGCTGGCGCTGTACCGGCGCGACGACTACGCCCGCGCCGGCCTGCCTATGCTGCCGCTGACCCACGGCCAGCGCTACACGACCTTGTCCATCGTGCTGTACAGCGTGCTCTTGTGCGCGATCACGCTGCTGCCGGCGGCGCTGGCGACGGTCGGTTGGATCTATCTGGCCGCGGCGCTGGCGCTGGACGGCAGGCTGTTGTTCCTTGCCGTGCGCCTGCATCGACAGTATGCTGACGCTCTGGCGCGCCGCGTTTTCGCCTGGTCGATCTGGTATCTGACCCTGCTGTTCGCGGCCTTGTTGTTAGACCATTACTGGCTGATTCCGCTTTCCTGATGTCCAAATTCCTGCACTTCCTGTCCGGATTCCTGATCGTGCTGGCGCTGAGCGCCTGCGCGCCGCCCGCCGTCGATTTCAAGGGCACGTCGATAAACGATGATTCGATGGGCGGCGGCTTCACGCTGATAGACTACAGCGGCAAGCCGCGCAGTCTGGACCAGTTCCGCGGCAAGGTGGTGGCCGTGTTCTTCGGCTACACCAACTGTCCCGACGTCTGCCCGACGACGATGCTGGAGTACGGTTCGGTGATGAAGCAGCTGGGCGCCGACGCGGACAAGGTGCAGGTGCTGTTCATCAGCGTCGATCCCGAGCGCGACACGCCGCAGGTGCTGGCCGGCTACGTGCCGCACTTCGACAAGCGCTTCATCGGCCTGACCGGCGGCGTCGACGCGATCGAGAAGGTGAAGAAGCAATACAAGGTGGTGGCGCAGAAGGTGCCGACGCCAGGCGGGGGCTACAGCGTGGACCACAGCGCCGGCTCCTATCTGCTGGACCGGGACGGCAAGCTGAGGGTATTTGAGGCCTACGGCACGCCGGCGTCCAACCTTGCTTATGATATCAAGCAGTTGTTACGCTAAACTTGGCGTATCACTCCACTCCCGAAGACATGAAAGTCGGCATATCGTGAGCAACGACCCCACTCCCGTCAATCCGGCCGGCCAGCACCAGTCCCTGGACCTGGCCAGATTCACGCTGGCTTCGCCGGCGGAGATCGCCCAGCATCTGTCTGGTATCGCCAAGCACGGTCACATGGTGACGGTTTTCGCCAACAAGGGGAAAAACTTCATCCTGACCCGCTTGCTGGAGGTTGATTACCAGGCCGGCGTGTTCACCTTCGACTGGGGCGCCGACGAGGACACCAACCAGCAGGTGCTGAACAGCGAGCGCAATGTCTTCGTCTGCTCGCCGGAAGGCGTGAAGACCCAATTCGTCGCCGGCCAGATCAGCCGGGTGACGGTGGACGACAGGCCGGCCTTCCAGTGCCGGCTGCCGGATCAGGTGATCAAGCTGCAGCGGCGCGAGTTCTTCCGCATCCAGACGCCGCTGGGCACCCCGGTGTTCTGCCATATCGGCGACTTCAACCAGCGCGCGATCGATCTGGCGCTGTTCGACATCAGCCTGGGCGGCATGAGCCTGTGGCTGCCCGGCGTAGACACGCCGGGCTTCGACCTCGGCCAGCAGTACCTGCAGTGCTCGATAGAGCTGAAGCCGCTGGGCGTGCTGACGCTGGGCATCGAGGTGCGCCACCGGCTGACCGCGCGGATGCGCAACGGCAACGAGGCGATGCGGGTCGGCTGCTCCTATCTGAACCTGACGCCGCCGATGGAGACGCTGATACAGCGCTATGTCGGCCTGCTGGAGCGCGAGCGCCGCGCGCTGGTCGGCTGACGCCGGCACATCCAATCACTTTCGCAGTAGAAGACCATGAAGCTGACCATCGCCCTGTCCAAGGGCCGAATCTTTGAAGAGACGCTGCCGCTGCTGGCGGCGGCCGGCATCGTGCCGGCGGAAAACCCGGAATCGTCGCGCAAGCTGATCATAGGCACCAACCACCCGGAGGTGCAGCTGGTCATCGTGCGCGCGTCCGACGTGCCGACCTATGTGCAGTACGGCGCGGCCGACCTCGGCATCGCCGGCCGCGACGTGCTGATCGAGCACGGCGGCGCCGGCCTGTACCAGCCGCTGGACCTGAACATCGCCAAGTGCAAGATGATGGTGGCGGTGCAGGAGGGCTACGACTACGACGCCGCGGTGCGCCAGGGCGCGCGGCTGAAGATCGCCACCAAATATCCGCTGATCGCCCGCGAGCATTTCGCGAAGAAGGGCGTGCACGTCGACATCATCAAGCTGTACGGCTCGATGGAACTGGCGCCGCTGGTCGGTCTGGCCGACGCCATCGTCGACCTGGTGTCCACCGGCGGCACGCTGCGCGCCAACAAGCTGGTGGCGGTCGAGCACATCATAGACATCAGCTCGCGGCTGGTGGTCAACCAGGCCGCGCTGAAGCTGAAATACGACGCGATCCAGCCGGTGCTGGACGCCTTCGCCGGCGCCGTGCCGGCCTGATCGACACGCATGCCGGCCGGGTAGCGGTCAACCGATGGCCTCGGCCGGCGTTGGCCATTGTTCAGGCCTCAAGCATCAGAGAATCGTTATGTTGAAACTGTCATCTTCCCAGCCCGACTTCGCCGCGCGCCTGCAGGCGCTGCTGGCCTTCGAAACCGCGCAGGACCCCGCAGTCGACGCCGCCGTGGCGTCGATCTGCGCCGACGTCCATCATCGCGGCGACGCGGCGCTGGTGGAGTACACCAACCGTTTCGACCGCATGCAGGCGGCGAGCATGGCCGATCTGACGCTGAGCCGCGAACAGCTGGAGGCCGCCTGGGAGCGTTTGCCTGCCGACGTGCGCGACGCGCTGTCGGCGGCCGCCGGGCGGGTGCGCCGCTACCACGAAAGGCAGCTGGCCCACTCCTGGAGCTACGAGGACGAGGACGGCACGCTGCTGGGCCAGCAGGTGACGGCGCTGGACCGCGTCGGCATCTACGTGCCGGGCGGCAAGGCCGCCTATCCGAGCTCGGTGCTGATGAACGCGCTGCCGGCCAAGGTGGCCGGCGTGGCCGAAATCATCATGGTGGTGCCGACGCCGGGCGGCGAGCGCAACGACCTGGTGCTGGCGGCGGCCTATATCGCCGGCGTCGACAAGGTGTTCACCGTCGGCGGCGCCCAGGCGGTGGCCGCGCTGGCCTACGGCACCGAAAGCGTGCCGCAGGTCGACAAGATCACCGGCCCCGGCAACGCCTACGTCGCCGCAGCCAAGCGCCGGGTGTTCGGCGTGGTCGGCATCGACATGGTGGCCGGCCCGTCCGAGATCCTGGTGATCTGCGACGGCGACACCGACCCGGACTGGGTGGCGATGGACTTGTTCAGCCAGGCCGAGCACGACGAGATCGCCCAGGCCATCCTGCTGTGCCCGTCGGCCGAATACATCGCCAAGGTCGAGGCCAGCATGGCGAAGCTGTTGCCGGCGATGCCGCGCCGCGCCATCATAGCGGCCAGCCTCGGCAACCGCGGCGCGCTGATCCAGGTGAAGGATCTGGCCGAGGCCTGCGAGATCAGCAACACCATTGCGCCGGAGCACCTGGAGCTGTCGGTGGCCGATCCGGACGCCTTGCTGCCGCGACTGCGCCACGCCGGCGCCATCTTCATGGGTCGCTTTACTTCGGAGAGCCTGGGAGATTACTGCGCCGGTCCCAATCATGTGCTGCCGACCAGCCGCACCGCCCGCTTCGCCAGCCCCTTGGGCGTCTACGATTTCCAGAAGCGCAGCAGCCTGATCCGCGTGTCGCAGGCCGGCGCGCAGAAACTGGGCCGCGTCGCCAGCTTGCTGGCGCATGGCGAGGGGCTGACCGCGCACGCCCGCGCCGCCGAGCTGAGGTTGGACAAGTAAGTCCGTCGTAGCCGCGCCGCAACAGGCGAGGCCCGCCGGGCGCGCGGCGGTAGTCCGCCGCGCCCGGACGCGTTACGATGTTTTTTTGCCCGTTCGCGGGACCATGACGGCGGCTCGCGCCGCAGACACACGATGACGATCAAACTGACCGCCAAGCAACTCGTACGCGACGAGATCGCCGCCATCGGCGCCTACCATGTGGCGCCGGCCGCGGGTTTCATCAAGCTGGACGCGATGGAAAACCCATGGCCGCTGCCCGTCGAGTTGCAGCACGAATTGGCCGCCGAGCTGGCCCGGGTGGCGCTGAACCGCTATCCGGACGCCAACGGCGGCGGCCTGAAGGACGCGCTGCGCGAGGCCTTCGGCATCCCGGCGGCGGCCGACATCGTGCTCGGCAACGGCTCGGACGAGCTGATCACGCTGGTGACGCAGGCGCTGGCGCGTCCCGGCGCCAAGCTGCTGGCGTTGGAGCCGTCCTTCGTGATGTACAGGATGAACGCGCTGTTCTCCGGCCTGCAATACGTCGGCGTGCCGCTGCGCGAGGACTTCACGCTGGACCTGCCGGCCACGCTGGCCGCCATCGAGCGCGAGCGGCCTGCGGTGGTCTTCGTGTCCTACCCGAACAATCCCACGGGGCCGCGCTACGCCCGCGACGAGGTGATGGCCATCTGCCGCGCCGCGCCGGGGCTGGTCGTCGTCGATGAGGCCTATCAGAGCTTCGCCTCCGACAGCTTCATCGACCTGGCCGGCGAGCTGGACAACCTCTTGGTGATGCGCACGCTGTCCAAGCTGGGGCTGGCCGGCATCCGCCTCGGCTACGCCGCGGCCTGCCCGGCGTGGATCGATGAATTGAACAAGGTGAGGCCGCCGTACAACGTCAACGTGCTGACCCTCGCCGCCGCCCGCTTCGCATTGCAGCATCTGGAGGTGTTCAACCGCCAGGCGGCCGAGCTGCGGGCCGAGCGCGCCCGACTGTCCGACGCGCTGGCGGCGCTGCCCGCGTTGGCCGTCTTCCCGTCCGAGGCCAACTTCATCACCGTCCGCGCGCCGGACGCGCCGGCGCTGTTCCAGCACCTGAAGGCATCCGGCATCCTGATCAAGCAGCTGCACGGCAGCCATCCGCTGCTGGAGAACTGCCTGCGCCTGACCGTCGGCAGCCCGGACGAGAACGCCGCGCTGCTTGCCGCCATCCAACGTTTTTTCGCCTGAAGCCATGAGAACCGCAACCGTCACCCGCAACACGCTGGAAACCCAGATCACCGTCACGCTGAATCTGGACGGCACAGGCCAGGGCCATTTCGAGACCGGCGTGCCCTTCCTCGACCACATGATGGACCAGATCGCCCGCCACGGCCTGATCGACCTGGACGTCAAGGCGGTCGGCGACCTGCACATCGATGCCCACCACACGGTGGAGGACATCGGCATCACGCTGGGCCAGGCCTTCGCCCGCGCCATCGGCGACAAGAAGGGCATACGCCGCTACGGCCACGCCTACGTGCCGCTGGACGAGGCCTTGAGCCGCGTGGTGGTCGACCTGTCCGGCCGCCCGGGCCTGGTCTACGACGTCGAATACACCCGCGCCAGCATCGGCCAGTTCGACGTGGACCTGTTTTCCGAGTTCTTCCACGGCTTCGTCAACCACAGCATGGTCACGCTGCACATCGACAATCTGCGCGGCCACAACAGCCACCATCAGGCCGAGACCATCTTCAAGGCCTTCGGCCGCGCGCTGAGGATGGCCTGCGAGCACGACGAACGGATGGCCGGCATCACGCCGTCCACCAAGGGAACGCTGAGCATATGAGCCGGGTCGATCCCGGCGTCGCCGGCCTCAACCACCTGTGTCTGTCGGTGCCCGATCTGGATGCGGCCCTGGCCTTCTATGACCGGTTGATGCCGGCCATGGGCTGGCGGGGGCGCAGCAGCGCCGATTCGCGCGCCTATGTCGCCGGCAACTACGAAATCTATCTGCAGCAGAGCCAGGCCGCCGGCGCGGGCTTCGTCCGCCATGGCGTCGGCTTGCAGCATCTGGCCTTCAACGCGCCCAGCCGGCAGGCTGTGGACGCGCTGCATGCGCTGCTGCTGGAGATCGGCGCGCGCGTCACCGACGCGCCGGCCGAGTATCCGCATTACGGCGACGGCTACTACGCCGTTTTTTTCCAGGATCCGGGCGGTATCGCGCTGGAGTTCTGCCACACCCCGAACATGAGCTTGTAGCAAGATGAAAGTCGCAGTCATCGATTACGGCATGGGCAATCTGCATTCGGTGCTGAAGTCCCTGCAGGCGGTCAACGAAAACGGCGCCGACATCTTCCTGACGCGCGATCCGGATGCGGTGATCAAGGCCGACAAGGTGGTCTTCCCCGGCCAGGGCGCGATGCCGGACTGCATGCGCGAACTGAACCGCCACGGCCTGGCCGACGCCGTCCGTGAAACCACGCAGAACAAGCCGTTTTTTGGAATCTGCGTCGGCGCGCAGCTATTGTTCGAACATAGCGAGGAAGGCGACACCGCCGGCCTGGGGTTGTTTCCGGGCAAGGTGGTCCGTTTCGCCGACGATCTCGTCGCCGGCGGCGAGCGTCTGAAGGTGCCGCACATGGGCTGGAACCAGGTCTACCAGGCCAGATCCCATCCCTTGTTCGCCGGCATCGCCGACGGCGAGCGCTTCTATTTCGTGCACAGTTACCATTTTGCGCCGGCCGACGCGGCGCTGACGCTGGCGGAAAGCGATTATCCGCAGCGGTTTGCCTGTATCGTCGGGCGTGGCAATATATTCGCCACGCAGTTTCACACCGAGAAGAGCCACCGGGCCGGTCTTCAGATGATGAAGAACTTCCTGGCCTGGGACGGCAATGTTTAACTTACGTTTCGACTTAGCACCATGCTGCTGATACCCGCGATAGACCTGAAAGACGGTCAATGCGTGCGCCTGAGACAGGGCGCAATGGACGATGCCACCATCTTTTCCGATGATCCGGTCAAGGTCGCCGCCCACTGGCGCGACCAGGGCGCGAGACGGCTGCATCTGGTGGACCTGAACGGCGCCTTCGCCGGCAAGCCCAAGAACCTGGCGGTGATCCGCGACATCCTCGGCGAAGTCGGCGAGGACATGCCGGTGCAGCTGGGCGGCGGCATCCGCGACCTGGACACCATCGAAGCCTACCTCGACATGGGCCTGGCCTACGTGATCATCGGCACCGCCGCGGTCAAGACGCCGGGCTTCCTGCACGACGCCTGCGACGCCTTCCCCGGCCAGGTCATCGTCGGCCTCGATGCCAAGGACGGCATGGTGGCGATAGACGGCTGGGCCAAGATCACCAACCATAACGTGATCGATCTGGCCAAGCGCTTCGAGGACTACGGCGTCAACTCGGTGATCTACACCGACATCGGCCGCGACGGCATGATGACCGGCGTCAACATCGAGGCCACCGTCAAGCTGGCGCAGGCGCTGACCATCCCGGTGATCGCCTCCGGCGGCCTGAGCAACCTCGACGACATCCGCGCGCTGTGCGCGGTGGAGGACGAGGGCATCGAGGGCGCCGTCACCGGCCGCGCGATCTACGAGGGCAGCATAGACTTTGCCGCCGCGCAGACGCTGGCCGACGAACTGGCCGGTTGATCCGGCCGGGCGCGCCGGCGGCGGGCGGGTCCCGCCGCTTCGGCGCGCCTGAAGCTTTCTGGAAACGCACATGCTTGCCAAACGCATCATCCCCTGCCTGGACGTGACCGCCGGTCGCGTGGTCAAGGGCGTCAACTTCCTGGGCCTGCGCGATGCCGGCGACCCGGTCGAGATCGCCCGTCGCTACAACGAGCAGGGCGCCGACGAACTGACCTTCCTCGACATCACCGCCAGTTCCGACCAGCGCGACATCATCCTGCACGTGATCGAGGCGGTGGCCGAGCAGGTGTTCATTCCGCTGACCGTCGGCGGCGGCGTGCGCAGCATCGCCGATATCCGCCGCCTGCTGAACGCCGGCGCCGACAAGGTCAGCATCAACACCGCCGCGGTGACCCACCCCGAATTCGTCCGCGAGGCGTCCGAGCACTTCGGCAACCAGTGCATCGTCGTCGCGCTGGACGCCAAGGCGGTGACGCCGGAGAACGACCGCTGGGAGATCTTCACCCACGGCGGCCGCAACCGCACCGGGCTGGACGCCGTCGAGTGGGCGCGCAAGATGCAGCAACTGGGCGCAGGCGAAATCCTGCTGACCAGCATGGACCGCGACGGCACCAAGATCGGTTTCAATCTGCCGCTGACGCGCGCGGTGTCCGACGCGGTGAACATTCCCGTCATCGCCTCCGGCGGCGTCGGCAATCTGCAGCACCTGGTGGACGGGGTCAGGGACGGCCACGCCGACGCGGTGCTGGCCGCCAGCATCTTCCATTTCGGCGAATACACGGTGGCCGAGGCCAAAGAGGCGATGCGCGCCGCCGGTATCGAGGTGAGGCTATGAGCTGGCTCGACGAAGTGAAGTGGGACGACAAGGGCCTGGTCACCGCCATCGCCCAGGACGCCGCCAGCGGCCGCGTGCTGATGGTGGCGTGGATGAACCGCGAAAGCCTGCAGCTGACCGCCGACACCGGCATCGCCCACTACTGGAGCCGTTCGCGGCAGAAGCTGTGGAAGAAGGGCGAGGAGTCCGGCCATCTGCAGACGGTCAAGGAGCTGCGCCTCGATTGTGACGGCGACGTGATCGTGATGCAGATCGAACAAATCGGCGGCATCGCCTGTCACACCGGACGGGAAAGCTGCTTCTACCGCCGTTTCGACAATGGCGGCTGGACGACGGTGGACGCCGTGCTGAAGGATCCGCACGCGATCTACCGTCCCTGAATTGCCGTCGGTCAACGCCGACGGCGCCGGCCGGGTTACAATGGGCCGGTTTTGTCAGAATGTCATGCCCGCGCCGTATACTGTCTGGCCGGCGGACGCAAAGGATTACACGATATGAGCACCCCGGATGTGTTGAAAAGCATAGCCGACACGCTGGAAGCCCGGCGCGAGGCCAGTTCCCAGTCCTCCTACGTGGCCTCGCTGTTCCACAAGGGCGAGGACGCCATCCTGAAGAAGGTGGCGGAGGAGGCAGCCGAGACGCTGATGGCGTCCAAGGACAAGGACAAGCTGCACCTGGTGCGCGAAGTGGCCGATCTGTGGTTCCACACGATGGTGCTATTGGCATATCATGGCCTGCGGCCGGAAGACGTTGTAATGGAGCTGCATAGGCGCGAGGGCATTTCCGGCCTCGACGAGAAAGCCTCGCGCAAACCCACAGTCTGAACGACGGAACACATGATGAGCGATTGCCTTTTCTGCAAGATCGTGGCGGGCCAGATTCCCGCCAGCAAGGTTTACGAAGACGACGACGTGCTGGCCTTCCACGATATCCGGCCGATCGCGCCGGTGCATTTCATGATCATTCCGAAGCGGCACGTCGACTCGCTGGCCCACTGCGGCCCCGAGCACGAGGCGGTGCTGGGCAAGATCCTGACGCTGGCGCCTAAACTGGCCAAGGAGCAGGGCCTGGAGTCCGGCTTCAAGACCGGCATCAACACCGGCCGCGGCGGCGGCCAGGAAGTGTTCCACCTGCACGTGCACGTGTTCGGCCACAAGGGCTGAGGCGGCACCCGTTTTTCGAAACCGAGGAAGAGTCACAATGGGTTCTCTGAGCATCTGGCATTGGCTGATCGTGCTGTTGATCGTGGTCTTGGTGTTCGGCACCAGAAAGCTGCCCGGCATAGGCAAGGATCTGGGCAACGCGGTCAAGGGCTTCAAGGAAGGCATGGCCGAGGGCGGCAAGGACGCCCAGCCGCCGGCCAAGGACGCCGGCCGCATCATCGACGGCGAAGCCGACAAGAAATAAGCACGGACGGTGACGCGGCGTGCTTGACATCAGTTTCGGCGAATTCGTCCTGATAGGCGTGGTGGCGCTGGTCGTGCTCGGCCCGGAGCGGCTGCCGACGGTGGCGCGCACCGTCGGCGCGCTGGTGGCGCGGGCGCAGCGTTTCGTCGCCACCGTCAAGGCCGACATCCAGCAACAGACCAATCTGCAGGAGCTGGACAGCCTGCGGCAGAACCTGCAGGACGCCGCCCACAGTTTCCGCGGCCAGCTGGAGGCCGAGGTGCAGCAGGCGCGCGACGCCATCGACCAGCACGCCGCCGAGGCGCGCGAGCTGGCCGAGCAGGCGGCCCAGCCGTTCGACGAGGCCGGGCGCACGATACACGGCGGCTTGCAGCCGGACGCCGCGCCGCTGTTTCCCGACGAGGCCATGCCGGTGCCGGAGGACTTGGCGGCGCAGACCGAACTGCCGCCGCGCGACGACAGCCAGCTCGACCTGTTCGACGACCCGCCGCCGCATCGTCCGCCCGCTTCCCAACCCCCAGCCTCTGAAGCCCGCGAATGAACGAACAACCGCTGCTCGCGCACCTGATCGAGCTGCGCACCCGGCTGGTGCGCGCGCTCCTGGGCATCGCGCTGACCTTCCTGTGCCTGTTCCACTGGTCTTCCGACATCTACCACCTGCTGGCCAAGCCGCTGCTCGACGCCTTGCCGCAGGGGGGCAGCATGATCGCCACCGAGGTGACGTCCACCTTCTTCGTGCCGATGAAGGTGACGATGCTGGTGGCCTTCCTGATCTCGCTGCCGAACACCTTGTACCAGGTCTGGGCCTTCGTCGCGCCCGGCCTGTACAGCCATGAGAAGAAGCTGATCGTGCCGCTGCTGCTGTCCAGCCTGCTGCTGTTCCTGACCGGCATGGCCTTCGCCTATTTCCTGGTGTTCCCGGTGGTGTTCCACTTCATGTCGGCGGTGACGCCGGCCGGCGTCAGCATGATGACCGACATCGACAAATACCTGTCCTTCGTCCTCGGCATGTTCCTGGCCTTCGGCGCCACTTTCGAGGTGCCGGTGGTCGTGGTGCTGCTGACGCGGATGGGCGTGGTATCGGTGGCCAAGCTGCGCGAAGGGCGGCCGTACGTGATCGTCGGCGCCTTCGTCATCGCCGCCATCGTCACGCCGCCGGACGTGCTGTCGCAGACGATGCTGGCGGTGCCGCTGTGGTTGCTGTACGAGGCCGGGGTGGTGGTGGCGGCGCTGATGGAGCGCAAGGCGCGGGCACGCGAGCAGGCGGAGTCCGCCTGATGAGCCGCGACGGCTTCCGCAGCGGCGCCGCGGCGTCGCTGATCGCCCTGATCGCGCTGACGCTGGCCTGGGAGCTGTGGCTGGCGCCGCTGCGTCCCGGCGGCTCCTTCCTCGCCTGCAAGGCGCTGTTCCTGCTGCTGCCGCTGCGCGGCATCCTGGCCGGCAGGCTCTATACCTATCAATGGTCCAGCATGTTCATCCTGGCCTTTTTCACCGAGGGCGTGATGCGCGGCTGGGCCGACCATGGCCTGGCGCAACGCATGGCCTGGTGTGAAGTGGCGATCAGTACACTATTCTTCATCTGTGTATTGGGATTTGCCAGGAGCTTCAAGCGTCGCGCTTGAGCCGGATTGTGCGAGCCTGTCGACCGGTGGCCCATGCCGCCGGTTTTTTTTTGGATTTTCGATATTGATTTCGAGTGAATTCAGCCATTCCGAATGCCAGGGCTGGCTGGCCGCCGCGGCAGTCTACTAAAATCGCGGCATAAGAGCCTGTTCAAGGGCTTTAACAACGGATCGGACGCAGTCCGGCCAGGTTTCAACAACATCGGGTGTGGGGAAGGATTATGCGAAATTTGTCTATCGCGGCAAGGATTACTCTCGGCTTCGCGCTGCTGCTGGCGGCGCTCATTCTGACCGGGCTGCTGACGCAGCTCGGACTCGGCAAGATTTCCCAAAGGGTGGCGGAGGTCAGCTCGCACGAACTGGTGTTCTACACCGACATCGTCGAGCTGCAGCGCGACATGGGCAATCTGCGCCGTTTCGAGAAGGATTACTTCATCAATATCGCCGACGACGCCAAGCGCTCGGAATACCTGGGCAAGTGGAAGTCGGCGCAGGAGCATGCGCAGAAGGCGATAGCCCAGGCGGCATCCCGGCCGCTGAACGACCAGGCGGCGCAGCAGTTGACCAAGCTGTCCTCGCTGCTGGCCGGCTACGCCGACGGCGTGGCCAAGGTCTCGACCCAGGTCGAGGGCAAGCGCGTCACGGCCACCGCGGACGCCAACAAGGAGCTGGAGAAGTACAAGGACAACATCCACCAGATGGAGAGCGTCAGCGCCGATCTGGGCAAGGCCGCCGCCGATGCGGTGGGCCAGCTCGATGAGCAGATCGACGCCACCGCCGCCTCGGTGCGCGGCCAGTTGCTGACGGAAATCCTGATCGCGCTGGTGGCCGGCGCCCTGGTGGCCTGGTTCATCATCGCGTCGATACGCCGGCCGCTGCTCAGCATGCGCGACGCCAGCCAGGAACTGGCCGACCAGCGCAACCTCAGATTGCAGCTGCCGGATTTCGGCCAGAACGAGCTGGGCAGCGTCGCCGGCTCGCTGGCCAAGCTGGTGGACAGCGTGCGCACCGTGGTGGTCGAATCGCAGGGCCATTCGACCCAGCTGGCGCAAGCGGCCGGCAAGCTGTCCGGCGTCAGCGAGCATGTGTCGTCGGCGGCGCAGCAGCAGTCGGAAGCGGCGGCCAGCGGCGCGGCGGCGATCGAGCAGATGTCGGTCAGCATCAATCTGGTGGCCGACAGCACCAAGGACGTCGAGCGCCAGGCGCGGCTGACGATGGAGCAGGCGGCCTCCGGCAGCGATCTGGCGCAGCAGGCCGCCGGCGAGATCCGCCAGGTCGCCAGCAGCATCACCGACACCGCCACGGTGATGGACGGCCTGAACCGGCGTTCGGCCGATATCGGCGACATCGTCCGGGTGATACACGACATCGCCGACCAGACCAATCTCTTGGCCTTGAACGCGGCGATAGAGGCGGCGCGCGCCGGCGAGATGGGCCGCGGCTTCGCCGTCGTCGCCGACGAGGTGCGCAAGCTGGCCGAACGCACCAGCCAGGCGACCACCGAGATCTCCAGCCATATCGACGGCGTGCTAGCCGACACCCAGCGTGCCTACCAGAGCATGCAGCAGGCAAACAGCCGCATCGAGACCGGCGTGGTCAGCGCGTCCAGCGTCGCCGACGCGCTGGGGCAGATCCGGGAACTGGCCGAGCAGTCGGTCGAGCGCATCGCCGACATCGCCAACGCCATCACCGAGCAGAGCCACGCCAGCCAGGAGGTGGCGCGCAATGTCGAGCAGATCGCGCAGATGAACGGCCAGACCAATCGGGCGGCCGGCGAGGCCAGCGCGCTGGCCGGCGAGCTGCGCGGGCTGTCGCACCAGCTGGACGACTGCCTGCAGCGCTTCCGCACCTGAGCGCCGCGAGGCGTCGCCAGAAAAGGCCCCGGTTCCCCGGGGCTTTTTTCCTGGCGGCTCAGTCCAGCGCTAGCGCCTTCAGCGTATTGGCATGCAGCGCCGGCCGCAGCGTCTCTGCCCCGAGGCCGCGCAGGCCGGCCAGAATCTCGACGAAGCGGGCCAGCTGCGCCGGCTCGTTGGGCACGTCCTGCGCGTACTCGGGGCGGATGTCGGGCGCGTCGGTTTCCAGTACCAGGCTGTCCAGCGGCAGCGTCGCCGCGAGCTGGCGGATGCGGCGCGAGCCGCTATAGCTCATCGCGCCGCCGAAGCCCAGCCGGAAGCCCTGGCGGATGAAGGCCCGCGCCTGCTGCTCGCTGCCGTTGAAGGCGTGGGCGATGCCGCATTCCACCTTCTGCTCGCGCAGATGCTTGAGCACCCGGTCGACCGAACGCCGCACGTGCAGCACCACCGGCAGGCCGTGCTTGCGGGCCAGCTTCAACTGCTCGACCAGCAGCGCCTCCTGCCGCGCCGGGTCCAGTTCCGGCAGGTAGAAATCCAGGCCGATCTCGCCGACGGCGACCGGCGCGTGCGCGGCCAGCGCCGCGTCCAGCAGGGCCAGATGCTCGTCCAGGTGCCGGTCCAGGTAGATCGGGTGCAGGCCGAAGGCGATCCAGCAGCCGTAGCGCTCGCGCATCGCCAGCACGTCGTCGAAATTGCCGGCCGTTACCGCCGGCAGCAAGAGCTGGCCGACGCCGGCGGCCCGCGCGCGCGCGACGACGGCGTCGACGCCGGCGCGCAGCTCGGGCGCGTCCAGATGGCAGTGGCTGTCGATCAGGCAGCCGGCGGCAGGCCGGAAGTCGAAGCGGCTCACAGCTTCCACGTGAATCCCAGCAGCGTCTGCCAGCCGGCGGTGTGCTCGCCGGTGTTTTCCGCCGCCCAGCGGCTGCCGGCGCCCAGGTCCAGCGTCCAGTGGCGGGAAAGCGGGTGCGACATCAGCAGCAGCAGATTGCTTTGTTCCAGTTGCCAGCCGGGGCCGTCGTCGCTATGTGCCAGGCCGAGCCGGCGCTTCTGGTTGGCCAGGCTGGCCCAGCCCAGCAAGGAGAACTTCTGTCCCATCCAGTCGCCCAGCGGCGCGTCCAGCGTGGCCACCAGCAGCTGGCCGGGATGGCTGTCGCCGATGCGGCTGGCGTAGCCGAAGGACAGGCTGCCGTCGAGCGGCAGGTCGAAGCCGTAGCGCGCCAGCGCCAGGCTCTGCGACACCCCGCCGCCCAGGCTCCAGGCCGGCTCGTTGGCTACGCCCAGCGACACCCAGCCGGCCGGCGCCGGCAAGGCCCAGCCGCCTTCGCCGTCCTGCACGTAGAGCGCGCCGAAACGGGTGCGGTACTGCAGGTCCACGCTGGGCTGCAGCCGCGACGAATTGCCGTAGGACGTCTGCCGCGTCATCAGCTCGGTGCTGATGGACAGATCGAGATCCTTGCCGTCTTCGGCGCGGCAGGGCAGGGCGGCCAGCAGGCATAGCAGGCTGGCCAGAGCGGGTAGGCGGAACATCGCGACTCCGGTGTCTTCGAGGGCGGGCGCGGCGAGGCGCCGCGATTGACGTGACCTGGGCCCCGTCTCAAGCGTCTATCTTAGCCAACTTGCCGGCCGGGCGCGCGCTTGCCGCTCACGCCTCTTCCTCCTCTTCGGCCTGCATCTGCTGCAGCAGATACAGCCGCTGGTAGATGCCGCCCTGGCGCATCAGCGCGTCGTGGGTGCCGGTCTCGGCGATGCGGCCGTGGTTCAGCACCACGATGACGTCGGCGTCGCGTATCGTCGACAGCCGGTGGGCGATCGAGATCAGCGTGATCTTGCCGGCCAGCCGCGCCAGCGCCTGCTGCACCAGTTGCTCGGTCTCGCTGTCTATCCGCGAGGTGGCCTCGTCCAGCAGCAGGATGCGGGGCTTGCCGGCCAGCGCGCGGGCGATGGCGACCAGCTGCTTCTGTCCGCTGGACAGCCGCGCGCCGCTTTCGCCCATATCGCTGTCGTAGCCGTTCTCCAGCGACAGGATCAGCTCGTGGACGCCGGCCGCGCGGGCGGCCGCCTCGATCTCTTCCTGCGGCAGGCCGCGGCCCATGTCTATGTTTTCGCGGGCGCTGGCGGCCAACAGGAACGGGTCCTGCGGCACCAGGCCGACGCCGGCGCGGAAGGCGGCGTCGCCTATCGCGTCCAGCGGCTGGCCGTCGACCAGGATCGTGCCTTGCTGCGGACGATAGAAGCGCAGCAGCAGCGACAGCAGCGTCGACTTGCCGCTGCCGGTATGGCCGACGATGCCGACGAAGGCGCCGGCCGGAATGTCCAGGCTCAGATCGTGCAGCACCGGGTGCGCCGGCTGGTAGCCGAAGCGCAGATCGCGGAAGCTGACCGCGCCGGCATCGATGCGGCCCTGCTCGGCCGGCCGCGGCGCCGCCGCCTCGTCCAGCAGCTGGCCGACGCGGCCGGCGGCCACCAGCGCCTGTTGCAGCTGGCCGAACTGCAGCGTGATCTGGATCAGCGGCTCGACGACGCGGCCGATATAGCCGACGAAGGCGTACAGCACGCCGATTTCGACGGCGCCGAGGCCGCGCTGGCCGTAACTGTGTATCACCGCGACCAAGAGCAGCACGTTCAGCAGGTCCAGCGCCGGGCGCAGCAGCCAGGCGTTGGCGCGCAGCTCGAGCCGCCGCGCCTGGTAGTAGCGCTGGTTGACGTCGTCGAAGCGGGCGATGAAGCGGGGTTCGGCGTTGCTGGCCTGCAGCACGGCGATGCCGGAGATCGATTCCGCCATCTGCGCGTTGATGTCGCTGCGCAGCGCGCGGGAGCGCGCCACCGACGGCGCGCTCAGGCGCTGGTACAGCCAGACGATGGCGACGGTGGCCGGGAACAGCAGCAGCGTCACCAGCATCAGCCGCCAGTCCAGCCAGGCCATCGCCGCCAGCGCGCCCAGCACCACGATGCTGCTGTTGAGGATGACGAACAGCGCCTGCACGTACAAGGCCTTGACCGACTCGGTGTCGTTGGTGACGCGGCTGACCAGCTGGCCGGTGATGGCCTGGTCGAAAAAGGCCATAGGCAGCCGGATCACGTGGCGGTAGACCCGCTCGCGCAGCCGCAGCACCGAACGCATCGCGACGCCGGCCAGCCGCACCAACTGCCGGTAGCGCAGCAAGGCGGCCGCCAGGCCCAGGAGCAGGCTGGCGGCCAGCAGGCCGGAGATGGCGGGCCAGTCGGCCCGGTGCGGCAGCAGATAGCTGTCGATGAAGATCTTGCCCAGCAGCGGCGCAGCGGCCTCCAGCAGCGCGGCCAGCATCAGCCACAGCGCGCCGCGCAGGAACTGGCCGCGGTCGGGGCGGGCGGCGTCGGCCAACAGCGCGGCGGCTTGGCGTATCGGCGTGCGGCGGGTGTCAGATTGCATCGAGGCTGGCCTCCAGTTGCTGATAGCGCCATTGGCCGGCATACCAGCCGTCCTGCCGCAGAAGTTGTTCGTGGCTGCCCTGCTCGACGACGCGGCCGTGCTGCAGCACCACGATGTGGTCGGCGTCGGCGACCGCCGACAGCCGGTGGCTGACGATGATCACGCTGCGGCCCTGCCGCGTCGCGCGCAGGTGCTCGAGAATGCGGGTCTCGGTCTCGGTGTCCACCGCCGACAGCGCGTCGTCCAGCAGCAGCAGCGGCGCGTCGGCCAGCAGCGCGCGGGCAATGGCCAGCCGCTGGCGCTGGCCGCCGGACAGCGTGACGCCCTTTTCCCCGACCGGCGTGGCGTAGCCCTGCGGCAGCCGCAGGATGTCGTCGTGGACGGCAGCCTGCCGCGCGACGCGCTCGATGTCCTGCTGGCCGGCCCCGGGGCGGGCCAGCGCGATGTTCTCCGCCACCGTGGCCGAGAACAGGAAGGCTTCCTGCGGCACCCAGCTGATCGCGCCGCGCAGCGCGGCCAGCCGGTAGTCGGCGATGTCGGCGCCGTTCCAGCGTATCGCGCCCTGCTGCAGCGGATATTGCCGCATCAGCAGCTTCAGCAGCGTGGACTTGCCGCTGCCGGTCGGGCCGACCACGCCCAGCGTGTCGCCTGCCGGCAGCTCGATGCCGATCTGCTGCAGCGAGGCCGGGGCGTCGGCGGCGTAATGGAAGGTCAGGTCCTTCATCGTCAGCGCGCCGGGGATCAGCGTGTCCAGCGTGCCGTCGTCGGTCACCTGAGGGGCCTCGTCCAGCACCGGCCGCAGCCGCACCCAGGCGGCGGCCCCGCGCTGCAGCAGCGACAGCACCCAGCCGGCGGCGAACATCGGCCAGATCAGTTGCACCAGATACATATTGAAGCTAGTCAGCGCGCCTATCGTCAGCTGGCCCTGCCACACCAGGTAGCCGCCCACCGTCAGCGTGATCAGCGTGGCGAACACCAGGGTGGCGCCGACCACCGGCTCGAAGGCGGCTTCCCAGCGCTGCGCCTCGAAGCTGCTGTCCGAGGCGGCGGCTGCCAGCCTCGACAGCTCGGCGTCGTTGCGGGCCTCCAGCCCCAGCGCCCTGAGCGTGCGCACGCCGGACAGCGTTTCCTGCACATGGTCGTTGAGCCGGCCGAAGCGCGCCAGCGCCTCGCCCCATTCGCGGTGGATGTGATTGGAGATGCGGGAGAAGGCCAGGGCCATCAGCGGGAACGGCAGCAACGCCGCCAGCGCCAGCCGCCAGTCGACGCCCAGCGTCATCATCGCCAGTATCAGCACCAGGGTCAGCATGCCGTCGAAGCCGGCCAGCATCGCCTCGCCGGCCGCCATCTCGACCGAATCGATGTCATTGGTGGCGCGCGCCATCAAGTCGCCGGTACGCTGGCGCTGGAAGAAGGCCGGACCCTGGGCGGCCAGCTGCCGGTACAGCCGGGTGCGCAATTCCACGCCCAGCCGGTAGGAGGCGGAGAACAACTGCAAGCGCCAGCCGACGCGCAGGAAATAGATCGCCAGCCCCATCGCCAGCAGCTTGGCCAGCTCGGCCAGCAGCGCGTCGCCGGCCAGCCTGCTCGCCACCAGCGCGTCGACGATGTGGCCGACCTGGCGCGGGATCAGCACGGTGAGCACCGCCACCGACGCCAGCATCAGGGCGGCCAGGACATAGGATCGCCAGTGGCGCGAGACGAAGCTGAACAGCAGGCGGGACAAAGTCATCGGGCGGCAGCGATTGGTTCGGGACGGTCCATTCTATGCAAAGCCAATTGTCATGGCTAGCGGGCTTTTGTTTCACTTCCGCGATCCGGCCGTCCGGCGGAACCGCCCGCCCGGAGCGGTTTTCAGTACTGGTAGACGCCGCGGCGCGGCGGCGGTTCCACTTCCAGCGGCAGGCCCTGCATCTCGCGCAGCGACGATTCTATCGTATGGCACAGCGTGGACAGCGGCAGGTCGTTGCCCTCGGTCCCGAACGGCTCCTCCAGCTCTTCGGCGATCTGCTCCAGCGCGAAATAGGTGTAGGCGATGAAGACCGCGATAGGCGGCGTCAGCCAGCCTATGCTACTGGCCAGTCCGGCCGGCAGCAGCAGGCAGTAGATGGTCACCGTGCGGTTCAGCAGCACGCGGTAGGTGAACGGCATCGGCGTGGTGGCGATGCGCTCGCAGCCGCCGAGGATTTCCGACAGCGTGTTCAGATTGTGGTCCATCGCGAGCCACTGCAGCTCGCTCAGCCGGCCGGCGCGCTGCAGACGCTGCGTCTCGCCGCCCAGCCAGGCCAGGATCAGCGCCGGACGGAAGCGGCCGGCCATGATGCGTTCGCGTTCGCCGGCGGGCAGCAGCCGCGCCAGGTGCTCGTCGGCGTCGTCGCCGCGCAGCTGGGCCTTCAGCGCGTAGGCGAACGCGCATACCGCGTCGGCGAAGCGGCGGCTGTCGGCGTCGTCGCCGAGCGCCGCCAGCATCTGCCGGCCCAGCGAGCGGCTGACGATCAGCAGGCTGCCCCACAGCTTGCGCGCCTCCCAGAAGCGCTCGTAGCTGACCGAATTGCGAAAACCGAGAAAGATGGCCAGCGACACGCCCAGCAGCGTGAAGGTGGGAATGCCCAGCGACGATTCGCGCAGGCTTTGCAGCCACCAGTGGCGGATGGCGGCGGCGACGACGGCCACCGTCAGCACCATCAGCAGCCGGGGCAGGATGCGCGGCAGCACCGAGCCGTGCCAGACGAAGAGCAGGCGGAACCAGGACGGGGTATTGCGGACGATCATGGCGCGGCGACCAGAAGGCTAAAATCGAATGTTACACAATTATCTTCATCGAAATAGTCGCGATGTCGCCGTCGGACGCGCCGGGATCGGACGGAGGCGGGCTTGCCGTCGATGACCTGGCATAAAGAACAGTTTTTGCCGATGTCAATCGTTCTATAACGAACGAATTGCGCAAAGGGGTTTGTCCGCGCGGCCGCGTCCACCGCTCGTCCGCGCGTCGTGCCGCGGCGTCGGCCGGCTTCGGACGACGGCCCCCGCCATCCTCCCGCCGTCGCCGCGGATATTCCGCGTTCCCCGACGGGAGGCATCATGAAGACCACCACCATCCAGCCGGTCAAGCCGGCGCAGAGCGCACCGCTGGTGCTGCCGGCCGCCCAGCTGCGCAGCAATGCCCAGGCGCTGTTCACCCAATTGGACAAGGACGCGGCCGCGCGCGCCGAATTCATCCACAACCCGGCCGGCGTGCTGGCGGCCAAGGTCGGCCAGCGCCCGCTGCCGCCCCAGCAGGTATCCGACGTCAACCGCCTGTTGTTCACCATGCTGGCCAATGACGGCTTCCGCCAGTGGATGGACGACTATCAGGCCAGCCCGGGCGGCAAGCCGGTCAGCGAGGAGCAGTTCAGCAGGGATTTCGCCGCGGCGGTGCTGAAGTTCGGCGACGGCGACCTGATCCGGGCGATGTTCAAGCTGGCCAGCGACGGTTTCGGCCTGCCGGGTTTCGGCAACTCGGCCGAACAGTTGCTGATCGGCCCGGAGAAAAGCCTGGTCACGCCGGCGGCGACGCCGTCGACATCGGACCAGACGCTGCGTTCCAGCCAGAACTTCAACGGCTTCGCCTCCGGCCTGTCGTTGGGCTTCGCCGGCGTGGTCGACGCGGCGCTGTTGCGGACGGTGATCGGCCAGCTGGTCGACCAGGCCAAGCAGATGCAGGCCGCCGGCCAGCTCAGGGTTTGAACTCGGGCCGCGGCGCGCAGGCAATGCGCGCCGCGGCGGGAGAACGCGCATGAGCGCCGATATGCCGGTTCCGGGCCTGTTCCGCGGACCCAAGACCTTGTCCATCATGCCCACCTACGCCTGCCCGGCCGCCTGCGAGCACTGCGCGTCGATGAGCCATCCGAAGGCCCGCGAGAACCTGACGCTGCAGACGATGCTGTCGGCGATAGACCAGGCCAGGGCGCTGGGCTTCTACAATGTGGTGTTTACCGGCGGCGAGGCCACGCTGCGCTGGCGCGACCTATTGCTTGCGATCCGCCACGCCAGCGGGCTGGGCTTTCCGGTGCGGCTGGTCAGCAACGCCCACTGGGCGGTCAGCGCGAAGAGCGCCGACCGCCGGTTGGATGCGTTGCTGGCGGCCGGCCTGACCGAGATCAATTACAGCACAGGCGACGAGCACGCGCGCTTCGTGCCGGTGGAGCGGGTGGTGGAAGCCTGCCTGGCCGCGGTGCGGCGCCGGCTCAAGGCCTGGGTGATGGTGGAATTGCGCGCGACGCGCGCGGTCACCGCCGCCTCCGTCACCGGCCATCCGCGCATCGTCGCGCTGGGGCCGGAGGACAGGGGGCTGATCGAGATCGTCGAAAGTCCGTGGATGCCGCTGGACCCCGGCCTGGTGGAGGACTACCCGGCCGGCGTCGCCGCCGACAACCACAATCTGAAGTCCTTCCGCGTCTGCTCCAATGTGCTGCAGACCTACACGATACAGGCCGACGGCCGGGTCGGCGCCTGCTGCGGCATAGGCATGCGGCAGATACCCGAACTCAGCGTGGCCGCCGTCGATCAGCCGGACTTCCTGTCCCGCGCGGTGGAGGCGGCCGAGAGCGATTTTCTCAAGCTGTGGCTGCATTACCTGGGGCCGGAGCGGGTGCTGGCCTGGGCCGCCGCCCACGACCCAAGCATCCGCTGGGAGGGCATGTACGCCCACCACTGCCAGGCCTGCGCCCGCATCTACCGCGACGAGGCGGTGCGCCGGCTGGTGCGCGAGCACTACGAGGAAATGATAGCCGAGGTCCTGCAGGCCGCCTGGCTGGACGAGCACCACGTGCCGGTCGAGTCGCGCCGCATCGCGGAGAGCCGCTGCGCCGGCGAGCGGCAGGCCCGGGCGGGGCGGCTAGGCGTGGCGGCCTTGCCCGGACATGATTAGGCCATCCGTTGTCGGATGGCCTGGCGTCTGGCATGGCCGGCCTGACGGCCGGCCATCCGGCGTGCGCGCCCAGGACAGTCGCTGGCAGCTTGACCGACGCCGGAGGGCAGGGCTCCCGGCCTGCGGGGCGTGGTCTGGTGAGGGCTGCTTGGACTGGATGGACGCGGGCGCCGGATTGGAAAATCTGGCTGGAAGAATGTCCGCGTGCGCCGCTATCTTGCTCTCCGTGGTGAGACTATCGGAACTGCTGACCTTAATATCGGCCGGCCGCGGCGAAATTAAATCATTGAACGCGTTACGCTTTGTCTCTGTTTGTAGCGGCCCGCGCGACCGGCGTCTTCCGTCGCCGGCCGCGTCGCTAACGGTCTTCCCGGCGCCGCACCATGAAGTCCCGGCTGGGCGAGAGCAGCGTCCTGCCCTGCCTATGAATCTCGTAGTATGTCCGGAAGATCGAGAATTCGTCCCGCCGATGCGTTCGGTTCCAGCTGATGTAGCTTGTGGCCGGGACCGGCAGCGGAAATTGCAGCTGCCCGTCGCCGGCGCCGGAATAGACTTGCGTCGTCACGATCGGTTTCTGCCCGATCGCCTCCCAGTGGAACAGCACCTGATCGCCGGCCTGCAGATTGCCGACGGTGGCCTTGTCGCCGCTGTCGAAGCGCGGGTCGGCGTCGTGCGGGAAGACTACCGGCAGCAGGCCCGGCGACGGCATGCGGCCAATGATCGGATAGGTCGCGACCGGCGAGCGTTCATTGCCCGCCGTGTACGACAACTGCAATGACTTGCCCGAGTACGGGCCGATGTGGATGTAGGGGATATCGACCATGAGCGGGACGATGCGGTCGTCGGGGGCGTCATGATCCTGGCGGAATGCCGCATGGTATTGATGCAGGGTCTGATGGGTTTGCGGATCGACGATGGCCAGTTGCAGCTCGCCCGTCGTCGGCGGTCCGCCTGCAATGCCGCTGTCCTGGACGATGGCCGAGAACACGCCGTTCGGACTGATGTAGTTGCCGACATCGACGGCGAAGCGCCCGACATAGTCGCTGGGGTAGACGTAGGCGGCCGGCAGGCTGTTCTTCCTGCCTTCGACGCATAGCGTCAGCGGCGGGCTGCGCATCAGCCCGTCGTTTCGGGTATAGCTGAGCACGATACGGCTGCCGGCGCCGGCCACGCCGGCGAAAGGCAGCAGATTCCAGCTGGCCTTGCCGGACGACAGCTCGGGCCAGGCGCTTGTGCTGGCCAGGCTGGCGCGCCGGATGGGGAAGCGGTTGCTCCAGTCGATTTCGAGACGCAGCTTCTGGCCGTTGTCGCCGTCTTTCAGCGGCACGCTGACCCGCCAGCTCGGGTCGGCGGCGTCCAGATCCAGCAGGTAGCGGCATTCGCCTTGCCGGCTGGGCGTCGCGCCGCTGATTTCCAGCGGCGGCAGGGCGCTGTCGGCCAGTTGGTAGCTGCAGCTTTCGGTGTAGGCGCGCCGGATCCTGTCCACTTGCTCGGCGGGGTAGCGCAGCGTTTTGGCCGCCAGCAGCACCGCCTGCGCCGCCTGGTCCTGCAAAGTGTTTTCCCCGGTCATCGCCAGGCCCAGCAGCATCGCCTTGTCCATCGCCGGGCCGCCTATCGCGTCCCGCGCCAGCATATTGCACGCGTTCCAGTACTGGCCCGAGATGTGGGGATCCTCGCCGCCGTTCGGCCGCGCGGCCGCGCGCTGCACATCGTCCGGATAATGGCGGCCGATATTCCAGTTGCTGGTCCGCAGCGTCTTCTTCTGCTTCAGGGCGCCCCATGCCCAGGCGAACAGTCCGTGGTATTCGGGATCGCCGGGCCGCCAGCGGCCGTGGTCGCGAAAGCTGCCGGCGGCGAAGTAGTCGGCGCTGCCCTCGTTCAGGCCGTCCTCGTCCGAGGTGTGGCCGTGGGTGGCCCAGTCGTACAGGCCGTGGCCCAGTTCGTGGATGATGACCGGACCGTCCTCGGCGAAGTCCGGCGAGTCCGGCAGGCTGCTGACGGCGCCGTGGGCGCTGCCGCCGCCGAAGCGGAGCTGGCCACGCCGCCCCCCGGCGTAGGCCGAGTCGGGCGCGGTGTGGACCTTGCCGTCGGCATCGCTGACGGCGCGCCAGCCGTGCGGATCGTACTGGACGCCGCCGGCGTACTGGAAGGGATGGATGGCCAGGCCCAGCGTCTGGTTGACGTAGCGCATCATCCTGTCGATGTGGAAATAGGCGTTGACGGCTTCGAAGGCCGGATTGTCGCGGGTGTATTCGAACACCGGGGCCGTCTCGCGCGGGCAGCTGTCGTAGTCGGTGATCGCGACGCAGTGGGCCCATGGGCCGACCAGCTGGTATCTGCCGTCGATGTCCTTGCTGATGCCGGGCAGCGGCACCCGCACGCGGGCGGCCTTCAACTGCGGCGAGTCCCGGTCGTGGTTGTTGACGTAGCCCGGGTCGCCGTAATGCGAACGCGTCGACGACAGCGGGTCGGGATCGAAGACATAGCCGCGGCCGGTGGACTGATCGTCGGCGCGGACGCGGGCGGCCGGTGTCTGGACGGGAGCCGTGCCGCCGATGCCGCCGATGTCGTTTTCCATCTTCTGCGCGCGCAGCACCGCGCCGCTGCGCTGGTCGACCAGAAGCTGCCACCAGCGACCGTCGTCGGCGCGGCCCTCCACCTGCCATGCCCGCGACGGCGCCTGTCCGGCACGGACGTATACCGTCTCCTCGAAGCGCGGAGACAGCAGCCGCGCGGTCCCTAGGTGGCGCCTGGCCGCCGCCAGCGCCTGGACCCGGCTCAGCTGCGGCGCGGCGGCGCGCCAGACCGGCTGAGCCTCGGGCAGCGGCGAGGTCTGGTTGCTGACGTAGACGACATCGCCGTCGTCGGTCATCGACACGGCGATGTCGGAGCCGAAGACCGGCAGGCCGGCATAGCGCTGTTGCAGGCGGACGACGGTGACGGTGGCCAGCCGGTTGACGGCGGTGACTTGCAGCAGCCGGGCCTGGCCGGCGGATAGGCCCAGCGCGGACAGGTGATGGGCGATGTATTCGCGCGCCATGGCCTCGGGCGCGGCCTTGGCGGCTCGGTAGGCCGGGGCGTGCAGCTGGGTGGCGACGCCGTCGGGCCGGTACCAGCCGTCGGCGCGCAGCCGCTGCGTCGGCGGCGCTTCACGCAGAGATCTGTCGGGGACGGACGGCGCGGCCGCGCAGGCGAGAGCCGGCGCCAGCGCCAGCAGGCAGATCGAGACAAGGGATTTTTTCATCATTCACACTCCTGACCAAGAGTCCGCACTGTGGTGCCATCGTCATGGCGCGGCCGGCGGCGTGGTCGGAATTAGGCGGAATCCGATTCGCGGCGGCCGCGGCCCGGCATCATGGCGATCGCCGCGATGTGCTCACCGGCACCCGGCTGATCAATACCATCAGGTCCTGGCTAGGAGACAGCAGCGTCCGGCCCTGCCGGCGGATCTCGTAATAGGCCCGGAGCCTGGAGTAGGCGTAGATGGCGCGGTCCCACCGCGTGACGTGGTTTGTTGCCAGCGGCGGCGCGGCGAATTGCAGCTGACCGTCGGCGGGGCCGGAGTAGGTCCGCGCCACCACGATCGCTGGCCGCCCGGCCATTTCCCAATGCAGGGACACCTCGTCGCCGGGCTGCAAGTGGCCGATCTTCGCTCCGGCGCCGATCTCCTCGGCGTTGGGATGGTCGATGTTGGCGAATGCCGCCGGCAAGAGGCCGGGCGACGCCATCCGCCCGATGATCGGATACGTCGCCGCCGGCGAGCGCGCGTCGCCGATGCGATAGGAGAGCTGCAACAGCTTGCCCGAGTAAGGGCCGATATGGGCGTAGGGGATGTCGATGCGGAAAACCGGCACCTGCTGGCCCGGCATCCTGTGATCCTGGCGAAAGCTCGCATGATATTGGTGAACGGTCCGGCGGCTTTGCGGATCGACGATCGCCAATTGCAGTTCGCCGGCCGTCGACGGCTCGCCGGGCAGGCGATTGTCCTCCAGCTGGACGCGCAGTGCCCCGGCGGCATTGACGTAGTTGCCGACATCGACGGCCAGGCGGCCGACGAAGGGGCTGGCCGCGAAGTAGGGGGCGGGCAGGGAGTGCCGCTTTCCCTCCAGGCACAGCGTGACCGGCTGGCTGCGTATCCGTCCGTCGTCACGGGTATAGCTCAGGATGATCTTGCGCCCGGCGCCGGCGATGCCCGCCAACGGCATCAGATTCCAGCTCGCCCTGCCGGGAGACAGCCGCGGCCAGGCCATTTCGATGGCCGGACCGCCGAGCCGCAGGCGGGACAACGGAGTCCAGTCCAGTTCCAGGCGCAGGTCCTTGCCGTCGTCGCCGTCTTTCAGCTGCACGCTTGCCGTCCACTGCGGATCGGCGGCGTCCAGGTCCAGCAGATAGTCGCAACCCATTTGCCGGCCGGGCGGCGCGCCGCCGATTTCCGCCGGCGGCGGCAAGCCGGCGATGCCGTAACCGCAGCTCTCCGTGTACGCGCGCCGAATCCCGTCCAGCTGCTGCGGCGTGTAGCGCAGCGCTTCGGCCGCTTTCAGCACCGCCTGCGCCGCCTGGTCCTGCCGGGTGTGCGTTCCGGTCATCGCCAGGCCGACCAGCATCGCCCTGTCCATCGCCGGACCGCCTATCGCGTCCCGCGCGACCATATTGCACGAGCTCCAGTATTGGCCGGCGACATGGGCCTCATTGCCGGCGTTGACGACGTCCTCCGGATAGCGGCGGCCGATATTCCAGTCGCTGGCGCGTTTTTCGCCGGCCCAGACCGCGACCTGGCGGTATTCGGGGTCGCCGGGCCGCCAGCGGCCGTGATCGCGGACGTAGCCGGCGGCGAAATAGTCGCCGACGCCTTCGCCCAGCCCCTCGTATTCGTAAGCCGACGGGGCGCCATGGGTCACCCAGTCGTGCAGGCCGTGGCCCAGCTCATGGATGACGACCAGGCCGTCCTCGGCGAAGTCCGGCGAGTCCGGCTCGTCGCTGACGGCGCCGTGGGCGCTGCCTCCGCCGAACTGGATCCGGCCCTCCTCTCGGGCATATCTCGCATTGGCCTCGGTGCGCGTCTTGCCGTCTTTCGGATCGACGACGCGCAAGCCGTGCGGATCATAGCGGACGCCGCCGGCGTACTGGTAGGGATGGATGTCCAGGCCCAGCGTCCGGTTGACGTAGCGCATCATCCTGTCGATGTGGAAGTAGGCGTTGACCGCGGCGAAGGCCGGATAGTCGCGGGTGTATTCGAACACCGGGGCCGTCTCGTGCGGGCAACTGTCGTAATCGGTCGCGGCGAGGCAATGCGCCCACGGTCCGACCAGCTGGTATCTGCCGTCGATGTCCTTGCCCAGGCCGGGCAGCGGCACCCGGACGCGGGCGGCCTTCAATTGCGGCGAGTCCTGGCCGTGCCGGTTCACGTAGCCCGGGTCGCCGTAATGGGCGCGCGTCGACGACAGCGGATCCGGATCGAAGACGTAGCCGCGACCGGTGGCCTGGTCGCCGGCGAATGTGGACGGCAACAGGCCCAGCAGGCAGGCCGCGGCTAGCATGGTTTTCATTGAGGTCTTTTTCAAAAACTTCCGGCGCCGGGTGGACGACGCCATGCATTCGGATCGAGCCTGGCGGCGGGGCAAGCCGGTCGGGCGGGCTTGGGAAGGAGAGCGGCGCGCCGCCGGCGTCCTGCGGAGGCGGCATCGCTCGATTCAGGCGTCTAGCCGTGGTGGCATGTCGTCGGACGGGGATGCAGGACGCCGAGCGGATCCAGCGGATGGCGCGGCGATCGCGTGCAATGGATGGCGCCGCTCGGATGAAGCGTGCCTCCCGGACGGTGCGTGCCCAGCGGGTAACGCCAGCCGCCGCGCAGGGCGGCCTGCAGCAGCGAGGTTCGGGCGTACATCGTCTGGCCGGCCGTTTGCGTGATGGACGGTTCGGCAACGGCCAGGCATGGCAGCAAGGCCAGTAGGCAAAGCAGATTCTTTCCCATCTCCATTCTCCTTCGGTTTCAAGGAGTCTTGACTATCCGGCGATTGCGACGCCGTCGCGGCGGGGCGGCGGCAAATTCAGCCGAATCCGATGGACAATCGCTGCGTACAGGTGGAACTGGGCGGTCGCTCATCAAGCGCCCTGGCTGAGGAACGGTTGCGGTGGCGGAGCGCTGTGTGAAACGAGGAGGAGTCCGAACGGGCGGCTTGCGCCGGCTCGGCTCGCCGGGGAGGGGCTTCGGACAAGAAAAAACCCGCAAAGCCCAAGGCCGTGCGGGTGTTTCGCGTTGCGGAAGCGGGTGGTGCCCAGAGTCGGACTCGAACCGACACGCCTTGCGGCGGGGGATTTTGAATCCCCTGCGTCTACCAATTTCGCCATCCGGGCGGCATCAGCGCTTCTCGCGAGAGAGGAGCAATCTTAACCTTGGCGGCGGGGTTTGTAAATGGTGGCCGCTCAGTCTTTCTTCATTTTCAGCGCGTGGTCGTACAACTGCTTGCGGTTGGCGCCGCTGATCTGGGCGGCCAGCGTGGCGGCCTGTTTGGTCGGCAGTTCGGCGGCCAGGATTTCCAGCGCGCGCAGCGCCTCGGGCGGCGGCGCGTCGGCGTCGGCTTCCGGCGGCGGCGCCGCGTCTATGATCAGCGCGATCTCGCCGCGCTGCTGGTTGGCGTCGGCCTTGACCCAGGCCAGCAGTTCGGCGGCCGGCAGCGTCTGGAAGGTCTCGAAGGTCTTGGTCAGCTCGCGCGCTATCATCACCCGGCGTTCGCCGCCGAGCTCGGCCACCAGGTCCTCCAGCGCGTCGACGATACGGTGCGGCGCCTCGTAGCAGACGGTCAGGTGGGGCGCCGCCAGCCATTGGCGCAGCGTCTTGCGGCGCTCGCCGCTCTTCGGCGGCAAAAAGCCGTGGAACAGGAAGGCGGGGGCGGTGAAGCCGCTGGCCGACAGCGCGGCGACGACGGCGCTGGCGCCGGGCAGCGGCCGTACCGGGTGGCCGGCGGCGCGCACCGCCTCGACCAGCCGCGCGCCGGGGTCGGACACCGCCGGCGTGCCGGCGTCGGACACCTGGACCACGATCTGGCCCTCGCCCAGCCAGCGCGCCACCTGTTCCGCCATCGCGCGCTCGTTGTGCTCGCGCAGGCTGACCAGCCGCTTGGCGCGGATGCCGTAGGCGGACAGCAGCTGGCCGGTGACGCGGGTGTCCTCGGCGCAGACGACGTCGGCCGCCTCGAACGCCGCCAGCGCGCGGGCGCTGATGTCGGCCAGATTTCCAATGGGCGTGGCCACCACATATAATGTGCCGTTATGGAAACTTTCCCTGGCGGCATCGATCAGGTGGGCGAACGAGGTATGCAAAGACTGACTCCGCTGTTGTTGGTTGGCGTCCTGTTGACGTGGCTGACGCCGGCCATGGCGCAAACCCCAGACTATATCATCCAAAGCAACAGCGCGCCGATGCGGGCGCTGGAGCGGCCTCCGGGCCAGACGCCGCGCCTGGCCCCGGTCCGGCCCGCGGCGGAGGCCGCGGCGCCGTCCCAGCCGGCCGGCGCGTCGGCCGGCGCGTCGGCCGGCGCGTCGGCCGCCCGGACCGGCGGGCGCGGCAAGCTGCGCATAGGCGTCATCCTGCCGGTGGAGACCTCGGCGCTGGGCGAGGCGGCGGCGGTGGTGCGCAGCGGCGTCGAGGCCGCCGCCCAAGTCGACCAGAACGCCGAGCTCTACAGCGTGGACGCCAGCACCGACAACGTCGTGCAGCGCTACCGCGCCGCGGTGGCCGACGGCGTCAACGTGGTGATCGGCCCGCTGTCGCGCGAGGCGATCGCCCAGCTGGCGCCGGCGGTGACGGTGCCGACGCTGGCGCTGAACTCCATCGGTCGCGAGGTGGCGCCGAATCCCAAGCTCTATTCGCTGTCGCTGATCGTCGAGGGCGAGGCGCGCCAGCTGGCGCAGCTGATGCGCGCCGACGGCCGCGCCAATCCGATGCTGGTGGTCGGCACCGACGCGTTGTCGCAGCGCTTGGCCCGCGCCTTCGCCGACGAGTGGCGCAGGCTGGGCGGCAAGGATGTGCTGCAGCGACCGTTCGACGGCAACGATCTGCCGGCGCTGCTGGCGGCCAGCGGCCAGGCCGACGCGCTGGCCCTGGCGCTGGACGCATCGCAGGCCGGCAGGCTGAAGGCCGCGCTGACGCCCGACATGCCGGTCTACGGCACGTCGCAGCTGAATATCGGCGGCAGCCAGCCAGAATTGGCCGGCGTGCGCTTCATCGACATGCCGTGGTTCCTGATGCCGGACCATCCGGCGGTGAAGCGCTATCCGCGGCCGGCCACGGCGCTGACGACGCAGACCGAGCGGCTGTACGCGCTGGGCATAGACGCCTACCGGCTGGCGGTGCTGCTGGCGACCGCCCGTCCGGGTGCGGCGGTGAAGCTGGACGGCGTCAGCGGCGATCTGAAGCTGGGCCGCGACCGCGTGTTCGAGCGCCAGCTGCCGGCCGGGCTGATGGGCGGCAACGCGCTGCAATGAACCAGGCCGGCCGCGACGCCGAAGACCGCGCGTTGGCGCTGCTGCAGGCCGCCGGCCTGCGACTGGTGGCGCGCAACTGGCATTGCCGCGGCGGCGAGATCGACCTGATCATGCGCGACGGCGCCTCGCTGGTCTTCGTCGAGGTCCGCCATCGCGGAGGCGACCGCTTCGGCGGCGCCGCCGACAGCATCACCGCGGCCAAGCAAAGGAAACTGACGCTGGCCGCGGAAGTCTATCTAAGCAGTCACCATCTCGACCTGCCCTGCCGCTTCGACGCGGTGGTCAGCGTCGGCGGCGCCGCGCCGCAGTGGCTGAAGAACGTGTTTACGCAGTAATTCGATAAAGGGGATTCCCCAATGGATTTGATCGACCGGGTGGCCAGCCATTTCCTGGAAAGCATCGCGGCCAAGCAGGAGGCGATGGAGCTGTTGTCGCCGGGCGTGGCGGCGGCGGCGGAGCGGATGGTGGCCTGCCTGATGAACGAGGGCAAGATTCTGGCCTGCGGCAACGGCGGCTCGGCCGCCGACGCCCAGCATTTCGCCGCCGAGATGGTGGGGCGTTTCGAGAAGGAGCGGCCGGGCCTGGCGGCGATTTCGCTGGCCACCGACACCTCGGGGCTGACCGCCATCGGCAATGATTACGACTTCGACATGGTGTTTTCCAAGCAGGTGAGGGCGCTGGGCCATACCAACGACCTGCTGCTGGCGATTTCCACGTCGGGCAATTCCGCCAATGTGATCGAGGCGGTCTACGCCGCCCACGAGCGCGGCATGAGCGTGATCGCGCTGACCGGAAAGGACGGCGGCAAGATTACTGAAATACTGTCGCCGGAAGATATACATCTTAACGTGCCGTCGCTGCGCACCTGCCGGATCCAGGAAGTCCACATCCTGCTGATCCACGCGCTGTGCGACGCCATTGACTGCATGCTGTTGGGAGGGGAATGAAATGAAGCGTACCGTATTGACCTTGTTGCTGGCGGCGGGCGTCGCCAGCGCCTTGAGCGGTTGCGTCGGCCTGGTGGCCGCGGGCGCCGCCGGCGGCGCGCTGGTGGCGTCGGACCGACGCACCAGCGGCGCCTATGTCGACGACCAGGCGATCGAATTGAAGTCGGGCGAGCAGATCGCCAGCCGGCTGCCGTCGGCCCACGTCAACCGTACCAGCTTCAATCGCGCGGTGCTGCTGACCGGCGAGGTGCCGAACGACGAGGCCCGCCAGCAGGCCGAGCTGATCGTGCGCGGCCTGCCCAATGTGCGCCGCGTGTACAACTACACGACGGTGAGCCCGGTGTCCGGTTTCTCCGAGCGCAGCAACGACACCTGGATCACCAGCAAGGTGCGCACCCGGCTGCTGGACGGCAAGGGCGTCAACCCGAACAACATCAAGGTGGTGACCGAGCGCGGCGTGGTCTACCTGCTGGGTCTGGTGACCCAGGGCGAGGGCGCCGAGGCGGCCCGCGTGGTCAGCGAGACCGCCGGCGTGCAGAAGGTGGTGACGCTGTTCGAGTACATCCAGGATGTGACGCCGGCGCAGTAAGCGCGAGGTGGCAAGGCGGCGGTCCATGCGGGCCGCCGCTTTTTTTGCGGGGCGCGTCGGTCCAGCTGAGTGATGAAACGAGAGAGAAAAAATGAAAAACAAGTTGTGGCTATTGTTGGCCTTGCTGCCGGGTTTGGTTTGGGCGGACTGCGGGGCTGGGGCGAAGACGGTGTTCGCCTGTACGACCAAGGTCGGCAAGAAGGTGGAGCTGTGCGATGCGGGCAAGACTATTCGATATGCTTTTGGCAAGCCCGGCGCGCCGGAAATCGCGCTGAGCGTGGAGCGCAAGCGCGCGAGCACGGGGCAGTGGACCGGCGTGGGGTCGCCGTCCTATACCGTGAATGTGCCGAACGGTGATACGGTTTATACCGTTTTCTGGGGCTTTGACAGGAATGCCGACGATCAGCCAATTGAGGCTGGTGTGCATGTGTATGTGAAGGACAAATGGCTGGCCACGGTGAGCTGTTCCGGCAAGAAGCCGATCGTGCAGAACATCGAGGACATCCAGCTGCCAGCCGAGAAAATCTAGGCGGGCCATCGTCAGAGCGTGTCGGTCTGCGGCACCAGCAGGTCGGCGCACAGCACGTGCATGCACTCGTCTATCTCTATCGCCATCGACATCGTCACGCAGGAGCGCGGGTCGGTCATCGACAGGTAGGGCTCGCTCATGTACAGCACGCCGGGCTGGTCGACCGCGTGCTGGAAGTAGCTGCGGCGGGACCAGACCGCGCCGGTGGTGTCGGCCAGCGGCGCGAAGCGCGGGTCCAGGCTGGCCGCCGACTGACGGCTGCTGAGGTTGCGGCCTATCTGCCGGCCTTCGCTGTCCAGCAGGAAGCAGCGGATCACGTCGGGCAGCGACAGCATCGGTTTGGCGGCGAGGTCGAACGGCGTGCCCTGCATCAGCGAGATCGCGCTCTGGACGAAGCATTGCCGCGCCAGCTCGATCTGGCGGCGGGTCAGCTTGCGCTTCAGCAGCGCGTGCGCCATCAGTTCGTCCCAGCGCTCGTCGAGCTTGGGCGTGATGATGTCGTCGCCTTCCGGCTCCTCGGCCGGATGGGCGATGAAATAGCCCTGGATCAGGTCGCAGCCGGAATCCATCGCCACCAGCACGTCGCGCTCGGTCTCTATCCCTTCCACCACCACCAGTGCACCGATTTCGTGCATCAGGCGCACCAAGCGCGTCAGCAGGCTGCGGCTGCGCGGTTGAACGATGGCGTTGCGCAGCAGCTGGCGGTCGAACTTGACCAGGCCCGGCTCAAGCTGGCACACCCGCTCCAGATTGGAATGGCCGACGCCGAAGTCGTCGATGGCGATCATGAAGCCGTTGTTCTTCAGGATGTTGACGCCCTCGATCAGCGCCTCGTCCACCTCCAGCACGTGCTCCAGCACTTCCAGCACCACCGAGTGGGGCGGCAGGCCGGCCTGGCGGATATTGTTGACCAGCGCCATCGCCCGGTCCGGCCGCGACAGCGAGGCGGCGTCGATATTGAGGAAGAGCCAGCGCGGCTTGCCCGACTGCAGCGCGTTGAAGCGTTGGATGTGGGCCTGGCACACGGCCAGGTCCAGCTGATGGCGGCGTTCCGGCGACACGGCGGTGTAGAAGGCCTCGGCCGGACTGAGCGCGGTATTGCCCTGCTCGGCACGCAGCAACGCCTCCACGCCTATGCTGCGCCGGTGCGCCAGGCTGTAGACCGGTTGGAAGTGGCTGCCGATTTTCAGGCCGGCGTGCTCGAAAACTGTCATCGGGATGCTGCCTCCATGTGGTCGGGCTCTGTCGTTTGGCCCGTCTGTGCGCACAAGCAATCGGCATTCCAGTTTAGTGCATGGTCGTCGGAAACAAGAAACGGGCCCAAAGGCCCGTCGTCAACGAGTGTTAAGCGCGCCGGGAACGCGACAGCGCCCGGACGCGCGGCATCGCTCAGTCCTGCTGGATGCCGGCCACCAGCCAGCGGCCGCCGGTATTGCCGTCCTTGACGTAGTGCCAGGTTTCGCCGAACGGCACCAGCGGAGCGTTCACTTCTTCGCTGACCTGGCCGGAGAAGCGCACGCTGGCGACATAGCCGCCGTTCTCGACGGTGGCGTCCACCAGTTGGCAGTCCAGTTGCGGGAAGTCGGCGACGCCGCTGTTGCCGGCGATGTCGTCACGCAGCGCCGCGAACAGCTCAGGCGTCAGGTATTTGCGCACTTCCTCCAGGCTGTCCGGCGTGTTCAGGCTCTGCAGGTGCAGGAAGGTGGCCTTGGCCTGGCGCAGGAAGTTCGGCGTCTCGGTGCCGTCGGGCAGACGGGCCGGCGCGTTGCTCGGCGCCGGGGCGCCGCCGCCGAAACCGTTGCCGCCGAGGCCGGAGCCGATTTTCGGAATCGGATCGAAACCGGCGTTCTGCTCCTGCACGCGGTTCATGCCTTGCGGCATGCCGGCCGGCTGCGGGGCGCCGGCGTTGCCCGCCTTGCGGCGGAAGAACATCATGCCGCCGACCAGCAGCAGGCCGAGCACCGCCAGCAGGCCCCAGGGCATGCCGCCCTTTTCCTGCGGCGCGGCGGCCGGCTGTTGCTGCGCCTGGGAGGCGTTCGGCTGCGCGGCCTGTTTGTCGTTGCCGGACGAGCCTATCATGTAGCCGGCGGCGGCGCCGACGGCGCCGGCGGCCAGCGCGGTGCCGATGCCCGGGCCTTTCTTCTGAGGCTGGGCCTGGGCCGGCACGCCGCCTGCCTGCGGCGCGGCCATCGGCTGCGGAGCCGGCGTGCTCGGCTGGTAGCTGCGGGTGGGGGCGGAGCGCTGCATGCCCGCGCTCTTGCCCTTGCCGAGGCGGGCGGCCTCGGCGAACGGCGTGGCCAACACGGAAACCATGGTGAAGGCGAGTACGATCGTCTTCGCGCGAGTGGTCATGTTTTATTTTCCTGAGTGGTTTGAGTTGCCCCGGTAGGACCGGGAAGATGCGATTTAGTTTTGGTCCGCATACAGAATTTCAAGCACGCGGGCGGTGCCGTCGGCGATGCCGAAGCGTACATTGTAGCAATACAGCGACACGCCGTAGACGCGTTCGGGATCGTCCTGGTAGGCCGGGCGCGGGTCCTGCGCCAGCACCTGGTCCACCAGCTCGGCGAAGCCGGCCGGCGCGGCCAGCGACGCCAGCTGCCGGCCGGCCCGTTCGCTCCACTCGACGGCAAGCCGCGACGGCGGGCCGTCGACGAAGCCGCCGCGCGCGTCGGGCCGCGCCTCGACGAAGGGGATGTAGGGCTTGATGTCCAGCACCGGCGTGCCGTCCATCAGGTCGGCGCCGGCCAGCTCCAGCGTCGCGCCGCCGTCGGTGTTCACCGAAACCAGTTCGACCAGCGACAGGCCCAGCGGATTCGGCCTGTGGGTGGCGCGGCTGGCGAACACGCCGACCTTGGCGTTGCCTCCCAGCCTGGGCGGACGCACCAGCGGCTGCCAGCCGCGCGCCAGCGTCTGGTGGAAGACGAAGTGGATCCAGACGTGGGAAAACGCCTCCAGGCCGCGCACGCAGTCCGGCTGATTGTACGGCGGCAGCAGCTCCAGCGTGACGCGGGCGTCGACCAGCGACGGCTGGCGCGGAATGCCGAATTTCTCGCGATACGGCGAGCGGATCACGCCTATCGTTTCAAAGCTGTAGTTCATGCCGGGATTGTAGCATCCCGGCCGGAGCGGGCCGCCGGACCGGCCTCAGCCGACGAAGTGCTTGTTGTAGCGCGCGCTGAGCCGGCTCATCGGCAGCAGCATGAAGAAGTCGGCGCAGTTGAAGTCCGGATCCCAGGCCGGCTCGCCGCAGACATGGGCGCCGGCGCGCAGATAGCCCTTGATCAGCGGGGGCAGCGGCACCGGGGCGGTGTCGTCGGCGACGCGGTCCAGCGGCAGTGGCAGGTGGGGGAAGACGCGCCATTCGGCCGGCGCCAGATACTGGCCCTCCAACTGGCGGTACAGGCTGACCGCCTGGTGGCCGCCGTCGGTCAGCGATACGCTGGCACAGCCGGCCAGGTAGGCGCCGCCCTGTTGCTGGACGTAGTCGGCCAGGCCCGACCACAAGAGCGCGATCACCGCGCCGGAGCGGAAGTCGCGGTGCACGCAGGAGCGGCCGACCTCGATCAGGCTGTCGCGCAGGTGGGAGAGGCGGGAGAGGTCGAACTCGTGCTCGGAGTAGAGGCTGGGCGCACGGCGCGCGGCGGCCGGCGGCAGCATGCGGTAGGTGCCGACCACCAGGCCGCTGTCGCGGTCCTCGACGATCAGGTGGTCGCACAGCTCGTCGTATTCGTCGCAGTCTATGCCCAGGCCGGCGGAGGCCAGTTCGGCGCCCATCTCGCCGGCGAACACGTCGAAGCGCAGCTTCTGCGCGCGGCGGATGTCGTCGGCGCTGTTCGCCAGCCGCACGGCGAGTTTGGCTTTGTTTCTGCTTGCAAGCTGTTCATTTAGCAGCATGTTTTGCCCCTCGTGGTGATGAGCCACATGCTAGGGGGGCTGTTTGACGCGACGATGTCCGTGCGATGACCATGTCGTGACGCGGTCTTGACGATGGTGTTACGGCGGCGGGGTTATTGAAATCAATGACTTATCAGGCAAACGGTTTTGGCGTAGAATAGGCCGTTTTTCCGTTCGGTTTGCTCTTTCAGCCATGATTTATCCGACAAGCTTCGACGTGATAGTGGTGGGCGGCGGTCACGCCGGCACCGAGGCCGCGCTGGCCGCCGCGCGCATGGGCTGCGCCACGCTCCTCCTGACGCACAATATCGAGACCCTGGGTCAGATGTCGTGCAATCCGTCGATAGGCGGCATCGGCAAGGGACATCTGGTGAAGGAGGTCGACGCGCTGGGCGGCGCGATGGCGCTGGCCACCGACATCGGCGGCATACAGTTCCGCACGCTGAACGCGTCCAAGGGGCCGGCGGTGCGCGCCACCCGCGCCCAGGCCGACCGCGTGCTGTACAAGGCCGCGATCCGCGAGATGCTGGAGAACCAGCCGAATCTGACGCTGTTCCAGCAGCCGGTCGACGATCTGTTGATCGAAGGCGACCGCGTCGTCGGCGCCATCACCGCCATCGGCATCACCTTCCGCGCCAAGACCGTGGTGCTGACCGCCGGCACCTTCCTGTCCGGCAAGATCCACGTCGGCATGGAGAACTACACCGGCGGCCGCGCCGGCGACCAGGCGGCCAGCACGCTGGGCGCGCGCCTGCGCGAGCTGAATCTGCCGGTGGGCCGGCTGAAGACCGGCACGCCGCCGCGCATAGACGGCCGCAGCGTCGATTTCTCGGTGATGGAGGAGCAGCCGGGCGACGTGCCGGAGCCGGTGTTCTCCTACCGCGGCGATCGCGCGATGCACCCGAAGCAGCTGCCGTGCTGGATCACCCACACCAACGAGCGCACCCACGACATCATCCGCAGCGGCTTCGACCGCAGCCCGATGTTCACCGGCGTGATCGAGGGCGTCGGCCCGCGCTACTGTCCGTCGATCGAGGACAAGATCAACCGCTTCGCCGACAAGGACAGCCACCAGGTCTTCCTGGAGCCGGAAGGCCTGACGACGCACGAATTCTATCCGAACGGCATCTCCACCAGCCTGCCGTTCGACATTCAGCTGGCCGCCGTGCGCTCGATACGGGGCATGGAGAACGCCCACATCCTGCGGCCCGGCTACGCGATCGAATACGACTATTTCGACCCGCGCGGCCTGAAGGCCTCGCTGGAGACCAAGGCCATCCAGGGTCTGTTCTTCGCCGGCCAGATCAACGGCACCACCGGCTATGAGGAAGCCGCCGCCCAGGGCCTGCTGGCCGGCCTGAACGCCGGCCTGTTCGCCCGCGAGCAGGACGCTTGGTGCCCGCGCCGCGACGAGGCCTATCTCGGCGTGCTGGTCGACGATCTGATCACCAAGGGCGTGTCCGAGCCGTACCGGATGTTCACCAGCCGCGCCGAGTTCCGCCTGCAATTGCGCGAGGACAACGCCGATCTGCGGCTGACCGAGGCCGGCCGCAGGCTGGGCCTGGTCGGCGACGCGCAATGGGACGCCTTCTGCCGCAAGCGCGACGCCGTCGACGCCGAGAAGGCCCGGCTGCGGGCCACCTGGCTGCATCCGTCCAAGCTCGCCGATCCGGCCGCGCTCGCGCGCGTGCTGGGCAAGCCTATCGAGCGCGAATACACGCTGGAGGACCTGCTGAAGCGGCCCAATGTGCCGTACCGCGAGCTGATGACGGTGGCTGAAGCCGCCGAAGGCGCGTCGGAACTGTCCGACGAGGTTGCCGAGCAGGTGGAAATTCAGGTCAAATACCAGGGATACATCAATCGCCAGAACGAAGAACTGGCGCGCCGCGACAATCTGGAAGACATCCGTCTGCCGGGCGACATCGACTACAGCCTGGTCAAGGGCCTGTCCAAGGAAGTGCAGCAGAAGCTGAACCAGCAGCGCCCGGAAACCATGGGCCAGGCTTCTCGCATCCAGGGCATCACCCCGGCCGCCGTCGCCCTGCTGCTGGTGCACCTGAAACGCGGCTTCACCGACGCTAAGACCGCATGACACTACATACCGCAGAATTGAAACAGGGGCTGGCGCAACTGGCGCTGGATTTGACCGAGCCGCAGCTGGCGCTGCTGGAGCGCTATCTGGCGCTGCTGGTCAAGTGGAACCAGACCTATAATCTGACCGCTATCCGTCAGGAAGAGCGCATGGTCAGCTATCATCTGCTGGACAGCCTGAGCCTGGTGCCGCACCTGGCCGGCGGCACGCGCATGCTGGACGTCGGATCCGGCGGCGGCATGCCCGGCATCCCGACCGCGATCGCGCGGCCGGACCTGCAGGTGGCGCTCTTGGATTCCAACCACAAGAAAACCACCTTCCTGCGCCAGGTGGTGGTGGAACTGGGCCTGCCCAATGTGCAGGTGGTCACCGACCGTGTCGAGGCCTACCAGCCGGAAGAGAAGTTCGATCGCATCACCAGCCGCGCGTTCTCGGAACTGGGCGAGTTCGTCAAGCTGACCCGCCACCTGATGGCCGAAGACGGCCAGTACGTGGCGATGAAGGGCGTGTATCCGTATGAGGAAATCGCCTTGCTGCCGCAAGGCGTGGCGGTTTCGGAGGTGCTGCCGGTAACGGTGCCGGGGCTGGACGCCGAACGCCATCTGGTGAGGATGGTGCTGCAATGAATCCACGCGTGATCGCGGTGGCCAACCAGAAGGGCGGGGTGGGCAAGACCACCACCGTCGTCAATCTGGCGGCCGGTTTGGCCGAGCTGGGCCGGCGGGTGCTGATCGTCGATCTGGACCCGCAGGGCAACGCCACGATGGGCAGCGGCATCGCCAAGCAGTCGCTGGAGAAATCCGGCTACGACGTGCTCTTGGGCGACGCCACCGTCGAGGAGGCGCGCCAGGACGCCAAGGCCGGCGGCTACCACGTGCTGCCGGCCAACCGCAATCTGGGCGGCGCCGAGCTGGAGCTGGTCAACGAGTTGGCGCGCGAGGCGCGGCTGAAGAACGCGTTGGCCGAGGTGGCCGGCCAGTACGACTACGTGCTGATCGACAGTCCGCCGTCGCTGAACCTGTTGACGTTGAACGGCCTGGTGGCCGCCGACAGCGTGCTGATCCCCATGGTGTGCGAATACTACGCGCTGGAAGGCTTGTCCGATCTGGTGGCCACGCTGCGCAAGGTGCGCGTCGCGGTCAATCCGAAGATCGAGATCATGGGCTTGCTGCGCACGATGTTCGACGCCCGCAACAATCTGTCTCAGCAGGTGTCGGAGCAGCTGGCGCGCCATTTCGGCGACAAGGTGTTCCAGACCGTGATTCCGCGCAATGTGCGCCTGGCGGAAGCGCCCAGCCACGGCCTGCCCGGCCTGGTCTACGACCGCAGCTCGCGAGGCGCCCAGGCTTATCTGGCGCTGGCGCAGGAACTGGTCGAACGGCTCGAACCCGCAACCGCAACTCCCACCGTCTGACAATATGGCCAAACTCAAAGGATTGGGGCGCGGACTCGACGCGCTCCTGTCCACCGTTGACGCGGTGGACGACAGACTTTCCACTCTTCCCATCGACAGCATCCGCCCCGGCAAGTACCAGCCGCGAAGCTTCATGGACGAGGCGGCGCTGGACGAGCTGGCGGCCTCCATCCGCGCCCAGGGCATCATCCAGCCCTTGATCGTGCGCGAGCTGGGCCTCGGCGACTACGAATTGATCGCCGGCGAGCGCCGCTGGCGCGCGTCGCGCAAGGCAGGCCTCGCCGAGGTGCCGGTGGTGATCAAGAGCGTGCCGGACGAGGCGGCGCTGGCGATGGCGCTGATCGAGAACATCCAGCGCCAGGAACTGGACCCGATCGAGGAGGCGCAGGGCATCAAGCGCCTGATCGACGAGTTCGGCCTGACCCACGAGACCGCCGCCGACGCCGTCGGCCGCTCGCGCAGCGCGGTGTCCAATCTGCTGCGCCTGTTGGCGCTGCCGCAACCGCTGCAGCAGATGATGCACGAGGGTCAGCTGGAGATGGGCCACGCCCGCGCGCTGTTGAGCCTGCCGGCCGTCGCCCAGCTGGAATTGGCGCAGGAGACGGTGCGCAAGGGCATGTCGGTACGCGAGGTGGAGCGGCGAGTACAACAGCATGCTGCGCAAAAAGCGACAGTTTCGCCGCAGCAAAAGCGCGCCGATCCGGATGTGGCGAGGCTGGAGGAGCAGGTGTCCGAGGCGATAGGCGCCCGGGTCTCCATCCGTCACGCCGGCGGCGGCAACGGCAGGCTGGTCATAGAATATGCCAGTCTGGACGAGCTGGATTCACTGCTGGCCAAGCTGCAAAAAAATCCCCAAAAATGAGCCTGTTGCGCCGCAAAAACCCCGAATGGGCGAAGTTGACGCAACTGAAGCGCAAAGCCTATAATCCAGCGGTTTTTTTGCACTGGCGGCCATGATATATCCGGAAGTTAAGCGCGTACTGCGCCTGCAGGCCAGCCTGACGGGTCTGGCCGTAGTCGTCGCGCTACTCGCCAGCGCCGGCAACCCGACGACCGGCCTGTCCGCGCTGTTGGGCGGACTGGTGGTGCTGGGCCCCGCGCTGTTGTACGCAAGGATCGCCTACGCCAAGCGCCATGTGGCGCCGGCGGTGCTGATCAAGGCGCATTTCCTGGCCGAGGCGGTGAAGTTTTGCCTGACCGTATTGTTAAGTGGTGCGGTTTTGGCCAGTTTCAAGGATTTGTCCGTAGTCGGATTTTTGGGTGGGTTCTTTGCCGCCACCTCCGGCTACGGCTTCGGGCTTCTAATCAAAAATTGAGAAAAGAGCGATGGCAAGCAACGCAACCGATTACATCAAGCACCACCTGACGTTCTGGAATTCCGACCCGTCCGCCGGCTTCTGGAGCCTGCACGTCGACACCTTCTCCATCTCCCTGCTGCTGGGCTTCATCTTCGCCGCCGTGTTCGCCGTCGTGGCGCGCCGCGGCAGCATCGAGGCGCCGGGCCGTCTGCAGCTCTTCGTCGAGATGGTGGTCGAGATGGTGCAGACCCAGGTCAAGGAAGTGTTCCATGGCCAGAGCAAGATGATCGCCCCGCTGGCGCTGACCATCTTCTGCTGGGTGTTCCTGATGAACTTCATGGACCTGTTCCCGGTGGATCTGTTCCCGATGGCCGCCCAGTGGATCGGCCACACCTTCTTCGGCCTGGAGCCGCACCACGTGTACTTCCGCGTCGTGCCGTCCGCCGACGTCAACGCGACTTTCGCGATGTCGCTGTCGGTGCTGATCCTGATCGTCGGCTTCTCGATCAAGGCCAAGGGCCTGGGCGGCTGGGGCAAGGAACTGCTGACCGCTCCGTTCCACAGCTCCCACCCGATCGGCGCCATCATCCTGGCCCCGCTGAACTTCGCCTTCCAGCTGGTCGAGCTGGCCGCCAAGCCGATCTCGCTGTCGCTGCGGTTGTTCGGCAACCTGTACGCCGGCGAGCTGATCTTCATCCTGATCGCGCTGCTGCCGTGGGGCCTGCAGTGGGTGCTGGGCGCGCCGTGGGCGATCTTCCACATCCTGATCATCACGCTGCAGGCCTTCGTGTTCATGATGCTGACCATCGTGTACCTGAGCCTGGCAGTGGAAGCGCACTGATTTACCGTAGATTTCATTCGTTTTACTTTTACCAACCATCCTTGCATTAAGTCTTAGGAGATACACAATGGAAGCACTCGTTTCTCAGATCCAGTCGATGACCGCAATTGCTGCAGCCCTGATCATTGGCCTGGGCGCTCTGGGTACCGCCATCGGTTTCGCCATCCTCGGCGGCAAATTCCTCGAGTCCTCCGCTCGCCAGCCGGAAATGATCCCGGTTCTGCAAACCAAGCTGTTCATCATCGCCGGTCTGCTGGACGCGATCTCCATGATTGGTGTTGGTGTCGCCATGCTGTTCACCTTCAACAACCCGTTCCTGTCCGCTGCCCTGGCCATCGTTAAGGCGGCTCACTAATCCGTTTCCGACGGACACGTAGACGGTTGTTGTAGTCATACTCTGGAGGAAAACAAGCGTGGAATTCAACGTAACACTACTGGGTCAGGCGATCACCTTCGCCATCCTGGTATGGTTCACCATGAAGTTTGTTTGGCCTCCGCTTACCAACATGATGGATGAGCGGGCCAAGCGCATTGCTGATGGCTTGGCCGCAGCTGAGCGTGGCAAGCAGGATCTGGAAGCCGCTGAAAAGCGCGTTGCGGACGAACTCCGCAAGGCCAAGCAGCAGGCTACCGAGATCGTGGTCGCTGCCGAGAAGCGTGCCAATCAGATCGTGGACGAAGCCAAGGAAGCGGCGCGCACCGAAGGTGCCCGCATCGTGGCCGACGCCAAGGCGGAAACTGACCAGGAAGTGCTGCGCGCCAAGGAAGCTCTGCGCGCGCATGTCGCCGACCTGGCCGTTGCCGGCGCCGAGAAGATCCTGCGCAAGGAGATCGACGCCGCCAAGCACGCCGACCTGCTTGCCTCCATCAAAGCGGAGTTTTAACTAACTCATGGCAGAACTCATTACCGTCGCAAGGCCCTACGCCGAAGCGGTATACAGCCTCGCCACGGAACAGGGCAAGCTCGACCAGTGGTCGGATGCGCTGTCGTGGCTGGCTGCCATGGTGAACAACCCGGATCTGGCCCAAGTCGTCACCAATCCGAAACATACCGCACAAGAGGTTGAGGCGCTGATGCTGGATGTGCTCGGCTCGCGCGGCAATGAAGACGTGAAACGCTTCATCGCCACGCTGATCGAGAACGCCCGTTTGACGCTGCTGCCCGAAATCGCCGCGCAGTTTGAATTGCTGAAGGCGCAATCGGAAAACATTGTGGACGCCCTGGTGGAGTCCGCTTTTGCTTTGTCCGATGAACAGAAAGCCGAACTGACCAACATGCTTTCCAAGAAGTACGGCAAAGCCGTGCGTCTTGACGTGCGTGAGAACGCCGACCTGATCGGCGGCGTTCGCGTGTCGGTCGGCGACGATGTCATCGACGCTTCCGTGCGCGGCAAACTGCAGGCAATGGCAGCAAGCCTCAAGAATTAGGAGAGATCATGCAGTTGAACCCCTCTGAAATCAGCGATCTGATCAAGGCCAAGATCCAGAATCTGGCTGAAGGCGCTGAAGTTCGCACCAAGGGCACGGTTATCTCCGTGACCGACGGTATCGTCCGCATCCACGGCCTGGCCGACGTGATGCAGGGCGAAATGCTCGAATTCCCGGGCAACACCTTTGGCCTCGCCATGAACCTGGAGCGCGACTCGGTCGGCGCCGTGGTGCTGGGCGAGTACGAGCACATCTCCGAAGGCGACGAAGTCAAGTGCACCGGTCGCATTCTGGAAGTGCCGGTCGGTCCGGAGCTGGTTGGCCGCGTGGTCAACGCCCTGGGTCAGCCTATCGACGGCAAAGGCCCGATCAACGCCAAGAAATCGTCCCCGATCGAAAAGATCGCCCCGGGCGTGATCGCGCGTAAGTCGGTGTCGCAGCCGATGCAGACCGGCCTGAAGTCCATCGACTCGATGGTTCCGGTCGGCCGCGGCCAGCGCGAGCTGATCATCGGCGACCGTCAGACCGGCAAGACCGCCGTGGCGCTGGACGCCATCATCAACCAGAAGGGCAATGGCGTCATCTGCATCTACGTAGCCGTGGGTCAGAAGGCTTCCTCCATCGCCAACGTGGTTCGCAAGCTGGAAGAGCACGGCGCGATGGGTCACACCATCATCGTGGCCGCCACCGCTTCCGAAGCCGCCGCCCTGCAGTTCATCGCCCCGTACTCCGGCTGCGCGATGGGCGAATACTTCCGCGACATCGGCGAAGACGCGCTGATCGTGTACGACGACCTGTCCAAGCAAGCCGTCGCCTACCGTCAGATCTCGCTGCTGCTGCGCCGTCCGCCGGGCCGCGAAGCCTACCCGGGCGACGTGTTCTATCTGCACTCCCGTCTGTTGGAGCGCGCCGCGCGCATCAACGAAGAGGAAGTGGAAAAGCTGACCGGCGGCGCCGTGAAGGGCAAGACCGGCTCGCTGACCGCGCTGCCTATCATCGAAACCCAGGCAGGCGACGTGTCCGCCTTCGTTCCGACCAACGTGATCTCGATCACCGACGGCCAGATCTTCCTGGAGACCGACCTGTTCAACGCGGGCATCCGTCCGGCCATCAACGCCGGTATCTCGGTATCGCGCGTCGGCGGCGCCGCTCAGACCAAGGTGATCAAGAAGCTCGGCGGCGGTATCCGTCTGGCGCTGGCCCAGTACCGCGAGTTGGCTGCGTTCGCGCAGTTCGCCTCCGATCTGGACGAAGCCACCCGCAAGCAGCTGTCCCACGGTGAAGTGGTGACCGAACTGATGAAGCAGAAGCAGTTCTCCACCCTGTCGACCGCGGAAATGGCGCTGACCCTGTGGGCGGTGAACAAGGGCAGCTACGAAGACGTTCCGGTGAAGAAGGCCCTGGCTTTCGAAGCCGAGTTCCTGGCCAATGTGCGTGCGAACCACGCCGAAGTGCTGCAGGCCGTGAACGCCTCCGGTGATCTGTCTGCCGACAACGAGAAGGTACTGGCCAAGGCGATGGAATCGTTCAAGGCCGGCTACAGCTTCAACTGAGCCTTCGACTTACGTCGTAGCTAGAGAAAGGTTCAGGATATGGCAGTCGGTAAAGAGATTCTCACCAAGATCCGAAGCGTGCAGAACACGCAGAAGATCACCCGCGCTATGCAGATGGTGTCGACCTCGAAGATGCGCAAGACGCAAGAGCGTATGCGCGCTGCCCGTCCTTACGCCGAGAAGGTGCGCACGGTTATGGCGCACCTCGCTCAGGCGAATGCGGAACTGAGTCACCCTCTGCTTGCCCGTCGCGAGACGATCAAGCGCGCCGGCATCATCCTGGTTTCCTCCGACAAGGGCCTTTGCGGCGGTTTGAACGTGAACTCGTTCAAGCGCTTCTTCGCCAAGGTCAAGGAGTTGCAGGATCAGGGCGTCGAAGTCGACGTCTGCTGCCTGGGCCAGAAAGGCCTCGGCGCTGCCCAGCGCGCCCGTCTGAACGTGGTGGCAAGCGCGGTCCATCTCGGCGACATGCCGAAGATGGAGAAACTGATTGGCCCGCTTACGGTTCTGTTCAAGCAGTACGCCGAAGGCGAACTGGATGCGGTTTACATCGTGTACTCCAGCTTCGTGAACACCATGAAGCAGGAGCCGGCACTGGAACAGCTGCTTCCGCTGACGCCGCACCACATGGTGGTCGAGCATTCGCACTCGTGGGATTACCTGTACGAGCCGGATGCGCCGACGCTGATGGAATTCCTGGTGCGCCGTTATCTGGAATCGGTGGTGTATCAGGCTCTGGCCGAGAACATGGCTTCCGAGCAGGCCGCGCGTATGGTGGCGATGAAGGCCGCCACCGACAACGCCGGCAACACCATCAAGCAGCTGCGCCTGGTGTACAACAAGGCGCGTCAAGCGGCGATTACGACCGAGCTGTCGGAAATCGTGGCAGGCGCCGCCGCGGTGTAGCCCACTTGCGGAACACAAAGTTTATTTTTAGGAAGCGATAATGAGCCAAGGCAAAATCGTACAAATCATTGGCGCGGTGATCGACGTGGAATTTCCGCGCGACGCCATGCCGAAGGTTTATGATGCCCTGAAGCTGGTGGACGCCGACCTGACGCTCGAAGTTCAGCAACAGCTGGGCGACGGCGTGGTCCGTACCATTGCGATGGGCAGCTCCGACGGTCTGAAGCGTGGCATGGCCGTTGCCAACACCGGCGCACCGATCTCGGTGCCGGTTGGCGCCGCCACCCTCGGCCGCATCATGGACGTACTGGGCAACCCGGTTGACGAAGCCGGTCCGGTGGCTACCGACGCCCGTCGCGCCATCCACCAGTCCGCGCCGAAGTTCGACGAACTGTCGGCCGCCTCCGACATCCTGGAAACCGGCATCAAGGTGATCGACCTGCTGTGCCCGTTCGCCAAGGGCGGCAAGGTGGGTCTGTTCGGCGGCGCCGGTGTCGGCAAGACCGTCAACATGATGGAACTGATCAACAACATCGCGAAGGCCCACTCGGGTCTGTCCGTGTTCGCTGGCGTCGGTGAGCGTACCCGTGAGGGCAACGACTTCTACCACGAAATGAAGGACTCCAACGTTCTGGACAAGGTGGCGATGGTTTACGGTCAGATGAACGAGCCGCCGGGCAACCGTCTGCGCGTGGCCCTGACCGGCCTGACGATGGCCGAGCACTTCCGCGATGAGAAGGACGAAAACGGCAAGGGCCGCGACGTTCTGTTGTTCGTGGACAATATCTACCGTTACACGCTGGCCGGTACCGAAGTGTCCGCTCTGCTGGGCCGTATGCCGTCCGCGGTGGGCTACCAGCCGACGCTGGCCGAGGAAATGGGCCGTCTGCAAGAACGCATCACCTCGACCAAGGATGGTTCCATCACCTCCATCCAGGCCGTGTACGTCCCTGCGGATGACTTGACCGACCCGTCCCCGGCGACCACCTTCGCCCACTTGGACGCTACCGTGGTACTGTCGCGCGACATCGCCTCGCTGGGTATCTACCCGGCCGTGGACCCGCTCGACTCCACTTCGCGCCAGCTGGATCCGCTGGTCGTCGGCGACGAGCACTACTCGGTCGCCCGCGGCGTGCAGTCCACCCTGCAGCGCTACAAGGAACTGCGCGACATCATCGCGATTCTGGGCATGGACGAACTGTCCGAGGAAGACAAACTGGTCGTGGCTCGCGCCCGTAAGATCCAGCGCTTCCTGTCCCAGCCGTTCCACGTGGCCGAAGTGTTTACCGGTTCCCCGGGCAAATACGTGCCGCTGCGCGAAACCATCAAGGGCTTCAAGGCCATTCTCGCTGGCGAATACGACCACCTGCCGGAACAAGCGTTCTACATGGTTGGTTCGATCGAAGAAGCTGCCGAGAAAGCCAAGACCCTTAACTAAGGAGAGGGCGGATGTCCAAGATGCGTGTGGAAGTGGTTAGCACCGAGCAACTCATCTTCTCCGGCGAGGCGGAATTCGTCGTCGCGCCGGCCACCGAAGGCGAGATCGGCGTCTACCCGCAACACGTGCCGCTCCTGACCCGTATCAAGCCCGGCGTGCTTCGTCTGAAGGTGCCGGGCAACAAGGAAGAAGTACTGGTGGCGGTGTCCGGCGGCATGATGGAAGTGCAGCCGAGCCTGATCACCGTGCTCGCCGATACGGCGATCCGCGGCGAGGATCTCGATGAGGCCCGCGCCAATGAGGCGAAACGCGCTGCCGAGGATGCCCTCAAGCGCGCGACCGACGACACGAGCACGGCCAAGGCCCACGCCGCACTGGCGGTGGCGATTGCCGAGCTCAAGACGCTGGACTACCTCAAGAGGCGCGCTCACTGATTGCGCGAGACGTAATCGTGTATAGTGCTAGGCTGCCACGCAAGTGGCAGCCTTTTTCCGTTCTGGTGAAGCAAAATTATCATGGATAGTCTGAGCATCGTCATTCTCGCTGCCGGCAAAGGCAAGCGCATGTACTCCTCTATGCCCAAGGTGTTGCATCCTATCGGTGGAGAACCGATGCTGGCGCGGGTGATACGTACCGCGCGGGCCCTGAACCCGTCCCGACTGGTGGTGGTGTACGGCCACGGCGGCGAACAGGTGCGCGCCAGGATTCAGGATGCCGACATCGTCTGGGCCGAGCAGGCGGAGCAGTTGGGCACCGGCCACGCGCTGAAGATGGCGCTGCCGCACTTGCCGGCGGACGGCAAGACCCTGGTGCTGTACGGAGATGTGCCCTTGACCAAGGCATCGACGCTGCAAAAGCTGGTGGATGCCGCGGGCCAAGGCATGGCGGTGCTGACCGACGTGCTGGCCGACGCCACTGGCTACGGCCGCATGGTGCGCGGCGCCGACGGCAAGCTGAAAGCCATCGTCGAACACAAGGATTGCACGCCGGAACAGCTGGCCATCCGCGAGATCAACACCGGCATGATGGCGCTGCCGAACGCGCGCCTGGCCGGCTGGCTGTCCGCGCTGAACAACGGCAACGCCCAGGGCGAATATTATCTGACCGACGTGCTGGAACTGGCGGTGAACGACGGCGTGGCGGTGGACAGCGCCAGCGTCGACGCCAGCTGGGAGGCTTCCGGCGTCAACAACAAGCTGCAGCTCGCCGAGCTGGAGCGCATTCTGCAGCTGGGCCAGGCCCGCGCCTTGCTGGAAGCCGGCGTCACGCTGGCCGATCCGGCGCGCATCGACATCCGCGGCGAGCTGAAGCACGGCATGGACGTCAGCATCGACGTCGGCTGCGTGTTCGAGGGCCGAGTGGAGCTGGGCGACAATGTCGAGATCGGCGCCCATTGCGTGCTGAAGAATGTCCGCGTCGCCGCCGGCAGCAAGATCGCGCCATTCTCGCACCTGGAGGACGCTGTGGTCGGCGAGGCGTGCAGGATAGGCCCGTACGCGCGGCTGCGCCCGGGCGCGGAGCTGGCCGGCCATGTGCATATCGGCAACTTCGTCGAAGTGAAGAAGAGCGTGATCGGCGAAGGCTCCAAGGTCAACCATCTGACGTATATCGGCGATGCCGAGATCGGCCGCAAGGTCAATGTCGGCGCCGGTTCGGTCACCTGCAATTACGACGGCGTCAACAAGTCCAGGACCGTGATAGGCGACAATGTCTTCGTCGGTTCCGGCACGCTGATGGTGGCGCCGGTGACGCTGGAAAGCGACGCCACGATAGGCGCGGGCTCGGTGATCAGCAAGGATGCGCCGGCAGGCGCGCTGACGGTGGCGCGCGCGCGCCAGGTGACGGTCGCCGGCTGGAAGCGGCCGCAGAAGAAGTCCTGATCGCAGGCGGCGGCGAGTCCGCCGGCCCGGCTAGGCAAAACGGCATCCGCTTCGCGGATGCCGTTTCCCATTGCGCTTCCCTTCACCCGCGGACATGCAGCTCGCAAGTCTGCGCCGGCGAGCCGCCGTCGGCGTGCGCCGCGACCACGGTGATCCTGGCGGTGCCGCCGGCGGTCGCCGCCGTGGTGTGGATCACCGCCTTGCCGTCGTCGTCGGTCGGCACGCTGCCGGTCGGCAGCGTCAGTCCCGTCGTTCCGGCGTCCAGCGAGAAGCGGACCGGCACATGGCGGCCGAGATGGCCGTCGTCCTGCACCATGGCCGTCAGGCGGGCGGAGTCTCCGACCTTGAGCCGGAGCAGCTTGGGCGCGATTTCCAGCGAGCGATTCTCGACCGCCCAGACATCGAACAGCACCGGCTCGTGCGCCCCCTCGGCGGCCGCGCCGATGATGGCGTGTCCCGGGGGCCGGATCCGGCCGCTCAACTGGATGCTGGCCTCGCCCTGGCTGTTTGTCGTCGCATGGGTGTCGGGCAACAACAGTCCGGGACCCGCGGCGGCCAGCACGAAGGTCACCTGGGTGCCGGCGCCGACCGGCCGGCCCATCTCGCGGACCTGGACCCGCAGCGGCGCCGGCGTGTCGCCGCTGAACAGCGACTGCTTGTTGCCGCCGGTGATGACCAGGACCCTGCCGGCGATCTCGAAATCGAAGCGGACCGCCGCGCCGGTCGACAGCCGCGCGTCCACCTGCACCGCGCCCAGCTCGCTGCCGGTTTGCAGCGTCGCGTGCGCGTAGCCTTCTGCGTCGGTCCGCACCCGGGGTTCGCCTTTCAGCCGCGTTCCCTTCGGCGCGCGGGGCAGGCTGAACGCGATCCATTGCTCCGGCAGCGGCGCGCCGTTCGTCTTGTCTAGCACGCGCACCGTCAGCCGCCGTTCGCCGTCCGCCTCCAGGATCTGGTCCTCGCGTAGCCGGCTCAGCGTCCGGTTGTCCCTGAGCTTCGCCTCCAGGTGATGGGCCCGCTCCATGCGCAGCGCCAGCGACGCCTCGCCGCCGACCGGCTGTCCGTCCAGCCGCCATTGCTCCAGCGCATGGCCGGGCGCCAAGGCCGTCAATTCCACGTTGACCATGCTTCCCGGAAGGTAGGCGGGGCCCGGCGGCGTCAGGACGATCCGGCCGCCGGCGTCGGCGGGCAGCGGCGCCACCTCCAGCCGGCACCACTGGTCGCCGTCGACGAACACAGCCGCCAGCGCGTGCGCCTGTTCCATCGAGACCGTGATATGCGGATCGGAGCCGGCGTCCCGTCCATCCAGCATCCAGCGGGCGAAGCGGTAGCCGACGCGCGGTGTGGCGGTGACCGATACCAGGCTGCCCCTGGCATAGGGACCCAGCATGCCGGGCGTGGCGGTGCCGCCCAGCGCCGGGTCGACCGACAGCTCCAACGCCACCACATCCCTGAGCGGCGCGCTGGCACCGCGGTAGCGCGCGACCACCTGGGTGCTGAGGCGGAAGAAACGCGCGGCATCGGCGGCGTCGGGCTGGCCGAGCGGAATGCCCAGCGCCTTGCCGTTCCAGCTCCGGTCGGCGGCGGAGTAGGCCGGCACGCGGGAAAGGCCCTCGTCTTCATAACCCATCACCGTGACGAATGACTTGTCGGCCGGAACATGGCCCCGGACATAGTCGTATTGCGGGGAGAAGGGGCCGCGGCCGGGCTGGGTCAGCCTGTCGTGCTTGCCGCCCAGCAAATGCCCGAGTTCATGGCTGAAGGTGTAGCGGCTGTCGCCGTCGACGACTATCGCGAACGTCGCGCGCAGCAGATCAGACGCATCGCGCCGCGGCGGTTCGGGAATGCTGGCGGCCTTGCCCATCACCAGGCCGAAGTCGTTCGGTCTGGCCTGATCGGTCAGCAGCGCGACCACGGCCGCCCGCGCCTGGTCGCGCGCGGCCGACACCTCGTTCCACAGCGGGCCTCCCGGCTTTCCGGTCACCGCGGCCAGCAGGGCCACGACATCGACGTGCGGCAGCGACGGCAAGGCCCGGACCGTGATTTCGACGCGCGCGTCTATGCCGCTGTGCAGGAAGGCCTCGTTGGTCTGCGTCCTGGCCACCGCCATCGCCGCCGCGACAGCGGCCTCGCCGCCGACCCCGCCTATCCGGATATCCGGCGGATACAGCGCCAGCACGTGGATGACGGCGGTGCCTGCTTCCTCGTCTGCCTGCTCGATATCGATATCGCCGGCGTCCGCCGGCGCCGTATCCGGAACCAGGGCGCCGCCGCAGAAGCCCGGCGCGCGGCGGACGCGCGCGATGCGAACCCTGCCGCCGGTCTCGGGACGGATCGCGTAATCGCGTCCGTTCAGCATCACGCAGCCGGAGACGACGGGCGGGGCGTCGCCGCTCCCGTCCAAGCCCATCGCGGCCAGATAGGCGCGCACATCGGGCATGCCGGGCAAGCCGCCGCGCCAGACCGCGCCGCCGGCGCCGACCGGTTTCACCGACACCGTCCGCAGCGTCAGCGCGAGCTCGGCGGACAGGTTCAGCGTCAGCGGCGGCGCCTCCGCGCCGCGGGGAGGGAAGAAGGCCGCGCGCAAGGCCGCCATATCCAGATCGCAGACCCGGGTTTCGCTGTCAGCGTTGACGGCGTGCAAGAAAACCGGCCTGTCCGTCGATGAAGCCATGTCGTCGTCCTTTGTCGGGGTATCGTCAAACCGGACGATGCGCGCCGGCGGACGGCGGGAGCCGCCGGGCCGCGCAAAATCAGACAGCTCTGTTTCGTTTGCCCGCGCGGCGGGTCTTGTCTTTCGCCTGGCCGGCGATTATCATCACAAAACTTTCGAAACGAAACTTGTTATGACGAAACGAAACACTCAGCAGCGCCGCCATGCGATTGCCGCGCTGGTGCAGGAAAGGGGCGAGGTCAGCGTCGAAGAGCTGACCCAGCGCTTTGCGACTTCGGAAGTGACGATACGCAAGGACCTGGCGCTGCTGGAGACCGGAGGCCTGCTGCTGCGCCGTTACGGCGGCGCGGTGTCGCTGCCCAGCGAGATGATGGCGGAGCCGGACCTCGTCCAGGTTTCGAAGCGAAAGCAGGCGATCGCGCGCGCGGCGGCCGAGCGCATCCGCGACCACAACCGCGTGATCATAGACAGCGGCACCACCACCAGCGCGATGATCCCGCTGCTCGGCAACAAGCGCGGCCTGGTGGTGATGACCAATTCGCTGAACGTGGCCGGACAGCTGCGCGAACTGGAAAACGAACCGATCCTGCTGATGACCGGCGGCACCTGGGACCCGCATTCGGAGTCCTTCCAGGGCCAGGTGGCCGAGCAGGTGCTGCGTTCCTACGATTTCGACCAGCTGTTCATCGGCGCCGACGGCATAGACCTGGCCCGCGGCACCACCACCTTCAACGAGCTGGTCGGTCTGTCGCGCGTGATGGCGGAAGTGGCGCGCGAAGTGATCGTGATGGTGGAGTCGGAAAAGATAGGCCGCCGCATCCCCAATCTCGAGCTGCCGTGGGAACGCGTGCACACGCTGGTGACCGACGATGGCCTCTCCGAGGAGGCCGGGAAACAGATTCAAGCGAAGGGCGTGACGCTGATTTGCGCGCCCACCAATCAAGATAGTTCTAGGAGAAAGTAATGTGCGGCATCGTTGGCGCCATCGCGGCGCGTGATGTGGTTCCGGTTCTGGTGGACGGCCTGAAGCGGCTGGAATACCGCGGCTACGATTCGGCCGGCGTGGCCGTGCTGGCCGGCGACGAAATCCGCCGCGTGCGCCGCGTCGGCCGCGTGGCCGAGATGGAAGGCGCCGCCGCCGAGGAAGGCCTGCATGGCCGGCTCGGCATCGGCCATACCCGCTGGGCCACCCATGGCGGCGTGACCGAGTACAACGCCCACCCGCACGTCTCCTTCGACAAGATCGCCGTCGTGCACAACGGCATCATCGAAAACCACGAGGAGCAGCGCCTGCGCCTGAAGGGCCTGGGCTACGCCTTCGAGTCGCAGACCGACACCGAAGTGATCGCCCACCTGGTGCATCACTACTACCAGGCCGGCGACAGCCTGTTCGACGCGGTGAAGAAGGCCACGCGCGAACTGACCGGCGCCTACGCGATCGGCGTGATCGCGCTGGACCGCCCGGACGAGCTGGTGTGCGCCCGCATGGGCTGCCCGCTGCTGGTGGGACTGGGCGACGGCGAGAACTTCATCGCCTCCGACGTCTCCGCCATCCTGTCGGCCACCCGCCGCGTGATCTTCCTGGAAGAGGGCGACATCGGCCGCCTGACCCGCGACGGCGTCACGCTGGTCGACAAGCACGACCAGGCCATCGAGCGGCCGGTGCACCTGTCCGACGTCTCGCTGGCCTCCTTGGAGCTGGGCCCGTACAGCCACTTCATGCAGAAGGAAATCCACGAGCAGCCGAAGGCGCTGGCCGACACCATAGAAGCGGTGCAGGACTGCGGCTTCAACCCCGAGCTGTTCGGCGACGCCGCGGCCGGCATCCTGCCGCAGCTGGAAGGCGTCAAGATCCTGGCCTGCGGCACCAGCTACTACGCCGGCCTGACCGCCAAGTACTGGATCGAAAGCATCGCCGGCCTGTCGTGCGATGTGGAAATCGCCAGCGAATACCGCTACCGCGACGCCTTCGCCAACCCGAGGCACCTGGTCGTCACCATCTCCCAGTCCGGCGAGACGCTGGACACGATGGAGGCGCTGAAGTACGCGAAAGAACTGGGCCACCAGCACGCGCTGTCGATCTGCAATGTGCGCGAATCGGCGATTCCGCGCGCCAGCGAGCTGGTGTTCTACACCCGCGCCGGCGCCGAGATCGGCGTGGCGTCGACCAAGGCCTTCACCACCCAGCTGGTCGGCCTGTTCGCGCTGGCGGTGACGTTGGGCAAGACGCGCGGCAAGGTGACGGCCGCCGACGAGGCCCAATACCTGGACGAGCTGCGCCACCTGCCGGGCAGCGTGCAGCACGCGCTGAACCTGGAGCCGCAGATCAAGGCCTGGTCGGAGCGCTTCGCCGCCAAGGACGACGCGCTCTTCCTCGGCCGCGGCCTGCATTATCCGATCGCGCTGGAAGGCGCGCTGAAGCTGAAGGAAATCTCCTACATCCACGCCGAGGCCTATCCGGCCGGGGAGCTGAAGCACGGCCCGCTGGCGCTGGTCGACGAGAACATGCCGGTGGTGGTGATCGCGCCGAACGACGCGCTGCTGGAGAAGGTGAAGTCGAATATGCAGGAAGTGCGCGCCCGCGGCGGCGAGCTGTTCGTGTTCGCCGACGCCGACAGCCACTTCCACGAATCCGACGGCGTGCACGTGATCCGCACGCCGCGCCACGTCGGCATCCTCAGCCCCATCGTCCACACGATACCGGTGCAGATGCTGGCCTATCACGTGGCGCTGTCACGCGGCACGGACGTGGACAAGCCGAGGAACCTGGCCAAGAGCGTGACGGTGGAGTAAGCCGGTTTTGCGTCCTCTGTGAGCCGCGAGAATAAAGTTGGTCGGATCTGATAAATTTTTCAGAGTCCGAGAAAGACAAAGGGGCCTAAGGCCCCTTTGTCTTTGCGCGTTATCGGTAAGGAAATCGCAGGGCAAAGCATTCTTGGCACGATGGCATCTGGATGTGTGATATGCACTTGATCAACACCGCCTTGCCATGAGCCGCATTGTGCATTTAATCGTCACTGCCATTAAAATAAGCTCAAAGCGAAAAGTGAGCAGGAGACCGCACGCCAGATCTTGAGTTCATCATCGCTATCCTGGAGTGTTGATAACGAGTGGAACCGTCCAACGATCCGGACTGCACCGGATGACCGGGGGACCAGCATTCCTCTCGCGGCAAGCTCAATGCGATTTTGTCGTCGTCGCGCTGCTCTATTAATAGGATCAAATAGTTCGGTGAACAGTAGAGGTGGGCCGAGTTCAGACCTTTCACCCCTATAATAAGATCAGGAACAGCTGCTGCAATCACAGAAAGACCAGTTATGGTGTTCTGTAGAAATGCAGCATCTTGTTCGGATAAATCGAAGACCTCAGGCATAGTTTAATCTTGTTCGAAATAGGAATTCGATTTTTATATGGATGGAATCTGTTGGCCTCTGTTTTTTCAGTCCAGGGCAGAATGGTTTTTCCTAAAGCAGATTCATGCCACAGCGTAGGTTTTTAGCGGATCTTAGTGCCGCAATTGTGGTGTGGAACCTGTGAAGTCAATCCAGGGGTTGGTTCCCAGGATGTCAGCTCCGACAACGCTCGGATCATCGTAGCGCATGTGGAAATTCTTCGGTCCGATTGCATATGCCACGGTCAGTCCATAGGGAGCATTGATGAATGCACCGTGTGGGAACAGGCCGGGGTAGCTGATACGAAAAGCTTTTTCTCCGACGTGTACAGGACCGACAGATAGTTTCACAATCTCGCCATCCTGCAAGCGGAAAAACCAGACCCACGGTCCGCCAGACACGACAGTCATGAGTTCATCAAGGCCGAAGCCGTCATCTGAAGTGTTGACGTGTAATTTGCCGTATTTAGCCAGGGCTGTGCGAAGGGTGCTGGCAGTACCAGCATGAATGGCTTTCATATCGTATATTTTGGGATAGGGTGTGTCGCCGATGTCGGACGTCGTAAGATAGCCGCCGCGATGAACTTCTGGTTGGCGCCCAGCTTTGAAAATCTCTTCCAGCAACTGCCTGCGATTTAGTGAGAAGAGTGCCATGAAACGTTGCTCTTCATCTTTGGTCAGTGCCCGTGTCTTGGAAGCCTCAATGAAAGGAATCGCCTCGGCTGGGGTTGACACTAGGCTAATATGAACGCCAATCGGCGCTAAAACTTTATTAACATTATCCACCCCGACAGTGGGCAGTTTTCCGTCGAGATACGAGATCTTCAGAAGCTGATCCTCCGGGCCCGCTTGGGCAATGCGAGGAATCATGGTGGCTGAAATGGCAAACGCCACAAACAAATTGGTCAGAGATTTCATCATTGCTGTTTCTCTTTCTTATCGATTAGATTCGATTCCCGATTTGATTCAAGCCATTGCGTCAGTAAATGGCTGACCATTTCCGGCTGTTCCAGTGGGGGCAGGTGACCGCACTCTTCTATGATAGAAAGTTGGGCATTGGGTAGTTTCTCCATCATCAAGTGCTGCATTTCCAGAGAAAAAAACTGATCTTGACGCCCATACAGAATGAGCGTTGGCATGGTCAGGGCGGAAAGTTGATTGGAAATATCTCGAGCATCCATCAGCACTCTGGTTTGATTGATCAACCCTTCGACTGACAAACCCTGGCACTCAAGTAATTCCTGCAACAAATCTTGATCATTTTCCCGGGTCGGCGCCACGCATGCCTTGTTCAGCTGTTCCCAGTGTTGCGCTATCGAACCATCCAATAGTGGTTTCAGCATGCCGGTTTCAAAGAAGGCCCGCTGCTCGACTGGCGTATTACCAGGAAAGGTACCCACAAGCATGAGTCGTTTCACGCGATGAGGAGCTTTAAGTGCTACATTTTGAGCAATCAGACCGCCGAGCGAGTGACCCAATAGGAGGAAGGTGTCCGGTGTCCGTCTTAAAACTTCATCGGCCATTTCACTAACCGTAGTTTTATTTGAAACAACAATGGTTTCAACATCATAATGTTCTTGTAAATATGGCAGCTGATGCTTCCACATTTTATTACCCGCATTGCTCCAGCCGGGAATAATCACTAGTTTTTGACGGTTGTTCATGATGTTGCTCCTTAAACCAGTTTGGGTTTGATGAGTGTTTTAATTTCGTTGACCGCCAGTGCTGCAATAATACATGCCAGTGCCAACCACTCTTTAGTACCAAATTGCTCGCCGCGCACCAGAACACCCAATATCACGCCGACCATCGGTACGATGAAATTGGAAATCGAGGTAAATACTGGACCGGTACGCTGAACCAGCGTTGCATATAGAAGATAAGCGAGGGCTGATCCTGCTATGCCCAATACCATGAGAGCGACGATGCCTCCGATTGCCCAATTCAAAGTCCAAGGTTTATCCAGCAACAGAGAGGCAACCAACAACGGAACGGATGCAACTGACAGGATGATTCTTGCAGTGCGGATCGGAGTGCCATGCGGTAATTTTTCGAATAGAATCAAACTGAGTGCAAAACTAACTGCTCCAGCAAAAATGGCAATTTCGTAAATTAGAGTATCAGCATTCAAGCCACTGGTATTGGGATTGACCAAGATGACTATTCCAATAAATCCAAGCACTACGCTCATGGCGGAATTTATGCTGAACTTACTATTCTTACTCAAGAATGCAGAAAAAATCAGGGTAAGAATGGGCACGCTGCCAATCAATACGGCAGTCACGCTGCTATCGACATGTTGCTGACCCCATACGATCAGAAACAGCGGTAGCACAGCTTCCAACACCGCAACCCCTGCGAACAACAAACCGATTGAAATAGTGGAACGTTGGGAGGGCTCTGGCGTTTTTTCCGGGATGAAGAGAGACAGGAGGGACAGGGTCAGCGCGCCAATCAATACGCGTCCAGCCGCCACCGTGATGGGGGGGAAGTATTCGACGGCTTTGGCATTGAACAGGAACTGTCCGCCCCAAACCATTCCGACACCCAGCAACAGTAAGTAGTCAAGTGTAGATCTCTTGCTATGCATAGCTTCGCCTTTCTGAAATGCCTTTGAGCCACGTATGGTTCATGATGTATAATGCAAGAATATACTTGCAATATTATCGAGGTCCCATGAGTTACGCAAGAAAAAACTTTGATAATTCGCCTCCTCGTGCGATCGACCAGCTGCTGATGCACATCAAGACGCATGGCGCCAGCAGCACCAGCGCATTGGCGCAAGTGCTGGGCGTATCTTCCGAAGCGGTACGCCAGCACTTGACCAGGCTGGTCGAGCAGGGGATCGTTGAAGGCGAGCGATCGAGCACAGGCGTTGGCCGACCCAAACAGTTATGGCGTTTAACGCAAGCGGGTCACGCCCGCTTCCCCGATACACACGCACAACTCACGGTACAGCTCATCCAGATGATTACTCAGGTCTTCGGCGAGGCCGGCGTACAACGCATCGTGGAGAGTCGTAGCGCGAAACAGTTGGATGAGTACCGTGCACAGCTCTCGTCCTGCACCAAGCTGATCGATCGGGTGACGCGTCTTGCCGATTTGCGCACCGAGGAGGGATACATGGCTCGGGTGGAGCACGATGGCGACGACTTGCTGTTGATCGAGGACCACTGCCCGATCTGCGCCGCCGCGTCCACATGCCAGGGTTTCTGCGCTTCGGAGCTGGCTCAGTTCCAGACGCTGATGCGTGGCTGGGCCGAAGTCAGCCGCGAGGAGTATCTGCAACACGGGGCCAATCGATGCGTATATCGTTTACGGAGGGATGAGAGCTCGAAAAGCCTATGCGAGCCTGCTGAAGGTAAAATCACATCGTCCTGATGTCTGGCAGGGCCTCTGTGCGATGACGTCGTGCAACGTCATCAAGAGCGATGGCTTTACTGCTGATCACCATCGGCAGACCGTCCGGGCATCAGAGGCTTTGTTGCACAAATCCGCCAACGCAGCGGCTTGGTAAGATAGCGGCATGACCAAGCCCACTCCGAAACGCTACCGAACCACCAACTGGAAGGCCTACAACCCAGCTCTGATCCAGCGTGGCTCTCTATCCGTCTGGCTGGACACGAGTATGTCATGACAGGCGACCCCGCGAGGCAAGCGTGGACGGACGCAGACCTATAGCGACCCCGCCATTCCATTCTGTTTGACCATCAAGAACCTATTTGGACTGCCATTGAGGCAGACCATCGGTTTCATTCAAAGCCTGTTCAAGCTGGCGGGCCTGGACTGGCGAGTCCCCGACTACAGCACATTATCCAGGCGGCAGCAGACGCTGCAGGTCCAGATTCCCTACCAGAAAAGCTCCGGCGCGCTGTATCTGCTGGTGGATAGCACAGGCATCAAGATGCTGGGCGAAGGTGAGTGGAAAACCAAGAAGCGCGGCGCGGAATATCGCCGGCAATGGCGCAAGCTGCATCTGGGCATCGATGCGGAAACCCTGCAAATCCGCGCCATTGAAGTCACGGACAATCGTCAGGGCGATGCGCAAATGCTGCCTCCGCTCTTGGCGCAAATCCCCACCGATGAGCCAATAGCCTGCGTGAGTGGCGACGGAGCTTTCGATACTCAGACGTGTCATGAGGCGATTGCCGCGCGGGGCGCAATCGGGTGCATTCCAACGCGCAAGAACGCGAGGCCATGGCAAGGCATTTCACTGGGCGTACTGGCGCGAAACGAGATTCTGCGGGCCACCAAACGATTAGGTATGGCGATCTGGAAACGCTGGAGCGACTACCATCGCCGCAGTCTGGTGGAAACCAAGATGTATTGCCTCAAACGGTTGGGGGAAAGGGTGACGGCCCGGCGTTTCGATGGTCAAGTGGCAGAACTGCAAGTGCGTGCCACCATCTTGAACCGCTTCAGCATGCCGGCCCGTCCATGCACGGTGGCGGTGGCGTAAATCCGTTTGGGGAAAGGGGAAGCTCGCACTGCCTAGGATTTATGCAACAGCGTCCATTTGAATGGCCAGTATGCCAAGCTGTGGGCATTGCAGACCGGGCGCTGAGTCCGCATGTGATCAGAAGCATCAGCTGGCCGCAGTACCAATCCAAATCCCAAGTCGACTGGAGAGTCCGCATGACAGAGAAACCCATCTCCCATATCGCCGTGCTTGGCACCGGCATCATTGGCGCCGCCGTCGCCCGCAACCTCGCCCGAAAAGGTTTCGACGTGCACGCCTGGAACCGCACGCCAGCCAAAGCGCAGGCGCTGGTCGCCGATGGCGTGAAGGCGGACGTCTGCGTTGAAGACGCCGTGCGCGGAGCCAGCTTGATCATCACCATAGGCAAAGACGGCGCCGCTGTGGCGGATGTCATGCGCCAGGCTGAAGTCGGTCTCGTGCCCGGCCAAGTATGGTTGCAATTGGCTACCGTCGGCCTGCAAGCGACGGCCGAGCTCAGCGCTTGGGCAAGCCAGCGCGGGCTGGTTTTCTACGACTCGCCGCTGTTGGGTACGCGCCAGCCGGCCGAGGCCGGCCAGTTGCTGATGCTGGCATCCGGGCCGCAGTCGTGTCGCGGGCAGGCGCAAGCGGTATTCGACGCGATCGGCCGTCGCACCATCTGGGTATCGGAGCAGCCGGGCGACGCCAGCCGGCTGAAGCTGGCTTTGAACAGTTGGGCGCTGGCCTTGACCCACGGCGCGGCGGAAAGCCTGGCGCTGGCGCGCGGCTTGGGCCTGGATCCGGCGCTGGTGCTGGACGCGGTGGCCGGCGGCCCGCTGGACAGCCTCTATCTGCAGGCCAAGGGCAAGGCGATGCTGGCCGGCGACTACACGGTCAGTTTTACCGTGGACAACGCGGCCAAGGATGCGGAGCTGATCCTGGCGGCGGCGGCCGAGGCTGGGGTGGCGCTCGATTGTGCGGCGGCGGGCCTGCGGCGCTTCCAGCGCGCGATGGAAGCCGGCCACGGCGACAAGGACATGGCGGCGTCCTTCCTGGTCTGAGCGTGAAAAAGCCGCCGGGGCTGAGGGCACGGCGGCGACGCCCGCTTGTCGTCATCGCCGGCCTCTTCGTCCACATGATCGAGCCGGCTGGCGTCGCGCAGTTCGATCTTCTGCTTCAGCGGGCCGCTTGAGCCGCTGACTGCCGCACGAGGTCGCCGGGCGACGCTCCCGGCAGGCCGTCGATGCGTGCCGGCCCTGCATCGCATCCCGCCGCGCGGGGGCTTTCATTCTGGCCAGAATAATTTCATTTAAACTGTTTAAATCATTTCATCCGGATGCTATGCTGTTGGCCATCTGCTGTCGCGAAAAGACCTTGAACAGGCTCTTGGAGCCCGCAATCGCCGAGGTGAGCAATGCACATTTCCCAAGCTTCTCAGCAATCATCTGTCGGCCTCGTCGCCGGGCGCGCCTTGCTGGCGCTGCTGTTCCTGGTCGCCGGCCTGCTCAAGCTGGCCAATTTCGCCGGCGTCGCAGGCAGGCTGGCCGCGATGGGTCTGCCTTTCGCGTCACTGCTGACCGTCGCGGCGATCTGTCTCGAGATCGGGTGCGGCAGCGCGCTGGCATACGGCTGGCGAGTGTCATGGGCCGCGCGCCTGCTCGCCTTGTTCCTGATTCCCGCCACCGTGATGTTCCACGCCTTCTGGTCGGCGGAATCTCCGGCCGAGTTCAGCAATCAGCTGAATCATTTCCTGAAGAATCTCGCGCTGATCGGCGCGTTGTGGTTCGTCGCGTCCAGTTCCGCGGCGCAGGCGAGCCGTTCCGTCGACGCCGGAGAGCGGCCGATGTGAAACGCGCGCTTCGGCGCCGGCTTCCGCGCGGCCTCAGCCGAGCGGTTCCGTTAGCCTTCCGGAGGGACGGCATGATGAAAATCGATCATATCCACCACGTGGCCTACCGATGCCGCGACGCCAGGGAGACCGTGCTGTGGTACCGGCGGATGCTGAACATGGATTTCGTGCTGGCGGTGGCGGGGGATGCGGTGCCGTCTACCGGGGAGAGCGATCCGTACATCCATGTCTTTCTCGACGCCGGCGACGGCAATATGCTGGCCTTTTTCGAGTTGCCGGCCCGAGCGGAACGGGTGCCGGATCCGAATACGCCGGACTGGGTGCAACATATCGCCTTCAGGGTCCGGGACCGCGCCGTGCTGCTGGCGTGCAAGGCGCATCTGCAGGCCAACGGCGTCGATGTGCTGGGCGTGGTAGACCACCGGATGTTCCACTCGATCTACTTTTTCGATCCGAGCGGCCATCGACTGGAGTTGACCTGTCCTGATCCGCACGAGGAGGCAATCCTCGAGCGGCTGGACGCCGTCAAATGGGAGATGCTGGACGAGTGGGCCCGGACCCGATGCCCGCCCCGGCATGCCGACTTTCTGTACGAACGCGGCTTCGCGGACGCGATTGAATGAGGCGCGCGACGCGCGAACGGCTTTACGACGGCGCCAGCCGATCGGCCGGCAACTCCCCGCGCTGTTCCAGCAGCGGGTAGGCGGTGCCGGTCAGATAGGAATCTATCCGCTTGAGCACGCGCAATGTCTCGAGGTAGAGATTGCTGGCTTCCAGGTCGCCGGTATGGCCCGCCCGGATCTGCTTGAACTGGCGCTCGGCGGCGTTCATCTCCATCTCGCGCATGCCGGCCTTTTCTCTCAGCAACTGATGCGCCGAGCTCGCGTCGCCGAACATCAGGATGGTGACCGCCAGGTGCAGGTGGCCCAGCAGGCGGCCCAGCCCTTCCTCGATGTCGGAGAGCTCGTCTTCCGACAGCGTCAGCTGCTGTTTCAGCAGCCGGTTGGCGCTGGCCATCAGATTGCGGTCGACCATTTCGCTGATATGCTGCAGCACGCCGGCGAAATGGAGGAGCTCACCGACCCGGTGCAATTTCTCCTGGTCCAGCGAATAGGGGCTGAGCGCCGCCAGATAGCGCTGGACGGCGCCGTGCAGCTGGCTCAGCTGATTGTCCATCGCGCGCACCTGGCCCACCATATTGCGGTCCTCCTCGCGGAAGACCGCCTGCGAGTTGCGCAGCATCAGCGTCAGCATGTCGGCCATGCGCAGCACCTCGCGCGCCGCGTTGGTCAGCGCCAGCGTCGGCCTGCCCAGCATGGCCGGATCCAGGTACATCGGACGGGACGGCTCGTCCTGGGCGGTGTGGGCCGGCAGCCATTTGACCAGCTGCCTGGACAGCGCCGGCAGCAGGCCGATGAACAGCACCGACATCGCCAGATTGAACAGCAGGTGAAAATGCGCCGCCAGGCGGCCCGGATCGGGGTCGACGCTGAGGATCGCGCGCTGGATGTCGCCGAGGAAGGGCAGCGCCAGCGCGCATCCGGCCAGCCGGTTCAGCAGATTGCCTATCGGCATGCGCAGCTGGGCCGGATCGTCGCGATTGCCCTCCAGCACCGGATTGATCGCGCTGCCGAGATTGGCGCCGAGCACCATGGCGACGGTGATGGTCGGCGACAGCACGCCGGCGCCGGCCAGCGACATGATGAACAGCATCGACGCCACGCTGGAGTGGGCGGCCAGCGAGAACAGCGCGGCGATCAGCAGGTTCAGCGCCGGATCGCTGGTGATGTCCCCCAGCAGCGTTCTCAGCGTGCGCGAGGCCTCGATGGGCTGGACCGTTTCCAGTATCAGGTGCAGGGCCAGCAGCATCAGGCCCAGGCCGATGCCGACCCGTCCCAGATCGCGGGTGCGGGCGCGCGCGCTGCGTCGGAAGGCGGTGACGCCGACCAGGATCAATAGCGGAAAGACCAGGGTGATATTGAACGACAAGGCCTGCACGATCAGCGTCGTGCCGACATTGGCGCCCAGCATGACGGCCAATGACGGGGCCAGGTCGACGATGCCGCCGGCGGCGAAGGCGCCCAGCATCAGCGCGGTGGCGGTGCTGCTTTGCAATAGCGTGGTAATGCCGAGGCCGGACAGGAAGGCCCGAAGCGGATTGCGCAGGCTTCTGCCGAGAAACAGGCGAAGCTGGCTGCCGAATACGCGCAAGATGCCGGTATGCACCATGTGGATGCCCCACATCAACAGGGCAACCTCGCCAAACAGATCGATTAGTATCTGAGTTGCCATATGGCCTGGCCTCTTTGTTTAATCAAAGCCTTTCAGAGCCTTTTCCGGCGGCGGACCTTATTTTTCGGGCGGCCCAAGAATGCCGGCATCGTTTTTGTATCATAAGCTGAAAAGCGCAAACTTTCAGAACCGGGCTTTTTGCTGGAATTTACGGTTTCAGATCGGCCGGCGGCGCCAATATCTTTCTTATTCCGGGCCGGCGTCGAATAAGGACCGCTAATAAAATTCCTGACGCGGCGTTGCGCCGACTTGGCGTACTCAAGTACGGCCTGAGCCGGCGCGCCTTGGCTCAGGCGGGAAACGGATTTTTGTCAGCCATTCCAGTGCCGGTTTGATTCCGGATAAAACGAAGGGGCCGGCGGCCCCTTCCTATTCGGCTTTATCGATGCGGCCGGATCAATGGCTGAGCATGAACGGCGGCGCCGCGACCAGATTGGAGGCGTTGCCGCCGACGCTGCATTGTGCCACCTGCTGCGCTTGCAGCTTCAGCTGGTACATCAGGCCCAATGCCTTGTCCAGCATCGCCGGCTGGCCGTTGAACACCTTGTTCAGGCTGTTCAGCAGCAAGAGGTAGGCGTCGTAGAAGCGCTGCGCCGCCAGAGAGGCCGGCGTGCCGGGGATGTAGTCGCTGACCGCCGCGTTGGACAGGAAGTTGTAGATGCGCTCGCCGTCCAGCGGCACCGGCTTGCCGCGGTAGGACCAGCCGGACACCGCCTCGACGTCGGGCACCAGCGCGCGGCCGTGGTAGATCTCGCCGAACTTGAAGTAGTGCGCGTAGCTGCCGTCGCCGTCGGTCGGCAGCGAGAGCTTGGCGAAGTCTATGCCTTCGCCCTGCAGCACGATGGTTTCTATCGCCTGGGCGGCGCTTTTCAGATCGACGATATAGCCGTTGGCCGGCGCGGTCCTGACCGGCGGGAACCATTTGCCGATATCGACTTGCTGCTGCTGGCGCGGGTGGGCGAACAGTTCCGGGTCCAGCTCGGCGGCCACGGCCAGCGCCGCCAGCACCGCCTGGTAGAACTTGCCTATCGAGGCGAACTCGCCGGGCTTTTCGGGCGTCGGTTCCGGCACCGTCTCGCCGGGCAGTATCTCCCCTTCGCCGGTGGCCGGGCGCTCGATGGCCATCAGCACGTTTTTCAGCTGCGGCCTGGACAGCGCAGCCAGCGTGACCTGCAGGTCGTTGTCTATCTTGGCCGGCAGCGGTCCCGGATAGCTCAGCGATTTGCCGATGGCGACGATGTCGGGATTGCCGCCGAGGGCGATCAGGATATTGGCCGCCAGCGTCATGTGCAGCATTTCCTCGGTCACCACCGACTGGATCAGCGCCGCCGCCGCGCCGTTGCTGCCGGGCATGATGGAGAACAGCGCGGTCAGATACGGCGGGATGGTGGAGAATTCCAGCTCGACCGCGGTGGTCAGCGCCTTTTTCAATTCGGCGCTACAGGGATTGCTCTTCAGCTGGTCGATGACGCTTTGCTTGATGCGCAGCATATTCTTGCCTTTCTCGAATGGAGTGGAGGGCGCGCCTCAGCGCTTGCCGCCCTTGACGAAGTCCGCGGCGTGGGCGCCCTGCAACGCGTCGCCCCTGGCGCCGCCGCCGCGGGTCGGGCAGCGCTTGCCGAACATCTCCAGCATGCTTTTCGGCCGCCCCTGCTGTTGCAGCACCTGGTCGAAGTAGTTCACCAGCGCGCGCCGCTTGCTGCTGGACAGGTCGCGGGTGACCGGCATCTGGTCGGGATCGTCGTCGGGTTTGTCGAGCACGAATTTCAGGATGAAGGCGTTGGCGTCGGCCTGTTCCTGCTGCGAGAAGTCGAACAGGCCCTGGCTCATCACCGGGTATAGATTGGCGTACTGCTGCAGTATCGGCTGGACGTCGCTCCAGTTGACCGGCGACGGCGCCGTGTAGCTGGAGCGCACGACGATGGCGTACTGGTCGAATGTCTGCTGCACCGTCGGCTTGCCGTGGACCGAGTTCTCGGAGAAGTTGTAGCTGTAGTTGAACAGCTGGCCGTCCAGATAGCCGCGAGGATAACCCAGCGCCTTGGGGCCGGTGATGGTCAGGTTGATCCGGCCGTAGCCGTCGGTGCCGGCGGCATCCTGGGTGAAGCGTATCTGCTCCTGCGGCAGATTGGTGGTCGGCGGCGCGGCCTTCGGCGTGGTCTGCGGCGGGTTGTCGGTCGGGCAGTCGCCGCTGTCCACCTGCGGCCCGATCCAGGTCTCGCTCAGCGTCACTTCGCTGTTGGCCAGCGGCACGCCGTATTGCGCGACGAAGACGGCGGACGTCAGCGTATTGGCGTCGACGTTGGGATCCGGGTAGCCGCCGTTCGGGTCCAGGCGCAGCGCGAACTGATCGGCGCGCACTTCCCAGCCGTACTCGCCCTCGCAGCACAGCAGCAGCGCCAGGCCGTCGCCGCTGTCATTGGCTGCGGTGACCAGGGCCAGCGGCAGCGAGTTGATCGTCGGCATCACCGCGTCCGAGATCGGCACCGCGGCGATGCCGCTGCGGCTCAGCAGGCTGGCGTTGGAGATATCGATCGTGGCCAGCGGGCGGTACTGGTTCGGCTGCAGATAGGGGCTGTCCGGCAGGCTGCGCACGGGCTTTTTCGCCGGATCGGGCGGGAACAGCTGGGCGATGATGAACGGCTGTTGCCAGTATTGCTGGGTGTCGCCCTGCGTCGGCGCCTGCGGATTGGCGCTGCCGCTGCCGCATGTGACGTCGACCAGGTAGGAGGTTTCCAGCGTGGCGCCGGGCTGGTAGCGCAGCGGCAGCGCGTTGCTGAGGTCGGCGTACAGGGTGTTGCCGACCAGCTGGGCGCTGAACCAGCCGACATTGGGAATGTAGTCCTGCCGGTAGGACTGCGGCGGCAGCAGGCTGGCGGCCGGGATGAAGCGCCGGCCCAGCACGAAGGACTGCGGCTCGGTCGGATAGGCCGGGCCGATGGCGCCGAGCAAGAGGCCGTAGGAGAAGAAGCTTTCGCCCAGCCTGTCGTCATAGCCGTAGGTGGTCAGCCGCAGCGACAGCGTATGGTTCTGCTGTTCGCAGATGGCCTTCAACGCCTGCAGCAGCGGGCTGGTCACGCCGTCCAGATTCCATTCGACGCCGGTCAGCTGGGTCTGCCAGATCGCCGAGGCCGCCCTGTCGCCGCTGCTGTTGCCTACGCGGTTGAACCACAGGTCGCGGAAGGGATTGGGCGCGTAGGCGCCGCGCATCAGCACTTGTCCGTTCGGGGCCTGCAAGGTGATGATCTGCCCGTAGATACAGGAGGCCAGCTGCCAGTCCGGGTCCAGGTCCACCATCTTGCCCGACGGCTGGTCGCCGGCGTTGCCGACGGTCAGGCCGATCGCGGCGTCCTGGTCGTAGCGGGTGATTTCCCGGCCATCCGGACCGAGCGCCGATTGCACGACGCAGTTTTTCAGGCTGAAGATGCCGGTGCCGAACGGATTCCACCAGCCGTTCCATTCGATCTCCTGGCTGTTGCCGGGCACCTCGACTTTTTCCGGCGCATAGGTGGGCTGCTGGAAATGCGATTCGAAAGTGGCGTTGTCGAAGTGGCGCGGATCGTTGTTGACGGTGGAGACATCGGATTGGAACAGGCCGGAAAACGCCAGGCGGGGGTACTGAAGATAGCTCATGCAACCGCTCCTTGATCAGTTTGCAACAGTGTGGACAGGCACGTTGAACTGCGGGAACCGCCGGTGATGCTTGGGATCGAGCGTCGGGTGACACCTGCACGAGAAGTGGATCGCGAATGGGCCGGAACGGGGTTGGCTTGCCCGCCGCCAGTCGTTCGTCATTTTGTTTGATTTTCAATCTGGCAGAGGGCATACCCGATTGCAATGGAAAATCAAGGCGCTAAGGGAAAGCACCGAGTCGATCGCGATGGCCTGCCGGCCGAGCTGTCCGCAAAAAGACTTTGAGCAGGTTCCGGAAGGGCGGCGGCGGGACGGCGCCCGCCGCCGGTAGTCTACGGCTGACGGCGATGGACGTCGTGGGTGACGAAGGGGCGGTCGGGCGACGGCATCCGCAGCCACTCCGGGTGGGACAGGCTGCTGCGGATGTCGGCCAGGCCGGCGGCCCAGTGCTCGCGCATCGTGCGGGCGCCGAACTGGTAGTCCTTGTAGTGGCCCTCGCAGGGCTTGTCCTGGTAGATCAGGTGCACCACATTGAACAGCCGGTCGCAGGCCTGCTCGGCGGCGCGGCGGTAGGCCGGCGAATCGCGCGCCGCCTCCGGAACCAGTTCCAGCGCCTCGCGCAGCAGCAGGCGGAACTGCTGCGTTTCCCGCATATAGTCGGTGATCATCCGCGTGCGGCTGGAGAACTGGATGTCCTTCTGCCTGAGCGCGACGCGCGACAGATCCTCCGGCATCGCGCCGCCGGCGTTCCACAGGTCCACCTGGAATACCAGCGCGTGCTTGCGCGGCCGGGCGGCCAGCACCTGCTGCAGCGGCGTGTTGGACACCATGCCGCCGTCCCAGTAGTGCTCGCCGTCTATCTCCACCGCCGGGAAACCCGGCGGCAGCGCGCCGGAGGCCATGAAGTGTTCGGCGCGCAGCCGCTTGCGCGTGTTGTCGAAGTAGACGAAATTGCCGCTTCTGACGTTGACGGCGCCGACCGAAACCCGCATTTCGCCGCTGTCGTTCAGCCGGTCGAAATCGACCAGCCTCTCCAGCGTGCTTTTCAGCGGCGAGGTGTCGTAGAAGCTGGCGGCGCCGGACGCCAGCGGATAGCGCGGCACGAAGAAGCCGTTCTGGCCCTCGATCAGCGCGCGCCAGGCCTCCAGGCCGTTCAGCCAGCCCAGCAGCGTCGGCGGCAGCGTCTGTGCGTCGTCCAGCAGATTGTGCGGCGTCGGCGGCAGCAGCGGCTGGCGGCTGATGGTCTGCCAGAACTGCTCCAGCCGCTCCACGCGCTTGTCCGGCGGGTTGCCGGCGATGACGGCGGCGTTCAGCGCGCCTATCGAAATGCCGGCCACCCAGTTCGGGTGCAGCCGTGTCTCCGCCAGGCCTTGGTAGACGCCGGCCTGGTAGGCGCCGAGCGCGCCGCCGCCCTGCAGCACCAGCGCCACCACCTGGTAGCGGTGGTCGGGCGGCAGCGCCGGGCTGTGGTAGGGCCCGGCGTCGGCATGGCAGGCCGAGTTCAGTTTGTCCGATGCCATGCCCGCCCCTTACTGCATGAACCAGCCGTGGCTGACGACGAAGGACTGGCCGGTCATCGCGGCGCTGGGGAAGGCGGCCAGAAACAGCGCGGTCTGGGCGACGTCGTCGACGGTGGTGAACACGCCGTCCACGGTATTGCCCAGCATCACGCGCTTGACCACTTCGTCCTCGCTGATGCCCAACTCCTTCGCCTGCTCCGGAATCTGCTTGTCGACCAGCGGCGTGCGCACGAAGCCGGGGCAGATCACGTGCGAGCGCACATTGTACGGCGCGCCCTCCTTGGCCAGCACGCGGGCCAGGCCCAAGAGCGCGTGCTTGGCTGCGACATAGGCCGACTTCAGCGGCGAGGCCTCGTGCGAGTGGACCGAGCCCATATAGATGACCACGCCGCCGCGCTTGTCCTTGTACATGTGCTGAAGCGCGGCCTTGGTGGTCAGGAAGGCGCCGTCGACATGGATGGCCTGCATCTTCTTCCAGTCGGCGAAGCTGTAGTTGACGATGGGGTTGACGATCTGGATGCCGGCGTTGGACACCAGGATGTCCAGACGGCCGAAGGCGTCGACCACTTGCTGGGTGCCCTGGTTGACGGCGGCCTCGTCGGTGACGTCCATCGCCACGCCTATGGCCTTGCCGCCGGCGGAGGCGATCTCGTCGGCCGCCTTGCGCGCGGCGTCGAGATTGATGTCGGCGATGGCCACCGCCGCGCCGGCGGCGGCGTAGACCCGGGCGATTTCCTTGCCGATGCCGCTGGCGGCGCCGGTGATCAGGGCGACTTTTCCATTCAATTGCATGGCGCTTCTCCTGTCGTTTCTATCAAGGGAACAACTGGCGGACGACGGACGGCGCGGAGCCGCCGCCGGTCTATCGGATGCATTCGGTACGAGGCCGGCAGGCGGGAGGAGTTCCCGCTGCAATGACGTTGTATTGTAGTCCGGCCGCCCGGCTACGTCCGATCGGCCTCGGCCAGCCAACGGCAGAAGGCGGCGACGGCCGGATGGCCGTTCCTGGCCTCCGGCACATAGGCGAAGTAGCGCCAGTCCTCCAGTCTCGGGCCGGCGAAGGGCTGGACCAGCCGGCCGCTGGCGAGATCGTCGGCGATCAGCCGGCTGGGGCCCAGCGCCACGCCCAGCCCGTCCAGCGCCGCCTGCAAGGTCAGATAGAAGTGTTCCAGCGTCAGGCTGGCCGCCGGCTGCAGCTCGGGCGCGCCGGCGACGGCCAGCCATTGCGGCCAGAAGTCGGGGCTGCCGGCGGTGTGCAGCAGCGTGTGGCGGGCCAGGTCGGCGGGCTTGGCGATAGGCAGCCGGTCGAGCAGCTCCGGGCTGCAGACCGGCAGCCGGCTCTCCTGCAGGAATTCGTGGGCGATGTAGCCGGGCAGCGCCTGGGGGCCGCCGCGTATCGCCACCTCGAAGCCGTCGGCCAGCTGGGCGACGGGCTCGCTGGACGTGGTCAGCTGCAGCTCGATCTGCGGGTGGCGCAGCTGGAAGCGCGACAGCCGCGGGATCAGCCAGCGCAGCGTGAAGGTGGCCGGCGCGTTCACCCGCAGCGGCAGCGGACCCTGTCGCAGCCTGGCGCTGGCGCTCTCTATCCGCTCCAGCGCGGCGCGGATGTCGGCGAGGTAGCCGCGGCCGGCGTCGATCAGCCTGACCTGGCGGTGATGGCGCTCGAACAGCGGCGCGCCCAGCCATTCCTCCAGCAGGCGGATCTGGCGGCTGACCGCGCCGTGTGTGACGTGCAGCGCCTCGGCGGCCTCGCTGAAGCTGAGCCGGACGGCGGCGGCCTCGAAGGCGCGCAGCGCGTTCAACGGCGGAAGCTCTCGTTTCATTCGTGTGAGTTTTCCTGACATGAAAAGCCAGAATAAGTCGTTTGTCAGCCTGCCGGCAAGTTCCGTAAGGTGTTGTCGGAACAAGATGAATCCTCACTCGGGAGAGCAGCATGAACAAGGTGGTTGTGATAGGCGCGCAATGGGGCGACGAGGGCAAGGGGCGGATCGTCGATCTGCTGGCCGAGACGGCGGACTGCGTGGTGCGCTTCAACGGCGGGCACAACGCCGGCCATACGCTGGTGGTCGACGGCAAGACCTGGAAGCTGGCCTTGCTGCCCTGCGGCCTGCTGCGCGGCAAGCCGGGCGTGATAGGCAACGGCGTGGTGGTGGATCCGCGCGCGCTGCTGGACGAGATCGACCGCATCGCCGCCGAGGGGCTGGAGATCACGCCGGACAAGCTGGCCATCGCCGACAACGCGACGCTGATCCTGCCGTCGCACGTCGCGCTGGACGCCGCCCAGGAGGCGGCGAGGACTCTGCCGATAGGCACCACCGGCCGCGGCATCGGACCGGCGTTCGAGGACAGGGCCGGACGGCGAGCGATCCGGCTGGCGGACCTGGCCGACCGCGACATGCTGGCCGCCAGGCTGGACGAGGCCCTGCGCTACCACAACGCGGTGCTGGCCGCGCTGGGGCGGCTGGTTTTCGAGCCGGAGGCCGTGCTGGCGGCGCTGCTGGAGCAGGCGCGCCGCATCCTGCCGTATCTGCGGCCGGCGTGGCAGCTGCTTGACGAGGCCGACTCGGCCGGGCGGCGCATCCTGTTCGAGGGCGCGCAGGCGATGCTGCTGGATGTCGAGCACGGCAGCTACCCCTTCGTCACCTCGTCCGGCGCCGGCGCGGCGCAGGCCGCCGCCGGCTCCGGCCTGGGCAGCGCCGCGCGCGGCCATGTGCTGGGCGTGTGCAAGGCCTACGCGACCCGGGTCGGCGGCGGACCGTTCCCGACCGAGCTGAGCGACGCCGCCGGCGAACTGCTGCGCGAGAAGGGCGGCGAGTACGGCACCAATACCGGCAGGGCGCGCCGTTGCGGCTGGCTGGACGCCGCGCTGCTGCGGCAGAGCGTGCGGGTCGGCGGCATCGACAGCCTGGCGCTGACCAAGCTGGACGTGCTGGACGGCGTAGAGGAATTGAAGATCTGCACCGCTTACCGCCTGGACGGCGCGCTGCGGCGGGACTACCCGGCCGGGCTGGCCGAGCGCGGCCGGGTCGAGCCTGTGTACGAGACGCTGCCCGGCTGGCGGCAGCGCACCCGAGGCGCGCGCAGCCTGGACGCGCTGCCGGCGGAGGCGCGCGCCTATGTCCGGCGCGTCGAGGAGCTGGCCGGCGTGCCGGTGACGCTGATTTCCACCGGCGCCGAACGCGACGAGGCCATCGTCATCGACGATCCGTGGCGCGGCGGCTAGCCGGCCGGGCGCGGCTCCGGTAGGCTGGGCGGCCAAGCGGCGCGAGGCGGCCGAATGCCGCCCGGCCTCAACTCGATAAGGAAACGCATCATGCAAATGCCGAAACTGGGAGTGGGCACCTTCCGTCTGAAGGAGCGGCAGGCGGAGGATTCGGTGTCTATGGGCCTGGAGCTGGGCTATCGCCATATCGACACCGCCCAGATCTACCGCAACGAGGCCGACGTCGGCCGCGCGATCGCCAACAGCGGCGTGCCGCGCGACGAGTTGTACGTCACCACCAAGATCTGGACCGACAAGTTCGGCCCGGGCCGCCTGATTCCCAGCCTGCGCGAGAGCCTGGACAAGCTGGGCCTGGACAGCGTGGACATGACGCTGATCCACTGGCCGTCGCCCAACGATGAAGTGCCGATGGCGGTGTATATGACGCAGCTGGCCGAGGCCAGGCAGCTGGGGCTGACGCGCGGGATCGGCGTGTCCAACTTCACCATCGCCCATCTGGAGCAGGCGATGGACGTCGTCGGCGCCGACGCGATCGGCACCCATCAGCTGGAGGTGCATCCGTATCTGCAGAACCTGAAGGTGCGCGCCTTCTGCCGCGAGCACGGCATCGCGCTGACCGGCTACATGCCGCTGGCCTACGGCCGGGTGGTCGGCGATCCGGTGTTGCAGGGCATAGGCCGGAAGCACGGCGCGACGGCGGCCCAGGTGGCGCTGGCCTGGCAACTGGGGCAGGACATCGCGGTGATCCCGTCGTCGACCAGGCGCGAGAACCTGGCGGCCAATCTGGACGCGTTGAAACTGCGCCTGGACGACGAGGACATGGCGCGGATCGCCGGCCTGGAGGACGGCGGCCGCATCGCGAATCCGGACTTCGCGCCGGCCTGGGACGCCTGAGCCATCCGCCGCCGCGCGGGTTACAATGGGGTTTTGTCGCCCGCGTGGGAAACAGCATGAACGAAGAGTTGAAGATCGAGGACCTGGTGGTCGGCGACGGCAAGGAGGCGGTGCGCGGCGCGCTGATCACCACCCATTACACCGGCTGGCTGGAGGACGGCAGCCAATTCGATTCCTCGCTGGACAAGGGCCGGCCGTTCCAGTGCGTGATCGGCACCGGCCGCGTGATCAAGGGCTGGGATCTGGGACTGATGGGCATGAAGGTGGGCGGCAGGCGCAAGCTGTCGGTGCCGGCTCGCCTGGCCTACGGCGAGCGCCAGATAGGCGACCGCATTCCGGCCAACTCCAACCTAGTGTTCGAGATCGAGTTGCTGGAGGTGTTGACGCGGGACTGAGCGGTGGGCGGGGCCGGACGGATCGGGTCGAGGAGGCGCGGCGAGGAGCGGAGAGGGGAACGTTTCATGTAAACAGTCCGACTTGCCGATTGACTGGGAATGAATTATTTTTATGCTTTTAGCATTGTTTTCGTAGTCCAGGCCTGCTCTGTCGTATGTCCCGCGCCGGCGTTTACATACTTTGCGGCTTCGGGTTTATCGGAGAGTGAAATGATTGACGATATCCGCTACCTCATCGTCTTTGCCAAGATTGCCGAAGTGGGATCGATGTCCGGCGCCGCGGAGGCGCTGGGCATCACCACCGCCACCATCAGCCAGCATCTGACCAAGCTGGAAAAAAACCTGGACACGGCGCTGTTGTACCGCAACACCCGCAAGCAGGCGCTGACGCCTGACGGCGAGAGCCTGCTGGAGACGGCCAGGGCGATGCTGGACCTGTACGAGAAGGGCATCATAGGTTTCAAGCAGCGCTCGACCCTGATGACCAGCAGCCTGCGCATCTCGATTCCGGCGATGTTCATCAACAGCAGCTTCATGGACGAGGTGGCGCGCTTCATCGGCGAGAATCCGGACATCCAGCTGAGCATCGTCTGCAGCGACAACCGGCAGGACATCATCGGCGAAAACATCGATGTGGCGTTCCGCATCGGCGACATGCCGGACAGCTCGCTGAAGTCCAAACCCATCTTTTCCTTTCCGCGAAGAGTGGTCGCCTCGCCGGATTTCCTCGTGCGCCATGGGCCGATCCGGCATCCGCGCGATCTGGCGGCGGTGCCGTGGATAGGCCTGACGATGCGGGCCGACAACCGCCATTTCCGTCATCCGTCCGGAGAGGAGTGCGGCATCCGCTACACGCCGTGCACCCGGGTCGACAATGTCGCCGCGGCCTACCAGCTGGCCTTGCGCGGCGTCGGCCTGGCCGCCCCGCCGGAGTTCATGGTCCAGCGCGACGTCGCCGACGGCGCGCTGGAATGGGTCTTGCCCGAGTGGTCGCAGGAGCCGATGCGGGTATACGCGGTGTGGCCGTCCAATGTGTCCAGCAGCAGCGTCGCCTACCGTCTGATCCACGTCATCTGCAACGCCTTGCAGCACGTCAGCGCGATGGCGGCCTGACCGCGCCGGACCGGTCCCGGGAGGGACCGTCCGGCGGGTTCTCAGTGCAGATGCTGACGTATCTGCAGGTAGATCAGGTAGCCGGCCGACAGGATCAGCATGCCGCCCATCAGCATATTGAAGGCCCGTATCCGCGTGCGGGTGTTCAGCAGCACCGAGACCCGGTCGCCCAATACCGCCCAGGCCGCCAGCGACAGATAGCAGATCAGGAAGTAGATGACGACGAAGGCGATCAGCGGCTTGTGGCTGCTGGGGCTGGAGAACAGCACGACGCCGGAGGCGCAGGAGATCCAGGCCTTGGGATTCAGCCACTGCAGCAAAAAGCCCTGGCTGAAGGTCGGGATCGCGCGCTTGTCCAGCGAGATTTCCGGCGACGACATGGCGATCTTGTAGCCGACGTAGATGATGAAGGCCGAGCCGGCCAGCTCCAGATACATCAGGAAGCTCGGGTAGGCGCTGATCATCTGCTGGAACCAGAAGCCGACGAAGATCAGCAGCAGCGTGAAGCCTATGGTGGCGCCGGAGACGAAGGGGATGGTGCGGCGCACGCCGTGGTTGGCGCCGGAGGAGACGATCACCATGTTCACCGGGCCCGGGGAAATGGACATCGTCAGAGAGAACACCATCATCGCGATTAGCAGGTTGATCATTGTTTCTTTGTCCTATGGTTGTGCGGAATCCGTATCGATCGAATATCCATTTAACATGAAAATCGGCGGCGAGGAACTAGCAGGCCGGCGCCAGATGCTTGTCCAGGCGGCTGAAATGCCGTTCCAGCGGCGGGCGGCTGACGGCGACCGCGCGTTTTTCCGGATCTAGCCGGCTGCCCAGCCCCAGGAAGCCGGTGATCAGCGTGTCTTCGCCCAGGCCCAGCTTTTCGCGCAGCGCCGGGTTGTAGGCCCATTCGCCGGTGCGCCAGAAACAGTGATAGCCGAGCGCCTCGGCGGCGATGATCATGTTCTGGATCGACGCGCCGGCCGACAGCACCTGTTCGACCTCCGGCACCGGGGCGGTCCGGTTCACATCGAGCAGGCAGATGACGATGTGCGGCGTCGCCAGCAGCTTGCGCTCGGCCTTTTCCCTGTAGGACGCCGCGCTCAGGCCGCTGCCCTCGGGATGGGAGGAGGCGATCAGTTCGATCAGCATGGCCTTGTGTTCGGGATGGCAGACGATGAAGCGCCAGGGGCGCAGCCGCTTGTGGTCCGGCGCGGTCAGCGCGCACTGGAAGATGTCCTGCAGATCGGACGGCGGGATTTCGCCGTCCGTCAGCGGTTGGGATTTGCGTTGCAGTATCGTGTTGACGAGGCTCACCGGCGTTCTCCTGTGATGGTCAGTCGGGAATGATCACGTGGGCGTCGCCGAGCAGAAGCGACGAGCAGGACAGCACATGGCCCTGTTCCAGCACGTGTTTTTGAGGGTGCAGCTCGCCGCTGGCCAGATGCACCCGGCACGATCCGCACAAGCCCCTGCGACAGGAATTGCGGATCGGCAGCAGCATCTCCTCGATGTTTTCCAGTATCGATTTGTCCGGATCGGCGTCGGCGACGTAGTCGGTGCCGCGGAAGGTGACCCGCAGCGACAGGGACGGGGGCGTGGCGTTCATTGGAGGCTTTCGATCAGGAAGCAGGCGGCGTTGCGGTCGGCGAGCGCCAGCATGGCGGGCCGCTGCGTCGAGCAGCGGGCTTGGGCGTGCGCGCAGCGCGGGGCGAAGGCGCAGGCGGACGGTCCGATGGCCGCGGTCTGCAGCTCGCCCGGCGGCGGCGGCGCGCGTTTCGCGTCCTGCCGGCCCGGCATGCTGGCGACCAGCGCCTGGGTGTACGGATGACGCGGCGAGTCTATGACCGCGCCGGCTTCGCCGTATTCCAGCAGCTGCCCGGCGTACATCACCGCCACGTCGTCGGCGATATGGCGGACGACGGACAGGTCGTGCGAGATGAAGACGAAGGTCAGCCGCAGTCTTTGCTGCAATTCCAGCAGCAGATTGAGGATCTGCGCCTGGACAGAGATGTCCAGCGCCGACAGCGGCTCGTCCAGCACCAGGATCTCCGGCTGGCTCGCCAGGGCGCGGGCGATGCCGACCCGCTGGCGCTGTCCGCCGCTGAGCGCGCCGGGCAGCACGTGCAGGAACTGCTCGCCCAGCCCGACGGCCCGCAGCTGCTGTTCGGCGATCCGCATGCGCGCCTCGCGCGACGGTCCGCCGCGGCGGGCCAGCGCGGTGGTGACGATCTGCCAGATCGGCTTGCGCGGATTCAGCGAGGAATAGGGGTCCTGGAAGACCATCTGCACGCGGCGGTAATAGTCGCGCAGCGGGATGTCGGCGATGTCCGCGCTGTCGTTCCGTCCGGCGATGCGTATCGCGCCGGCGCTGGGCCGCTCCAGCTGCAGCAGCAGGCGGGCCAGCGTGCTCTTGCCGCTGCCGGATTCGCCGACCACGGCCAGCGTGCGGCCCTGGCGCAACGGCAGCGACACCTGGTCCAGCGCCTGGGTGTGGCCGGGACGCAGCCACGAGCCGCCGGAGCGGAAGCGCTTGGAGATCCGTTCGATTGTGATGATGTCGTGTGACATTGGGAGTCCTCAGAGATGGCAGCGGTAGGTCGCCGCGTCATGGCCGGCGCGCGGCTTCAGCGCCGGCGGCTGCGCGCAGCCGGCCTCGGCGCGCGGGCAGCGGGAGGAGAAGCGGCAGCCGGCGATGGCCTGGCCTATCGGCGGCACCGTGCCCGGTATCGTCGGCAGGACGGTCTTGGGCGGCAAGGCGTGCGTCGGACGGGCCGCCAGCAGGCCCTGGGTGTACGGGTGGGCCGGCAGGCCGGTCAGCATCGCCGCGCTGCCGGTCTCGACGATCTCGCCGGAATACATGACCTGGATGCGGTCGGTGTATTCCCCGATCACGCCGATATCGTGAGAGACCAGCAGGATGGACATGCCGCGCTGCCGGCGCGCCTCCAGCAGCAGGTCCAGTATCTGGCGCTGGATGGTGACGTCCAGCGCGGTGGTCGGCTCGTCGGCGATCAGCAGGTCGGGCCGGCAGGCCAGCGCCATCGCGATCATCGCGCGCTGCGCCATGCCGCCGGACAGCTGGTGCGGGTAGCTGGCCAGCCGCGCGCCGGGCGAGGCGATGCCCACCTGTTCCAGCAGTTCGGCGCCGCGCCGCGCGAGGCCGCGCTTGTCCAGGCCGGGCTCGGTCCGGCGCAGGGTCTCCGCCAGCTGGCTGCCTATGGTCAGCGAGGGGTTCAGCGCGCTCATCGGATTCTGGAAAATCATCGTCGCCCTGCGGCCGCGTATGGCCGGCCAGTCGCGCTTGCGCAGCGTCAGCAGATCGTGGCCGCACAGCCGGAGCCGGCTGGCCTCGACATCGGCGCCGCGCGGCAGCAGGCCCATCAACGCCAGATTGGTCACGCTCTTACCGCAGCCGGATTCGCCGACCACGCCCAGTACCTCCCCGCGTTCCAGCTGGAAGCTGATGTCGCGGATCACGGTCTTGGGGCCGTCGGCCGACGGCAGGCGGACCGTCAGGTTTTGCACGTCGATTATCATGGCTGGCCTCCCAGTTTCGGATCCAGTTTCTCCTGCAGGGCGTCGCCGAGCAGGTTGAAGGTCAGCACGGTGGCCAGGATGCACAGGCCCGGCAGCACCAAGAGATACGGGCTGGACTCGATGAAGGGCCTGGCGTCGGCCAGCATCGTCCCCCACTCGGCGAGCGGCGGCCTGGCGCCCAGGCCGAGGAAGCCCAGCGCGGCAATTTCCAGGATGGCGTCGCTGAAACCCAGCGAGGCCTGGACGATGATCGGTCCCCAGCAATTGGGCAGCACTTCCGACCACAGGATGGTGAAGCGCGACGAGCCGCAGGTGTGGGCGGCCTGCACGTATTGCTTCTTCATCTCCAGCGAGGCCACCGAGCGGACGATGCGGATGAAGCGCGGCACCGCGACCAGCGTGATGGCGACGGTCATGTTCAGCAGGCCCGGCCCGAGCACCGCCACCACCACGATGGCGAGCAGTATGCTGGGCAGGGTCATGACGATGTCGGTCAGGCGGGTGATCACGGTGTCGATCCAGCCGCCGTACACGCCGGCGAGCAGGCCGAGCAGCGAGCCGGTCAGCATCGAGACCGTCACCACGCCGAAGCCTATGCCCATCGAGCTGCGCGCGCCGTAGACCAGCCGCGCCAGCAGGTCGCGGCCCAGGTCATCGGTGCCCAGCAGCGGTCCGCCGGCCAGGCCGGGGGCGGCGCGGAGGCGGTCGCTGAGGCCGTAGGGGTCGAGGTGGACGACGAGCGGCGCGAGCAGGGCGAGGGCCATCAGCGCCAGCGTGCCGTACAACGCTATCCGTCCCGCCGCGCCGCGCCAGGAGCGGTAAGGCCAAAATGGCTGTTTTGACATGATCAGACTCGCATTCTGGGGTTGGCGACGCGGTAGAGCAGATCGACGCCGGCATTGGTCAGGATCACCAGCACGCCGATCAGCAGGATGCTGCCTTGTATGACCGGGTAGTCGCGGGCGTAGACGCTGTTGACGATGTAGCTGCCGACGCCGGGCCAGCCGAAGATGGTCTCGGTCAGGATGGCGCCGGCGATCGCCGAACTGACGAAGAACAGGCCGCCGACAGTGATCACCGGCAGCAGGGCGTTGCGCAGCGCGTGCAGCCAGATGATGCGCGGCGAGGCCAGGCCTTTGGCGTGAGCGGTGCGGATATAGTCTTCGCCCAGCACCTCGCTCATGCTGGACCGCGTCATGCGGGCGAAGACGGCGATGGGCGTCGCGGCCATCGTCAGCGCCGGCAGCAGCAGGTGGTGCAGCGCGCTGACAAAGGCGTCCAGGCCGTAGCGGGCGGTCGCCTCGGGCAGCAGCGTGTCGATCAGCATGAAGCCGGTCGCCGGGCGGATGTCGAAGGCGATGTCCAGCCGGCCGGAGACCGGCGTGACGCCCAGCATCTCCGAGAACACCAGGATCAGCACCAGGCCCAGCCAGAACACCGGCATCGAATAGCCTATCAGCGAGCCGACGGTGATCAGCTTGTCGACGACGCTGTGGCGGCGGATGGCGGCGACCACGCCGGCGGGCACGCCCACCAGCAGCGACAGCAGAATCACCGCCACGCCGAGTTCTATGGTGGCCGGCCAGCGCGCCAGCAACTCGGTCTTCACCGAGCGGCCGGAGACGATGGACGAACCGAAGTCGCCGCCGGAGGCCCGGCCGACGAAGCCGAGGTATTGCTCGAACAGCGGCCTGTCCAGGCTCAGCCGGTGCAGCGCTTCCTGGTATTGCCTGGGATCGGCGCCTCGTTCGCCTATCATCAGCAGCACCGGGTTGCCCGGCGCCAGCCGGATCACGAAGAACGCGATCAGCGTGATGCCGAGCAGGGTGCAGAGTAAGGTCCCTAACTTGATCATGCGCTCGGCTTTCAGCGGTTCTGATACGACAGGGGCGCGAAGTAGTCCATGTCGAACGGATTCACGACGAAGCCGTTCACGCGCGCGCTCAGCACGCGGTATACCTTGGAGTGCGCGATCGGGATGATGGGCTCGTCCTTGCTCAGCTGCTGCAGCGCCTGCTGGTAGAGCTTGCTGCGGACCTTGGCGTCGTCGGTGCGGCGGGCGTCGCTGATCAGCTTGTTGAACGTCGGCTGGCAGTAGCGCGAGTTGTTCGAGCCCCGGGTGACGGAGTCGCAGCTGAGCAGCGTGTACAGGAAGTTGTCCGGATCGCCGTTGTCGCCGGACCAGCCCAGCTGCACCATCTGGTGCTCGCCCCGCTTGACCTTGTCCAGATAGGTGGCCCAGTCGAACGTGGCCAGCTCGGCCTTGATGCCCACCTTGGCCAGGTCGGCCTGCATCATTTCCCCCATCTTGCGGCCGTTGGGGTTGTAGGGACGGCTGACCGGCAGCGTCCACAAGGTGGTGCTGAAGCCCTTGGCGTAGCCGGCCTGGGCCAGCAGCGCGCGCGCCTTGACCGGGTCGTAGCCATAGGTCTGGACCTTGTCGGTATAGGACCACATGGTCGGCGGGTACGGGTTGATCGCGACCTTGGCGTTGCCCAGGTAGACCGCATTGACATAGGCCTGCTTGTTCAGCGCGTAGGCGACGGCGCGGCGCACCAGCACATTGTTGAACGGCGGCTTCTCGACGTTCATCGCCAGGTAGCCGATGTTCATGCTGTCCTGCTCGCTGAGCCGCAATTCCCGGTTGCCGCGGATGATCTGCAGGTCGGCGGGAGACGGCGACACCGCGATCTGGCATTCGCCCTTCTTCATTTTCTGCAGCCGCACGCTGGCGTCGGGGGTGATCGCGAACACCAGATTGCGGATCTTGGGCTTCGCGCCCCAGTATTGCGGATTCGCGGCGTAGCGTATCGTGCTGTCCTTCAGATAGCTGCTGAAGGCGTACGGACCGGTGCCGACCGGCAGGATGTCGATATCGGCCGGGCGGCCCGCCTTCTGCAGGCGACCGCCGTACTCGGCGGACAGGATGGACATGAAGGGCATGGCCAGATCGGTCAGGAACGGGGCCTCCGGCCGGGTCAGCACGATGCGCACGCTGTAGTCGTCTATCTTGCCGACCGAGGCGATCAGCTTGTCCATGCCCATGCCCTGGAAGTACTGGTAGTTGCCGCCGCCGACCGCGTGGAACGGATGGTCGGCCTTCAGTTGGCGGTTGAACGAGAACAGCACGTCGTCGGCATTGAAGTCGCGGCTGGGCGTGAAGAAGGCGGTCTTGTGGAATTTGACGCCGCGGCGCAGCTTGAAGACATAGGTCTTCTGGTCGGCGGACACGGTCCAGCTTTCCGCCAGCGCCGGCGCGACGCGGGCGCTGCCGGGGGCGAAGTCCACCAGGCGGTCGTACAGCGTGGTCGTGGTGGCGTTGCGGGCGGTGCCGGACAGCGTGATCTGCGGGTTCAGCGACTCGGGGCTGCCCTCGGAGCAATACACCAGGGTGTCGTCGGCCGGCGCCGCGTGCGACAGTTGCGGAGCGGCGCCGAGCAGCGCCGCCAGCAGGGGAGCGATTTTCTTGTTCATTTTGCGTGGTGTCCGGATGGTGGCGGTAAAGGCCGGGCGGCGGCGGTGGGGCCGCGCCCGGCGTCGCGGATGCGCGGGCTTAGGACCAGAGGCCCAGGCTGCCGTCCTGCTTCAGTCCGATGAAGGAGGTCTGGGAGATGCGGTGGCCGTCGGTATTGCCCAGGATCTCGTGGAAGTTCTGCGTGTTGAACAGGATCAGGTCGCCCACTTTCGGACGGATGCGCAGGTGGTCCTCGCGTTCCAGCACCTCGTAGGGGAAGTAGTACTCGCCCGGCACCTTCATGTGATCGTTGGCGGCGGTGTGGATGGTGTCGTAGATCACCAGTTCGCCGCCGGTGTTCAGCATGCTGTAGTAGATGTTCCAGGTCATCTGGCGGCTGATCTCGGTGACGGACCAAGGCTGCTTGATGTGGCTGGGCGCGTGGTCGGCGTGCAGGCGGCCGTGGCCGCGGAAGCTGCGGAAGGCGCCGGCGAAATACTGGCCGAAGCCCGGTTCCTCGAACAGGCCGACCGAGCGGCCGGTCTGGGCGAGCGCGTCGATGACCATCGCCACCGGATCGATGTTCAGGCTGTCGTAGATCTCGTCTATCACTTGCTGGGCCTGATCCTTCTTGTCGAAGTAGATCGGTTTTTCCGAATGGGCCCATTGGTTGTGGCACAGGCCGATGTGATGGACCGGGATGTCCTTCAGATGGTCGTAGTTGTCGAAGGCCGTCTCGCGCAGCCGCTGCGCCACCCGCTCACAGGTCTCGGCCGGGATGAAGTTCTCGACGATGATGCCGGGGATCTTGAAATCCAGCAGCAGGTTCAGGTTTTCTTCGGTCAGTGCGCACAGTTCGTTGCGAATCCAGTTGCCCATGATGCGATGCCTCGTTGATGGTGATTGAATGGTTTTGCCGCCGCCGTCCGGCGGCGGCTTCAGTTTGATGAAAATGCCGGGGCCGGCGATTTGTAGCTGGCGACGGCCAGGCCGATGATCAGCAGGTAGGCGGTCATCAGCGTCCCTATCATCAGCGGGTAGTCATGGCCCAGGTGGTCGAGCAGCATGCCGACCGCGGTCGACAGCACGCTGGCGCACAGGCAGCCCACGGCGAAGGAGATGCCGAATACCGAGCCCAGCTGTCCCTTGGGGGCGAAGGCCACGATGCCGCTGAAACCCATCATCCAGACGAACTCGAACACGATGATCATCAGGGTGAACAGCGCGGCGCTGGCCAGCGGCTGCCGCACGCAGACGGTGGCGACGTACAGTCCGGCCGCCAGCAGCGACAGTCCGGCGGTCAGCAGCTGGGTCTGCCCGAAGGGACGTTCGAACAGCCGGTATTTCTTGCAGAAGAACGAGAACGACGACGAGCCGGCGATGATGGCGGCGCTCGCCAGGATGTAGGACGCCGACACCGCCCCGGATCCCAGACCCAGTTTCTGGATCGGGAAGATCGGCTGCAGGGTGCTGTAGGTCCCCTGGAAGAAGGTCGCGGTCAGCGGCGGCAGCAGGGCGCAGATGAACAGGCGGCGGTCGCCGTTCAGCGCGTCGCGGTACTCCTTGATGCGGATGCCGAGCGTGCGCCGCTGCGGGCTGCCGGTGTCGCCGAGTTCTTCTATGCTGCGGGTCAGGAAGACCAGCAGCGCCGATACCACGAAGGTGACGGCGTCTATCGCCACGACCAGACGGATGTCGATCTTGTTGGCGACGAAGACGCCGAGCACCGCGGCCAGTCCGATGCCGACGTGATAGCTCGACTGCAGGAAGGACGCGTAGTGCGTCGCCTTCTCCTTGGGAAACAGCACGCGGCTGGCGACGGTCTTGTTGATCCGGTTGACGTGGTCGACCAGCCCGCGAACCAGCAGCAGGCCCGCTACCGCCAGATACTCGCCCTGCGAGACGAAGAGCAGGACGGGCAAGGTCATCACCGCCGACACCATGTCGAGCAGATACCACCGCGTCCGCGGGTTCATGCCGTGGTCCCAGTCGCTGCGGTACAGCACCACCAGCAGCGCCGGCAGCCATTGCAGCGAAATGAAGATCGACGTCATCAGCCCCGATTGCGTCTTGGCGTAGACGGTCACGGCGAGCACGATGTGCAGCAGCACGGAACCGGCCGACGAAATGGTGAAGGCGGATGTGCTTAGCAGTAGGTTAAGCCTGCCCCTGTTGAGCTGGATCATGTGGGCGCCTTTATCCGATGACGGTCTGTGCTGCTACGAAGTCGATGGCGCGGGCGGCGTTCAGCTTGGCCTCCTGTTGATCCTTGCCGGTGCACATGACCTGCACGATCCAGCTGTAATTGGAGTTCAGCTCCTGCAATTCGTCGCCGACCTCGTGGTGCAGCCAGACTTCCTGCACGCCGGCGCGGAGCTTGATGTCCTCCGTCGACGGCATGCTGCGGATGACGCCGGTCTGCGGGCTGACGAAGCATTTCCATGCCGCGCCCTGCTTGAAGCGGTACAGCGGCTGACGTTGCTCCAGCGTGCCCAGGCAGAGGTCGACATAGTCGCCGACGATGGAGCGGGCGGTGGACAGGTCCAGCATGATGGAGTGGCCGCTGCCGCCGACGCGGGTGTTGACCTCGACCAGGTGCGGGCCGCTGTCGGTCATGATGATCTCGACGTGGGAGGCGCCGAAGTCGTAGCCTATGGCGTCCAGCGCGGCGCAGGCCATCGCCGCGGCGGCGTCGCGGTCGGCATCGTGCCAGGGGAAGGAGGCGCCGATCTCGATGCTGTCCTTGATCACGTCCCGGTCGGCGACGCCGACCACCTGATGCTGGCCGGCGGCGGTGGTCAGGATTTCCACGCTGACCAGATGGCCGTCCAGATAGTCCTCGGCGACGAAGGCGGGCGAGATCCAGTCTTCCCGGATGCCGGCCAGTTCCTCGACGATGCGCCCGATGTCGGCGCGCTCGCGGCAGATGACGGCGCCGATGCTGGAGTGTCCCTGCAGCGGCTTCAGGAAGCAGGGGAAGTTCAGCTTGTCCTGCCGTGCCGGCAGGTCCCCGATGGTGTCCAGGCGCTCGCACTTCACAGTGTCGGCGCCTTTTTCCAGCAAGGTCTGGCGGAAGCGGAACTTGTCCTGGGCAATGGCGACCGCGTCGGGATTGCTGCCGCGCAGGCCGAGGGCGCGGCACAGGCGGGCGGCGACCTGGGTGCGGATTTCGGCGAAGGTCAGCAGCGCGTCCACGGCGCCTACCTGTTGCTTCAGCGCCGTCAGCACCTCGTCGAAATCGTTGGAGTCGTTGACGGAGACGATCTGGTCCGCCAGGTCCAGCTTGTACAGGCAGGAGGCCGGAAACCATTTACGGAAGCGATCGAAGCTGTCGGTGACGAGCACGGCGCGGTAGCCCCTGGTCTTGCAGTAGAGGAGCGCGTCCAGGCCGCTGAAATTGGTTTCGATGAATACTACGGTCTTCATGCTGATGGTCTTTCTGGGCAAAGCCATCCCCGCCGCCCCCGGCTTGCGGGGCGGTGGCGGCGAGTATGGGGAAGGATTAGGCGCAGGCGCGCAGGTCGGCTTCCAGATTGATCAGGCGCGAGCACTGATCCCAGAAGCGGTGCCAGAAATCGATGCCTTCGTCGAAGGACTGCTGGAATTCCTGGCGTTGGGCGTCGGTCGTGCAGAAACGGAGGAAGTTGGCGACGGAGTGGCGGATGTGCTCGGTCTCGTCGGCCCGGTGGATCTTGAAGAACGGGGTGGCGGACAGGATGTCGGCGCAGCTGTCGTCGTGGCACAGGTTCTCGAACAGAACCTCGATGTTTTCTTCGGCGATGATTTCGAAGCTCATCAGCAGGCCGACGATGCCGTACTGGCTGGTGGTGTTGACCAGCGTCCGGTCCAGCACCTGGAGGATTTCCTTGATCGACGAGCCGGAGGCGTTGGGGATGACCTGCACGCCGACCTCGTTGATCGCCTCCAGGAACAGCTTGGAGTGGATGTAGTTCTTGTCGCGGCCGCCCAGCTCGTCGTAGGCGATCTGGATCAGATGGTGCTGGCGTTCCGGATCGTCGGTCTGCGCGACGGCCTTGGTGATGAAGGTCGGAACGTAACAGGTGAAGTCGTACCAGGCGGTGGCCATGGTGTCGGCGGAAATCAGCGAGCGCTTGCTTTTCAGCGTGGCCTTGATATTGGCGAATACATTGCGCTTGTTCGCTTCGGCCATGAAGTGATTGGTCCAGAACACGACTTCCGGATGATCGTAGTCGTATTCCGCTTCCGGAATCAGATAGCGGGGAGCATTGACGGCTTTTTTGTCTATGGTGATGGCTTGTTGAGTCATGGTCGAATTGCTTTTCAGGATAAAGTCGAGGTGGCTAAATCAACGCAATAAACCAAGATCGCCGGTCAATTGCGTTACGGTCTTCTTATCGCCAAACAGCGCGAGTCCGAAATATTCGATTTGCTCTTCGGGGCCCTGCTTCAGGACCGCGGCGTACTCTTCATAAGAGCGGGTGGTGCGAGTGGCGCTGATGACGTCGATCACCAATAGTTCTGGTTCGAACTCTTTCAGCTTGGCGCGCATGCTTTTCAACAGCTCGCCATTGCCTTTCAATATCGGAATCCCGATGGTGGTAATGCCTTGGTGCAGGTGCCCGGCGCTATCCGGCAAATCATGGCCTATCATTTCCGGGCGCAGTTTTCCGATGCTGGCGCCGAGTACCGCCGCCGTATTGGCGATTACGCCCAGCGGAAGGCTGCCATCAACAATCAGTACGCACTTTTTGTCTTGCATTTTTCTGTCCCTTCTTTGCTTAGGCGGTTATTTACACGGGAAAGCATCGTGCCTATTCATACTAGCGACATGGCACTGGCTTATGAATAGCAATATCTCTAACTGCGCTTTTAGATAAAACCGGGCCAATTGAGACAGTTTTGAACAATATATTGGATACATTCGGCGGCGCCGCTTCGGCGGGCCGCGGGGAGGGAGGGGCTGACAAGAAAAAGAGGCCCGAGCGGGCCTCCTGGTCGACGATATCGGTCGGCGCGGCTCAGTAGCCGATGTTCTTCACCGCCTGCGGTCCCAGCCGCTGGCACAGCTGCATCAGGTAGAGGCTGTCCGGGCCGACGCGCACATTGGCCGAATCGACGGTTCCCAGCTTGGGCGGCACCGGCACGCCCTGCGCGTCCGGCACATCGGGCGTCAGCGCGCCGCTGGTGCCTATCGTCCAGTTGGTGGCGCCCGGCGGCGCGGCGACGGCCAGTTGATCCGCCCTGGCATTCCACACCACGCCCCAGCCCATGCTCCAGCCGTGGCCGCTGCCGTCGGCGCCGCGGTTGCCCAGCGCGATCGCGCCGGCGATGTCGGCGTTGTCGACCAAGAGGCCGGTGGCCCAGCGCTGGTGCGGTTCGATATTGCCGCAGGCCTCGGCGCGGCCGCTGAAGTTCAGCAGCACATTGGGGCCGCCGGCCTGTGCCTGGGTGGCGTAGTAGAACGACTTCTTGCTGCCGTTGGACGCGCTGCGGTCCACCAGCACCTGGCTGCCGGCGATGCTGAACTCGAATTCCTTGGCGCCGGAGCAGTCGACATTGTTGTGGTCGTGGTTCAACACCACTTTCTCCAGCGTCAGCCGCCGTCCCTGCTTGCCGACCACGACGCCGCCGGTGAAGTTGTGCGCCTGGATGTCGTCTAGCCAGCCGTCGTTCAGATTGTCCAGCGTGGCGACGCCATAGTCGGTGCCGCTGCCGCGCGGCTGGCCCTCCAGCGCCAGGTGCTCGGCGCCGATCCGGCCGGCGATGCCGCTGGCTGCGTATTTCTGCACGCTGCCGCCGTTGCCTCCCAGATAACCGCTGTCGAAGGAGTCGGACAGCGGCGCGTTCAGCGTCAGCGCCTTGCCGTCGACGGCGACGACGCTGCGCAGCCAGGTTTCGTTGTTGTTGCCGGCGTTGATCCAGGTCTGCGGCTTGCCGTCGCGGACCAGCTGGTCCATGTCCATGAAGTGTATCCACTCGGCGCTGGCGCGGCGGCGTATCATCACCGCGTCGCCGGGCTGGAAGCCGGATGCGTCGGATACGTGGACCACGTTGGCGCCGGACGGCAGATAGCCGTCGGCGATGGCGGCGGCGGAGCCGACCGGCGTCAGGCTGGCGCTCGCGCCGCCCAGGCTCAGCATGACATGGCCGGCGCCTTGCGCTTTCAGCACGGTGCCGCCGGCGCCGGAACCGCTGCCGCGCAGCACCACGCCGTCGTTGGCGACGACGATGGGCGCATCGAGCAGGAAGGTGCCGGGGGCCAGCAGCACCGCGCCGCGTACGCCGTTCACCGCCGGCAAGGCCGCCACTTTGGCGATGGCGGCCTGGATGTTGGCGAGGTCGTCCGCCGCCTTGCCGCTGGGCTTGACCGTCGCCTTGACCGGCGCCGCCGGCAGCGCGACGCCGCCGCCCATATAGCCGGCGCTGGAGAAGTCCATGATGTGGTCGCCGTTGCCGTTCAACGGCGCGTAGGCGAGGCCGCCCCGGCCGTCGTCCTTCACCCAGCGGCTGCGCGCGGCTGTATTGCCCCACAGCGACTGGCAGGACTGGGCGAAGGCGTCGTGGCGGACGGACGGGAGCGGGGCGGCCGAGGCGGCCTGGCCGGCGAGGGCGGCGGCGAGGAGCGGCGCCAGCCGCTTGATCGTGTGGTTCATTGCTGAGGGTTTCCTGTTTGCGTTGAATGGAAAGCGAAGGCGCCGCCGGTCGGGCCGGTCCGGTTTATTTTCATGGCATATTGATAGCACGCCGTCCGTGTAAACGTCTGTTACGGAATGGCCGGCGCATGTAACGGCCGGCCTTGAATTCAGGACGAAAAAAAGCCCCGGCCACAAGGGCGCGGGGCAAGCTGGTGAAACGGGGAGGGAGACGCTCAGTGGGCCTGGCTGGTGTCGGCGACGCGGCCCGGCTTCGGCGCCAGCCAGATCGCGCAGGCGGCGACGACGAAGGACAGGCCGGCCAGCCAGAAGATCTGGTTGGTCGACAGCATGATGCTCTGCGCCTGCAGCGTCTGCTCGATCACGCCCCAGGCCGTGGCGTCGGACAGGCCGCCGGCGCTCAGCGCGCGCAGCGCGTCGCCGCCGCCGTCGACGATGCCGACCAGCTCGGCGTGGTTGTAATTGGCCTTGTCGTCCCAGGCGGTGGTGACCAGCGAGGTGGCGAAGGCGCCGGACAGCGTGCGCATGAAGCTCATCAGCCCGGCGGCCGAGGCCATTTCCTCCGGCTCCACGCTGGACAGCGCCAGCCCGGTCAGCGGCACGAAGAAGAAGGGCATGCCCAGCCCCTGGAACAGCAGCGGCAGCGCCACCTGCCAGAAACCCATGTCGGTGGTGGAGAAGCTGCGGTACAGCGTGACGCAGCCCAGCCACATCACGCCGCAGAACACCAGTCGGCGCGGGTCCAGCCGGGTCGACAACTTGGCCGCGACGGGCGCCGCCATCACCGCCAGGATGCCGCTCATCGCCGTCGCGTATCCGGCCTGGGTGGCGGTGTAGCCCATATAGGTCTGCAGCCATTGGGGCGTCAGCACGGTGGCGCCGAAGAACGATCCGAACGCCAGCGAGATCGTCAGCACGCTGGCCCAGAAGCCGCGATGGCGGAACACCCTGAGGTTGACGATGGGCTGGGCCTCGGTCAGCTCCCAGATCAGGAAGGCGGCGAAGCCGATGACCGCGGCGATGGCCAGGCCGACGATGATGGGCGAACCGAACCAGTCCAGCTCCTTGCCCTTGTCCAGCATCAGTTGCAGCGCGGCCACCCACACCATCAGCAGCGCGAGGCCGACCACGTCTATCGGCAGCTTGAACACCTGGCTCTGGTAGCGCTTCAGCAGCTTCCAGCCGACGAAGCCGCAGCCCAGCGCGATCGGCACGTTGATGTAGAAGATCCACGGCCAGCTGACCTGGTCGCACAGCGTGCCGCCCAGTATCGGGCCCATGATGGGCGCCACCAGCGTGGTCATGCTCCACAGGCCTATCGCCGCGCCGGCCTTTTGCTTGGGGAAGATCTGCAGCAGCAGCGTCTGCGACATCGGCATCAGCGGGCCGCCGGCCAGGCCCTGCAGCACGCGGAACAGCACCAGCGTCTCCAGCGAACCGGCCAGGCCGCACAGCATCGAGAACAGGCCGAACAGCAGCATCGAGCCGACGAAGAGCCGCACGGTGCCGAAGCGCGCCGCCAGCCAGCCGGTCAGCGGCACGATGATGGCCTCGGCCACCGCGTAGGAAGTAATGACGTAGGTGCCCTGGCTGGACGACACCGCCAGGCCGCCGGCGATATTGGGCACCGACACGTTGGCGATGGTGGTGTCCAGCACCACCATGAAGTTGGCGGCCGCCAGCACCAGCGCCGCCAGCCACAGCATATTGCCGGTCAGCGCTTGCTGGACGCCGCCGGCCGAGGGATTCGCGCTGGACATGGCGGCCTCACTCGCTGACGTCGACGGTGGCTTCCATCGACAGGCCCACCTGCAGCGGATGGGCCTTCAATTCCGCCGGGTCCAGCGCGACGCGCACCGGCAGCCGCTGCACCACCTTGATCCAGTTGCCGGTGGCGTTCTGCGCCGGAATCATCGCGAAGGCGGCGCCGGAGCCGCCGGACAGGCCGGCGACCTTGCCGTGGTAGACCACCTTGCCGCCGTACAGGTCGGCGGTCAGCTCCACCGGTTGGCCGACGCGTACCTTGTTCAGCTGGACTTCCTTGAAGTTGGCGTCGACGTGGGCGTTCTGCAGCGGCACCACCGACATCAGCGGCGTGCCGGACTGGACGCGCTGGCCGATCTGGGCCTGGCGCTTGGCCACCACGCCGTCGACCTGGGCGCGGATCACCGTGCGCGCGAGGTCCAGCCTGGCCTGGTCGCGTTTGGCGCGCGCCAGCGCCACTTCGGGATTGTCGTCTACCGTGGTGTCGGCGGTCAGCGTCCGGTTGGCCTTCAGGCTGCCGACGGCGGCGCGGTAATTGGCCTCGCTCTGGCGGCGGGCGGCCTCGGCGGCTTTCAGATTGGCCTGCGCGGTGGCGTAGGCGTTCTGCGCGTTGCTCAATTCCTCGCCGGACACCGAGCCGTTCTTGGCCAGCGCCTGGCGGCGCTGCAGGTCGAGTTTCGCGCGCTCCAGGTCGGCGCGGGCCGAGGCCAGCTGGGCCGCCGAGCGGGCTTCGTCGGCGCTGCGCGCCTGGGCCTGGGCCGACAGGCCCTCGTCGTTGGCGAAGTAGCCCTTCACCCGACGCTCGGCGCGGGCGAGGTCGGCCTCGGCCTGGGCCAGCGCGAGGCGGGCGTCGCTGTCGTTCAGCACCACCAGCACGTCGCCGGCCTTGACCGGCTGGGTGTCGACGACCCTGACCTCCTTGACGGTGCCGGCCACTTCGGGCGTGACCTGGGCGATCTCGGCGGCGACATAGGCGTTGTCGGTGCTGACGCGGTGCGAGCCGACCAGCATCCAGTAGCCGCCGTAGGCCGCGGCCGCCGCGGCGACGGCGCCGAACAGCAGCGTGAACAGTTTCTTGCGTTGCAGCGGATGGCCGGCGGCGGCGGGCGCCGCGGAGGCTGGCAGCGTTTGTGCGTTTTCGCTCATGGTGGGGATTCCTTGATGTGGGTTTGCCGGCGGCCTCAGCGGGCGGCTTCGGTGTGTTGGTAACCGCCGCCCAGCGCCTTGATCAGCGCGACGTCCAGCGAGAAGCGGCGGGTTTGCAGATCGGCCAGCGCGCGGCGGCTGGCGATGACGCCGTCTTCCGCCGTCAGCACGTCCAGATAGTTGGCGAGGCCGCCCTGGTAGCGGTCCCGGCTGACGCGGTAGGCCTCGTCGGCGGCGCTGAGCGCCGCCTGGCGCTGTTCCAGTTGCGGCGTCAACGCGGCCTGGCTGGCGACGGCGTCGGCCACTTCGCGCAAGGCCTGGCCCAGCGTGGCGTCGTAGCTGGCGACGGCGGCGTCGTAGTCGCCGCGCGCCGCGCGATACTGGCCCCGCAGCTGGCCGCCGCGGAAGATGGGCAGATTGATCGCCGGGCCGACGCCGGCTATGCCGGAACCGGCCTTGTCGAACAGGCCCAGCCCCAGCGACTGGGCGCCGACGAAGGCGGTGAGGTTGACGTTGGGGTAGAACTGGGCCTCGGCGACGTCGATGCGGCGGGCCGCGGCCTCGGCGCGGAGGCGGGCTGCGGCCAGATCCGGTCGGCGGCCCAGCAGCTCGGCCGCCAGCGTGGCCGGGAGCTTCTGCTCGCGAAACAGGCCGGCGGCCGGGCGGGCGATGGCCAGGCCGCGGTCCGGTCCGGCGCCTATCAGCGCCGCCAGGCTGTGGCGCTGCAGCGCGATGCCCTCGTCGGCGGCGGCCAGGTCGGCGCGGGCGGCGGCCTCGCGCGATTCGGCCTGGCGCACGCTGCCCAGCGTCTCCATGCCCTGGCTTTGGCGTTCGCGCATCAGCGCCGCGGTGTGGACGCGCACGTCCAGAGCCTGGGCGGCGGCGTCGCGCTCGGCGAACAGCCGCGCCAGATCGGCGTAGCCGGCGGCCAGCGAGGCGGTCAGCAGCAGCCTGGCCTGGGCCGCGTCGGCGCGGGCGGCGGTCAGCTCCGACGTCGCGGCGGCGACCGAGGCGCGGTTCTTGCCCCAGAAGTCCAGCTCGTAGCTGAAATCCAGCGTCGCGCGGGCGCTGTTGGCGAAACCGGACGGCACCGGCATCCCGTTGTTGTAGCTCTGCTTGGCGCGGCTCATCGAGGCGTTCAGGTCCACGCCGGGCAGCCGGGCGGCGCCGGCCTGCTCGGCCAGGCCCTCGGCGCGTTCGACGCGGGCGCGGGCGGCGGCGAGGTCGGGCGCCTGGCTCAGCGCCTCGTCCATCAGCCGGTTCAGTTGCGTATCCCGGTATTTCAGCCACCATTGGCCGTCGGTCCATTGATCGCCGGCAACGGGCAGGCTCTGCGTATTCTGGTATTGTTGCAGCGGTTTGATCTGCGGCGCCGGGCCCATGTCGGGCAGCGCGGCGCAGCCGCCCAGCAGCGCCAGCGACGCTGCCAGGCCGGCGGCCGGCAGCGGGCGCCAGCGGAAATATACGGTTCTCATCGTCTCTGTCCCATTGCGATTTGATTTAACTGTACGGTACGGTATAGTTATATGGCGAGGCGGGATCGGCTGTCAAGAAAATTTGAACCGTACAGTTCAGTTTAGAGGTAACTATGCGTACAAAAAGCGAAAACAAGCGCCAGGCCCTGGTGGCCGCGGCGACCGAGGTCTTCGTCGAGCGCGGCTACGAGGCCGCGTCGATGTCGGAGATCTCGGCCCGCGCCGGCGGCTCCAAGGCCACGCTGTACAACTACTTTTCGTCGAAGGAAGCCTTGTTCCTCGAGGTGATGGGCGAACTGACGGCGGAGCTGTCCTCGTCCTACGTCAGACTGCAGCCGGGCGGCGACCTGGCGGCGACGCTGCGCGATTTCGGCGTGGCCTTCGTCGACAATCTGTTCAGCCCGCAGCTGCGCGCCCTGCACGCCATCGTGATGGGCGGCGGCAGCCGCAGCGAGGTCGGCAAGCTGTTCTACGAGAACGGTCCCAAGACCGGGTGGACACGCTTGTCGACCTTCATGGCCGCCGAGATCGGCGCCGGCAGGCTGCGCGAAGCCGATCCGTGGACGGCGGCGATGCATTTTCACGGCCTGCTGATGTCGGAATGCCAGGCGGCGATGATGACCGGCCTGATAGACGAGTACGCGCCGAAGGCCGAGCGTCCGGGCCGGGTCGCGGAGGCGGTCAGGGTATTCCTGGCCGCCTACGGGCGCTGAGGTTGATATGTCGGCGGTATGGTGGCGGCGGTGCGGCGGTGCGATAATCGGCCACGTGTCCAATACGACAGGCAGGGGAGTTAGACGATGAGCACGGAACTGTTCGCCTCGCTGTTCCGCTACAAGGCCTGGGCCGACGAGGAGCTGCACGCGCTGGTGGCGGCGCTGGACCCGTCCGGGCACGCCGAGCAGCGCCACGCCGCGATCCGCATCCTCAACCACATCCACGTGGTCGACCGCATCTTCGCCGGCAATCTGCGGCGGCTGCCGCATGGCTATGTCGCCACCAACACGCCGGAGACGCCGGAGGCGGCGACGCTGCTGGCCGCGGTGCGGGAGACCGACGCCTGGTACGTCGGCTACGCGGCCGGTCTGTCCGACGCCGAGCTGGCCGAGATCGTCGACTTCACCTTCACCGACGGCGACCGCGGCCGGATGAGCCGCGCCGAAATGCTGATGCAGGTGATCACCCACGGCGGCTATCACCGCGGCGCCGCCGGCCGCGTGCTGTTCCAGTGCGGGGTCCAGCCGCCGCGCGACCTGTACACCCGCTACCTGCACGACAGCGAGCCGGGGCGCCGCCGGCCCGGCTGAAGCGAAAGATCCCCGCCGGCGGACGCGGGCGGGGACGGTCGACGGCGGCGCCAGCCAGGCCGGCGCGTCGCGCGATCAGTAGCTGACGCTGTAGCTCAGGCCGTAAGTGCGGCCGCGGCCCTGGTAGTAGACCGTCTGCGGCGTGACTGAGCCCGGGGCGCTACCGCCGTAGTAGATCGTCGCGCGCTGGCTCCACAGCGTCTGGTAAGTCTTGTTGAACAGGTTCTGCACGCCGAAGCTCAGCGTGCCGACCGGCAGCTTGTAGCTGCCCAGCAGGTCGGCGGTGGCGTAGCCGTTCAGCTTGTTGCCGCTGGCGTCGTCCAGATCGAAGATCTTCTGGCCCTGCAGCCGCAGCGTGGCGTTGCCGCGGTTCCAGTCGATGAACAGGCCGGTCTTGGACGGGCTGGCGCTGGTGACCGCCTGCTTGCCCCAGCCGCCGTTCGCGTTCTGCTGCTCGGACTTGATCGCCAGCAGATTGCCGCCCAGGCGCCAGTGTTCGCTGAAGTTGTACGCCACCTGGCCCTCCAGGCCGTAGGTGCGGACTTTCTGCGACAGCTCCTGGATCAGCAGCGTGGTCTTGTCGTAGCCGAGGGCCTTGTCCGACCAGGCGTAGAACGGCGCGGCCTGGATTTCCCAGTTGTTGCGGTTGAAGCGCCAGCCCAGCTCGATCTGGCGGGTCTTGATGCCGTCCAGCGCCGAGTTGGCGACGCTGACGCCCTGCACCAGCTGGCCGCTTGCCGTGTAATTGCCCTGGCCATACCATTTGGCGCCGTCGGGCAGGTCGAAGCCTTCCGAATAATTGGCCCACAGCTGGCTGCCCGGCATCAGCTTGTACACCGCGCCGATATTCGGCAGCAGCACGCTATAACTCTTGCTGCCGCCCGGTACGGCATCGGCGGACTTGAGCTTGCCGCTCTGAATCAGAACCTGCTCATAGAAGGGGACGAAATCGTCCACCTTGGTGCTGATTCTCTGCTTGCGCAGGCCGAAATTCAGGCTGAGCTTGTCATCCAACTGCCATTTGCCCTGGGCGAAAGCGGCGAGGCTGGTGGTATCGACGTTGGGGTAGCGGCCGACTTGCCCGATGCTGTCTAGCTGCATGGCGCCGCTTTGCAGTGCGGTGCCGTAGTTGAACAGCATCTGATTGGCGTCGAAATGATCGCGGCTGGCTTCGATGCCGTAACTGAAGCTTAGGCGCTTGGTCCAGTCCTTGGTCAGCACGGCTTTCAGACCCTGCTGATTGGTGTTCTGCTGCGATGCGCCGTAATACGGGATGGCTTTGGTCAAACCCGTCTGGGCGGAAGTCGTCGATCCCGCTGCCGGTCCGGGCGTCGACCCGGGGAAGGGGAAGAAGTCCATCTGTTCCTGGCGTGCCGAACCCTGAATGTAAAGGTTGTGCCCGCCAAGCACGTCCGGCGCGAAATAATTGAACTGCGCCATCCAGCGCTTGGTCTTCGGCGTGCGATCGCTGTCGAATCCATCACGCATTTGCAGAAGGTTCGGATTGGCCGGTTGCTTCTTGCTGGCTGCCACGCTGCCGCTCAGATTCTTTCCCATGTACAGACCGTAGTCACCATCATAGCCGGAGTCATAGTACTGCGCGGTCAAGCTCAACTTTTGCGAGCCCGGCAGCTTGAAGTCCAGATTGCCCATCAGATCGATAGAGCGGTTGTACTGCAGATCGGTCTGGGTGATATCGGTGAAGATCTGCTTGCCGTCGCCGCCGTAGGCCGCGCCGTTCTGCTGGTAGGCGAGTCCCAGACGGCCGGCCACGATGTCGTTGCCGCCGCTGACCGACTGGGCGATGCGCCGGTCCAGGTCGTCTTTGCCCATGAAGCCGCTGCGCGCGCCGATCTCGGTGGTGAAGCGCGCCGGTCCGCTTTCGCCGTGCTTGGTGATGATGTTGATGATGCCGCCGCCGGCGCCGCCGCCGTACAGCGCGCTGGCGCCGGACAGCACTTCGATGCGCTCGATATTGAACGGGTCTATCGAGTCGAACTGGCGGCTCAGGCTGCGGGTGCTGTTCAGCGACACGCCGTCTATCATCACCAGCATGCTGCGGCCGCGCAGGTTCTGGTCATTGTTGCTGCGGCCTTCGGAGCCGATGTCCAGGCCGGGCACCAGCTTGCCCAGCGCTTCCTTCAGCGGCACGCCGGCCTTGGCCTGCTGCTGGATCTCCTCGGCGCCGACGACCCAGGCGGTGCCGGGCAGTTCGCTGATCCTGGTCGGTTGCGCGCTGGGCGCGGTGACGATGACGCGGTCCAGGGCGGCCGGGTCCTCGGCTTGGGCGTAGGCGGCCAGCATGGCCAGCGGCAGGGCTGCGAGTGCGTATTTTTTCATGTCGTTCTGCGGTGATCTATAAGCCGGAATCCCACCGCGCGGTGGGAAAACCGCTTCATCTTAATTAAAGAATGAGAATTAATACCATTCTTATTTGAACCAATCGCAAGGGATTGGCGCAAATACAACTAAATGGTAATCACTATCATCAAATGGCTTGAAATGCCGTCAGGTTTATGATCGCCGAGCGTGACGGCGGGCTTGCGCGACGCTACAGCTGCCGCAGCGCCTGGCTCAGCCGGCCGGCCAGCCGCGCGGCCGACTCCGGGCCGCCGAAGGTCCAGCTGTCCGGCGCGAGCCGCGCCGCGCGATGCTCGGCCAGCGCCGGCACCCGAGACCACAGCGCGCCCTGCGTGAAGTCGGCGCGCGGATCGGCGATGACGGCCAGGTCGGCCCGCTCGTTCAGCAGCGTCTCGACGCCGACGGCGACGATGCCCTGGGCGGCGTCGTCCTGGGGCCAGGCGTTTCGCATGCCCAGCGCGCCGACGATGCCGCCGGGCAGGCTGTTGGCGGCGAAGGCCCAGCAGGTCGGCGAGCCGGCCAGGCCCTGCAGCACGCCCAACCGGCGGCCGGCCCGGGCGGCCAGCGTCCGGCGCGCGCCGGCGAGTTCGCCGTCCAGCCTGGCCAGCGCCTGCGCCGCCTCGGCCTGGCGGCCGCACCAGCCGGCGAGCTGCAGGAAGTCTGCGCGCATATTGGCGAGGCCGTCGCCGCGGTGCCGGCTGGCCATCAGCCGCGTCGGCGCGATGCGCTGCAATAGCGGCATCAGCGGCGCGTGGCGGAAATCGACGCCGACGATCAGGTCCGGCCGCAGCGCGACGATGGCCTCCAGCGACGGTTGCTGGCGGCTGCCGACCGAAGCGGTCGACGCCAGCCGTTCGCGGCCGATGCCGACCCAGCGCCGGTAGCCCTTCAGGTCGGCGGCGCCGACCGGCGCCAGGCCCAGCGTCAGCAGCATCTCGATCAGATTGTATTCCAGCGCCACCACCCGCAGCGGGCGGGAGGCGGCCAGGGCCGGCGCGGCCAGCGCCAGCGCGGCGAGGCCGGCGAGGCAGCGGCGGCGTTCAGGATTCGGCGGCGCGCCAGCGGCGGAGCAGGGCATGCAGTTCTTCCTCGGATTTGTTCGGCAGCAGCGGGCAGGTGGCGCAGCACACCTCGCCCGGCAGTTCGTAGCGCAGGCAGCACAGCCGGCGCAGCCGCACCGGCGACGGCACCGGCGGCAGGAACGATTCGACGTAGCGAACCGGCTGCCACAGCAGATTGTGGCCGCCGTCGTTGCGGCGGCGCGGCAGGAACAGCCAGTCGGCGTGGACGGCGGCGGCCGTCAGGCCGTCTTCGCGCCAGTGCTGCAGCAGGTGCTCGATCAGGTTGCCGGCGCTGTTCCACAGCACGCGGCGGCTGAGCTTGCCGTGTTCGGCCAGCCGTTCCAGCAGCGGCGGCAGGTGCTCGGCCAGCAGCGGCCGGTAGCGTTCGGCCAGGTCGGCGTCGGGCTGCGGCAGGCCCAGGTGGTCGACCTCAAGCGCGGCCGGTAGGCCGTCGCCGCCGAGGAGCAGGCCGATCCGGGCCGGAGCCAGCGGCATCGCCAGGCCGGCGACGGCGCCGGCCACCGCCATCGGCAGCAGCAGGCGCAGATAGTGCTTGGCCCATTGAGACACCTGGGCGCGGCGCGGCGCGCCCGGATGGCTGCGCTCCAGCGCCGCCAGCGCCTCCGGCAGCCGCGAGCCGTCGATCAAGGCGGACAGCGGCAGCGCGGCGGCGCTGCGCCCGACGCGCCAGGCTTCCCGGTACGGCGCCAATTCGCCGGACAGCAGCGCGTTCAGTTCCATGGCGAGCGGCGGCGCTGGCGCGCCAGCAGGATTAGCAGATACGGCGCGCCTATCGCGGCCGTGGCCAGGCCCAGCGGGACGTCCAGCGGCGCCAGCAGGCTGCGGCCGAGCACGTCGGCGGAGCCGGCCAGGAGCGCGCCGGCCAGCATCGCGGTGGCCAGGCGCCAGCGCGGGGCGTTGCCGGTCAGCAGGCCGGCCAGGTGCGGCGCGGCCAGACCGACGAAGCCGACCGGCCCGACCGCGGCGACGGCGGCGGCGGCGGCCAGCGCGCTCAGCGCCAGCGCGGCCAGCCGCAGCCCGGCCACCGGCACGCCCAGCGCCCGGGCCTGTTCGTCGCCCAGCGCCAGAAAGCCCAGCGCGCGCGCCAGCCACAGGCCGGGCAGCGCCAGCGCCAGCCACGGCAGCAGCGCCCGCGCGCTGTCCATGCCCTTGCCGTAGCTGCTGCCGGCCAGCCAGACCAGCGCCTGCGCCGCCTGCACCTTGGCCGACACCACCAGCATCGTCGACAGCGCCGCCAGCAGCGCCGACAGCGCGATGCCGGTCAGCGCCAGCCGCAGCGGCTGGTAATCGTGGCGGCGGTTCAGCAGCAGCGCCGTCGCCAGCACCAGCAGGGCGCCCAGCAGCGCCGCTAGCCATTGCGCCGGCAGCGGCGCGGCCGGCCAGGCCAGCAGCAGCGCCAGCGCGGCCAGGCCGGCGCCCTGGGAGACGCCCATCAGCTCCGGGCCGGCCAGCGGATTGTTGACCACCTGCTGCAGCAGCTGGCCCGACAGCGCCAGCAGGGCGCCGGCGGCCAGCGCCAGCAGCAGCCGCGGCAGACGCAGCTCGACCAGCAGCTCGCCGGGGCCGGGGCGGCCGGCCAGCCAGTCGGCCAGCGCGCCGGCCGGCAGCGGGCGGGCGCCGTGGTGCAGGCCGAACCACAAGAGCAGCGGCACGGCCAGCGCCAGCAGTAATAAGGGCCAGCGGCGGACGGGCGACTGCAGCGCGGCGCCGTCGGCCTGGGGCGGCAGCAGGCGGTCCTGGCGCTGGATCAGCCACAGCAGCAGCGGGGTGCCGATCAGCGCGGCGGCCACGCCCAGCGGCAGGCCGCCGCCGCTGCCGGCCTCTTGCACCAGCGCGTCGGCCAGCGCCAGCAGCAGCGCGCCGGCGGCGGCGGCGGCCGGCACCAGCCGGCGCGGATGCCAGGCGCCGCACAGCCGCGCCAGATTGGGCGCGATCAGGCCGATGAAGGCGATCGGGCCGGCCAGCGACACCGCCGCGGCCGACAGCAGCGTGGCGATAGGCAGCACGCGGCGGCGCAGCCGGTCCGGCGCCAGGCCCAGGCTGGCGGCGGCCTCGTCGCCCAGGCCCAGCACCGCCAGCGGCTGGCGCAGCCACCAGGCGCCGGCGGCGGCCAGCAGCAGCCACGGCAGCGCCTGGCGCACGCCGCCCCAGCCGTCCTGGAACAGGCTGCCGGCATTCCACAGCGCGGCGCCGGCGATGTGTTGCTCGTTCAGTATCAGCAGCAGCGAACACAGCGCCGCCAGCAGCATGCCGGTGGCGGTGCCGGCCAGCACCAGGCGCAGCGGCGACGCGCGCCAGCCGCCGGCGACGGCGAAGGTCAGCAGCGCGGCCAGCAGGCCGCCGACGAAGATGGCCGGCACGCCTATGAATTTGAGGCCGGCCGGCAAGAGCAGGCTGAGCAGCAGGCCCAGCTGGGCGCCGGCGGTGACGCCGAGCACGCTGGGTGCGGCCAGCGGATTGCGGGTGGACAGCTGCAGCAGCGCGCCGGCGAGGCCGAGGGCGCCGCCGGCCAGCAGCGTGGCGGCCAGCCGCGGCAGCTTCAGCTGCCACAGCACCGCCTCGGCGGTGGCGGCGTCGGCGTAGCCGGCCGGATACAGGCGCAGCAGCAGCCAGGCCAGCAGCAGCATCGCGGCCAGCGGGGCCAGCCGGCGCGGCAGCGGCGCCGCCGCGCTCAGGCCGACGGCTGCCATGCGGCCTCCGTCCGGTAGCGGGGCAGGCAGACCGGCGGCCGGCTGTCGGGCAGCCGCCACATGTCGACGTCGAACACTTCCTTCAGCAGCTCGGGCCGCATGATCTCGTCCGGCGTGCCGCGCGCGCGCAGCCGGCCGGCCTTCATCAGCAGCAGCTCGTCGCTGAAGGCGGCGGCCTGGTTCAGGTCGTGCAGCACCCAGACCACGGTCAGGCCGTGCTCGCGGTTCAGGCCACGCACGGTGGACAGCACTTCCAGCTGGTGGTGGACGTCGAGATAGGTGGTCGGCTCGTCCAGCAGCAGCACCTCGCCGCCCTGTGCCAGCGCCATCGCCAGCCAGGCGCGTTGGCGCTGGCCGCCGGACAGCGTCGAGAGCTCGCGGCCGGCCAGCTCGGCGAGGCCGCTCAGTTCGAGCGCGCGTTCTATCGCCCGCCTGTCGTCGGCGTTCAGCCTGTGGTTGAAGCCGCCGTGGGCGAAGCGGCCGCAGGCGACCAGCTCGGCGACGCTGAGGCCGGGCGGCTGCGTGTGGCTTTGGGCCAGTAGCGCCAGCCGCTTGGCGCGGGCGCGCGCCGGCATCGCCGCCAGCGGCTCGCCTGCCAGGCGCACTTCGCCGGCGCTGGGCGGAATCAGCCCGGCCAGGCTGCGCAGCAGCGTGCTCTTGCCGCAGCCGTTCGGGCCGCACAGCGCGTAGACGCCGCCGGGCGCGAAGGCGAGCGACAGCGAATCGAGTATGGGGGTGCCGGACAGCGAGACGCTGAGCGCGTCGGCCTGCAGCAGCGGGGTGTGGGGTGCGTTCATTGAAAACCGCGGGCCACCGCTTTGCGATGGCCCGACCAGGAATGACATGTCGCCATTCTAATGAAAACGATAATAATTATCTATACGTTTCAGGCGGCTACGGTGGTCGAGGCCGGCGAGGCCTGCGGCGCGGTCCAGTTCAACGGGGTGGCGGCGTCGCTGTCATTGTAGTGGCGGCGTCCCAGCAGACTGTTGACGATGACGGCGCTGCGCCAGGCGGCCAGCGACAGCTGCGGGTCGGCGATGCCGTGGCTGAGGCGGCCGGCGTTCTGGAAGAACAGCCGCTGGCCGGCCGGACCGTCCCACTCGGCCGAAAAGTCCTCGCGAAGCGCCAGCCGGCCGTGGCGGTCGCGCCGCAGCCTGTCGGACAGCGGCGCCAGGCAGGACGGCAGCGCGCTGCGGTAGCCGGTGGCGAAGATCACCAGGTCGGCGTCCATCTGCTCGTCCTGGCCGTCGAAGCCGTTGTGCATGGTCAGCCGCAGCGTCTTGCCGTCGCGGCGCATCGCGCACACCTCGCGGAACGGCAGCAGCGACGGGCGGCTGTTGTCCGGCGACAGGAAGTCGGCGACATAGATGGCCTGGGTCAGCTGGCGAAGCGTGTCCGGCGAGATGCCGTCGCTGGCCAGCTTCTGCCGTTCGACGATGGCGGCCTTGCGCTCCTGCGGCAGCCGGTGGAAGGCGCCGACGTATTCCGGCGTGAAGAATTCGTTGGTGAACGGGCTCTCGTCCAAGGGCTCCAGCGTCGGTCGGCGGCTGAGCAGCGTGATCGACGCCGCCTCGCCGCGCTTGCCTGCCATCAGGTCCAGCACGATCTCGGCGCCGCTCTGGCCGCCGCCGATGACGACGACGCGCTTACCCTTGGCGCTGAACGGCGTGGTCATGTACTGGCTGGCGTGCAGCGCCTGCTCGCCCAGGTGGGGCGCGCCCCAGTCCGGCACGTGCGGCACGCTGCCGGTGGCGACGACCAGCTGCTCGGCCTCCACCGTCTGGTCGGCGAAATGCAGCACGAAGCGCTCGCCGTTGTGGCGCACTTCGCGGATCTCGTTGCCGAAGCGCAGATTGGGCAGCTGCTCGGCGACCCAGCGCAGGTAGTCGGCGAACTCTCGGCGCTCGATGCGCGGGAATTCGGCGTTGATGAAGCGGTAGAAGCGGCCCTGCGCCACCAGGTAGGCGAGGAAGGAGTAGCGGCTGGTCGGATCGGCCGAGGTCACCAGGTCCTTCAGGAAGGAGGTCTGCAGCCGGGTGCCGGCCAGCATCATGCCGGGATGCCAGTTGAAGGCCGGGCGGCGTTCGAAGAAGGCGGTCTTCAGTTCGGACAGCGGGGCCAGCAGCGCGGCGACGCTGAGGTTGAACGGGCCGACGCCGATGCCGGCGACGTCAAGACGGGTATTCATGCGATTTCCTTTCGCGGGGCCGGCGCGGCGTGCGCGGCAAGCGGATTGATCAGGGCGGGTCCCATCGCGTGGACGGGGCGTTCGGCGCTGTCGCCGTAGCCGGCGACGAAGCGGGCGCGGTTCAGCGACAGCCGCGGCATTTCCGGCGTGAACGGATCGAAGCGGGCGTAGCGGTCCGCCAGTTCGGGGTGGGCGGCCTGGTAGCCGCGCAGCCGTTCGGCCAGCAGGCGCCAGAACGCGGTCTCGTCGAACAGGCCGGCGTCTTCCAGCAGGCCGGCCATGAAGCGGAACACGCTGCCGAACAGCGCGGTCCACAGATTGTGGATCAGGTAATGCGGCGGCATCGTCGGCAGCGCGGCGCGGACCGCCGCCGGCATGCCGTCGAGCTCGGGCAGCGGCAGGTCGGCCAGGAACAGGTCGCCCTGGAAGTCCTTCAGCGCGACGCCGACCGGCTGCGCGTCCCGCAGGATCAGCGTCAGGTTCTGGCCGTGGGCGATGAAGCCGAGGCCGTAGCGGCATTGCAGGTGGTAGAGCGGCAGCACGCAGCGGTCGAACAGCCGCGTCAGCCAGTCGCGCGGCGCCAATCCGGAGCGGCGGATCAGCTCGGCCGCCAGCGGCCGGCCCTGGTCGTCGCACTGCTGCAGCATCGCGAACATCGGCGCGCGCTCGCCGTCGGCCAGCAGCGCGGCCGGGCTGTCGCGCCATACCGCGCCCAGCATTTCGTTCAGATGGTAGGGCGCGCCGGCGAGTCCGGCGTAGAACGGATGCGGCACATGGCCGCCGGCCGGCTCCTCCAGCACCAGCACCCGGCTGTCGGCCAGCGCCGGATCGGCGGCGACGGCGGCGCTGAGCCAGCGCGACAGCGCCGGGCCTATCGCCAGGTATTTGCCGGGCAGGCCGCGATAGCTGGAGGTGTTCAGCACGGTCAGCGGCAGCTTCAGATGGGCGGCGGCCGGCCGGTCGTGGTTGGACAGCGTGCGCAGCGACGGCTGCGGCGTGTAGCGGTCGCCGAATTCTCCGAGATGGATCAGCCGGCCGTCGGCCAGCAGGCCGGCGTACTGGGCCGCGATGTGCTGATGCCATTGCCACGGGTGGACCGGCAGCAGCCAGTGGCTGGCGGCGTCGGCGCCGAAGTCGGCCAGCCTGGCCAAGAGCCGGGCGCGCTCGGCCTCGTCGCAGCTCTCGGCCAGCAGCGCCGCCTCGTCCAGGCCGTCGGCCAGGTGCAGCGGTGCGACGCCGCGCGCCACCGCCAGCCAGTGCAGGCGGAACGGGCGGGCGCTTTCGGTGCCGTAGCCGTGGTGTTCCTCTATGCCCCAGCCGACGCGGCCCTTGTTCGGGATCGCTTTCGGATGGCCGTCCAGCAGGCTGTTCAGCCTGTCGTCGGGCAAGGCCAGCAGCGCGGCGGCGTCCAGGCCGGCGCGCGCGCGCAGCAGTTGCAGATCGGCCAGCAGCGTCTGCTGCATCTCGCTGGCGTACTGCGCCAGCGTCAGGGCCGGCGCAGGCAGCGACGGGGCCAGTTCGGCGAAGGCCTGCATCGCGTCCCAGGCCGGCTCGCGCTGTCCGTCGGCCTCGCGATGCAGCGTGCCGGCCGCGATCAGCGGCTGTCCCCACAGATTGAGCCGGCCGCGCCAGTCGTAGCGGACGCCGTCCAGGCTCAACGCGAAGGTGCCGGGCGCGGTCTCGACCGGCGCGATCAGGCCCTCGTAGGCGAATTCGGACAGCAGCTTGGCCAGCAGCCGGCGGTTGGCCAGCCGCCACAGCGCCGGGTCGGCCTGGGCGGTCAGCGGTGCGTGTTCGCTCATCGCGTCCTCCTCACAGTCCGAACTGGTCGAAGAAGACGTCGCGCTCCATCACCACCAGCGCGGCGCGTTTGTGCGGGAAGTCGAATTCCTTGCGCTTGACGAAGCCGTGGTTCTGCAGGTGTTCGATGAAGCGGGTATTGTCGACGCGCGGCTCGCCGACGATGCGGCGGCAGCGCGGCTCGTCGACGAACAGGTAGTGGACGATGCCGCGTATCCACAGCGGAAAGCGGCCGGGGCCGCGGTAGCGGGCGTCGCCGACCAGCACGTGGCAGCCGCGGTCGTAGTCGTCGGCGTCGTAGAACGGCGAGATGCGGTCCTCCTTGGCCCAGTAGGCCTCGAAGTAGCCGAAGGGCACGTCGTCGAAGCAGCCTATCAGCGGATGGCTGTGCGGATCGGCCAGCAGCTTGCGCAGATAGTCGGCGTGCGTTCCCTTGTCGCCGGCCATTTCCCAGAAATGGTCGACGCGCTGCTGGTTCATCCAGTCGTGGAACACGTCGAGATCGGCCTCCGGATCGACGGTGCGGAAGGACAGCGTCTCGCCGATTTCCGGCAGGTAGCGGCGGTAGACCTCGCCGCGCGGCTTGGGCGGGCGCAGCGGATGCTGGTGGTGGTTGCTGACGGTCAGACTGGCCGGAAACAGGCCGGAGGCCGGCGCGCTGAGCAAGTTGCCCGGCAGCTGCCAGAAGGCGGCGCGCGTGGCGACGGCGTCGCCGGCCGCGTCCAGCGTCTGGAACAGGCCCAGGCGGTGGGCGTCGGCGGCCAGCCGCGGCGCGGCGGCCAGCGCCAGCGACAGCCGGCGGACGTCGCCGTCGCTGCGGAAGGCCTCGGCCAGCAGCGCGTACAGCGCCGCCGCCGGCAGCCGCGGCGAGATCTCGCCCTGGGGCGCCAGCGCGAGCCGGTCCTGATCGCGGACGGCGGCGAAGCGGGCGGCCGGCTCGCCGTCCAGCAGCAGGGTCAGGCTGTCGGTTTCAGCCAGGCAGACGGCCTGGCGGCCGTCCTGAAGGAGGTGCGGGGGCAGATTGTTCATGGCGCGCAGTGGTATATCGGGTTGCTGACGGGAACGTAGGAGCGGAAGGAACCGTCCGGTTCGGTGGTTTCGTTGACGTTGCGCAGGCAGATCATGAAATTGCCCTTGGATTCGATTTCCGGCGCGTCCAGCAGGTAGTCGACGAAGGCCGGCTCGGCCAGCCCCTCGTCCTTCAGCGCGACGAGGAAGCCGCGCATCCGCGCCGCCAGCCGCATCTCGTCGGCGGCGCCGGCGGCGCCCAGCGCGCTGATCACGTTGAACACATTGTTGACGATCAGGTAGTAGCCGCACAGGCGGTTGATCTCGGCCTGGCTGAACTGCAGCTCGCGCGCGGCCTCGATGCCGGGCACGTGCGCTTCCAGCTGGCGTATCGTGGCCTCGCTGAAGGTGGTGCCCTGGCAGTCGCGGAAATGCACGCGCGACGGATAGCCGTCGGCCAGTTCCAGCACCATGTTCTGCTGGTGGGCGCTGAACAGGAAGCCGAAGTCCGACATCGCGATCAGGAACGGCCGCAGCGCGACTTCGAGGAAGGCGGCGAACCAGCGTTCGGCGGCGTCGGCGACCGGCCGGCCCTCGCGCTCGGCCAGCGCGGCGACCAGCTTGCCCAGCATGCCGGGCGTCCCGTCCGGGCCGTCCTGGCACAGCGTGGCCATCACGTAGGCGGTGTCGCGCTCGGCGAACGGATTGTCGCGCAGCAACACGAAGCTTTCGGCCAGCGGGCCGCCGTCCGGCAGCGCGATGGCGAAGGCGGCGCGTTCGTGCATGATGGACAGCGTCGGGCAGCGTTCGCTGAGCCGGCGGCCCAGCGGGCTCATGAAGGCGCCGTGGACCAGCGCGCCGCGCGCCACCTCGGCCGGCTGCAGGACGCGGCGCGAGTTGGTCAGCCGCACGCTCAGCGAGTGTTTCAGCATATAGCGCTGCTTCGGCGCGTACAGCGTGCGCAGCGAGGAAGTCGGGTGCCACTCGGCGCCGAGGGCGCCCAGCTCCTTCAGCTTGCCGGCCCTGAGCCAGTGCTCGTAGGCCGGGTGGCTGCGCAGCGTGCGCATCTGCCACGGGTGCACCGGCAGCGGCAGCCAGCCGTCGGGCAGGCCGACGGCGGCCAGCGCGGCGTCGTCGGCGACCAGGCCGGCCAGCCGCTCGGCCGGCGCCTGGCCGTCGCAGTCGACGCTCCACATCGCCTCAGGCGCCAGCGCCAGCCATTCCAGCGCGAAGCGCGAGGCGAACTCGGGGCTGTAGGCGCGCACGTCGTCGGCGGAGAATTCGTCGCGGCTCTTCGGCGTCGGGTGGACGGCGTGGCCGTAGACCAGGCCCTGCTCGGCGTCCAGATAGCCGGCGGCCGGCCAGGCCAGCCGCTTCAACTCGTCCAGCCGCGCCGCCTCGGCGTCGGCCAGGTTCAGCGCGCTGTCGGCGACGCGCTTGACGAACAGCCAGCCGCGGCGGTTGGCGTCGCGCGGGCCGACGATGGCCGGCTCGCCGGCGATCAGCGTCGCCAGCTCCAGCAGGCCGCAGCGCCGCCACGGGCCGCCTTCCGGCGACAGCCACAAGGGCAGCGCGAACAGGTGGCGGCCGGCGGCCGACCAGTGCGCCAGCGGCAGCCACAGCGTCAGGCCGTGGCCGGGCAGCGGCAGCAGCACGCCGCCGTCGGCGTGCGAGGCGTCGGCGGCTATGGAGGAGGGAGCCTGTTCCTGGCGGCTCCACTGCGGCCATTCGCGCAGCAGGGCGTTCAGGAAAGCATTGGCCGAGGCGAGTTCGCCGGGCGTGCGCCCGGATTCCGGAGCGGCATGGGACAGCTGCATGGTGGCTGGCGTCCTGAGGTGGGTTTGAGAATGATTATCATATTATCAATAAACAAGAATCATTTGCAATATTACATTCGCAAGACGATAATCGCGGGTTTGCCCATCCCCGCTCCCTTGCCGCCCATGACCGTTTCCGCCCCAGATTCCCGGCTTCCGTCCATCGTGCCCGCCCTGGCCCTCAGCTGCGTGGTGATGGGCCTGGGCCAGGCCGCGCTGTTCACCTTCCAGCCCTTGCTGGTGGCGGCCAGCGGCCTGGGTCTGGCCCGGATCAACAGCGCCTTCGCGATAGGCAGCGCGCTGTTCCTGATCGGCGCGCCGCTGTGGGCGCTGCTCGGCGACCGCATCGGCCGCCGTCCGGTGCTGCTGGTGGCCCTGTCGGGCTTCGCGCTCAGCCATCTGGCGCTGCTGGCGCTGACGCTGGCGGCGCGGCGCGGCGGCCTGTCCGCCGACGCGGTCTGGGGCTGGCTGCTGGCCAGCCGGGTGCTGTACGGCCTGACGGTGTCCGGCCTGGTGTCGTCCGGCCAGGCCTGGGTCGGCGCGACGCTGAGCGGCGACGCGCGCCTGGCCGGGCTGTCGCGCTTGTCGGCCGGGCTCAGCGCCGGACGGCTGCTGGGGCCGGTGCTGGCGTCGGCGACGCTGGCGCTCGATCCGCTGGGGCCGCTGTGGCTGGTGGCGCTGGCGGCCTGGCCGGCCTTGCTGGCCGCCGCCAGGCTGCGCGAGCCGGCGCATCGGGCCGGCGCCCGGACGGCGCCGCTGCCGCGCGGCGAGCTGTTCCGCCTGCTGTGGCGCTTCTGGCCGTTGGCCTTCGCCTGCCAGTGCGCGCTGGGCCTGGTGCAATACGTCGCCGGCATGTGGCTGGCGGCCCGCTTCGGCTGGAGTCCGACCCATGCCGCCGCCGCGCTGGGCGGCATGCTGACCGCCGCCGGCGTGTCGGCGCTGCTGGTGCAGCTGTGGCTGTTGCCGCGTTACCGACTGCCGGCGCGCGCGCTGCCGGCGTCCGGCCTGCTGCTGGCGCTGTCGATCGCGCTGATGCCGCTGTGGCATCATCCGGCGGCGCCGTGGCTGGCCTTCGTCGGCCTGTCGCTGGCGCTGGCGGTGATGGTCCCGGCCTACAGCAACCAGGCGGCGCGCGCGGTGCCGCCGGCGCAGCAGGGGCGGGTCAGCGGTTCGATCGCCGCGGCGCACACCGTCGGCTACACCGTCAGCGCGGCGCTGGCCGGCTGGCTGTTCGAGCGCGGCGCCGACTGGCCGCTGTGGCTGGCGGTGGCGTGCGCGCTGGCGTCGGCGGCGATGCTGGCCGCGCTCAACCGGCCGCAGGCGGCGGGCCGGTGTTGCGCCGATAAGTCAGCGTGAAGATGTTTGGATAAAAATATTCATCTTGCCGGCCGGCATGCTTGTTACAATTGCGCCCGGTATTCCAGTGGTATGGCTTGAAGCTCGGCGTCCTTGCCGATGGCAGGCCCTGCCCTCGGGTCCTGTTTTTAGTTTGAAAACATAATCTTATCCGTCGGTCGGCGCGCTCCTGGGGAGGGGCCGGCCCTTGTCGCGTCCGGGCGCCGTCCGGGCGTGTTCCGTCCTTCCATCGGGAAACCAGCAAGCATGTTCAAGAACTGGTCAGTCAAACAGAAAATCCTGGTCAGCGTGGCGCTGATCCTGCTCGTCGCGCTGGCCATCGCCGGCGCGGTGTCCACCAGCATGTTCAAGGCGGCCCTGACCGACCGGCTGGAGCGGCATGAATTGAAGGCCACGGTGGAGGGCATACGCAATGAGCTGGACGCCTCTATCGCGCTGCCCTTGAGCCAGACCCGCCAGCTGGCCGCCAACACCTATCTGCTGGACTGGACGGCCGCCGGCGAGCCGGCGTCCGGCGTCGGCCCCTGGCAGCGCTACGCGAAGGCGCTGATGCAGACCTCGGGCGCGTCCATCATCTCCTGGACCTCCGAGGCCACGCTGAACATCTATATCGACCACGGCACGGTCAAGGCCGATCCGAACGGCAACGACAAGTGGCTGAAGGACTTTCTCGACTCCGGCCGCGACAGCCAGTTCACGCTGGGCTCCGAAACCGGCAAGCAGCAGGTGATGATGTTCGTCAACGTGCTGGCCAACAAGGGCATGACCGGCCACCGCGCGGTGGCGGCGCTGGGCTTCGACGTGACTTCGATGGCCGAGCGCGTCCGCAAGATGGCGGTCGGCGAGCGCGGCCAGGTCTATGTGGTGGACGCCACCGGCCAGGTGCGCCTGCACCGCGATCCGGCGGTGATGCAGAAGAAGACCATGCTGGCCGACCTGCCCGGCCTGTCGGCGATCGCGCCGCAGCTGTTGAGCAAGTCCGGCTTCAACCTGGCGCATTTCGAAGGCCCGAACGGCCCGACCATCGCCGCCTCCAGCCATATGCCGAACGCCGACTGGTTCGTCGTCGTGGAGATGGACGAGAACGAGGTCTACGGCGCGGTGACCCGCACCATCTGGTGGGTGCTGGCGGTGGACGCGGTGGTGCTGCTGCTGTCGCTGCTGCTGATCTGGTGGGTGTCCGGCTTCATCAGCCGGCCGCTGGTGCAGCTGCGCAACGCGATGCGGGCGCTGAGCTCCGGCCACGGCGATCTGACGATACGGCTGCCGGCCGACAGCCGCGACGAGACCGGCCAGGTGGCGGCGGCCTTCAACCAGTTCATGGAGCAGCTGCGCGGCATGTTCCAGCAGGTGAGGGCGCAGAGCGGCCAGTTGCACCACAGCGCCGGCGAGCTGGCGCGGATGACCGAGCGGCTGGCGGCGGGTTCGCGCCACAACGCCGATCTGAGCGAAACCACCGCGGCGACGATCGAGCAGCTGTCGGTCAGCGTCAGCCACATCGCCGGCAACTGCCACGGCACCGCCGAGGCGGTGGAGCAGGCCGGCGCGCTGTCCGAGCAGAGCGCCGACGCGGTCGGCAAGGTCAGCGTCGAGATCGGCTCGGTCGCCGAGTCCATGGACGAGGTCAAGGCGGTGATGGAGGAACTGGAGCGCCGTTCGGCCCAGGTCGGCAGCATCGCCGGCGTGATCAAGGACATCGCCGACCAGACCAATCTCTTGGCCTTGAACGCGGCGATCGAGGCGGCGCGGGCCGGCGAACAGGGCCGCGGCTTCGCCGTCGTCGCCGACGAGGTGAGGAAGCTCGCCGAGCGCACCAGCCAGGCCACGGTGGAGATCGACGACATGGTCGGCGGCATGCAGCAGGGCTCGGGCCAGGCGCGCGAGCGCGTGGCGAAGACCTACGGCGCGGTGCAGGGCGGCGTGGAACTGGCCGAGGAGGCGCAGCGGCAGATCGCCGAGATCCGCAGCAGCATGCAGGTGGTGGTGCGCCAGGCGGCCGAAATCCGCGACGCCGCCAGCGAGCAGTCCAAGGCCACCGAGGACATGGCGCGCACCGCAGAGCAGATGTCGTCGCAGGCGCTGCAGTCCGACGCCGAGATCACCCGCGCCGGCGAGGTGGTGGCCGATCTGGAACGGCTGTCCCAGTCGCTGGAGGGCGTGGTGTCGCGCTTCAAGCTGTAAGCGTGCTGCGCTTTCCTATGCCCGTTCGTGGTTTGTAGGTTTTGAATCCGCTGCGCGGATGATGATTTTCATAGCCGGGGTTGCCCGGCGAGCAGGGAGGGGATATTTGCTTGGCCAAATATCCCCTCCACCGCTAAAGGCCACCCCGCAAGCCTGGCCTGCGGCTTCCCGCCGGGGCCCGTCGGGCCCGAGGCGCGGCTGAACTCTCTGCGTGTGAATCTTCCAGATTCGCTCAGCGACGCGCGCTAAGGTCGCCGGGCTCAAGCAGACAGCCGCTTAAAACCTCGGGCCTGCCACCCGGCGGCGGGCTTGAGGGGAGCCGGGCGCATCGGACGCGCGACTTTTTAAGCGCTTGCGAAAAGATCGCCAGCAGCTTCTGAGAACAGCGGCTGGCTCAGTCCTCCCCTTGCCGCGTGGCGAGATAGTCGGCGAAAAAGTCTATGAAGGCCCGGACCTTTTCCGGCAGGTGGCGGGTGTCCGGGTAGACCGCGTACACCCCCTGCCGCGGGAAACGGTAGTCCGGCAGCAGCCGGATCAGCCGGCCGGCGGCCAGGTCGTCGCCGACCTGCCAGTCCGGCAGCAGCGCGACGCCGCAGCCGTGGCGGGCGAAGTCCAGCAGCGCGCCCGAGGTGTCGGCGACGATGCGCGGCGCATCGCCGGCGTCCAGTTCCGTTTCTTCCATTCCATCGTCCGTTTCCCGGCTCAGCCGCCAGCGCAGCGGCGCCGTCAGCCGGCTGTGCGCCAGCCAGCAGGCGCGCGCCAGCTCGTCGACGGTCCTCACCGCGCGGCCCGCTTGCGCCAGATAGTCCGGCGAGGCCACCGGCCAGATGTCGAAGTTTTCCAGCAGCCGCGCGCGGTAGCTGGAGTCGACCAGGGTGCCCAGCCGGATCGCCACGTCGAATTGTTGCGAAATCAGGTCGGCGTGCTGCGACGACGAGGCATGGCGCACCGTCAGGCCGGGGTGGCGCCGCGCGAAGGCCGCCAGCGCCGGGACGACGCGAAGATGGCCGTACTCGGCGGTGGAACTGACGCTCAGCGTGCCCCGCAGGCCGCCGTGGCCGCGGCGGGCGTCGTCCATCGCCGATTGCGCCATCTGCAGCACGCGCCGGCAGTCGTCGTAGAAGCGCCGGCCGGTCTCGGTCAGCTGCAGCCGGCGCGTGCTGCGGGTCAGCAGCGCGACGCCCAAATCGGCCTCCAGCTGTTTCAGATTGAAGCTGACGACCGCCTTGCTGTGGCCCAGCGCGGCGGCGGCGGCGGTCAGCGAGCCGCACTCCACCACGGCGGCGAAGATGCGGAAGCGTTGCAGACTCATCTTCTTCCCGGCTTATTGTCAAAATGATTTTGACAGTTTAATCGATTGTCGGTGGTTTTTCCGCCAATGCCGCGCCGCTATGCTGCCTCCCTCATGCAAGGAGATGGATATGGAGTACCGCAAACGCGTGGCCACGGTGTATCTGCTGGGATTTTTCATCGATCTGGCCAATCTTTTCATCGGCAACGTCGCCTTTCCCGACATCGCCCGCGCCTTCGGCCGCGACGTGGCCGAGACGGCCTGGGTCGGCACCGCCTACATCCTGGGGCTGACGGTGGTGATCCCGCTGGGCAACTGGCTGGCGGCGCGCTGGGGCGGCCGGCGGGTGTTCGTCGCCTCGCTGCTGCTGTTCATGGCGGCTTCGCTGGGCGCCGGGCAGGCGTCGTCGCTGGAGGCCCTGATCGCCTGGCGCACCTTGCAGGGCCTGGGCGGCGGCCTGCTGATTCCCTTGGGCCAGACCATGAGTTATCGGCTGTACCGGCCGACGGAGCGTCCCGGACTGACCGCGATGATCCTGCTGGTCGGCCAGATGGCGCCGGCACTGTCGCCGACGCTGGGCGGGCTGGCGGTGGACGCGCTGGGCTGGCGCTGGATTTTCTGGCTCAACCTGCCGCTGGCCGCCGTGCCGCTGGTCCTGGCGTTGCTGTGGCTGCGCGAGGAGGCCGAGTCGGAGCCGCCGGCCGCGCTCGACTGGCGCGGCCTGCTGCTGGGCGGGCTGAGCCTGCTGCTGGCCTTGCAGGGGCTCAGCGATCTGGGGCAGCCGTCCACCTGGGCGCGCGGCGGCGCGCTGCTGGCGGCCGGTCTGGCGCTGGGCGCGGCCTACGCGCGACATAGCCGCCGGCATCCGAGGCCGATACTGCGGCTGGAACTGCTAGGCGAGCCCTTGCTGCGGATTTCGATGCTGATCTATCTGCTGGTGCCGGGCGCCTTCATGGGCGTCAGCCTGGTGGCGATGCTGTATCTGCAGCAGGTGCTGGGCGTGTCGGCGGCGGCGGCCGGCTCGCTGATGCTGCCGTGGTCGCTGGGCTCGTTCGCCGCGATCACGCTGACCGGACGCGGCTACCGCCGGCTGGGACCGGGCCCGCTGCTGGCGGCGGGCTCGTTGGCGCAGGGACTGGGTTTCTTGAGCCTGCTGGCGATAGACCGCTCCGGTCAGCTGTCCTGGCTGGCCGGCAGCTACGCCTTGATGGGCCTGGGCGGCACCTTGTGCAGCAGCGCCAGCCAGAGCACCGCCTTCCTGGCGGTGGCGCCGGCGCGGATGGGCGAGGCCAGCGCGCTGTGGAACATCAACCGCCAGCTGGCCTTCTGTGTCGGGATGGCGCTGGCCAGCGTGCTGTTGAACCTGCTGCTGGCCGCCCACGGCGTCGCCGATCCGGTCGCGCCGGCCATGCGTGCGCAGGCGATCCGCGCCTTCCACCAGTGTTTTCTGATCGCCGCCGTCTGCATGCTGCCGCCATTGTGGCTGGGCCGCAGCATGGGCAATGCGGCGGTGTTGCAATTATTGAAACGTCCGCAAACGGGAGAGGCATGATGGGACAGGATGAAGACCAGGTTTTCGCAGCCATTCGCTGCACTTTGGCGCAAATAGAACGCTGGCTGGGCGATGGGCCGCATGCGCCGGAGGCGCTGGCGCGCCTGATGGCCGATTTCGACGCCGGCTTCACGATGGTGACGCCCGGCGGCGCGAGGCTGGACCGGGAAGCGCTGCGGGTCTTTTTCCAGCGCGCGGCCGGCAGCCGGCCGGGCCTGGCGATCGCGCTGGAGCGGATGACGCTGCTGGCGGGAGACGGGCAGGCCGCGACGGTGGCCTACTACGAAACGCAGGCCTGGGGCGACGGCGGCAACGGCCGTCACGCGACGGCCGTGCTGCGCCGGGACGGCGCCGGCTGGCGCTGGCGCCATCTGCAGGAAACCGGCGACGCCGGATGACGTCGCCGGGATGGCCTATCAGTAGCCGACGGTGAAGCGGCTGCGCTGGTGCTCGCCCTTGACCAGCTCGTCCAGCATCGCCACCGCGTAGTCCTGGACCGAGATGTGGCTGTTGCCTTCGGCGTCGACCAGCAGCTGGTCCTTGCCCAGACGGAACTGGCCGGTGCGCTGGCCGGGCTGCAGCATCGCCGACGGGCTCAGCAGTGTCCAGTTCAGCTCGGTCTCGGCGCGCAGCAGGTTCAGCGCTTCGCGGGCGCCCAGCGCCGAGGCCTTCCATTGTTCCGGGAATTCCGGGGTGTCCACCAGTTGCACGCCGGGGGCCACTTCCAGGCTGCCGGCGCCGCCGACGACCAGCAGGCGCGGCGCTTGCGCGGCCTTGGCCGCGGCGATGATGGAGCGCATGCCGGCGACGAAGTAGTCGAACTGCTCGGCCTGGGCATGGCCGCTGAAGGCGCTGATCACGGCGTCGAAGCCCTTCAGCTGCTCGGCCAATTGGGCGCTGTCCTGCACGTCGACCTTGGCGGCGGCCAGATTGTCGCGGGCCTCGATGCGTTCCGGGCGGGACACCAGGGCGGTGACGTGGTGGCCGCGGGACAGCGCTTCGTTCAACAGCGCGGAACCGACATAGCCGCTGGCGCCTATCAGTGCGATTTTCATGGTGGGACTCCTTGTTTGATATCCGGTTGAAGCGCCGCGTCTCAGCGCTGATGGACGCCATGATGCGCTTTTCGATTGATCCGATAAACGGCTGAAACCATAATTGATTGTTATTGAAAAATTGACAGTTGATATGGCGCGAGGCGTAGAGAACAATCTGGAAGGGCTGCAGGTCTTCGTGGCGGTGGCCGAGGCCGGCGGCTTCACCGCCGCCGCCGAGCGGCTGGGCATGACCAAGGCCAACGTCAGCCTGCAGGTGGGCCGGCTGGAGGCGCAGCTGGGCGCGACGCTGTTCACCCGCACCACGCGGCGGGTGAGGCTGACCGAGGCCGGCCAGGCCTTGTACCTGGACGCGCAGCCGGCGCTGGCGGCCTTGCGCGACGCGCTGCTGCAGGCCGGCCACGGCTCGGCGGCCTTGTCCGGCACGCTGAGGCTGACCGCGCCGGTCAGCCATATGGCGGAGTCGGTGGCGCCGGCGGCCACCCAGTTCATCCGCCGGCATCCCGGCTTGCAGCTGGAGCTGCACGCGATCGACCGCATGGTGGACCTGGTGGCCGACGGCATCGATCTGGCGATCCGCCTGGGCACGCTGCGCGATTCCTCGCTGAGGGCGCTGAAACTGGGCGAGTTCGCCCAGCAATTGGTGGCGTCGCCGGCCTATCTGCGCGAGCGGGGCATGCCGGCGGGTCCCGGCGAACTGGCCGGGCACGACTGGGTGGCGCTGACGCTGCTGAAAACGCCGCTGACCTGGCGCTTTTCCGCCGCGGGCGGCGCGGAGGAGACGGTGAGGATGCGCGCGCGGATCAAGGTCGACTCCGCCGCCTCGCTGCGCTCGCTGCTGCTGGCCGGGGCGGGGATGTCGGTGCTGGACTCGTTCAGCGTGCAGGAGGACTTGCGCCAGGGCCGGCTGGTCCATCTGCTGCCGCAATGGACGCTGCCCAAGGGCGGCGTCTACGCGGTGTTTCCGCCCGGCCGCCACGCGCCGGCGGCGGCGCGCGCCTTCGTCGAGTTCTACCGGGTGATGCTGGCGCGGCCGGCCTGATCCGCCCGATGGGACGGCAGCGCGGCGGTCACCCGCGGCAGAACGAAGTCGATGAAGGTCTGGTATTTGCGCGTCAGCGGCGTGCGGAACGGATGGACCAGATAGATGGGCCAGTAGTCGCAATGCCAGTCGGGCAGCACCGGCGCCAGTTCGCCGCGCTGGAGGTGGCGCTGCACCGTGTAGTCGGCCAGCAGCGTGATGCCGGCGCCGGCCAGCGCCAGCTCGGCTCTCAGCGGGTAATGATCCAGATACAGCTGGGCGGCGACCGCTTGGCGCAGCAGGCGCTCGCCTTGTCGCAGCAGCAGGCCGTCGCGCTGTTCCGACTCCATCACCAACAAGCGGTGCCGCGCCAGATCGGCCGGCTGGCGAATGGGCGGGTGGCGGGCCAGATAATCCGGCGACGCGTACAGGTTTTCGCTGGCGTAGCCGGCCAGCCGGGCCACCAGGCTTTCGTCGTGCACCTTGTGCGAGCGCGCCGAGCGCAGGCAGAAATCCAGCACGTCGGCCATCGGATCCTGCAAGCGGTTGTTGACCTGCAGCGACAGCTGCAGCGCCGGGTGCAGGTCGGCCAGCGCGCTGAGCACCGGGCCCAGCACGTATTGCGCCAGCGAGGAGGTGGTGCTGACCGTCAGCGGCCCTTCCAGATCGCTCTGCGTTTCGTCCACCGCCATCCGCGCCCGCGCCACCGTTTCCCGCAGCTGCGCCGCATGCGGCCTGAGGCGCTCGCCGGCCTCGGTCAATGCCACCTTGCGCGTGCTGCGCAGCACCAGCGTCGCGCCCAGTTCGCGTTCCAGCTGTTTGACGCGGGCGCTGATCAGGCTCTTGTGGCAGTCCAGCAAGTCGGCGGCGGCGGTGAAGCTGCCGGCGCGGGCCAGCGCGTCGAAGGCCAGCAGATTGTCAGGCGACGGCATTGTTTTCATATCAGGACAATCAATCCGAAATAGCGCGTTTATTCGACGCATTCTAGCGACTATTCTGAGCAGCATCATTACTTTGTCATTGGAAAGCGGGCTGCGCGATGTCTTATCTGTTTCGTCTGTATCCGATGCTGTTCCGGCGCGAGATCGCGCATTGCCGCGGCCTGCGCCTGCGGCGCGATGGCCGGGCCGAAGTCCGCCGGCTGGTGTTCTGAGCGGCAAAAAAGCCCCGGCCGAAACGGCGCGGGGCAAGCCCTGGGGGGATGGGTGGAATCAGCGGGCGAAGCTTTGCAGCACCGTCAGCAGGCTGGTCAGGTTGTCGGCGATGCCGCCCTGGGCCACTTTCTCGGTGGCGGCGGCGCCGGCCATGGTGTTCAGGCTGTAGATCTGCATCACGCCCTGGTTGGCGGCGGCCTGGGCCAGCGTGTTCTGCTGCTGCTGGGCCGAGACCGCGTTCTGGAACAGGATGCCGGTGGAGTGGGCCAGCGACTGGTAGATCGAGCCCATCGCCATCGCCGGGGCTTCGCCCAGCACCTTGACATTGACCTGGGTGACGGCGTCGGTGATCTGGTTGTTGACTTGAGTCGGGAACATCTAATTTCTCCTGGTTTGGCCGGAATGCCGCTTAGCGGTTCTGGAAGCTCTGCAGCACGGTCAGCATGCTGGTCAGATTGTCGGCGATGCCGCCCTGCGAGGTTTTCTCGGTGGCGGCGGCGTCGGCCATGGTGTCGACGCTGTAGATCTGCATCACGCCCATGTTCGAACCCGCCTGCGCCAGCGTGTTCTGCTGCTGCTGGGCCGAGACGGCGTTCTCGAACAGGATGCCGGTCGAGTGGGACAGGCTCTGGAACAAGGCGCCCATCGCCATCGCCGGCGATTCGCCGAGAACCTTGACGTTCACCTGGGTGACGGCGTCGGTGATCTGGCTGTTGACACTGGTATCTCTGGCCATCGTCTGTTTCCTTTATCTGGGCGGGTTAGCTTAGCGGCGGAACGATTGCAGCACGGTCAGCAGGCTGCTCAGGTTGTCGGCGATGCCGGCCTGGCTGATCTTCTCGGTGCCGGCGGCGCCGGCCATCGTGTCCATGCTGTAGATCTGCATCACGCCCATATTCGAGGCGGCCTGGGTCAGCGTGTTCTGCTGTTGCTGTGCCGACACGGCGTTTTCGAACAGGATGCCGGTGGAGTGGGCCATGGTCTGGTAGATCGAGCCCATGGCCATCGCCGGGGATTCGGCCAGCACCTTGACGTTGGACTGGGTGACGGCGTCGGTGATCTGGTCGTTTACTGCGGTGTGCTCAGCCATTTTTGCTTCCTTCCTGCAAAGGGTTGGGATCGCGCACGCGGCGGCAGGGCGAAGGGCGCTGCTGCTCGTGCTATGGCATGGACGGCGGGTCGGCCGGCGTGTGAACGGCGTCGGCCGCCGGCGAGCCGGCATCCGGCTGCGGCGCCGTGTCCGTCGCGGCGGCTTGCTGCTGGCCGTTCAGGCGCTCCGCCAGCTCCTGCAACTGCCGGGTCAGCGGACCGAACGATTGCTGGAAGCATTTCTCCACCTCCTGCCGCGCCAGATCGGACAGACGGGCTGCGATCTGGGTCAGCGCCAGCTGGCTGCCGGGCTGCAGCGCGCCCATGCCGGGCGTCAGCGTCGACGGCCGCAGCTCGGCCAGGTCCTGGCTGCCTTCCAGCAGCTTCAGGATGGCCTGCTCCTCGGCGTCCTGCACCTGCAGCGCCTTGCTGGAGCTGGTCTGGATCGCTTCCAGCAGGTCGCGGACGCTGGAGGCCGCCCGGTTCTGCCCCTGGGCGATGGCGCGCTGGGCCTGCTGCCTGGCCATCTGCACGACATTGGCCGGCGGGGCCGCCTGGTTTTGCATCGCCTGCTGCAGTTGCAGTAGCTGGCTTTCCTCCGAGGTTTCCAGCGCGCGCCCCAGATAGTGCTCGGCGACCTGGCGCAGGCCGGGATTCAAGCTCGCCTCAGTCATGGCCGGCGTCCTCGTCGTCCCGCAGCGGCGCCAGCGCGTCGCGGACGGCCAGCAGCGCCTGCAGCACGGCCAGCGCCTGCCCGTCGTCGTGATGGCCGGCGTGCAGCGATTCGGCCCAGAGCGCCAGATGCTCGGCCAGCAAGCGGGACGCCGTCTGGTATATGCCGTTCAATTCGTCTTGCATGGTGTCCTCCTGAGTGGTCAATGCGGCAACAGCCCTGCCGGACGAGCCGGGCAGGGCTGTTGCATGGACGAGGCGGCGGACGGACCGTGAACTCAGTCCGAGGCCGGTGTGCGGAACAGCTTCTGTTCTTCCAGGCGGCGGCGGGTCAGGCCGGCGACCGCATTGCCGCCGGCGCGGTTCCAGCGCGGGAACTGTTCCGCGGCGCCGGCATAATCGCCACGGTTCAGCAGCCGCAGCAATGTCGACTGCTGCAGGCTGCCCAGGCCCAGGTTGTAGCTGAAGCTCACCAGGGCGGCGAACTGGTTCGGATTCAGCGGCACCTTGACCGCGTTGGCGACGCCGGCCTCGAAGCGGGCCAGATCGCCCAGCAGCAGCTGTTCGGCCTCGGCATCGGTGATGCGCAGGCCGGCGCGCACATCGGCGCCGGTGTGGCCGTAGCCTATCGTCCAGACCCCGACCAGATCCTGGTAGGCGATGAGGCGCAGGCCCTCGAAATGTTTGATCAGCGCGAGGCCGGCGTGGTTGATTTTCATGGCTTGTCCTTTGCGTGCGGGGCGGGATCGTCCGGAGATAGGCGGATATCGTGGAAACGGACGGCGGGGCGGAGTGTGAACGCGTGGCATGCGCAGTGTGGCGGCCGCGGCAAAGGAGGGGGAGTTGAAGCCGGTCACCGGGAGGCGACCGGCGTGGAACGATCAGGCGGCCGGCGGTTCCGACTTCGGTTGCAGGAATTGCTGCAGGCAGTCCAGCAGCGCCGGGGAGAAACCGGTCAGCAGGTTCTGCAGGTCTTCCTGGTGCACGCCCATGCTCTGCCTGGCGCCTTGCTGCAGCGCGTGGAAGGCCAGCAGGTCGTCGGCGCCGCCGCGAGAATCCAGCAGATTGCGCAGCAGTTCATAGCCCTGCTGACGCCACAGCGATGCCAGCTTCAGCTGCCAGTTCAGCAGCTGCTGGCCGAACTCCTGGCCGATGTCCTGGCATTGCTGGCAATAGTCCAGCCAGCCGTCGGCGTCGACATGCTGCCTCCAGGCCTGGCGCCAGTGCCGGCTTTCCTTCTGCCGCCACTCGTCCAGGTTCTGATGCCGTTCCAGGCCGGATTGCACGCCGGCCTTCCAGTCGCCGTGGGCCGGCAGGCCGGCGAAGAATAATTGGCGGAACATCGGCGGCCAGGCTTCCCAGCCGGTTTGGCCGTCCTGCAGCCAGGCGTTCAGCGGGTGTGCGTTCATTGCGGGCTTCCTTTCGGTTGGCGGGGGCTGTCCAGGCGTTCCACCATCGCGTGGATGGCTGCCATCTGCGGCGCGCTCTTGGCGTAATAGTCCGGATCGGTCGATTCCTTGCTGCTGTAGCCCCAGAAGTCCCAGCAGCCCTGGGGATTGCGCTTCGGGTCGGTACGTATCTGCGGATACAGCACGACGATGCGGTTGCGGTCGGCCATCTCGTTGAAGCCGGTGCTGGTGTAGTAGCGGTTGCCGATGCGGCTGTCCTCCTGTGTGCAGCCATGGAACACCACGTGCACGCGGCAGCTGTGCTTGCGGCAGTCGGCCGGGATGTAGACGTGGCCGATGTCGGACAGGCCGGTGTAGCTTGCCTTGGAGAACTCGGTCTGGTCGAAGTCCAGGAGCTCGCCGGACAGCCTGGCGGCCGGCGGTTTCAGATCGTTGCCGTACAGCTGGCGCAGGATGTCCTGCGACTGCATGAAGCCGCAGTTGTTCAGATTGGTCTTGGTGCTGCCGGCGGCCGGGGACACATTGCTCGGGCAGGCTTCGTCGCCGGGATTGGAGGTCAGCAGCGCGTGGCCGGCGTTGACGTTGTCGATGTAGCGTATCTGCGATTCCGGCACGCCGGCGCTCTGGTAGAAGGTCCGCACCTGGGCCACCACTTTCGAATAGACCACGCTGTCGGACGCGCCTGTGAAGATGTACAGGCGCTGGCGCCGGATATTGTCGACCGGATCGATCAGGCCGTCGCGGGCGAATTGCTGCGCCTGCCGCCAGGCGTCCTTGCCGGATGGCGCCGGCCCCTTGGGCCGCATGCACTGGTTGCTGGCGTTCATCAGGAAGCGGTCGGCGCCGCCCAGCTTGTTCAGGCCGGCGCAGTAGAAGGGCCCGCCGGCGACGATGCCGGCGCCGGCGACGTCGGCCGAGTAGGCGACGCTGAACTGGGCGGCCATGAAGGCGCCCGACGACAGTCCCGACACGGTGTTCTGCCGGGCGTCGGCCCCCAGGGCGGGCAGCGGCGGCGCGCTGGCTGCGGCCGCCGGTTCGGCCGCCAGCGCCGCCAATAGCGGTGCCGCGCGGGACAGGGCGATAAACGCATGACGTGTGCTATGCATGGTTCAACTCTCCTTGGATGGGGTGGGGCTTATTTCTCCAACTTCTGCAATTCGTTGATGCCCGACCAGCCGATGAAGATCAGCCCCAGTTCGGTGGAGCCGAATGAGTATGGCAGACCGGCCAGCATGCCCATGGCTAGTCCTTTGGCCAGGGCCGTGCCCAACGGGTCTGCATCGACCCAGCGCTGGGTCAGTGTGGCGCTGAGCGAGGTGAGAAGCAGCAGCAACAGGCCGGCGCACAGAAAGAACCGTTCCTTCTCGGCCGGCGGAAGGGTCCTGGCCATGTCCAGCAGCATCACGTCCCACAATTTGTCGGCGGCCAGCGCGACGATGGCGGACAGCAGGTGGACCGGACTCTTGCTCAGTTCCGGTATGGTGCCGCGCAGGACGCCGCTGGCTTTGGGCTTGTCGGTGGTGGAATCGGGCATGGCGTTTCGGTGGCGGGTCGGGGGGCTTCATCGCGCGACGGGGCCGGCGCGCTTGCGGGACGGCCGGCCCGGAGCGCCGTCAGGTGCCGCGCTTGTCGAGCAGGTCCTGGTACTTGCTCAGGCTCTGGTCTATCTTGTCCAGCGCGAAATGGGCCGCCTCGCCCTCGATGGCGCCGGCCGCGGCGGCCACCGCGGCGGCGGTGCCGACCAGGAGGTCGGTGATCAAGACGCCCAGCGCGTCCTCGGCCGCGCCCTTCAGGTCCTCCTTGGCGAATTTTTCCGTCATGTCCTTCAGCAGGACGCTCTTGCTCGCCATCGCCAGCTTGCTGGCGCCGTCGAAGTAGTTGGCGGCGGCCTGCGCAACCAGGCCGCTGGCCTGGGTGATCATCATGTTCGGCGGCACCGCCACCTGATTGGCGGCGTAGGCGGCGGTTTCCTGATTGCTGAATTGCACCGCCTGCACGATCTGGCTGTTCAGCGCGTCGGTGGCCGGCGGCGTGGCGCCGGCCTGCTGCGCGTGCATCTGCTCGGTCATGCCGGACAGCGGCGTCTTCGGCGGGGGGGCGGGCGGCTGAGCCGGCGCTTCGGGACGAGGGTCCGGCTGGGCGCCGGCGGGGTCCGGCGGCGTCGGCTGGCCGGCGTCGGCCGGCGGGGCCTTGCGGAAAGGATTGAGGTTCATCGCGTGTCTCTCCGGTGGCGGCTAGGTTCAGGCGCCGCTTTTCTCGCCTATCGACAGGATCATGCTGACCGCCTTGGACACGACCGCGTTGGAGATCTGGTTCAGCGCCTGCTGGCTGTGCACCGCGTTTTGCAGCGACAGTCCGGCCGAGTGGCTGGCCAGCTGGTACAGCGAGGCGATGGCCTGGGCGGGGGCCTCGGCCACCACTTTGACATTGGTCTGGGTGACGGCGTCGGTGATCTGGCCGTTGACGGGCGTGTTGTCTGCCATGGTTGCTCCTGGACGTTGGGTCTATCGATGGGGAAGCCGGCGCGGCGGCTGCGCTTGCCGTTACGGACGTGACAGGCGCAGCCTTGTGAACGCTCAGGCCAGCTGGCGGCGCAGGCGCTTGCGTAGCAGCTCGACCCGTTTGCGCGCCAGCGCCTCGTTGATGCCGAGCTCGGCGGCGATTTGCGGATACGGCAGGTCCTGCTCGAACTTCAGCTGGAACAGCAGCTGTTGTTGCGGCGTCAGGCTGGCCAGCGCGCTTGCCATCAGGTACAGCTGCTGTTTCAGCGTCAATTCCTGTTCCGGCGTCGGCGTCGCGCCGGCCAGGCCTTCCAGATGCTCGTCGTCGCAGTCGCAGTCGCGGTCGAACACCCGGTTCTCACGGCCCTGGCGCCTGGCCTGGTCGAGGAAGGCGTGGTTCAGCGCCAGGAACATGAAGCCGGCCAGATTCTGCACCCGTTCCGCCGAGTGTTGCAGATAGAGGTGGACTTTGAGCGCGGTGTCCGACAGCAGTTCGTCGGCGCGATGGATGTCGCCGCGGCACAGATGGCGCGCGCGGCGTTGCAGCTTGCCGTGGATTTCGCGCCAGACCAGGTCGAAACGTTCGTCGAGGGAATCGGATGCAGCAAGGGCATAGTGTTGCATACGGCCATCCTTTATGACAAATGGGATTTGCAGGATGGCCGGGGGTGGGGAACTGGGCTGTCGCTAAGGTGACAAATGAATATGTTTTTTCTTAAAAATATCCATTTGATCTATCTTGAGGCGGCTTGCTGCGCGATCTGCCGCAGGCGTCCGGGGTCGGTGACCCGCAGCGCATGGCGCGAAAGCTGGATCAGCCCGGCGCGCTGCCATTGCTTCAGCTGGGCGTTCAGCCTAGGGCGGCTGGCATTGAGCATGGCGGCCAGGATGCTCTGGTTGGCGGTCAGAGGCAGTTCCACCCCGTCCGGCCCGGAGCGGCCGCTGCGCGCCATCTCCGACAGCAGGTGGCGGGCCAGCCGGGCTTCCAGCCGGTACAGGCAGACGGTTTCGACGAAGCTGCTGATCCTCTGCAGCCGGCTGCACAACTGGCGCTGCACCCGCGCCATCAGGGCGTCGTTGCCCTGCAGCGCCGGAAAGTGCAGCTGGTGCAGCAGCAGCAGCTGGCAATTGCGGCTGAGCTGGGCGTTGCAGCTGCGCTTCTCCGCTTGCAGCAGCGCGCTTTCGCCGACCAGTTCGCCGGGACCGGAGCGGTCTATGATCACCTCGTGCCCGTCCGGCTCCTGCAGCGTGTGGTAGACATGGCCTTGCAGCACCAGGCCGATGAAGGTTTCCGGATCGTCGCGCAGGAACAGCAGCTGGCGTTGCCTGCCGTGGACCATGGTGGCGTGCTGTTCGATGTGCCGCAGCAGCTCGGCCGGCAAGTCCTGCAGCAACGGCAGTTCTCGCAGGGCGGCGTTCAGGTGGCGGGTGGCCGGGGTGCTGTCTGTCTGACTGTATGTTTGAGAATGCATCGGGGTTTCCGCGGCTGGACATTCTGGATACAAGGCATCGTTTACGGCGACTCCGGGTCCGCGTCGGCGGCGACAATCGCGCGGCCGGCGGCGGCATCGGCGGCTTCAAGCGAAAAACGGTTGACATCGAGGCCTGTGAAGCGGCGCGGCAGATGGGCAGGGCAGAGGAAGAAGGTATGATGGCAGACTGTCTGTCTGGATGGCATTCCGGCGGGGGCGGGCGAGGCGGGCGTTGACAGCGTCGACGCAAGCCTATACTATGCGCCGCTCTGGAGGGATTCCCGAGCGGTCAAAGGGATCAGACTGTAAATCTGACGGCTCTGCCTTCGAAGGTTCGAATCCTTCTCCCTCCACCAGATTCAACAAAAAAGCCAGGCTCTAGAGCCTGGCTTTTTTGCGTTCCGCGCGTGACGTCAGGTCAGCAGATGCTCGGCGTGGAAGCGCAGATGCTCGTCGATGAAGCTGGCGACGAAGTAGTAGCCGTGGTCGTAGCCGGCGTGGCGGTTCAGCTCCAGCCGGGCGTCGCCGGCGCGGGCCGCCTGTTGCAGCGCCTCCGGCTGCAGCTGTTCGGCGAGGAAGGTGTCGGCCAGGCCGACGTCGACCCTGAGCGGAAGCGGGCAGCCGCGCTCGGCCAGCAGCAGGCTGGCGTCCCACTGGGCCCAGGCGGCCTCGTCGTCGCCGAGATAGGCGGCGAAGGCCTTGCGTCCCCACGGCGCGGCGACCGGATGGCAGATCGGGCTGAACGCCGACGCCGACACGTAGTCCTGCGGCCGCCGGATCGCGCAGACCAGCGCGCCGTGGCCGCCCATCGAATGGCCGGCGATCGCGCAGCGGCCGTTCAGCGGGAATTCGGCGCGCAGCAGCGCCGGCAGCTCGCGCGACACGTAGTCGTACATCCGGTAGTGGCGGCTCCACGGCTCGCGGACGGCGTCGACATAGAAGCCGGCGCCCTGGCCCAGGTCGTAGGCGGCGTCGTCGGGCACCGTCTCGCCGCGCGGGCTGGTGTCCGGTATCGCCAGCGCGATGCCGAGCTGGGCCGCCAAGCGCTGCGCGCCGGCCTTGTGGCTGAAGTTCTCGTCGCTGCAGGTCAGGCCGGACAGCCACAGCAGCCACGGCACCTTGCCGTGCGCCGCCGCCGGCGGCAGGAAGACGCTGAAGCGCATCCGGCAGGCGAGCGTTTCCGAATCGTGCAGCCATTGCTGCTGGCGGCCGCCGAAGGCCAGGCTGTCGGCTATCTTCAGCAGCCCGGTCATGCCGGCTTCGCCTCGTAATGGATGACGGAGCGTATGCTCTTGCCCTCGTGCATCAGGTCGAAGGCTTCGTTGACGCGCTCCAGCGGCATCGTGTGGGTGATGAAGTCGTCCAGGCGGAATTCGCCTTTCAGATAGCGTTCCACGTATTCCGGCAGCTCGGTGCGGCCGCGCACGCCGCCGAAGGCGGAACCGCGCCATACCCGGCCGGTGACCAGCTGGAACGGACGGGTGGAGATTTCCTGGCCGGCGCCGGCCACGCCGATGATCACCGATTCGCCCCAGCCCTTGTGGCAGCATTCCAGCGCCGCGCGCATCACCTTGACGTTGCCTATGCATTCGAAGGAGAAGTCGACGCCGCCGTCGGTCATTTCGACGATGACATCCTGGATCGGCTTGTCGAAATGGCTGGGGTTGACGCAGTCGGTGGCGCCCAGCTTTTTCGCCAGCTCGAACTTGCCTTCATTGATGTCGATGCCGATGATGCGGCCGGCGCCGGCCATCCGCGCGCCGATGATGGCGGACAGGCCGATGCCGCCCAGGCCGAAGATGGCCACGCTGTCGCCGGCCTTGACCTTGGCGGTGTTGACCACGGCGCCCATGCCGGTGGTGACGCCGCAGCCCAACAGGCACACTTCCTCCAGCGGCGCGGCCTTGTTCACCTTGGCCAGCGAGATTTCCGGCAGCACCGTGTACTCGCTGAAGGTGGAGGTGCCCATATAGTGGTAGATGGGCTTGCCGTCCTGGGAGAAGCGGGTTGTGCCGTCCGGCATCAGGCCCTTGCCCTGCGTCGCGCGTATCTTCTGGCACAGATTGGTCTTGCCGGACAGGCAGAACTTGCATTCGCGGCATTCCGGCGTGTACAGCGGAATCACGTGGTCGCCGACCGCCACGCTGGTGACGCCGGGGCCGATCGATTCGACGATGCCGCCGCCTTCGTGGCCGAGTATGCTGGGGAACACGCCTTCCGGATCCGCTCCGGACAGCGTGAAGGCGTCGGTGTGACAGACGCCGGTGGCCACCATTCTCACGCGCACCTCGCCGGCCTTGGGCGGGTGCACTTCAATCTCTTCGATGCTCAACGGCTGGCCGGCGGCCCAGGCCACGGCGGCCTTGCAGCGGATGATGTCCTGGCTCATCAGCGATTCCTTTTCACGGCTTTTAGGCAATCGATCATTGTATTTTCTTGCCGCCGATTCATAATCGGCAAGATTGGTAAATGATTTTTTCCGTGGAGAAAAAATGGCCAGTTGGGAAGGGATGCAGGAATTCGCCGCCGTGGCCGACAGCGGCAGCTTCACCCGGGCGGCGCGTCGGCTGGGAATCTCCATCGCCCAGGTCAGCCGCCAGGTGGGGCAACTGGAGGAAAGGCTGGGCGCGCGGCTCTTGTACCGCACCACCCGCCAGCTCAGCCTGACCGAGGCCGGCGAGTTGTATCTGGCGCATTGCCGCCAACTGCTGGAGTCGCTGGCCGATGCCGAACAGGCGGTGTCCCAGCTGCAGGCGGCGCCGCAGGGCCTGCTGAAGCTGACTGCGCCGCTGGCCTACGGCCACAGCCACATCGCGCCGCTGGTGCTGGACTTCATGCAGCGCTATCCGCAGCTGGAGGTGAGCCTGGACCTGTCCAACCAGGTCAAGGACCTGGTGCACGACGGCTACGACCTGGCGATACGGATAGGCCGGCTGACCGACTCCTCGCTGATGGCGCGCAAGCTGGCGCAGCGCCGCCACCACGTCTGCGCGTCGCCCGACTACCTGGCCCGCTGCGGCGAGCCGCGGCGGCCGCAGGATCTGCAGCATCACCAGTGCCTGCAGATAGGCAAGGAAGGCTGGCATCTGCAGGTGAACGGCCGCCGCCAGACCTTCCGCGTGCAGGGGCGGATGCGCTGCAGCACCGCCGCGCCGCTGGCCGAGGCCGCCGTGCGCGGCATGGGGCTGGCGCAGCTGCCCGACTACTATGTGGCGGCCTACCTGGAGAGCGGCGCGCTGACGGAAGTGCTGGCCGACTACGCGGAACCGGAGGAGGGCATCTGGGCGCTGTATCCGCACAACCGCCAGCTCAGTCCCAAGGTGAGGCTGCTGGTGGATTTCCTGGCCGACAGCCTGGCCGGCGGCGCTTGCCAAGGCGGCGGTCCGCGACAATAATCGCCCATTCTTTTGCGGGAGCGCGGCGATGGTGATAGCGGAATCTAGAGTGGAATGCATGGTGGTGCACCGGGTGGGCAACCCCACGCGCGGCGAGCCGCTGCAATTGTCCGAGCGCACCACGGCGGTGGACGAGGCGGTGTCCGGCCTGCTGCTGGACGGCTATCTGAAGGGCATCGTGTCCGATCGCAAGAAGCACCAGTTCGTCCACGAGACCGATCTGAACCTGAACGAGGTCTACCACTACACCCGCCAGTTCTTCCGCGGCGAGGTCGATTTCCTCGAGGTGTCGCAGCGCATCGCCAAGCATCTGTACGGTCGCTCGCAGCACCCCAACATCAGCGCCGGCGACCTGCTGGTGATCCAGTTCGCCGGCTTGTCCGACGGCGACCGCGAGGTGCGCGCGCTGGGCGTGTTCAAGTCCGAGATCCGCGACGATTTCCTGACCATCATCGAGGGCGGCGGCGTGTTCGACATCAGCCACGCCTCCGGCATCAACCCGCGGCTGATCGACAAGGGCGCGCTGATCCTGGAGCATGGCCCGACGGTGTACGCGGTGGATAGATTGAGCCGCGAGGCCAAGTTCTGGCTGGACGATTTCCTGAAGGCGCTGCGGGTGCCGGACAAGGCGTCCAGCAGCAAGATGCTGGCCAGCGTGGTGGAGCAGCTGTCGGGCGAGATCGAAGATCCGGTCGAGCAGGCGCGCTTCAAGGACGAGCTGCTGACGCTGGTGGAAAGCCAGCCGGAAGAGGTCCAGGCCAAGGCGCTGACCGCCGCCGCCGAGCGCTTCGTGCCGCGCGAGCAGGTGGAGGTGGCGCTGGGCAGCGCGGCGGAATCGTACGGTTTCGAGCTGGACGACGAGGCGCGGCTGCCGGCCAAGGGCGTGGCCAGGCAGTTGGAAAAGACCTTGTCGCGCTACGGTGTCGGCCACGGCATCAGCGTGCTCTTGCCGTCCGGCGTCACGCTGAAGAATATCCAGTCGCAGAACGACGGCGAGGGCGGGCTGACGCTGACGCTGTTCCTGAACAAGCGCGACCACTGATTTCCTGCCCATTCCAATGACGGCGGCGGTCGCGGAGCGGCCGCCGTTTCGCATTCAGCGCGCGGCCAGCCACAGCGCCAGCAGCGGCGCCAGGTTGAACACGAAGACCAGGATCTTGTACAGGCCGATGCCGCCGTAGTTGAGCAGGTCGAACGCCGGTTCGGATAATCCGAACCAGCGGCGGTGCAGCCGGTACAGCCGGCCGCGACAGAAGAAGAACAGGCAGAACCAGAGAATCAATACTGCGTAGTGGACGAGCAGGCTGACCAGCAGCAGCCGTTCGGCGTAGGCGATGTCCATGGCGGCTTTCCCGGCGGAAGACGCTTCCAGCATAGCCCTTCCAGGCGAAACGCCCCGCGTGGGCGGGGCGTCCGGGAGCGCTTCAGGCCTGCAGCGCCAGCGTGCCGCTGCGGCCGGGGATCTCCCCCATCACCACCCGGCCCGTCGGCAGCGCGGCGAGGTCCTGGCTGTCGAACAGATCGACGCAGCTGACCAGCTGATAGCCCTGCCGCTTCCAGCCGGCGAGCAGGCGCTCGAACGTCTCCATCAGCCGCATGCCTTCCAGCTCGGCGTGCAGCGTATAGACATGGCCGGTGGCGGTTTCGGCCTCGGTCAGTTTCAGCAGATGCTCGTGGACGTTGTCGCTGGTCAGGCCGTCCAGGCCGATCAGCTCGTCCAGCGTCGGCAGCGTGGTCGGCAGTTGCGGCACGCCCAGCGGCCGGCCGGCGGCGTCCAGCGGCTGGAACGGGTGGCTGCCGCGGCCGTCGGACGCGTAGCGCATGCCCAGCTCCTGCTGGTAGGCCAGCGCCGCGTCGTTGATCTGCCAGCCGGCGGCGCCGTGGGTGCGGGCGTCCTCGCCGAAGATCTCGCGGAAGCGCCTGGCCGCCTTGTGCATCTCGGCGCGGGTCCAGGCGGCGTCCTTGCCGGCGACATAGTCCTGCCACTTGATGTGGTCCCAGCAATGGATGCCGACCTCGAAGCCGGCGTCGCGCACGCCGCGGAGCAGATCCGCCTCGCGGCGGCCTATGTCCGGCCCCGGCAGCACGGTGCCGTACAGCAGCGTGCGTATGCCGTAGTGCTCGACGACCGAGGTCCGCGACACCTTGGACAGGAAGCCGGGGCGGAACACGCGCTTGATCGCGCGGCCGGTGTGGTCCGGTCCCAGGCTGAACAGGAAGGTGGCGCCGGCGTCGTGCCGCCGCAGCGCCTCCATCAGCCGCGGCACGCCTTCGCGGGTGCCGCGCCAGGTGTCGACGTCTATCTTCAGTGCGAGTTTTTTCATTGTTCTGGGAGGTTCAAGTGTTCGGAATCGCCGGCGAGTTTACCGCGCGGCGCGCTTGCCGTGCGGTTTTCCGAACGCCGTGGCCAACACGGAGGCGATAAAAGCGCTCTTGGCGTCGGTATAGGCGGCGCGGTCATCGCCGTGGTTTTGCGCCAGTTTCCGCTTCAAATCGGCATAGCGTTCGGCGAGATGGCTGTCGGCGCGCAGCGCGTCGCGGAAGGCCAGCTTGTCGCGCCAGAAGTCGCTGTCCAGCGCCACTGCGTGCAGATGGACCTCGCGCGGATGGGCGGCTGGTTTGGCGAAGTAATGTCGCTCCGGCATCGCGGTCGCCATCTGCGACTGAAGATGGAAGCCTACGGTTTGAAGCGTGGGGATATAGGGTGTGATGTCGGTCAGAACCGGCAGGCCCAGCATGATGTCGATGATGGGTTTGGCGGCGAGGCCGGGCACCGCGGTGCTGCCGATGTGTTCGATGATGCAGGCGTCGGCCAGCGGGCCGAGGGCGGACAGTATCTGCTGGCGCTCAGTCAGGAAGCGTTGCAGCCAGGCCGGGGCGTAGACACAGATGTCGATGTGGGTTGTCATGGCGGTCTATGTGGTGCTCTTGGGCAAGACTATTTGCGGGTGGCTTGGATGAGGTGAATTTTTTGTCGATCGCCACCCTTATCCCCTTCGGCCCGTGCCGGCAAAACAGCTAGAGGCCAGGGGGGGTTAAGCCGCCGTTTTTTTGATCGGCGGCGCCTGGACTCTGGCTGTTTTGTCGGGGTTTCTCGGGCTGAGGGGTCGCCTAGGGGTGTCGGGGAGCTGGCGAGACAGCTCCCTGACCTGCCCGGCGGGCAGTCCCGCCATGTAAATATCGGTCCGCGTAGCGGACACAAGAGGCTTGATCAGGCATTAAAAATGCCGCCGACCTCTTTCGGGGGTGAGCGGCATGCTGACGGACCGAACCTCGGCTGGCGCCGATATTACTCCGACAGATCGCGGCTGGCCGCCACCTGGTCGCGGTAGTAGTCGTAGATGCCCTTGAGCGCGTCGGCCATCGTCACCGTCGGCTTCCAGTCCAGATCGGCCATCGTGTTGGCGATCTTCGGCACGCGGTTCTTCACGTCCTGGTAGCCGTTGCCGTAGTAGGCGCCGGACGTGGTTTCCACCACCTGCACCTTGTCGGCGTTCAGCTGGTATTCCGGGTAGACGCGGGCCAGGTCGATCATCATCTGCGACAGCTCGCGGATCGAGTAGTTGTTGGCCGGGTTGCCGATATTGTAGATCTGGCCGGAAGCCTTGCCGTCCTTGTTCTCTATGATCTTCATCAGCGCGGCGATGCCGTCGTCGACATAGGTGAACGCGCGCTTCTGGTGGCCGCCGTCGACCAGCTTGATGGTCTCGCCGCGGACGATGTGGCCGAGGAACTGGGTGATCACGCGGCTGGAGCCTTCCTTCGGCGTGTTGATGTTGTCCAGGCCGCCGCCTATCCAGTTGAACGGGCGGAACAAGGTGTAGTTCAGGCCTTCCTGCATGCCGTAGGCGTGGATCACGCGGTCCATCAGCTGCTTGGAGCAGGAGTAGATCCAGCGCGGCTTGTTGATCGGGCCGCAGATCAGCTCGGAGTTTTCCGGATCGAACTCGTCGTCGTGGCACATGCCGTAGACTTCCGAGGTGGACGGGAACACCAGGTGCTTCTTGTACTCGACGCACTGGCGGACGATGGGCAGGTTGGCCTCGAAGTCCAGCTCGAACACGCGCAATGGATTGTTGACGTAGGTCGACGGCGTGGCGATGGCCACCAGCGGCAGCACCACGTCGCACTTCTTGACGTGGTATTCGATCCACTCCTTGTTGATGGTGATGTCGCCCTCGAAGAAGTGGAAGCGCGGATGGTCCTTCCACTCGGCCACGCGGTCATCGTGCATGTCCATGCCGTAGATGTGCCAGTCGGTGGTCTCGATGATGCGCTTGGTCAGGTGGTGGCCGATGAAGCCGTTCACGCCCAGTATCAGTACTTTTTTCATTGGATGTCCTCAACCGCCGTCGGGCGGAAAATCGAATTCGGTAATCGGTTCACAGCGTCAGCGCGCCGGAGGCTACGCGGGCGGCGAAGTTGTCGGCGGAGAGCGGCTGGCCGTCCAGCTCCGCCTCCAGCACCGCCAGGCGGCCGCCGTCGGCGCAGTGGAGCCACAGTTTGCCGTCGGCGCAGCAAAGTTCGGCGCGCTCGGTCGGCGCGGCGTTCCCGGCCCGCAGCGTCTTCCACAATAGCAGGCGGCCGGCCCCGGTGTCGGCGAAGGCGCCGGGGAAGGGCCGGGTCAGCGCGCGGACGAAGTCGTGCAGCCGTTCGGCCGGGGCCAGCGCGTCGATGCGGCCGTCCTCGGGCTTGCGGCCGCCGAAATAGCCGCCCTGGCTCAGATCCTGCCGCACATGCGGCGCGCTGCCGTCTATCAGGCCGGGCAGGCTGCGCCACAGCACCATCTCGGCGGCCACCGTCACCTTGGCGAACACCTCGTCGGCGGTGTCGTCCGGCAGGATCGGCACCGCCATCTGGTCGACGACGGGGCCGTTGTCCGGCTTGACGTTCATCTGGTGCAGCGTGGCGCCGGTCTCGCTCTCGCCGTGGATGATCGCCCAGTTGATCGGCACCCGGCCGCGGTACTTCGGCAGCAGCGAACCGTGCATATTGTAGGCGCCGCGCTTGACCGCTTCCAACAGCGGGGCCTTCAGCATGTGGCGGTAGTAGAAGGAGAACAGGAAGTCGGCCTGCGCCGCGCGCACCCGCTCGACGACTTCCGGCGCGTTCGGATCGTCCGGCGCGATGAAGGCAATGCCGTGTTCCTGCGCGACCTGGGCCACACTCTCGAACCAGATATGCTCCTCCGGATTGTCCTCGTGGGTGACCACCAGCGCGACATCGACGCCGCGGCCTATCAGCGCTTTCAGGCAGCGCACGCCGACATTGTGGTAGGCGAAGACGACGGCGCGGCTCATGGCGTTTCCTTCCGCTCCAGCACCGCCTGGATCACGTAGCGCGGACGCGAGCGGACTTCCTGGTAGATGCGGCCGATGTATTCGCCCAACAGGCCGATGCCGAACAGCGCGATGCCGATCAGGAAGAAGGCGACGGCGAACAGCGTGAACACGCCGCCGACTTCCGGACCGAGGATCAGCCGGCGCAGCAGCAGGTAGACCACCAGCAGGCCGGAGCCGGCCGACACGCCCATGCCCAGCAGCGAGAACCACTGCAGCGGCATCAGCGAGAAGCCGGTCATCAGGTCGAAGTTCAGCCGGATCAGGCTGTACAGCGAGTATTTCGATTCGCCGGCGAAGCGCTCCTCGTGGCCGACGACGACTTCGGTCGGATTCTGCGAGAACTGGTAGGCCAGCGCCGGGATGAAGGTGTGCAGCTCGTTGCACTGATTGATGGTGTCGATGATGCGGCGGCTGTAGGCGCGCATCATGCAGCCCTGGTCGGTCATCTTGATCCGGGTCAGCTTCTCGCGCAACCGGTTCATCGCCCGGCTGGCGACGTGGCGCCACAGGCTGTCGTTGCGCTGGCGGCGGATCGAGCCGACGTAGTCGTGGCCCTTGTCCATCTCGGCCAGCAGCACGGCGATGTCCTCGGGCGGATTTTGCAGATCGGCGTCCAGCGTCACCACGCGTTCGCCGCGGCTGTGCTCGAAGCCGGCCAGGATGGCCCGGTGCTGGCCGAAGTTGCCGTTGAACAGCACCACGCGGGTGACGTCGGGGCGCAGGCCGAACTGGTCGCCCAGCATCGCCGCGCTCTTGTCGCGGCTGCCGTCGTTGACGAAGACGATCTCGTAGCGGAGGTTCAACGCGTCCAGCGCCGGGTAGAGCCGGTCGAACAAGGCCTGCAACACGTCCTGCTCGTTGTAGACCGGGATGACCACGGAAAGGTTGATGTCGGTATTCATGTTTTTCAGTGTAAAACGGCGCGCAGCACGGCGCTGACGGTTTGGCAGACGCGGATCACGTCGGCGTCGCGCATCGCCGGGAACAGCGGCAGCGTCACGGTGCGCGCGCCGATGTCCTCGGCCGCCGGATATTGTCCTTCGGCGCCGCCCCGTTCGCGGAACAGCGCGAACAGATGCATTGCCGGGTAGTGGACGCCGACGCCGATGTGTTCGGCCTTCATCCGCGCGATGAATTCGCCGCGGTCTATGCTCATCTTCTCAAGCGGCAGCAGCGGCTGGAACATATGCCAGTTGCTGTTTTCGAAGTCCTCCGGCGGCAGCTCGCAGCCCAGCGAGCGGTCGAAGTGCCGGAAGTACAGGCGGGCCAGCTCGCGGCGACGGGCGTTGAAGCCGTCCAGCTTCTTCAGCTGGCCCAGGCCGATCGCCGCGGCGATGTCGGTGAGGTTGGCCTTGCCGCCCAGCACGTCGACGTCCATCGTGCCGTCCGGCAGCCGGGTGACGCCCTGCAGCCGCAGCTTCTCGAACAGCCGCGCCTCGTCGGCGTTGTTCAGCACCAGGCAGCCGCCTTCGCCGCTGGTCATGTTCTTGTTGGCGTGGAAGCTGAACGACACCAGGTCGCCGAAGCTGCCGATGGACCGGCCGTTCCAGCCGGCGCCCATGGACTGGGCGGCGTCCTCGACCACCCGCAGCTTGTGGCGGTCGGCGATGTCGTACAGGCGGTCCCGGTCCACCGGCAGGCCGGCCAGATCGACCGGGATGATGGCGCGGGTGCGCGGCGTGATCGCCGCCTCGATCTTGTCCAGGGCTATATTGCGGGTGACCGGATCGGCGTCGACGAAGACCGGCGTGGCGCCGACCTTGAGAATGACGTTGGCGGTGGCGATCCAGCTCAGCGGGCAGGTGATCACCTCGTCGCCGGGACCGACGCCGGCGATCTGCAGGGCCATTTCCAGCGCGGCGGTGGCCGAGGCCGCCAACCGCACCGGACGGCCGCCGCAAAAGGCCGACAACTCGGCCTCCAGCTGCTGGCAGCGCGGACCGGTGGTGATCCAGCCGGAGCGCAGCACCTCGGCCACGGCGGCGATGGTGTCCTCGTCTATCGCGGGACGGGTGAAGGGCAGGAATTCCATGTCGGACCTTTGCGAGAATCAGCTGCGGGCGACCAGCACGACGCCGACGATGATGACGGCGATGCCGATCAGCTTCTGCGCGCTGAGGGCCTCGCCGAACATCCAGTAGGCCAGCATCGCGTTGACCACATAGCCTATCGACAGCATAGGGTAGGCGACGCTGACCTCGACCCGCGACAGCGCCATGATCCACACCACGACGCTGACCGCGTAGCAGGACAGGCCGCCTATGATGGGCAGATTGGTGGCCAGCGACCAGCCTATCGGCAGCGCGTTGGCGGCGGAGAAGTCGAAGTGGCCGATCTGGCGCACGCCGGCCTTCAGGCACAGCTGGGCGGCGGCGTTCAACAGCACGCCGAACAGTATCAATCCGAATTCAATCAGTTTCATTCATTCCTATCCAAAGCTTGCTCCCCTCTCCCCTCCAAGGTGAGGGGCCGGGGGAGAGGGGCCTAAGGCTTGGCTATCACCAGGCGCCGCGGATCCCGGTAGATCACCTTCATCGGCAGGCCCTGCCGCAGCAGCAGCGAGTAGGTGTCGTCGGTCAGCATCGCCACCGCCTTCGGCGCGGCGCGCCAGGCTGCGGTGAATTGTTCGATACGCGGCATCCAGCGCCGCGGCTCCTGCGCCTCGCCGAATTCGAACTCATCGACGAAATCCACCAGCGTCACCGGCCGGCCGACGTAGTAGGGGAAGGTCTGGTCGTAGTAGCGCACCGAATAGACCTGGGCATCGGCCGCCAGATACGGGCGGATCTGGGCGACGATTTCCCGGCTGCCCTTCAGGCGGCCGTAGCTGTCGTGGCCGCAGGCCGCCAGCGTCACAGCGGCCAGGCTGCCGAAGGACAGCGCGGCGGCAGCCGCCAGCAGCCGGCCGCGCCCCAGCGCACGCCAGGCGCAGACGGCGCCGATCAGGAAGACCGCCGCGCCGGCGGCGATGAAGCGGGCGAACGGGATGATCACGTCCGGCGGCGAATCGACGCTGGCGAAGCGGCCGGCGAACGGCCAGGCGGCCAGCAGGGCCAGCCACAGCAGCGCCGGCGCGATGAGGTGTTTCTTCAGCTCGTTCGGCGCCATACGCGACAGGCTGTGCGCCAGCATCAGCGCCAGCGCCGGGAACATCGGCAGGATGTAGGAAGGCAGCTTGGAGCTGGACTTGCTGAAGAAGGCGAAGATGAACACGCTCCAGATCAGCAGCAGCCGGCCGACGCGCAGGCCGGCGGCGCGATCGGCCCAGGCGTCCTTGACGATGCGCGGCAGCAGCGTGGTCCACGGCAGCAGGCCCAGGATCAGATAGGGCACGAAATACCACGGCGCGCCGGTGCGCTTGTGCTCGGTGGTCAGGAAGCGCTCGAAGTGCTCGCGGATGAAGAAGAAATGGGCGAAGTCCGGGTTGCGCTCGGAAACCAGCACGAACCACGGCGCGGTCAGCGCGAAGAACAGCGCGAGCCCGCTGAGCCAGTGCATCCGCTTCCAGAACGACCATTGCCAGTTGACCAGGCTGTACAGCACCAGCGTGGCGCCGGGAATCAACAGGCCGATCAGGCCCTTGCTCAGCGTGGCGCCTGCCATCGCCGCCCAGGTCAGCCACATCGCCCGGCGCGTCTCCTCGCGGTCGGCCCCCTCGCGCTGCGCCAGCAGGAAGCCGCACAGCGCGGCAGTCAGGAAGAAGCTGACACCCATGTCCAGCGACAGGAAATGGCTGTTGGCGACGATCCAGACCATGCCGCCGGCGGCCAGCGCCGCGTAGCGGCCGGCGTCGACGCCCCATAGCCGGCGGGCGGTCAGCGCGACCGCGGCCACGCTGAGGAAGCCGGTCAGGCCCGGCCAGAAACGGGCGGCGAATTCGTTGACGCCGAAGGCGGCGAAGCTGGCCGCGCCGGCCCAGTACTGCAGTATCGGCTTCTCGAAATACAGCAGGCCGTTCAGCCGGGGCGTGATCCAGTCGCCGCTGTGCAGCATGAACAGCGAGATCGTCGCGTAACGGCCTTCGTCGGCGTGGATCAGGCCGCGGTAGCCGAGGCTGCCGAACCAGATCAGCGCGAACAGCAGCCAAAGCGCGATCTCCAGCGCGCGCGGCACGACGGTGGCCTTGGTGTTTTGCATCGGTATTCCGGAATCCCTTGAGCAAATGATGCGAGCGAACTCGCTAGGATACCCGATCCGGCCGCCGCTGTGTGCAAAGGGGCCGGGCCCGCGGCCCGCGGACCGGTTCTCAGACCCAGTCGCGCGGCGGCAGGAAGTCGGTGTACAGCCGGGCCTCCGGGCTGCCGGGCTCGGGCTGGTAGCCGTATTCCCAGCGCACCAGCGGCGGCATCGACATCAGTATCGACTCGGTGCGGCCGCCGGACTGCAGGCCGAACAGCGTGCCGCGGTCCCAGACCAGGTTGAACTCGACGTAGCGGCCGCGGCGGTACAGCTGGAACTGGCGCTCGCGGTCGCCCCAGGCGGCGGCCCGTCGTCTGGCGACGATGGGCAGGTAGGCGTCGAGATAGCCGTCGCCGACGGCCCGCATGAAGGCGAAGCTCTTGTCGAAGCCCCATTCGTTCAGATCGTCGAAGAACAGGCCGCCGACGCCGCGCGCCTCGTTGCGGTGCTTCAGATGGAAGTATTCGTCGCACCAGCGCTTGTAGCGCGGGTAGACGTCGGCGCCGAACGGCTGGCACAGATCGCGCGCCGTCGCGTGCCAGTGCACGACGTCTTCGGCCACCGGGTAGAACGGCGTCAGGTCGAAACCGCCGCCGAACCACCATACCGGCGCCTCGCCGTCCTTCTCCGCGATGAAGAAGCGCACATTGGCGTGGCTGGTCGGCACATGCGGATTGGACGGATGGATCACCAGCGACACCCCCATCGCCTCGAAGCGGCGGCCGGCCAGCTCCGGCCTGTGCGCGGTGGCCGAGGCCGGCAGCGCGTCGCCGTGGACGTGGGAGAAGTTGACGCCGGCCTGCTCGAACACCGCGCCGGCGGTCATCACCCGGCTGCGTCCGCCGCCGCCGGCTTCGCGGTTCCAGGCGTCCTCGACGAAGCGGCCCTGGCCGTCTGCCTGTTCCAGGGCGGAGCAGATGCGGTCTTGAAGGTCCAGCAGAAAGGCTTTTACGGCATCGCTGTGCGGGTGGCTCATGGCGGCGTCTGTCTCGCAGGGAAGTAGGGGCCGATTGTAGCAGAGCTGCCTGGCGGGATCGCGGAGATGAGGGGGAGGGGAAATGAAAATTGCCCGCCGGGAGGCTAATGCCAGTCAGCGTTAACTGACTGGCATTACGCTGGCGGCGGGCGTTCTGACGACGGGGAGGGGGCTCAGGCTGCCGCGAATGCGGTCCAGCCGCAGGCTTGCTCGACGCGTTGCGGGCGCGGCGCGCTGTTGAAGAACTTCAGGCTGCGCTGCAGCACCTCGGCGCGTTCGTTGTCGACCATCACCATGTGGTAGCTGTTGGACAGCGGCATGAAATCCACCGGGCCGCCCAGATGCTGCACCAGGTGGTGGGCGGAGCGCGGGCTGGTGATGTCGTCCTCGTCGGCGTGGACGATCAGCGTCGGACAGGTGATTTCGGCCAGCCGCGACATCAGCTGGCGGCGCAGGCGGTCCACCTCGCGTATGCACATCAGCGGGATATAGGCGTAGTGGAAGCGGTCGCCGCGCTCGAAGCGCTGCTGGATCGCCTTGCGGATGCGCGCGTTCTTGATGCCGAACGGCGAGACTTCCGGCACGCGCATCTTCTGCGCCAGTCTCGGAATGCGGTAGACGATGTGGCGGGCCCAGGTCATCTTGGGCAGGCTCCAGCCGTCGAGGAACATCGGCGGCGCGTACAGCGCCAGCCTGTCCTGGTGGTTTTCGCGGCGGGCCACTTCCAGCGCCACCAGTCCGCCCAGGCAGACGCCGGCCAGATGCACGACCTTGTGCCTGGCCTTCAGCGCGCGGTATTCATTGCGAATGCTTTCCACCCAGTCCTCCCAGCCTACGCCGAGCAGGTCTTCCGGCGAGCCGCCGTGACCGGGCAGCACCGGGGAGTGGGTAACGATGTCGGCGTCTTCCAGCGTGCGGCCCAGCGCGCCCAGATCGTAGGCGGTGCCGCCGAGGCCGTGTACCAGCAGCGCCGCCGGTCGTGAGGAAACCATTCTGTATATTCCTGATATTGCGATAATCGGCATTATCGGCAAGCGGGCGCAAGCAGTCTGTGGGCTTCCTGTCGGCGCTTTGTGACGATGAGTGACTTATATCGTCTCGGGGGCGGGCTGCGCAATGATCATGCGGAAGCGCGCGCCGCCCAGGTCGCTGGGGCCGGCGCTGGCCTGACCGTTGTGGTGTTCGGCGATCAGCCGTACGAAGGACAGGCCCAGGCCGTGGCCGCCGGTGGCGCGGTCCCGGCTGCGGTCCAGCCTGAGGAACGGTTCGAAGACCTTGTCGCGGTCTTCGGCCGGTATGCCGCAACCGTCGTCGTCGACCTCGATGATCAGTTGCGCGCCCTGGTGGTAGACCGTCATCCTGACCTGGCTGTGCGCGTACTTGAACGCGTTCAGCAGCAGATTGCGGGTGGCGATGTACATCAGCTTGCGGTCGAAGGCGCCGCCCTCGCGCGGGCAGTCCAGCGACAGCGTCAGATCGGCCGGCTTCAGCGGCGTCACCAGGTCGATCAGATCGTCGAACCAGTCGAACAGGTCGACCTCCTCCAGGTGCAGCGGCACTTCGCTGCGCTTCAGCTTGGCGAACTCCATGCTGGTGCTGATCAGCTCCTCCAGTTCCAGCATGTCGCGCTCCATGCCGTCGCGGTAGCGTTGCCACTCGGCCGGATCCTCCTCCTCTTCCAGCATCGTCAGGCCGAAGCGCAGACGTGCGATCGGCGTGCGGATCTCGTGGGCGATCGCGTGCGAAAGCGCCTGCCGCGTTTCCAGCTGGCGTTCCAGCCGCGACGCCATGCTGTTGAAGGCCAGCGGCAGCGGCGCGAACAGCCGGCTCTTGGCCGAGCGGGCGCGGGCGCTGAAGTCGCCCTCGGCGAACACCTCGGCGGTGCGCCTGACCTCCAGCAGGTCCTTCCACAACGGTTGCAGGCTGAAATAGAGCAGGGTGCCGAAGGTGGCGCCGGACAGCAGCATCCAGATCAGCAGCACCTCGATGTCCTCGCTGATCCAGTTGCTGTCGCTGGACTGCATGTCCAGCGGCCCCAGCACCAGCAGGCGCTTGTCCGAAGGCATGGCGACGTAGAGCAGCTGCTTGTCGATGTCCAGGTAGGGCTTGCCCTGGCGCAGCAACGGGCGGGCGGCGGCCTCGTCCTCGTCCGGCAGCCGGTCGGCCAGCCGGATCGGGTAGCTGAAGCGGCTGGCGATCGCGGCCAGCTCGGCGTCCCAGCGCTGCGGCGGCTGCTTCTGCAACTGTTCGCGTATCAGCGTGACGGTGCCGTTCATGAACTGCACCTTGCCGGCCTTGTCGCTGTTCTCGTACAGCTTGGTGACCAGGAAGCCGAAGCCGATGATGATCAGCAGCTCCACCAGCATGGTGGCGAGGAAGTAGCGGGCGAACAGCGTGCCCAGCGACGGTTTGAACCAGCCGCGCAGGTTTTTCGGCATCGCCTATTCCCAGTCGCTGCGGGAGAACAGATAGCCCTTGCCGCGCACCGTCTTGATCCGCGCGGGCGCGTCCGGATTGTCGCCCAGCTTGCGGCGCAGCCGCGAGATGCGGGCGTCTATCGAGCGGTCCAGACCGTCGAAGCCTATGCCGCGCAGCTCGCCCATGATGTCGTCGCGCGACAGCACCTGGCCGGCGTGGGTGGCCAGCAGCCACAGCAGGTCGAACTCGGCGGTGGTCAGCTCGATCTGCTCGTCGCCGAGCAGGGCCTCGCGCGTGCCCTGGCTGATGCTGAACTGGCCGAAAGTGATGCTGTCGCTGTCGGCGGCCGCGTTCTGGCTGTCGGCGCGGGCGCCGCCGCTGCGCCTGAGCAGCGCGCGGATGCGGGCCAGCAGCCGGCGCGGCTCCACCGGCTTGGCCAGGTAGTCGTCGGCGCCCAGCTCCAGGCCGAGGATCTCGTCGACGTCCTCGTCGCGCGCGGTCATCATCAGGATGCGGCCGCCGTAGTGCGGCCGCACGTCGCGGCAGACGTCGAAGCCCTCCTTGCCCGGCAGCATCACGTCCAGCACGACCAGGTCGGGGCGCGCCTCCAGGATGGCGGCCGGCGCGGTGTCGCCGCGGCCGTGCAGGCTGACCTGGTAGCCGTGCTTGGTCAGGTAGGCGGCCACCAGCTCGGCCAGCCTGGCGTCGTCTTCGACGATGAGGATATGTTGTGCCATTGCGTCGGTGCTTTGAACAGGCTCTCGTTGATGCGTCGGGGAAAATAGTAACACGCGTTCGGGCGCTTGGCAGGCTTGTGTTTCCGCCGACATGCCGACAGAATCAATAGTGTAGAACCACACCCGGACGCAGAGCCGGCAGATGGGCTGCCGCCGCGCAAGCTGGGGGAGATAGAGAACAGGGACTTCCTTATGCAACAGATCAAGCAGTGTGTCGTCTGGCTGCTGGTGGCGCTGGCGGGGGCGACCGCCTTCGCGATGGTGGCCTTGAACCGCGGCGAGACGATCAACGCGGTGTGGCTGGTGGTGGCGGCCTTGTCGGTGTACGCGATCGCCTACCGCTTCTACAGCCGCTTCATCGCCGACAAGGTGCTGGAGCTGGACGCGCGGCGGCTGACGCCGGCGGAGAAATTCAACGACGGGCTCGACTATGTGCCCACCAACAAGTGGGTGGTGTTCGGCCACCACTTCGCCGCCATCGCCGGCGCCGGCCCGCTGGTCGGCCCGGTGCTGGCCGCTCAGATGGGTTATCTGCCCGGCACGCTGTGGATACTGGTCGGCGTGATGCTGGCCGGCGCCGTGCAGGACTTCCTGACGCTGTTCCTGTCGATGCGCCGCGACGGCAAGTCGCTGGGCGAGATGATACGGCAGGAGCTCGGGCCGGTGGCCGGGGTGATCGCCTCGATCGGCGTCTTGATGATCATGGTGATCCTGCTGGCGGTGCTGGCGCTGGTCGTGGTCAAGGCGCTGGCCGACAGTCCTTGGGGCACGTTCACCATCGCCTGCACGATACCGATCGCGCTGTTCATGGGCGTGTACAGCCGCTTCATCCGGCCGGGCAGGATAGGCGAAGTGTCGGTGCTGGGCTTCGTCCTGCTGGTGCTGGCCATCGTCTACGGCGGCGACGTCGCCAAGAGCGCCACGCTGGCGCCGCTGTTCACGCTGAAGGGCACGACGCTGGCCTGGACGCTGATAGGCTACGGCTTCATCGCCTCGGTGCTGCCGGTATGGCTGCTGCTGGCGCCGCGCGACTACCTGTCCACCTTCCTGAAGATAGGCACCATCGTCGGCCTGGCCATCGGCATCGTGGTGGTGGCGCCTCAGCTGCACATGCCGGCGCTGACCCGCTTCATAGACGGCAGCGGTCCGGTGTTCGCCGGCAATCTGTTCCCCTTCCTGTTCATCACCATCGCCTGCGGCTCGGTATCGGGCTTCCACGCGCTGGTGGCTTCGGGCACCACGCCCAAGCTGATCGAGAGCGAGAGCCATGCGCGCATGGTGGGCTACGGCGCGATGCTGGTGGAGAGCTTCGTCGCCATCATGGCGCTGATCGCCGCCTGCGTGCTGGATCCGGGCGTCTATTTCGCGATGAACAGCCCGGCGGCGCTGATAGGCAAGACCGCCGTCGACGCGGCCCAGGCGATTTCAGCCTGGGGCTTCGTCGTGACGCCGGACACGCTGACCCAGCTGGCCGCCGACGTCGGCGAGCACAGCGTGCTGTCGCGCGCCGGCGGCGCGCCGACGCTGGCGGTCGGCATGGCCCACATCCTGTCCGGCGTCATCGGCGGCAAGACGATGATGGCGTTCTGGTACCACTTCGCCATCCTGTTCGAGGCCCTGTTCATCCTGACCACCGTCGACGCCGGCACCCGCGTGCTGCGCTTCATGATCCAGGACCTGCTGGGCATCTTCATCAAACCGATGGCCGACACCGAATCGTGGGCGGCCAACTTCGTCGCCACCGGCCTGGCCGTCTCCGCCTGGGGCTATTTCCTGTACCAGGGCGTCGTCGATCCGCTGGGCGGCATCAACACGCTGTGGCCGCTGTTCGGCATCGCCAACCAGATGCTGGCCGGCATCGCGCTGACGCTGGCCACCGTGGTGCTGGTGAAGATGCAGAAGACGCGCTATGTGTGGGTGACCGCGTTGCCGACCGCCTGGCTGCTGCTGGCCACCCTGACCGCCGGCTGGCAGAAGCTGTTCGATTCCAGCCCGAAGATCAGCTTCCTGAGCCACGCCGAGAAGTTCTCGGCCGCGGCCGCCAACGGTCAGCTGCTGGCGCCGGCGAAGAGCATGGCGCAAATGCAGCAGATCATCTTCAATGATTATGTGGACGCCACGCTGACCGCGCTGTTCATGGCGGTGGTGCTGGCGATGCTGGTGTCCGGCATCCACGTGATCCGCAAGTCGCTGGCGGTCAAATGGGTGACGGCGAAGGAGGTGCCGGCGGTATACCGGCAGGGAGGCGCCAATGGCTGAGTGGTGGAGGGCGGCGGTGCTCACCGCCCGCTTGATGGTGGGGCAGCGCGACTACGATCTGTATGTCGGCCGCCGCCGTCGTTTCGATCCGGAGGCGCAGGTGATGAGCCGCGAGGAATTCTTCCGCTATTGCCAGGAGCAGCGCTACGGCGGCAAGAGCGTCAAGAAGTGTCCGTGCTGATCGGATGGATTCAAATGCAAACCGCCCGGCTTTGGCCGGGCGGTTTGCATTGGGCGGATCAGTCTGCGTGGGTGCTGAGGGGCAAACCGCCGGCCCCGGCGTAAAACACGAGCAACTCCACAGCCTCGTCGCCAGTGACGCCTCGATGCGGGGTGCCGACCGTTTCGGCCAGCGTGTCGCCCGCATGCAGTTGACGCCGATGCTTGCCATCGCGGGTTTCCACCGTCAGGGTCCCCTTGACGACATAGGCGGCATTCGGCGATGGGTGGCTGTGCCAGGGAAGGCTGGAATGGGCGGGAATGATGATACGCACCAGCGTCAGCTCTGGCTTGCCGGACGGGTAGGCCTTGTAGGGCTCGCCGTCCCAGGATTTTTCCGTCTTGAGCAGGGTTTGCATCTGCACCGTTGCCTCATCCGCGGCGAGAGTCAGGGACGGTGTCAGCAGCGCGGCAAGGAGGGCGAGGGACAGTTTGATCGAGCGGTTTTTCATGCATTTTCCTTATCGTTTACGCAGCACGTATCCGTTGTCGGTGAAGCGAAGGAGAAACGAAAGTCCCCCGCAAGGGGGGGACCGAAAATGCTAGGTGAAGTTCAGCGCAGCAGCGCCAATACGCCTGCGTTGATCAGGCCGCCGCCTACGATCAGCCAGCCGAAGAGCGCGCTGGCCAGCAACAGCGGCTTGGCGCCGGCCTGGCGTATCGCCGAGACGTGGGTGGTGACGCCCAGCGCGGCCATCGCGGCGGCCAACAGCAGATTGTCCAGCGCGATGATCCGCTGCAGCAGCGGATGCGGCAGCAGGTTGAAGGAGTTGAGGCCGGCCACGACGAGGAAGGCGACGGCGAACCAGGGGATGGAGATGGCCTGCTTTTCCTGATGGCCGCCGCTGTGCTTGTTCGCCAGCCAGGCCGACAGGCCGATCAGGAACGGCGCCAGCATCATCACCCGTATCATCTTGGTGATCACCGCGGTGTTCATCGCCGCGTCGCTGATCGATTTGCCGGCCGCCACCGCCTGCGCCACCTCGTGGATGGTGGAGCCGGCGAACAGGCCGTAGCTGAACTCGGAAATGCCGAGGTGGCGCACCGCGTCGTACATCAGCGGCCACAGGAACATCGCTGCGGTGCCGAACACCACCACGGTGGCGACGGCCACCGCCACCTTCTCGGCGTGAGCCTTCACCACCGGCTCGGTGGCCAGCACCGCGGCCGCGCCGCAGATCGAGCTGCCGGCGCCGATCAGGATCACGCTCTGCTCGTCCAGGCCCAGCTTCTTGCGGCCCAGCCAGAATGCCAGCAGGAAGGTGGATGTCAGCACCAGCGCGTCGATCAGCACGCCGGAGAAACCCACCGCGGCGATGTCCTGGAAGGTCAGCTTGAAGCCGAACAGGATGATGCCGGCGCGCAATAGCTTCTGCTTGGCGAAGGTCACGCCGTGGTGGCTGGGTTCGGCGACGAAGCGGTAGACGGTGTTGCCGACCAGCATGCCGCCGATGATGGCGATGGTCAGCGCGGAGAAGCCCAGGTTTTTCATCGCCGGCAGCTCGGCGGCCCAGATGCCGGCGCCGGCGAGGCCCAGCGACAGCGCCAGGCCGGGAATCAGGTTGCGATATTTGGTCATATGCTAATGCCTCTTTGATATATGTCCAAGATACGCTACTGTTGATAAGTAAAAAAACGGATAAAATTAATAGATATCATTAATAAAACTGCTTAGGAGCCGGCATGAGCCTGCGCATCAGCCTGAGGGAGCTGGAGGTGTTCGCCGCGGTGGCGGAGTCGGGCACGGTGACCCGGGCGGCCGAGCGGGTGGCGCTGACGCAGTCAGCGGCCAGCCAGGCGCTGGACAAGCTGGAGCAGGGCCTGGGCGCCAAGCTGTTCGACCGCGTCGGCCGTCGCCTGCTGATCAACGAGCACGGGCGGCTGCTGCTGCCGCGCGCCCGCGCGCTGCTGGACGCGGCGGCCGACGTGCAGGACTTGTTCCAGGGCGGCGAGCTGGCGCTGCGCATCGGTGCCAGCACCACCATCGCCAACTACCTGCTGCCGCCGCTGCTGGCCGCTTTCCGCCGGGATTGGCCGCAGGCGCGGCTGGAGCTGGAAGTGGCCAATACCCGAGACATCGTCGAGGCGGTGGCGGCCTTCCGCGTCGATTTCGGTTTGATAGAAGGGCCGTGCCACCATCCGGAGCTGCTGGCCAGCCCGTGGCGGCAGGACGAATTGCTGGTGTTCGCCGCCGCGACCCACCCGCTGACCGGGCGCAAGGTGGCGGTGGTGGAGCTGGCCGAGGCGGAATGGATATTGCGCGAGGCCGGCTCCGGCACCCGCGAGGAGGTGGAGCGGGTGCTGCTGCCGCATTTGATGCGGCTGTCCATCAGCATGGAGCTGGGCCACTCGGAGGCGATCAAACACGCGGTGGCGGCCGGGCTCGGCGTCAGTTGCCTGTCGCGGCACGTGGTGGCCGACTTGCTGGCGGCCGGCAGCGTGGTCGAGGTGGACGCCGACCTGCCGCGGCTGACCCGGACGCTGTATCGCGTCCAGCACCGGGACAAGGCGATAGGCCGGGGCATGGAAGCCTTCGGCCGGCACCTGCAATGAAAACGGGCAAGACCGTCAGGTCTTGCCCGCTTGCATTCCGAGGCAAGGCGCGCCGCCGCAGGCAGTGCTTATCGCACGACCAGGCGGCGCAACGCGGCATCGGGGCTTCTCTTGTCCTGTCCTAGTGCGCGCCGCTGTCGCCGCCGGATGCCGTGAACGGCGGCTTGGCGAACCAGACCAGCCCGATCAGCAGCACGAACAGGATGCCCGAGACCCAGAAGATCTCGTTGGCCGCCATGATGTAGCCCTGTTTGGTGATCTGCAGCTGGGTCAGCGCGTGTTGCTGGCTGTTGCCCAGGCCCAGCCTGCCCATCGTGTCGAACCACGACACCGAGGCCGGATCGTATTGCGTCACGTGCTCGGTCAGCTTCGAGTGGTGCTGCGCCTCGCGGCGGTCCCACATCGTCGTCGTGATCGAGGTGCCTATGCTGCCGGCCAGGATGCGCAGGAAGTTCGACAGGCTGGACGCGCTGGCGATCCGCGACGGATGCAGGCCGGACAGCGTGATCGTCGTCAGCGGCATGAAGAAGCAGGCCACGCCTATGCCTTGCACGACCTGGGGCCACACCACGTAGGAGAAGTCCATGTCGGTGTTGAAGTTGCTGCGCCAGAAGAAGCAGATCGCGTAGACGCTGAAGCTGATCGTCACCAGCCAGCGCATGTCCCAGCGGTGCGCGTTCTTGCCGATGATAGGCGACAGCACCACCGGGATCAGGCCTATCGGCGCGGCCGCGAGGCCGGCCCAGGTCGCGGTGTAGCCCAGCTGGGTCTGCAGCATCAGCGGCAGCAGCACCACGGCGCCGAAGTACAGCATGAAGCCCAGGCTGATCGCGATGGTGCCGACGGTGAAGTTGCGCTGGCTGAACAGCGACAGGTCGACGATCGGGTGTTCCTCTCCGAGCTCCCAGATCACCAGATAGACCAGGGACAGGAAGGCGACCACGGCCAGCGTGACGATCTCGGCGGAGTTGAACCAGTCCAGCTCCTTGCCGCGGTCCAGCATCATCTGCAGCGAGCCGACGCCGACCACCAGCAAGGCCAGGCCGAGCTTGTCTATCGGCAGGTCCACGATGGCGGTTTCGCGCGGCTTCAGGATGCGCCAGGAGATGAAGGCCGCCGCGAGGCCCACCGGCACGTTGATGAAGAAGATCCAGCCCCAGTGCCAGTTGTCGCTGATCACGCCGCCGAGTATCGGGCCGAACACCGGCGCGACGATCACCGTCATCGCCCACAACGCCAGCGCCATGCCTTTCTTGGCCGGCGGATAGCACGACAGCAGCAGGCTCTGCGACAGCGGAATCATCGGACCGGCCACCGCGCCTTGCAGCACGCGGAACAGGATCAGCATTTCCAGGCTGCCGGACATGCCGCACAGCCAGGAAGTCAGCACGAACAGCAGCGTGGAGGCGGTGAACAGCCTGACCTCGCCGAAGCGCTTGGCCAGCCAGCCGGTCAGCGGCACGGCGATGGCGTTGGCGACGCCGAACGAGGTGATCACCCAGGTGCCCTGGCTGGTGGCGGCGCCGAGGTTGCCCGAGATGGTGGGCAGCGCCACGTTGGCGATGGTGGTGTCCAGCACCTGCATGAACACCGACATCGACAGCGCCAGCGTGATCCAGACCAGTTTCGAGCCGGTCAGTGGCGGATGGTTCATCGGGGCGTCCTCAGTTGGCGTTGGCAGCCAGGATTTCCGCCACCAGCTTGTCGGCCTGCTTCAGGTCCGGCAGCGTGCCGTTGTGCTCGCTGACGACGGCCGGCGGCGCGGCCTCGGCCAGCGACTTGCCGTCCTGGTTGCTGGTGTCCACCACCGCGTCTATCGACAGGCCGACGCGCAGCGGATGCTCGCGCAGGTCCTTGGCGTCGAGGGCGATGCGCACCGGCACGCGCTGAACCACCTTGATCCAGTTGCCGGTGGCGTTCTGCGCCGGCAGCAAGGAAAAGGCGCTGCCGGTGCCGGCGGACAGGCCCTGCACCTTGCCGTGGTAGACCACCTTGCCGCCGTACAGGTCGGACTTCAGCTCCACCGGCTGGCCGATGCGGATCTTGGCCAGCTGGCCTTCCTTGAAGTTGGCGTCCACCCACAGGTTTTCCAGCGGCACCACGGCCATCAGCGGCGTGCCGGCGGCGACGCGCTGGCCGACCTGCACATTGCGGCGGGCGACGGTGCCGGTCACCGGCGACTTGATCTCGGTGCGCTGCAGCGCCAGCCAGGCTTCCTTCAGGCGGCTGGCGGCCGCCTTGACCGCAGGCTGCTGCGCCAGCGCGTCCTTGCCGACCAGCGCCAGGCCGGCTTTTGCCTGTTCCTGCGCGGCCGTCAGCGCGGCCTGGGCGGCGGCGGCGGCATCGGCGGCGTGGCCCAGCTCCTCGGCCGACATCGCCTCGCTGCCGGCGATCTGCTTGCGGCGCTTCAGGTCGGCTTCGGCGCGGGCCAGCTCGGCCTTGCGCAGCGCCACCTGGGCGTCCAGCTGCTGGCTGTTGGCCATCAGCTGGCGGGTCTGGCGCACTGTCTGGGCGAATTCGTTGCGGGCGCGCTCGAAGGCCAGCTGGGCGTCGCTGTTGTCGTAGCTGACCAGTACCTGGCCGGCCTTGACCGTGATGGTGTCGTCGACCAGCACCTTGGCGACGGTGCCGCCGACTTCCGGCGTCACCTGAACCAGGTGGCCGCCGACATAGGCGTCGTCGGTGTCTTCCTGGTGGCTCAGCACCAGCGCCCAGTAGGCGCCGTAGCCGATGGCGATGGCGGCGAACACGGTGGTGGCCACCAAGAGATTGCGTTTGCGGCTTTGCGCGGTTTCTACTTTCTGATCCATTTCGATGTGTCCTTAGCGGGAGGCGGGCTGTGTGGCGAAGCCGCCGCCCAATGCGGTGTTCAGGGTGGCCCAGGCCAGGCGGTTGGCCGCCTTGGCGTCGGTGTAGGCCGATTGCTGGTTCAGCAGCGCGTCCTGGGCGTCGAGCAGCGACAGCTTGTTGACCAGGCCGGCGCGCAGGCGGGCGGCCATCGCGTCATTGGCCTTGCGGCTGCTGTCCAGCGCGCTCTGCGCCTGCTTCAGCTGACGCTGGCTGTTCTGCCAGCCGGACACCGCGTCGGCGGCGTCGCGCAGCGCGTCCAGCACGGTCTGGTTGTATTGCTGCACCGCCATGTCGTAGCCGGCCTGTTGCTTGGCGAGGTTGGACTGCAGCTGGCCGGAGTGGAACAGCGGCAGGCTGATGGCCGGCATCAGGCCCCACAGCGTCGATTCGCTTTTCCACAACTGATTCAGTTCCAGCGAGCTCTGTCCGGCGAACACCGTCAGTTTGACGTTGGGATAGAACTCGGCGCGGGCCTCCTTGACCGAGCTGTCCGTGGCCTCGACGCGCGCGCGCTGGGCGGCGATGTCGGGACGGCGGCCCAGCAGATTGGCGTCCAGGCTGTCCAGTTGCGGGGCCGGCGTGGTCTCCAGCTTGCCGGCCTTCAAGCCGGCCTGGGTCTGGGGCGCCTGGCCGGTCAGCGCCGCCAGCGCGTGGCGGGCGCGCTCGATGTCGTTGTCCAGCGCGCTTTGCTGTTGCTGCAGCTTCTCGATCGAGACTTCGTTGCCGCGCTGGTTGTCGCCGGGCAGCAGGCCGGCGTTGATGCGGGCCTGGGTCAGCTTCTGGCGGCTCTGGGCGACGGCGAGGCGCTGCGCCAGCAGTTCGGCCTGCGCCTGGCTGCGCTGCAGCTGGGTGTACTGGGCGACGACGGCCTGGGTCAGCATCAAGCGGGTCTGCTGGCCTTCATAGGCGATGGCCTGTTGCTGGCCGAGTGCGGCGCTGACGGCGGCGTGGTTCTTGCCCCAGAAGTCGAATTCCCAGCTGCCGACCAGCGCCGCGGTGTAGGCGGTCAGGTAATCCTTGTGCAGCAGCGGCTTCAGCGGGTCGTAGTGCAGGTCGACGGCGTTGGCGGTGGCGTCCAGCTGCGGGCCGTCCTTGCTTTCGACGATGCCGACGGCGGCGCGGGCCTGGCGCAGCCGGGCGGCGGCCAGCTTCAGCGACGGCGAGTCCTTCAGCGTGGCTTCCACCAGCTGGTTCAAGGCCGGATCGTTCAGTTGGCGCCACCAGTCGGCGGCGATACTCTGCTGGCCGGATGCGGCCAGTTGAAGCTGTTCGGCGCTCAGGGTCCGGTCGGGGACGGTATCCGGGCCGAAGCTGGCGCAGCCGCCGAGCACGGCGCTGATCAGCAGCACCCCGGCGGTCTGTGGCCAAGATTTCTTGTTCACCTTGTCGGTCTCCATCAATGATGCATGCATTGCTGTGATATATCTGGTGATAATCACACAGGTTACTATTTGGCCGAAAAAAGCGGGGTCAACCACCCAGCTTGCTGAGCAGTTTGCGCATCAGCTTTTCCATCTGCTGTTTTTCCTCCTCGTCGAAGTCGACCCACAGCTGGCGGTGGATTTCACGGGAGTACGGCAGCAGGCGCTCTACCAGCGCGATGCCGGTCGGCGTCAGTTCCAGCACGATCTTGCGGCGGTCCTCGGCGCTGGAGGACCGCGCGGCCCAGTCGTTCTTCACCAGCTCGTCGGCGATGCGCGTGGCGTTGGTGCGCGACGAATCCAGCGTCTCGCTGATCTCGGACGGATTCAGCGTCTGGTTCGGACAGGCGTACAGCGCCAGCAGGGCCATCCAGAGGGTCTCGTTCAGGCCGTGCTGTTTCAGCGTCTCGCACATGTGGCAGGACAGACGCGGCACGATGTGGAAGATCAGTCGGGTCAGGATCACTTCCTGGCGCGGCACGCCGGGAAAGCGCGCCTGTACTCGATCGACCGCCTGTTCCAGTTGGGCAAAGGACTTGTTTGGGCTCATACCGCATGATAGTAACGTGCGGTACTATTTAGCAAGAAATAATAACCTCACTAATTAATAAGGCGCGCCGGCTGTGGCGTAATGTCAACGGAATGGACGTGGAGAGGCGGGGAGGCCGGAGAGCGCCGGGCCGCTTTCAGCCGGCGCATGGCTTTGTCAAACGTCTGTCGCGGTGAGCGACACTGCGGCGAGCCGCTTTCCCCGCCCTGCATCCGGCAAAAAACGGCCGATGCCGGAAAAAGATCGTGAACAGGTTCTCATTCGCCCAGCAGCGTCAGGACCTGCTCCGGCGGGCGGCCGATGACGGCCTTGTCGCCGACGATGGCGATCGGGCGTTCGATCAGATTGGGATTGTCCACCATGGCGGCGATCAGATGCCTGCGCTCCAGCGTGATGTCGTCGAGGTAGAGATCGGCGTACTCCTCCTCCTTCTTGCGCATCAGCTCGCGCGGCTCCAGGTCGAGCAGCGTCAGCAGGCGATCCAGCTCCTCATGGCTGGGCGGGTGTTTCAGGTACTCGACCACCTCGACCTCGGCTCCGGCCTCCTCCAGCAGCGCCAGCGCGGCGCGCGATTTCGAGCATTTGGGATTGTGGTAAAGGCGGATCATGTCGCTTCTCCCTGGTCTGCGGTGCCTGGACGGCCGCGGCGCGGCGGCCTCTGTCGTTGTGGAGTGGGAAGATGGCGGCATCGTGGCATGAAAGCGCGGCGCTGCCAAGCGCTGGCGTTTGGCAAGCGCCGCGCTTATCGTTAACATGCCGATATTACTTATCATTCTCGCGTCATGTCCGCTCCCTCGCGCAGTCATCTCGGTCTGGCCTTCCTGTTGGCGGCCCTGTCCACCCTCGGCCCCTTTTCCATCGACACCTTCTTGCCGGCGATGCGCGCCATCGGCGACAGCCTGGCGGCGTCGCCGCTGCAGATGCAGCAGGCCCTAACCGTCTACCTGTTCTGTTACGCGCTGATGATGTTGTGGCACGGCTCGATTTCCGACGCGATCGGCCGCCGGCCGGTGGTGCTGGTCACCTCGCTGCTGTTCGGCCTGGCCTCGGTCGGCTGCGCGCTGTCGCAGAGCCTGGGCGCGCTGCTGCTGTTCCGCGCCCTGCAGGGCCTGTGCGGCGGCGCCGGCCTGGTGGTCGGACGGGCCATCATCCGCGACAAGCTGGACGGCACGGCGGCGCAGCGGTTGATGTCGCAGGTGACGATGCTGTTTTCCCTGTCGCCGGCGATCGCGCCGGTGGTCGGCGGCTGGCTGTACGGCGCCTTCGGCTGGCATTCGATCTTCATCTTCATGGGACTGATCGGCTTCGCGCTGTTCGCGCTGTGCTGGTTCGGCCTGGAGGAGACCCATCCGGCCCATGCGCGCCAGCCGCTGCGCGCCCGCCAGTTGCTGGCCAATTACTGGCAGGTGGCGAGGGCGCGCGATTTCCAGCTGCTGACCGCGGCGGTGTCGTTCAACTTCGCCGGCTTCTTCCTGTATGTGCCGTCGGCGCCGGTCTTCCTGATGCAGCATCTGCATCTGGGGCCCAGCCAGTTTCTGTGGCTGTTCGGCCCGGCGGTGTGCGGCATCATGTTCGGCGCCTATCTGTCGGGCCGGATGGCCGGCCATTTCAGCCAGCGGGAGATCGTGACGCGCGGCTACTGGCTGATGTTCGCCGCGGCGGGCCTGAACCTGGCCTACAACCTGTCGGTCGACCAGCTGACGCTGCCATGGGGGGTGCTGCCGCTGGCGTTGTACACCACCGGCATGTCCTTGGCGGCGCCGTCGATCACGCTGAACCTGATGGACCAGTTCCCGTCGCTGCGCGGCACGGTGTCGTCGTTGCAGGGATTCTTCCAGACCATGATGTCCAGCCTGGTGGCCGGAGCGCTGGCGCCGCTGGCCTGGGCCAGCCCCTTGAGGCTGGCCGGATCGATGTGCGCGCTGTTGGCGCTGGGCTTCGTCTGCCGCATGTGCTATCGGCGGCGGATGCGCGCGCGGGGCGGCTGAGCGCGCCGCTCAGCTTTCGCCGCGCAGCGCCAGCGCCGGCCGGCCGTCGCGGCGCTGGCGGCCCTGCTCGGACAGCTGCGCGCGTAGCAGCGCCGCCGCGACGCCGATCACCGCGCCGGCGAACAGCGCCATCAGCATGATCATCGCCCGCTTCGGGCGGCTCTTCCTTTCCGGCACCACCGCCGGATCCAGCACCTGGATCAGAGAGGAATCCTTGGATTCGTCTATCCGGGCCAGCTCGTACTGCTTGGCCAGCAGCTCGAAGATGGTTTCCTGGTATTTGACGTCGCGCAGCCGGCGCAGGTATTCCAGCCCGCTTTGCGCCACCTTGCCGGTCGGCACCATCAGGTCGCCGCCGCTGCTGTTGCCGGTCTCCAGCTTGGCCAGCTGCTCGCGCAGGCCGGCCAGTTCCTGCTCGGTGCGGATGTACAGCGGGTTCTGCGCGGTGGCGTAGCTTCGCATCGCCTCCAGCTGGACCTCCTTGGCGGCGATATTGGCGCGCAGCTGGGTGACCGAGCCGACGATGGCCGGCAACTGGCCTTCCAGCTGTATCATGCCGGTCTTCTCCTGGGTCTTGCGCAGCGCCGCCTCGGCATCGGCCAACAGATCCTTGGTCTGTTTCATCTGCTGTTCGAAAAACAGCCGGCGCTTGGCGGCGTCGGTGACCGCCAGCGACTGGTTCACCGTCTTCAGCTCGTCGACATAGCCGTTCGCCAGCGAGGCGGCGAATGTCGGATCGGCGTCGTCGACGCTGATGGTGATCAGGCCGTCCTTGCCGCTGCTGAATTGCGAGAGGGCGCGCAACTCGATGCGGGTGCGGTCCTGGGACCGGATGTCGTAATGCCGCTTCAGCTGGAAGCGCCGGATCAGCCCGTCGGCCACGGTGCGGCTTTGCAGGATGCCGATATAAAGGTCGTTCGGCGTCTTCAGGCCGGCGAGGGTGCCGGCGCCGCCGGCCAGGCCGCCCAGCTGGCCCAGCAGCATGCCCATGCTGTTGTTCTGCTGTTGCGGCGGCATGATGGTGGCGGTGGCGGTGAAGACCGGCCTGGCCGCCAGGCAATAGATCAGCGCCAGCGCGCCGAACAGCAGCGTGCTGGCGACGACCCATCGCCGGTGCAGCCACAGCCGGTTCCATACCGTCAGCAGATCGACTTCATCGTTGCCCTGCGCCGGATTTGCGGTTTGCATCTGCGTCTCCTTGGCTTTTACTTCAGCACTTTCAGGCCGGCCGCGCCGAGGCCGAACTGGTAGAGGATGGACGTCCACTCCTTCAGCGACTGCGTCCAGCTGCCGGCGTTCAGGTCCTCCGGCACGACGATGGTGTCGCCGGGATTGACGCGCTGACCGTTGATGCCGGTGAACCAGCCGCCGTTGTTGCTGCTGGCGACGGTGCCGTCGGCGCGCAGCACGTAGGTGGACGATTTGTCGCCGCTGTCGACCACGCCGCCGGCCAGCCCCAGATAGTCGCTGACCGAGCGCTGCGGCCGGTAGATGAAGGCATTGCCCTGATAGACGGCGCCCAGCACGTTGACGGTGCCGGGGCGGCGCGGAATGTCCACCTTGTCGCCGTCCTGCAGTTCGAGATCCGGCAGATCCTTGACGGCGGCGCCGCCGTCTTTCAATTCCAGTACCACCCGGCCTTCGGCCTTGACGGTACGCAGTTTGGCGGCGATCTGCCGCTGACGCTCCACTTCGGCGCTGACCGAGGCGATGGCGTCCTTGTCGGTCAGCTTGGACAGCCGGCCGGCGGCGCTCTGCTCCAACTCCTTCTCGAAGCGGGTGGCCACCTCGTCCAGCCGCTGCTGCTGCATCTGTCGTATGCTTTCGCGTTTCAACTCGGTGGCGAACACATAGCCGTCGTCGGTGACGCCGCCCAGCCGCATGATCAGCTGGCGCAAGGTTTCGCCCTTGCGGATCTGGAAGGTGCCGGTATGCGAGACCTCGCCGCCGACGCTGACGTATTCGTCGGTTTTCAGCACGCTGACCGGCTGGGCGCCCGGCGAGTGCAGCCGGAAGATGTCGCCGGCCCGCAGCGGAATGGCGGCCAGATCGCCGTCGGCATCGCGGGCTCTCAGCAGGTTGACGAAGCGGTTGTCGACGCTTTTCTCCACGACGACCTCCTTGCCTTCGGCCGTGGATTCCAGCCCGCCGGCCCAATGCAGCAGGTCGCCGGCGGTTTCGCCGCGGCGGAATTCGTAGATCGCCGGCGTCTTGACGTCGCCGAGCAGCGCCACCCGAGGGCCGGCCGCCGGCACCTGGATCACGTCGCCGTCGCGCAGCGTCTGGTCAGTCGATTTGTCGCCGTTGACCAGGATGGCGTACAGGTCCACCCGGGCCACCGTCTTGCCGTCGCGCACCAGCGCGACATTGCGCAGGCTGCCGCTGTCGTCCGGACCGCCGGCCTTCAACAGCGCGTTCAGCAATGTACTCATCGCGTTCAGCGTATAGCTGCCGGGCTGGCGCGCGTGCCCGACCACGTATACCTGGACCGAGCGGCTTTGCAGCAGGCTGACGCTGAGATCGAAGTTGTTGAATACCCGGCTGACGCTCTTCTTCAGCACGCCCTGAAGATCGCGGTAGCGCACGCCTGCCACCGCGATGCTGCCGACGCGGGGCAGGTAGACGGCGCCGTTGCGGTCCACCGTCAGCGTCAGGTCGATGTCGACCATGCCCCAGCCCTTGACCTGCAGTTGGTCGCCGCTGCCTATCACGTAGTCCGGATTGACCTGCACGCCGTCCGGCGCGTCGAAGTTGTTGCCCGGATTGAGAAAGAGGCGGCTGCCGAACAGCGGCAGCGTCTGCTCGGTGGCCTTCTTGACGAAGTCAGCGAACGGCGGCAGTTTGGGTTTGCCGTCGAACGGGTTGATTTCATAGCCGTTGTCGTCCAGATAGCGCCTGGGGTAACCGTTGCCCGGCGGCATCCCCTGCTGGCGTAAGCCCTGTTGCGATTGCGGATTGCGTTCGCCGCCGACGGGGATCGCGCCGGCCGGCAGATTGCCTATGGACGGCAGGCCGTTGGCGTTGTCGGTCTCGTAGCCGGGCATCGTGGTGTTCGGATAGCTGACATTGGCGTTGGCGTTGCCGGCCGCGTGCAGGCCGGCGCTGCCGGCCAGCAGGCACAAGGCCAGCAACGATTTCGCTCCCGATTTCAGAATGCTCGCAGTCATGATTGGTATCCCCGCAATGGTGGCTTTATCGGAGTGGGACATCGATACGGACCCCCACCTGTTTTGGACCGGCGGTCAGGCCGCCGCGGTAGCGGCTATCGTCGCGCTGGGCCTGCCATAGCCAGTTGCCTGTCAAATAGCCGAGCAGGCCGCCGACGACGACGTCGGACAGCCAGTGATCGCGGCTGGCCAGCCGCCCGCCGGCGCCCAGCGCCGCCGCGCCGTACAACCAGGGCTGGTCGTATTCCTTGGCGAACGGCGTGACGGCGGCGAACAGCATGGCCGAGTGGTTGGAGGTGAAGCTGCTTTGCAGCCGGGACTGACCGGACGGCTGGCCGCGCCACGGACTGTCGCTGTCGCCGGGACGTTGGCGGTTGACGGCGAATTTCAGCGCCGCGCTGCCGGCCAGCGCGGCGGCGCTCGATTCCAGCGCGATCAGGCCGGTGTTGCTGAGCCTGTCGTCCCCGAGCGCGAAGGCGGCGCCGGACAGCGCGGCGGCGGCGTAGGGCAAGCCCTTGCCGACGCGGCCCCAGTCCTTCATCAGTCGATTGTCCTGATGGTTCTGGAATGCGCGGTTGATCGGGCGGTCGAGTCCGGCGGCGGCCAGCGACAGTACTGCGGCGGTGCCCAGCGCGGTGGCCTTGTCGTCGAACTGCAGCCATTGCCGGCCGCTGTCCTCCAGCCGCAGCCTGACCATCGGCCACGGGTGGTAGCTTGGTTGCGGCGGCGTCACCTGCGGCAGGCTCTGCTCGTCGGGGCGCTCGGCGAAATTGCCCAGGCCGTCGTAGGCGTCGACGTCGCGCCTGGGGTCGCTGACGATGTCGTACAGGTCGCCCGGCGTCATCACCATCTGGCCGACGTCGCGCGTCCATGGCGACAGCGAGAAATCGCCGACGGTGCGCGCGTCGAAGGTCAGCAGGCTGTTCAGCGGGATCGAGAAGAACAGGCCCTTGTCGTAGTAAGGCTTGGACGGCGTGCCCGGGCTGGTGATGTCGTGGCCGTTGGTCTTGGTGTACCAGAAACCGGCCTCGACGCCGGAACGGAAGCGTCGCTTGAATTCCACGCGCGCGCCGTCGTCCTTGGCCAGGAAGCGGCCGGCGCGCACGGTGGCGGTGACGCCCAGCGGCAGCCGGTAGTGCATCGAGGCGATGGCGGTGACGGTCCGGTAGTCCCGCGTGCCGAACCAGCCCTGATAATCGCGCTGCTGCAGCGCATCCACCGCCAGATCGACTGCCCAGTTCCTGTCCGCGCCGGGGTAGTACAGCACCTGGCCGCCGGCGCCGCGGAACATTTCCTCGTAGATGCCGGCCGAGGCGCGGGCATAGACCTCGGGGCCGAAATTCATGTATTGGTTGATCAGGAAGCGGTTGAGCTTGGGCGTCTTGACGCGCTTGTAGTCGGCGATGTCGGAGCGCACGTGCGGCAGCAGGCTGTTGGACGGTTGCGTCACCGCGGTGATGGTGTTGTAGAGGTCGGCGCTGAGCCCGCTGTCCAGATACAGTCCCCGGCCCAGCCTGCGCTTGTAGTTGGCCTCGGCCATGATGTCGTAGTGGAAGGCGCCGCTGGGGTCGTTGAAATACACGCCCATCTTCGGCGCCAGATGGAAGCGGTTGTCTTCCGGATCGTTGCTGGTCACCTGGACCAGATCGCCTTCCTGGTTGGTCAGCGCATTCACCGCGATATCCTCGCGCAGCGCCGTGGCCAGGTTCCTAGCCTCCAGCGGCTGCAGCTCCTCGTCGCGGCCGGGCTTGATGCTGACGGTCTCCAGGAAGCGCGCCCGCGGCGTCTTGCCCAGCAGGTAGTCGTTGAGCACGGCCATGTCGTAGAAGCTGTAGGTGGCGATCGGCTGTTCCAGCTCGGTGTAGACGACGCGGATCTCGCGGGTTTCCAGCGGCGCGAAGTACCGGGCGGTGCGCACCGCGCGGCCGACCGCGCGGCCGACATTGGAGATGCGGCTGTTGCTAAGCTCCAGCACCAGCGTGTCGCGCTGCATCGCGATGCGGATGTTCTTGTAGTCCTGCCTGGCCAGCGATTCGGCCAGCAGCCGGGCGCGGTCCGGCTCCTCGCGCCATTGCGCCAGCGTCGGCCGCGACGGCAGATCCGGTCCGCCGCCGAAATAGGCCGGTTCCTGGATCTTGGGCACGAACTCCTTGACGTTCAGCGGGATGTCGATTCGGGCGTTGATGCTGGCGTGGCTGCGCTGATGCGCCAGTTGCAGCCCCAGCCAGCCCCATTGGTATTCGATACCGACGGCGGGACCTTTCTTGCGCTGGGCGGCGAAGGTGCTGACTTCGTACGGGTCCTTGCGGTAGTCGTTGGCGTCGTATTCGGCCACCAGCGACCAGTTGGGCAGGAAGCCGGGCGTGTAGCGCACGCCGCCGAACACGCCCTGTATGCGGCCGCTGCCGTAGCCTATCGAAGTTTCCAGGCCGGGCATCCAGTTCTTGCTGGCGACCAGGTACTTCCCTTTCCACAAGCGGTTGCCGACGATGTCGGCGGCGCCGACGGCGATCTCCGGCATCAGGGCCGACTCGTCCCACAGCTTGAATTTGAGATCGATCGCCTTGTCCTTGTAACGGCCGTAGCCGCCGCCGTAGGCGGGATCGTCGAAGCCGGGAATGCCGGAGATGGAGGTATAGCGGCCGGAGACCTCCAGCCACGGCAGCACGGTGGTGGATGTCCATAGGATGCCGTACGGCTTGTCGTAGCCGTAACCGAGGCTGAAGGTGCCGTCGTCGCCGACCCGGGCCGACGGCATGTTGATATAGCCTATCTGCCCGGTCAGCGACGGCTGCGCCAAAGCGCCGCAGGCGAACAGCAGCGGCAAGCCCCCTTGCAACATTCCTGCGGACAGATAGCGTCTGGATCTGTTGTGCATTACAGCAGTCCGGGTTTATTGGATGCAGCTGTCGCTGCTTATTGCAAGCCTGCCGGAATAGGCGGCCCCCCTGGTCGGTGCGCGGCGCCGGGATCGCAAGAGGGCGGGAGGAGAGTATCGGACGATCAGGCGCGGCGTACGCGTTGGCGATGCCGGGTGGCCTGGCTTCCTGTGCAGCCCCTTGGATACGTCGGCGAGCCGGCAGCCTGCGCTGCCTGACGCACGTCGATTCAGCCTTATTGAAAATCGTTTGCCGAGAAAGCCGGCTTATTTGTAATTGTCGCCAGGCGCCGACGGAACATCCGCCGGACCGCCTGGCGCGTACAACGATGCTGCTGTCGTCGCCCGCACCTAGTGGTGGGTGGCGGCGGAGTGGCTGGACGAGGAGTTGCTGTTGCTGGAGACGGCCACGGCGGCGGCCACGGCGGCGCCGATGGCGGCGATGGTGCCCACGCTGAGGCCGGCGATGCCGGCGGTGGTGCCGGCGACGCCTGCGGTGCCGGCGGTGGCCGTGCCTGCGGTACCGGCGCTGCCGGCGCTGCCGGCCGTTCCGCTGGTGCCGGCTGCGCCGGTTTCTTCAGCGGCGAAGGCCGGGGCGGCCAGCGCGGCGGACAGGGCGATGACGATGAGGGGTTTTAGCAGCATGACGAATCCTTTGCTCGAAATGGAACGACGGAAACCATGAAACTTTCACTACTCACCACTGATGGTATGTGAAAAATCACATTTTTCAAGCCCAATCCTATGACAGATGTGTGAATGGCGTCGGCCGGCCGTGCTCAGTCCAGCCAGAAGTCGGCACGTCGGCGATGCGCCAGCAGCAGCCGCTGAAACACCGCCGGATCCTTGGTATACGTCAATTCCCCGCTGGTCGGTTGGTACAGGTCCTGCAAGCGGGAAACCCAGAAGCGCAGCGCGGCGGCGCGCAGCATCACCGGCCAGGCGTCGCGCTCCTCCTGGCCTAATGGCCGTTCGGATTGGTAGCCGGCGAGCAGGGCGCGCGCCAGTTCGTCGTCCAGCTCGCCGTCGTCGCGGCGGGCCCAGTCGTTGACGGCGATGGCCACGTCGTACAGCAGGATGTCGTTGCAGGCGTAGTAGAAGTCGATGAAGCCGGCGATCGCGTCGCCGTTCATCAGCACATTGTCGCGGAACAGGTCGGCGTGGATCACGCCGGCCGGCAGGTGGTCGAAGCGGTGGCCGTCCTGGAACTGGATTTCCTCGCGCAGCGCGTCGGCCAGTTCGGCCGGCAGCTGCGGATACAGCTGCTGGGCCGTGCGGCACCACCAGCGCGGTCCGCGCGGATTCTCCATCCTCAGCGGAAAGGTGGCGCCGGCCTTGTGCATCTGCGCCAGCATTTCGCCGACCGCGCGGCACTGGACGGCGCTGGGGCGCTCGACGTCGGCGCCGTCCAGGCAGCTGACCAGGCAGGCCGGCTTGCCGGCCAGCGGCGAGGCGAAGCTGTCGGTGTGGTCGGCGATGGGCGCCGGGCAGCCGACGCCGTGCTTCGCCAGATGGCTCATCAGCGACAGGTAGTACGGCAGTTCGTCCAGCCGCAGCGTTTCGAACAGCGTCAGCACATAGCGGCCGTGGGTGGTGGTGACGAAGTAGTTGGTGTTGGTGATGCCCGCCGCAATGCCCTGCAGGTCCAGCAATTGGCCGAGCGCGTAGCCTTGCAGCCATTGCTGAAGGCTGTCGCGGCCGACCGTGGTGTAAACCGACATGCCGCCTCCGTCAGAAACGCACCAGGACCCAGCGCGGGATCACGATGCGAGTGGCCGGATCGATCTGTTTCATCACGCCGGAGCCGTTGTCGTCTATCAGGTAGTAGGGCACGCCGTGCGACGGCGTCACTTTGACCATGTACAGCTGGCCGTTCAGGCGATACTCCTCGATCTTCTCGTCGCCTTTCTGGATCAGGCGGACCTCCGGTTCCGGTTCGGCGGCCGCGGCCGGGCTGATCGCCGGCGGCGGGGGCACGACCGCCTTGGCCGGCGCGGAGGCGTCGGCGGCGAAGGCGGGGGCCAGAGGCAGCAGAAGAAGCAGGGCGGTGAGACGGCGCATGGTTTGTCCTTTTTGTATATTTGGTCTTGGCGTCCGTCCACGGTCGGGGAACGACCGTGGACGGACGATTACAGATTGAGCAGCTGCTCGCGCTCTTCGGGCAGCGCGTCGAAGCCGCGGGTTTCGTAGTGCTTGAAAATGGTGTCGACGATCTGCTGCGGATCGTCTATCAACTGGATCAGGTTCAAGTCGTCGGGATTGATCATGCCCTCGCTGACCAGGCGCTCCTTGACCCAGTCGAGCAGGCCGGCCCAGAACTCGCTGCAGCACAGGATGATCGGGATCTTGCGGCTCTTGCCGGTCTGGATCAGCGTCAGCGCCTCGAACATCTCGTCCAGCGTGCCGAAGCCGCCGGGCATCACCACATAGGCGATCGCATGCTTGACGAACATCACCTTGCGGCTGAAGAAGTGGTTGAACTTGACCGCCAGGTCCTGGTAATCGTTGGGCTTCTGTTCATGCGGCAGCACGATGTTCAGCGCAACGGACGGACTTCTGCCGTAGAATGCCCCCTTGTTGGCGGCCTCCATGATGCCGGGACCGCCGCCGGATATCACCGAGAAGCCGGAGTCGGACAGGCGCCGCGCCACATCCTCGGTCAGTTTGTAGTATTTGTGATCGCGCGGCGTGCGTGCGCTGCCGAATATGCTGACGGCCGGCGTGATGCCTTGCAGCTCCTCCGCCGACTCGACAAACTCCGACAGGATCTTCATCACGTGCCAGGCTTCGCGCGAGCGGAAGCGCTGCATCATGGCGTGACGGTCGCTGGTCTGCGGTAATTTATCGGACAAGCTCATACTCTGCCTCTTATGAAAACATTGTTATTGATCGACGGCTCTTCTTATTTGTACCGCGCCTTTCACGCGATGCCCGATTTGCGATCCCCGGATGGCCGCCCGGTGGGAGCTGTCTATGGCATGGTCAACATGCTCAGGCGGCTGGAGAAGGAGGTTGAGTTCGATTATAGCGCCTGCGTCTTTGACGCGAAGGGCAAGACCTTCCGCGACGACCTGTACCCCGAATACAAGGCCAATCGCCCGTCCATGCCCGAGGAGCTTGCTTCCCAGATTACGGCGGTCCACGACGTGGTGCAAGCGTCCGGCTGGCCGATGCTGGTGGTGCCGGGCGTGGAGGCCGACGACGTGATCGGCACGCTGGCGCGCACCGCCGCCGCCGCCGGCATGAAGGTGATCGTCTCCACCGGCGACAAGGACATGGCGCAGCTGGTGACGCCGGCGGTGACGCTGGTCAACACCATGACCAACGAACTGCTGGACGAGGCCGGCGTCAAGGAGAAGTTCGGCGTGCCGCCCAGCCTGATCATCGACTATCTGACGCTGATAGGCGACAAGGTGGACAATGTGCCCGGCGTCGACAAGTGCGGGCCGAAGACCGCGGTCAAGTGGCTGGAGGAATACGGCAGCCTGGACGCCATCGTCGCCCAGGCCGCCAGTGTAGGCGGCAAGGTCGGCGAGAATCTGCGCGCGGCGCTGGACTGGCTGCCGATGGGCAGGCGGCTGATCACCATCGATTGCGAGGTCGATCTGGCGGCGGACCTGCCGCAAGGCCTGCCGGGCCTGCAGCACGGGCAGAAAGACAAGCCGAGGCTGGCCGAGCTGTTCAAGGACCTGGGCTTTCGCACCTTCTACCGCGAAGTGACCGAAGGCGAGGAAATGCCGGCGGTCGCCCAGCGAAGCGAGGATGCGCCCGCCGCGGCTCGGGGCGGCGAGGCCCAGGGCGACATGTTCGCCGAACCGGCCGCGCCCGCGGTATCGGTCGCCCAGCCCGAAGGCGCCTTGGCGCGCCATTACGAAACCATCCTGACCGAAGCCCAGCTGGACGCCTGGCTGGCCAAGCTGATGTCGGCCGAGGTGGTGTCGTTCGACACCGAAACCACCAGCCTCGATCCGATGCAGGCGCGCATCGTCGGCGTCAGCTTCTCGGTGGAGGCCGGCCATGCCGCCTACCTGCCGCTGGAGCACCATTACGCCGGCGCGCCGGAGCAACTGCCGCTGGATGCCGCTCTGGCCAAGCTGAAGCCGTGGCTGGAGGACGCAAGCAGGAAGAAGTGCGGCCAGAACCTGAAGTACGACTGCCATGTGCTGGCCAACCACGGCATCGCCCTCGCCGGCATCGTCGACGACTCTATGTTGGCCTCCTACGTGCTGGAAAGCCACCAGCGCCACAATATGGACGACCTGGCGCGCCGCCATCTGGGCGAGAACACCGTCAGCTACGAGGACATCTGCGGCAAGGGCGCCAAGCAGATCGGCTTCGGCGAGGTCGACGTCGACATCGCCGGCAACTACTCGGCCGAGGACGCCGACATCACGCTCAGGCTCAACCAGTACTTCGCAGGCGAGCTTTCCGGCGATCTGGAAAAGGTCTACCGTGACATCGAGCTGCCGGTGGCCGAGGTGCTGTTCAAGATGGAACGGCACGGCGTGCTGATAGACCGCGACAAGCTGGCCGCGCAGAGCCACCAGCTGGGCAGCCAGATGCTGGAGCTGGAGCAGCGGGCCTACGAGCTGGCCGGCCAGCCGTTCAATCTGAACTCGCCTAAGCAGCTGCAGGAAATCCTGTTCGGCAAGCTGGCCATCCCGACCAAGGGCGTCAAGAAGACGCCCAGCGGCGGCTATTCCACCGACGAGTCGGTGTTGGAGCAACTGGCGCTGGACCATCCGCTGCCGAAGTGCATCCTGGAATACCGCGGCCTGGCCAAGCTGAAGTCCACCTATACCGACAAGCTGCCGACGCTGATTTATCCACAGACCGGCCGCGTGCACACGACTTATGCACAGGCGGTGGCGATCACCGGCCGGCTGGCCAGCAACGACCCGAACCTGCAGAACATCCCGGTGCGCACCGCCGAGGGCCGGCGCGTCCGCGAAGCCTTCATCGCGCCGGCCGGCTGGCAGATCGTCTCGGCCGACTATTCGCAGATCGAGTTGCGCATCATGGCCCACCTGTCCGACGACGAGGGCATGCTGAAGGCCTTCGCCAGCGGCGAGGACATCCACCGCGCCACCGCCGCCGAGGTGTTCGGCGTCGAGCTCGCCGCGGTCACGTCCGACCAGCGGCGCGCCGCCAAGGCGATCAACTTCGGCCTGATCTACGGCATGAGCGCGTTTGGACTCGCCGCCCAGCTCGACATCGAGCGCAGCGCCGCCCAGCAGTACATCGACCGCTACTTCATGCGCTACCCGGGCGTGGCCGAATACATGCAGACCACGCGCGAGAAGGCGCGGGAACAGGGCTATGTCGAAACGGTGTTCGGCCGCCGCCTGTACCTGCCGGACATCAAGCTGAGCAACCCGGGCCGCCGAGCCGGCGCCGAGCGCGCGGCGATCAACGCGCCGATGCAGGGCACCGCCGCCGACCTGATCAAGCTGGCGATGATCGCGGTGCAGGCCTGGCTGGAGCGCGACGGCTTGCAGAGCAAGCTGATCATGCAGGTGCACGACGAACTGGTGCTGGAAGTGCCGGACGCCGAACTGGAACTGGTCAAGCGCCGTCTGCCGGAAATCATGGCCGGCGCCGCCGAGCTGAAGGTGCCGCTGCTGGCCGAAGTCGGCGCCGGCGGCAGCTGGGAGGCCGCGCACTGAGCCGGCATCGATGTTGCTGAAATGAGAACGGCGCCGTCAGGCGCCGTTTTCGCGTCCATCCCGGCCTGCGCTTTGGGCTGGATTTCCGTGTCGACAGCAGGGCTTTGGTACAGGTATCGATGGTGAAGCGCGGGCCCGGCTTCCATAATCATTCCCTCCTGCATGGACGTTGGAGTGTTGCGATGGGCCGGATGCAGCAGGCCGGACTGAACTGGCTGGAGTTGACGGCTGCGCTGGCGATCGCCGCCATCGTCGCCTGCCTGGCCTGGCCCGAAATGGCCGCGGCGCGGGAGCGGCAGTCGCTGCGAGGCCATGCGCTGGCGCTGCTGGGCGGCCTGGACCATGCCCGCGGCGCGGCCTTGCAGCGCAAGCGGCCGGTCCACCTGTGCGCGGCCAATCTGAAAGTGAACCGGGAGTTGCAGGGCTGTTTGCCGCCGGACCGGGGCGACAGCCAGTCGTGGCCCGAGGGCGCGCTGGTGTTCGTCGACAAGGGGGTCGGCAACGGCCGCTACGATCGCGGCGAGCGGCTGCGGCTGGCGATGTTCGACGGCGGCAGGATACGCGTCAGCGGACCGACGCGCGTGCTGACGCTGAGCGCGGAGGGGCGCCTGCAGGGCGCCCGCCCTCTGGTTTTCCTGCTGCGGGGGCCGAGCCAATGCCTGCGGCTGACCGTGGGCGCCGATGGCCGGGGGCGGTTGGGCGAGATCGGCGATGGCTGCGTCTGAGCGCGGCTTCGGCATGGTGGAGGCCTTGCTGGCGCTGACCATCTGGGCGGTGGCGATGCTGGCTTTGGCCGGCGTCCAGGGGCGCATGCTGCTGGAAGCGCGCGACGCGGAGGCGCAGGATCGGATCGAAGAGGCGGTGTCCAATCTGGCCCAGGCGATGCATTCCGGTCCGGAGGCCTGGCTGCCGCATTATCTGGAAGGCGCCTACGACGACGATGGTCGCCCGGCGGCGGACTGCGTGGCCGATTGTTCCGCCGAGCAGTTCGCCGCCGCCGGCCTGGCCCGCTTCCGGCGGGAGTTGCGCGAGATCGGCCGTGGCGTCAGGGCCAGCGGCGTCGTCTGCCGCGCGGACCGCCGTACGCGTCCCCGGCAGGGCGCGCCCGCGTGCGACGGTCGCGGGCCGCTGGCGATAAGGGTGGCGTGGCGCAGCCGCCGCGGCGGCGCCTGGCGGGAACATGCCGGTGTCTGGCCCTTGCAACCGTAGCCGGCTGCGCGGTTCGCTGCTGCTGGGCATCTTGCTGGCGGCGGCGTTGACTTCGCTGGTACTGGCCCTGTCGCTGGCGGCCCTGGCGGCGATACAGCGCGAGGCGCGCGACGCCGAGCACCGGCTGAGCCGGCGGCAGGACGCGCGCTGGGCCGCGCGGGAGCTGGCGCGGGACCTGCTGCGGCATGGCCGCTTCGGATGCGGCGTCAGGCCATGGCAGGCCGGCGATTTCGCCGCCGGCGCATGGCATTTGCGGCTGCCGGGGCGGGAACTGGAAATCGGGCGTGTCCGGCACGACGCGGCGGGACGGCTGGAGGCGGTGGAACTGGCCGGGCCGGCGCCAGGCATCTGGCGGTCCTGGCCGCGCTTATGGCTGGGCGATTGCGGCAGCGCCCGCGAGCTGGGCGGCAAGGACGCCTACTGGCGGGGCGAGGCCGCGGCGCCGACGCTGCGGTTGACGCCGGCGCTGCCGGTGTCGCCGGCGGACGATGGCGTGCATCTGCCGTCGCTGCAACTGTGGCTGCCGCGGGAGAGGCGCTACCGGCTGGCGGCCGGCGGGCGCGCCTATCAATTGTTGGTGCGGGAGCGGGACGGCGGGCCGGCCGACGGCGAAGAGCGGCTGTTGCTGGACGGCGTGCACAGCCTGAGCCTGCAACTGCTGGTGGCCGATGGCTGCGGGGAGACGGCGCGCTGGAGCTGGCGCGCGCCGTCCGATTTGCGTTCCGGACGGCCGCCGCAGGCGGCGAGGCTTGGACTGGCATGGTATGCCGGCCGCGGGGAGGATGAGGTGGATCGCTTGAGCCATGATCTGGCGCTGGAACCGGCTTACGCTTGCCGGGAGGCGTCGTGAGCCCGGCGCGCCATGGCGGCGGCGCGCTGCCGCTGGTCCTGTCGCTGCTGGCGGTGCTGGGGCTGCTGGTGCTGTCGTCGTCTCAGCAGCTGGTCAGCGTCCAGCGGCAGGCGGACAACGCGCAGGACAGGCAGCGGGCCCAGTTGCTGGCCCGACGGGCGCTGAGGGGCGCCGAGCAATGGGTGTGGCGAATGGATCGCCGGCTGGCGCTGGCCGCGGCCGATCCCGGCGAGCTGTACGGCGAGGGGCGGCTGTTCTCCCCCGGCTGCAGCGGGCCCGAGGGCCGCGGCTTGTGCGAGCCGCAGCAACCGCCGCAGCGACGCCGCCTCGACGGCCATCCATTGCTGCACCCGTGCGGCCGCAGCAGGGAATACGCGCTGGAGGACATGGCGCCGCAGACCGGTTGCCCGCATCGGGTGCGCAGCGGCGCGCTCAGCTGGGCGAATCCGCGCTATGTGGTGGAACTGGTCGACCCGCGTTTCGGCGCCGCCGGGGACAGGGGCCGGCTGTACCGGATCACCGTGCGGGCCTGGGGGCATCATCCGTTCAGCGTGGCCACGCTGCAAAGCTGGTACCGCGTCGGCGGGGAGGCCGAGCCGGGCAGGCGATTGTCGTGGATGGAGGTGGCGGAATGAGGCGCGGCGGCGGCTTCAGCCTGACGGAACTGCTCAGCTGCCTCGCGATCGCGGCGGTGCTGGTCGCGCTGGCGGTGCCCGGCTACCGGCAGTATCTGCAGCGGGCGCGGCTGGAGGAGGCCAGGGCGGCCTTGATGGAGAACGGCCATTTCATGCAGCGCTGGTACCGCTTGCGCGGCGCCTATCATCAGGACGGGCCGCCGGCCTGGCCCCTGTTGCCGGTGCTGGATACCGCGGCCTTCGTCATCGGTTTCAGCAGCGTGGCGCCGTCGTCGGACAATATCGATCAGGCCAGCTTCATCATCGAGGCCAGGCCGAAGACCGGTTCCGGCCTCGAGGAATGGCTGCTGAAGCTGGACCAGGACGGCAATATCCGCCAGTGCCGGCAGCAGGACGGCGTCGAGAACTGCCGGCTGTAGCGGCTCAGGCTTTCTCCGACGCCGGATCGTCGCCCCAGGGGGCTACCCGGACCAGCAGCATCATGCCCGGTATCGCCAGCGCGGTGCACAGGAAGAAGAAGGAAGTCCAGCCGACCGAGTCGACGATGTAGCCGGTGGCGGCGTTGGCAAGCGTCCGCGGCACCGCGGCCAGGCTGGTGAACAGCGCGAACTGGGTGGCGGTGTAGGCCGGGTGCGTGCTGCGGGCGATGAAAGCGACGAAGGCCGCGGTGCCGAGGCCGACGCCCAGCGCCTCGAAGCCGATGACCACCGCCAGCATCGCCAGCTGTTCGGCGCCGACGCTGTCGAAGCGGCCGTAGCTGGCCAGCCAGGCGAAGCCGAGTATCGACACCACCTGAACGGCGCCGAAGGCCCACAGCGCGCGGTTGATGCCGAGCTTGATCATCCACAGCCCGCCGAGCAGGCCGCCGATCACCGCCGGCCACAGCCCGGCGTGCTTGGCCACCAGGCCGATCTGCGATTTGGCGTAGCCCATGTCCAGATAGAACGGCGTCGCCAGCGAGGTGGCCATGCTGTCGCCCAGCTTGTACAGAAAGATGAAGCCGAGTATCCACAAGGCGTCTCGCCAGCCCCGGCGGGCGAGGAACTCGTGGAACGGCTCCACCACCGCTTCGCGCAGCGTCTTGGGACTGCCGGAGGTCTGAGCCGGCTCCTTCACCATCAGCGTCATCGCCGCGCCGGGCAGCATGAACAGCGCGGTGACGACGAAGACGCTGCCCCAGTCCAGATGGTCGGCCAGGATCAGCGACAGCGAGCCCGGCACCAGGCCGGCCAGCCGGTAGGCGTTGATGTGCACGGTATTGCCGAGGCCGAGCTGGGTGTCGTTGAGGATCTCGCGGCGGAAGGCGTCCAGCACGATGTCCTGGCTGGCGGAGAAGAAGGCCACCGCCAGCGCCAGGCCGGCGATGCTCCAGATGTCCTGGCGCGGATCGAACAGGCCGAACAGCGCCAGCGCGGCCAGCAGCGCCAGCTGGCTGGCCAGCATCCAGCCGCGGCGGCGGCCCAGCAGCGGCAGCGCATAGCGGTCCAGCAGCGGCGACCACAGGAATTTCCACGTGTAGGGCAGGCCGATCAGCGCGAACAGGCCGATGGACTTCAGGTCGACGCCCTCGCTGCGCAGCCAGGCCGGCAGCAGGTTGAGCAGGGTGTACAGCGGCAGGCCGGAGGCGAAGCCGGTGAACACGCAGACGAGCATGGTGCGCGAGAACACGTCGCGCCGCCAGTTGATGGTGGCCAGGGTCATGTGCTTGTTGTCGTGGTGGTGGACGGGCCGTCCGCGCCGGTGCGCGGACGGATGTCGGCGGAGGCGGGCGAGGGCCCGCCGGGGACGGTCTCAGCGCCGCAGCGCCTGGGCTATCTTCTGGTCGGTCTTGTACTGGCTGAGCGAGTATACCGACCACAGCGCGGCCGGCAGCCAGCCTATCAGCGTCAGCTGCAGGATCAGGCAGAACAGGCCGGCGAACGGCCGGCCTATGGTGAAGAACTGCAGCCAGGGCAGGAAAATGGCCAACAACAGGCGCATGCGTCTCTCCTATCGCGATCCGGAATCAGTCGCGCGCCACCCGGTAGAATGCCAGGCTGCCGCGCAGGTTCGGCAACAAGGATACCCGCTTGCCCTTGTCCATGACCACCCTTTCCCTCACCCGGACGCGGTTCTTGGCGCACAAGGCCTCGAAGTCGCCCAGCATGCACCAGTGTATATTGGGGGTGTCGTACCACTGGTACGGTATGGTGTCCGACACCGGCATCCGGCCCTGCAGTATCTGCCGGCGGTTCTGCCAGTAGCCGAAATTGGGGAAGGTGACGATGGCCTCGCGGCCGACGCGCAGCATCTCGTTCAGTATCGCCTCGGTATGGCGCATCGCCTGTATCGTCTGCGACAGCACCACGTGGTCGAAGCGGTGGTCCTCGAAGTCGGCGAGGCCGGTTTCCAGGTCGCCCTGGATTGCGTTGACGCCGGCGGCGACGCAGCGCACCACATTGGCGACGTCCAGGTCGACGCCGTAGCCCAGCACCCGTTTGTCGCGCTGCAGCGCCGCCAGCAGCTGGCCGTCGCCGCAGCCGAGGTCCAGGACCCGGCTTTCGGGGGCGATCCAGTCGGCGATCAGCCTGAGGTCGGGGCGGAGAGTCTCGATGGCGCTCATGCGTTCACCTCCTCGGCGACGCGGTCCAGGTAGGCGCGCATCAGGTCGACATACGGTTGGTCGGTCATCAGGAAGGCGTCGTGGCCGTGCGTCGATTCGATCTCGGCGTAGCTGACGCGCTTGCCGGCGGCGATCAAGGCCTTCACCGTCTCGCGCGATCGTTCCGGCGAGAAGCGCCAGTCGCTGGTGAAGCTGGCCACCAGGAACTGCGCCTGGGCCGGCTTCAGCGCCGCCGCCAGATCGCCGCCGCAATCCTTGGCCGGATCGAAGTAGTCGAGCGCCTTGGTCATCAACAGATAGGTGTTGGCGTCGAAATAGTCGGAGAACTTGTCTCCCTGGTAGCGCAGATAGCTCTCGATCTCGAATTCGACGTCGTAGCCGAAGCGGTATTCGCCGGAGCGCAGCATGCGGCCGAATTTCTCGCCCATGCCGTCGTCCGACAGATAGGTGATGTGGCCCAGCATCCGCGCCAGCCTGAGGCCGCGGCGGGGGACGGCGCTTTGCTGGTAGAAGTCGCCGCCGTGGAATTCCGGATCGGTCAGTATCGCCTGGCGCGCGACGTCGTTGAAGGCGATGTTCTGCGCCGACAGTTTCGGCGCCGACGCGATCACCAGCGCGTGGGCGACGCGTTCCGGGTAGGCGATGCTCCAGTGCAAAGCCTGCATGCCGCCGAGCGAGCCGCCGATGACCGCCGCCCAGCGCGCGATGCCGAGACGGTCGGCCAGCCGCGCCTGCGAGGCCACCCAGTCCGGCACCGTCACGACCGGGAAGGCCGATCCCCATGGCCGGCCGGTGGCCGGATCGACGCTGGACGGGCCGGTGCTGCCGTGGCAGCCGCCCAGATTGTTGACGCCGACGACGAAGAAGCGGCGGGTGTCTATCGGCTTGCCGGGGCCTATCATATTGTCCCACCAGCCGACGGACTTGTCGTCGTCGTGGTAGCGGCCGGCGACGTGGTGGTGGCCGGACAGCGCGTGGCAGATCAGGACGGCGTTGCTCTTGTCGGCGTTCAGTTCGCCATAGGTTTCGAAGCGCAGCTGATAGCCGGGCAGCGCGGCGCCGCTGGCGAGCGGCAGGGGGGCATCGAATACGGCATCCTGGGCCGCGACGATGCCTACCGAACAGTTGGTGTCGGTCATGAGGGCCTCTTCTATTTGTCCGCGTCCGCCGCCCTCTGCCGGGGCTGGTCTGGATACGGTCTCCTGCGGCTACCGGTCGATTATATCCATTTGGGGTCTTTTTGCGAGCCGAGCGGCCTTCCGGTGGCGTTTCCCGCGGGAGCCGGCGGCGATGGCCGGGCTGTCGACGCTTGCGCGGCAGCATGGCGCGCCGGGATAATCGGCCGGGTTTTCGTCACGGTCGCCATCATGTTCGGACGCCTGTTCAAATTCTTTGTGCTCTGCCTGCTGCTGTGGGCCGCGGCCCGCTGGCTGTTCGGCCCGGGACAGCGTCGCGCATTGCGCGAGCTGGTATCCACGCTGGCGATCGCGCTGCTGCTCAGCGCCGGCGTGTTCTGCATCTTGTACTGGCTGGGATGGCATCAGCTGTAGGGCGGTTTCCGCCTCGGCGCCGGCGATCGGGAAGCGAGCCGCTGCGCCTGCCGGACGCCCTGCCGTGTCTGCGCGCGGGCCGCGGATGGCGGGCATGGGCATGAAAAACCGCCCGGGAGGGCGGTTGAAGAGGCTTATTTGGCTTCGCTGGCGGCGGGCTTGTCCGCCGCGGTGTCGAGATCGGTGCGCTTGCCGCCGATGAATTTGACCAGGTTGGCCGCCCAGTGGTTGACGATGGGGTGGATTTCGGCGCCGAACTGAGTCTGTTTGTAGTTCAGATCCACGCTGGAACCGTAGCGCAGTTGGTAGCCGGTCGCATCGTAGACGACGTCGAGCACCAACTCATGGTTGCCTTTGACGTGCTTGAGCGACAGTTTGCCGGGCTGGTCGGCTACGACGGTCCAGTCCAGCATCGCGCCGGCCTTGAGGATGGCGTTCTTGTTCTGGTTGATGTCGCCGTTTTCTGCGGCCAGCGCGATGCGGCCCGGCAGCGCCAGCGGTTCATGGCGGGCGAAGGCGGGTTGGCAAAGCAGGAAGCCGAACAGGGTCAGGGCGAGTGCGATGAGCTTTTTCATGAGACGGATTCTAAATCAAGGGAAAGAAAACCCCGTGATGCGGGGGCTGGCGCGGCAGGTCTGGGCATGTCCGCAGCATCTGGCGATTTTATCAGAACCACGGGCTCGGTCATTGCATGCATTATTGTCAATATTGAGATTGTCGTGAGATCGTCGGCTTGCTTGAACGGATGTCGGCATCGACTGTCAGAATCGGCATCTTGATCCGACCAAGTGGAAACGACAGGAGCACCGCCATGCTGATCAGGAAACCCGCCGACTGCTTGCCGTCGGAAATCACGCCGGAAACCGTTTATTTCAATCGCCGCGCCTTCATGCTCGGCGCCGCCGGGCTGTTGCTGTCGGCCGAGGGGGGCGCCGCCCTCAATGCGAAAAAGAGCCCGCTGTCGCAGCTGGCCGCCAACGACAAGCCCAATTCGCTGCGCGACATCAGCAGCTACAACAACTTCTACGAGTTCGGCACCGACAAATCCGACCCGGCCGCCAACGCGCATACCTTGCATACCCGGCCGTGGAGCGTGCTGGTCGACGGCGAGGTGGCCAGGCCGCGGCGCTTCACCATCGAGGAGCTGCTGAAATTCCCGCTGGAGGAGCGCGTCTACCGGCTGCGCTGCGTCGAAGGCTGGAGCATGGTGATTCCCTGGGTGGGCTTCCCGCTGGCCAGCCTGATCAAGCAGATGAAGCCCACCTCGCGCGCCAAGTACGTGGCGTTCGAGACGCTGCAGCGGCCCAGCGAAATGCCGGGCCAGCGCCAGGCGGTGCTGGACTGGCCGTACCGCGAAGGCCTGCGCATCGACGAGGCCATGCATCCGCTGGCCATCCTCGCCGTCGGCCTCTACGGCAATACGCTGCCCAATCAGAACGGCGCGCCGATCCGGCTGGTGGTGCCGTGGAAATACGGTTTCAAGAGCATCAAGTCCATCGTCCGCATCCGGCTACAGGAAGCGATGCCGGCCACCAGCTGGAACCTGGCCAACGCCCATGAGTACGGCTTCTATTCCAATGTGAATCCGGATGTCGACCATCCGCGCTGGAGCCAGGCTTCCGAGCGCCGCATCGGCGAATTCTTCAAGCGCAAAACATTGCCTTTCAACGGCTACGCCGAGCAGGTGGCCGGCCTGTACCGCGGCATGGACCTGAGGAAGAACTTTTGATGACGATGCTGCGCATGAAACTGCCCGCCTCTTTGGCCGACCGCCGCCTCGCCGTCGGCAAGGTTTTGTTGTTCATCGTCTGTCTGCTGCCGCTCGCGCGCGCGGCGTGGATCGTGATCATGGGCGAAGCGGTGAACCCGGTGGAGTTCATCACCCGCTCCACCGGCACCTGGACGCTGGTGTGGCTGCTGGCCACGCTGTCCATGACGCCGCTGCGTCGTCTCAGCGGCCAGGCCTGGCCGCTGCGGTGCCGACGGATGCTGGGCCTGTTCGCCTTCTTCTACGCCAGCCTGCACTTCACCACCTATGTCTGGCTGGACCAGTTCTTCGACTGGCCGCACATCCTGAGGGACATCGCCAAGCGGCCGTTCATCACCGTCGGCTTCGCCGCCATCGTCTTGATGTCGCCGCTGGCGCTGACCTCCACCCAGGGCTGGATGCGGCGTCTGAAGCGCAACTGGGGCAAGCTGCACCGGCTGGTGTACCCGGTGGCGGTGCTGGCGGTGGTCCATTACTGGTGGCTGGTGAAGAAGGACATCACCCTGCCGCTGATCTACGCCGCCGTGCTGGCGGCGCTGCTGGGCCTGCGCGTCTGGTGGCGCGCGCGCAAGGCTTGATCCCGCCGCTTGGCAAGGGGGCGGGCGGGTTTTAAAGTGTGGCGTTTTGTATCGGAAAGAACGTCATGTCCAGCAAGGCTCCCGTCACCCAGGCCATCCGCGTGCTGCGCGAGCACAAGGTCGATTACACCGAACACCTGTACAAGTACGAGGAAAAGGGCGGCACCACGGTGTCGGCGCGCGAGCTGGGCGTCGACGAGCACGCGGTGGTGAAGACGCTGATCATGGAGGACGAGAACCGGCGGCCGCTGATCGTGCTGATGCACGGCGACCGCGAGGTCGGCACCGGCATGCTGGCCAAGCAGGCCGGCGTCAAGAAGATCCAGCCCTGCGATCCGAAAACCGCCGACAAGCACAGCGGCTACCAGGTCGGCGGCACCAGCCCCTTCGGCACCCGCCACGAGATGCCGGTGTATATGGAGGCCAGCATCGCCGAGCTCGACATCATCTATATCAACGGTGGCAGGCGCGGTTTCCTGATCGGCCTCAGTCCGCGGGAGGTGATCCGCGTGTTACAGCCGACGCTGGTCCACGCGGCAGCGTAGATTCGACGAGGCGCTGGTAGATCGTCTTCAGGCTGCCGTCCTTGTCCATCTGCGCCAGCTCCCTGTCGAAGTCCTCGCGTATCCGCGTCGCCTGCGGATAGCTGCGCGAGAACATCAAGCCCAGCGGCGTGTCCTTTTCCGCCGGTATCGGGATGTAGCCGAACTCCTGCTCATGCCCCGGCATCACGCGGCGTATCAGGAACAGCCCGCGTTCCCGCACCATCGGCACCAGGTCCAGATGCCCAAGCTGCAGCAGCCGCAGTGCGTTGACTTCGTCGCTGGTCAGCAATGTGTTCAGCTTGTGTTGCTGAAACAGCGGGATATACCAGTAACCGAGCTGGATGGCGATACGGTAGCCGCGCAGCTCGTCCAAAGACTTGAACTGTTGCGGCGGATGCGGCATCCGGGGCTTGTAATAGAACAGATAGGTGCTGGGCGACATCAGCGGGGCGGAAAAGTCGAAATCCTTTTCCCGCTCCGGCGTCGGCCGGTAGGGGAAGGCTGCGGCGACCTTGCCGGTCTTGGTCTGCCATTCGGTCTGCGGCCAGCTCTGGAAGGTCAGCTGCACCCGGTAGCCGGCGCGGCGGAACACTTCGCGGACGATTTCGGTGAATACGCCCTGGGCCGGCAATTGCTGGGAGACATAGGGCGGGTATTCTCCGGTGGCCAGTTCCACCGTCGGTTCGGCCGCCGGCGCGCGCGGCGCCAACGTCAGAGCGAAGGCGGATAGCAGCAGACGCCACATGGCCATTCCTTGGAAGGCGGAAATACTGTGTTATCGCACAGCCTTCCGCCTTAACCAAGGCCTGGGGGCCGTTCATAGCCTTTATTGCCAGCGGGGGAAGCGGTCGCCGCCGGAAAAGATCGTGAACCGGTCCTTACCACCACCAGAACATGAAGCCCCAGGCGCAGTCGACCAGCGCCAGTGCGCCGCAGAACGGCAGCAGCGCGATCCAGCGGTGCAGGCCGTCGTTCCAGCGCGCCAGGATGGCGCGCGCCAGGTACAGCGCCCACAGATTGGCGCCGGCGAGCAGCGCGAGGCGCGCGTCGTTGACCCAGTGCATGCCGAAGCCCTCGGCCTTCAGCAGCGTCACCGTCAGCGCCGACAGGCCGAGGAAGACGCCGCAGCCGGCCAGCGGGATCAAGGCCTGCGCCAGATGATGCAGACGCTGCGTCCGCCAGCGGCCGGACGCGAGCACCGCCAGCGCCAGGGCGACGAGGATGCCGCTGCCGAGAACCAGCGCGGTGGCGGCGACGTAGGCGATCAGCGCCATGCCGTCCAGCCAGGAGAATACATCGTTGTGCTGAGGATAATGGGTCAGCAGCCACCACGGGGCGCCGGTGTCCAGCGGCCACATGATGTCGCGGTCCACCAGCCATTCGGCGGCGGCCTGTTTCAGCGCGACGAACCACGGGCTGACGGTCCAGTGGAAGGCGCCCATCGCCACGCCCAAGAGACCGTAGGCGATCAGCGCGGTCTGCCAGCCGTCGGCCTCCTTCTCCGCGACGCGGACCACCTCGTCGCTGGACGGGCGCAGGCTCAGGTCTATCGCGCCGCGGTGATCGCTGCAGCGGCCGCACATATGGCAGCCGCTGCCGCCCTGCATATGCCTGAGCGGTTGCAGCGGCGCGCAATCGACGGCCGGCGTCCGCTGATGGGAGGCCTTCCAGGCGGCCTCGTCGACGCGGTAGTACAGCGGCGCCAGCTTGGACAGCAGGCCGAACACGCCGTTGACGGGGCACAGGTGGCGGCACCAGGCCCGCTTGCCGCGGGTATAGACGAAGCCGACGGCGACGGCGGCGACGGTGGAGCCGCCCAGCACCAGGAGGGCGGCTTTCGGATACTGGTAGACGCTGACCAGCTGGCCGTAGACCGTGGTCAGCACGAAGGCGACGAAGGGCCAGCCGCCCCAGCGCATCCAGCGCGGAATCGGTTTGCCCATGCCCTTGCGTGCCGCCCATTCCGACAAGGCGCCCTCGGGGCACAGCACGCCGCACCACAGCCGGCCGAACAGCACCATGGACAGCAGCACGAACGGCCACCAGATGCCCCAGAACACGAACTGGGCGAAGATGGTCAAATTGTCCCACATCCGCGCGGTGTCTTCGGGAAGCGCCAGGCAGGCCGGCACGATCAGCAGGAAGGCGTAGACCAGCACCACCGCCCATTGCAAGCGGCGCAGCAGGGTCGCGTGATCGCGCAGCCAGTCGCCCGCGAGCGCCAGCAGGCCGCGCGGCCGGCGCTCCGGGCTACAGGAGCCGGCGCCCGACGGGGCGGCGACGATGGGGATCACCCGCTGCGGCGGGCGGGCGGGACGGCCGGCTTTCATGCCGAGGCCGCCTGGCGGCGGTTGCGCCATTGGAACAGCGCCCAGATCGCCGCCCAGAACAGCGCGTAGGCGATCAGGCTCATCAGCGCCGGATGCGAGCGGTAGCCGGTCAGCGCGGCCACCAGGCCGCCGACCGGGCTCATGTCGTCAAGCAAGGCCGAGCTGTCCCACAGCGGGTCGATCAGCGGCGGCAGCAGGTCCATAGACATCAGCCGCTCGACGCCGTTGAGGAACAGCGAGGCGCCGAGCAGCAGCAGCATCACCTCGGTGACGCGGAAGAACAGCCGCCACGACAGCACCTTGCCGCCCAGTTGCAGCAGATAGAAAGTCAGGAAGGCCAACGCCAGGCCGGCGAGGCCGGCCACGCCCATCTTGGCCAGCTCCATGCCGTGGGCCTCGGCCAGCATGCCGTACAGGAAGACCACGCACTCGCTGCCCTCGCGGGCGATGGCCAGCGCGGCCAGCACCGTCACGCCCCACCAGTTGTTGCCGGCGGCGCGTTCAGACAGGCCGCTCTCCAGTTCCTTCTTCAGCGTGCGGCCGTGCTCGCGCATCCACAGCACCATCTGCACGATCAGCGCCGCGGCGATGAAGACCATGCCGGTCTGGAAGTAGTCCTGCGCGCCGGCCATCAGCGTGCCGGCGGCGAACAGCGCGACGGCCAGCGCCACCGCCATCGCCAGGCCCAGCGCGACGCCGCCCCACAGATAGGGCTTGCCGGCGCGGCCGGCCGGGTTGTGGTTCATCCAGGCGTTGAGGATGCCGACCACCAGCAGCGCTTCCACGCTCTCGCGCCAGACGATGAAGAGAACCTGTCCCATTGCTTGTTCCTTGTCAGTATTACTTGGCGACGATCACGCCCTGGCCGGTCTTCGGATGGAAGTCGTCGAAGAATTTGTACTCGCCGGGGGAGAGCGGCTGGAACACCAGGAACGATTCCGCGCCGGGACCGAGCACCTTTTCCTTGCGCAGCGGGATGCTTTCGAATTCGGCCGGCGTCTTGCCGACGTTCATCACTTCGATCTTGAATTTCTTGCCGGCCGGCACCATCAGCCGGGCGGGGTTCAGCTGGCCGTCCTTCATTTGCAGCTTGAACACGGGCATGTCGTCGGCGAGGGCCGAGGCGGAAAGCAGGCCGGCCAGCAGGGCGGCGGCCGTCAGGCGCAGAGAGGTCATCGAAGTCGTCGTTCCGGAATGAGAAACAGCGCGGGTCTCGTGCCCGCGCCGTTTCATTGTATCGAAATCAAGAATGCTTTGCGTTCACATTCTCGATACGCGGATCAATAGCCGCCCTTCTTGCCGATGCCGGCGTAGGTGAACTCGTAGTTCACTTCGAAAGGCTTGAACCACGGGCCGACGCCGGTTTCCTTGTCGACGTGGCGGCCGAAGTGGGCGTGCTCGTTGGCGGACGGCGGCATGATGGTGTATTTCAGCTTGTATTTGCCCGGGCCCTGCAGCTTGACGTTGTCGCCGTAGTGCGGGCCGTCGTTGGCCACCATGGGCATCAGATCGCCCTTCTGGGTCTTGCCGCCGATCTTGGTCAGTTCGTATTTGACCACCAGGTACGGCATCCAGGCGCCTTCCTCGAAGCCGTTCGGATTGTTCTTGGTCGCGTGGATGTCGGCTTCCAGGTGCACGTCGGACGCTTCCGGCTTCAGCATCATGCCGTCCGGCTCCATCTTGGTCGGCTGCAGATAGACGGCGCCGATTTCCATGCCGTTCTTCAGGGCGGGCTTGCCGATCGGGTATTCCTTGGCCATGGCGGCGAAGGAGGCGGACAGGGCGACGCTGGCGATGGCCAGCTGGCAGACAAAGCGACGCATTATGTTTTCCTTATAGAATGGCCCGCGCGTACAGGGCGCTGAAATGCATGATAATGCTAGTAATTATCGTTTGCAAATTTGCCGGCGCGGCGACGGCCTGGTGTCGCGGCGAAACAATTATTTAAATGTCATTTTACGTGCGATAAAGAGGCGCCATTGGATTATAGCGCCGATTCGGCATGGCCATGCCGCCGGTGGGGAATAGAGGGCTGAGAGGAGAGCGGCGCGCCCGCGCGGGCGCGCCTCCGAGATGCGGACTCAGGCCGCCTTGCGGCGCAGGTCGGGCAGCGCCATCGCGACGACGCCCAGCAGCGGCAGGAAGGAACACAGCAGGTAGACGAACTCTATGCCGCGGCTGTCGGCCAGTTGGCCCAGCACGGCGGCGCCGATGCCGCCTATGCCGAAGGCGAAGCCGAAGAACATGCCGGACACCATGCCGACCTTGCCCGGCAGCAGCTCCTGCGCATAGATCAGGATGGCCGGGAAGGCCGAGGCGAGGATGAAGCCTATCGGCAGCGACAGCATCGCGGTCCAGAACAGGCTGGCGTGCGGCAGCATCAGCGTCAGCGGCGCGACGCCGAGTATCGAGAACCAGATCACCCGCTTGCGGCCGATGGCGTCGCCTATCGGGCCGCCGAGCACAGTGCCGGCGGCCACCGCGAACAGGAACATGAACAGGTAGAGCTGGGCCGACTGCACGCCGACATGGAAATGGTGTATCAGATAGAAGGTGTAGTAGCTGGTGATGCTGGCCAGGTAGAAGTGCTTGGAGAACACCAGCAGCAGCAGGATCAGCAGCGTCAGCTTGACCCGCGCCGACGACAGGTCCGGCCGGGAGACGGCGGCCTGTTTCTTAGCCTGGCGGTGCTGGTGCGAATACCACTGGCCGACGCGGTACAGCACATACATCGCCAGCAGCGCGGCCAGTCCGAACCAGGCGACGCTGTGCTGGCCGAGCGGAATGACGATCAGCGCCGCCAGCAGCGGGCCGGTGGCGCTGCCGGCGTTGCCGCCGACCTGGAATATCGACTGGGCGAGGCCGGGCCGGCCGCCGGAGGCCATCCGCGCGACGCGCGACGATTCCGGGTGAAAAATGGACGAGCCGGTGCCGATCAGCGCCGCGGCCAGCAGCAGCAGCGCGAAGCTGCCGGCATTGGACAGCAGCAGCAGGCCGGCCAGCGTCGAGCCCATGCCGAACACCAGCGAATACGGCTGCGGCCGCTTGTCGGTGTAGATGCCGACCACCGGCTGCAACAGCGAGGCGGTGCACTGGTAGGTGAAGGTCATCAGGCCGATCTCGGCGAAACTCAGGTGGTAATTGCCCTTCAGCAGCGGATACAGCGCCACCAGAAGGGATTGCAGCATGTCGTTGAGAAAATGCGAGAAGCTGATGGCGCCCAGCACGCGGAAGCGCGTGTCCTGGGTCGGGGCGAGGGTCTGGCTGCTGGTGGTCATCAAACGGTGCTCGATACGGTGGGTCGCATGATGCTAGCAAGCGTAATCGCGCCAGTCCTGCGAAAATGAGGCAATCATCTTGTTGAAAGAGGCAGAGTGGACAGTTTCGACCATCTGAACGAGTTCGACCTCGGCCTGCAGCCGGTCGTCGGCAAGCCGCGCGACTATCCGGCCGGCCTGGAGACGCCGCGCCACAACCATCCGACCGCCCAGCTCTTGTGCGCGGTGGAGGGCCTGATGCTGGTCGGCACCGAGCGCGGCCAGTGGATCGTGCCGCCGACGCGGGCGATCTGGCTGCCGATAGGCACCTGGCACGAGGTCAGGATGGTCAGCGCGGTGCGGATGCGCAGCATCTACGTCCGGCGCGACCGGCTGGCCGGCCTGCCCGAGGACTGCTGCGTGCTGGAAGTGTCGCCGCTGCTGCGCGAGCTGGTCGTCGCGGCGATGACGGTCAAGGCGCCGTGCGCGCCCGGCGGCCGCGACGAGCGGGTGATGGACTTGCTGCTGAACGAGATCCGCCGCGCCGAGGTGCTGCCCTTGTCGCTGCCGCAGCCGGCGTCGCCGGCGCTGCGGCAGTTGTGCGCGGTCTGGCTGGAAAAGCCGGACGACGCGCGCGGCGCGGCCGAGTGGGCGCGCGAGCTGGCGCTTGACCCGCGCACCCTGCAGCGCCGCTTCCGCCGCGAGACCGGCCTGAGCTTCGGCCAGTGGCGGCGCCAGGCCAGGCTGATGCTGGCCTTGCAGCGGCTGGCCTGCGGCGACAGCGTGTTGAAAGTGGCGCTGGACCTCGGCTATGCCAGCCCCAGCGCCTTCGCGACGATGTTCAAGCGCGAGCTGGGCGCGCCGCCGAGCAGCTTCTTCGCCGCGTCCTGATGTGGACTTTCTTTCTCTTGTGGAAGGGGGACCGGGTAGGGTGCGTCACCCCAAAAGGGGCGACGCACCGAATGTGTCCGCTTCGCGGACGATGTTTTAGACGCCGGTTCCGCCCGGCGAACGGGCGAGGGGGGCTGCGCGGCCAGCCCCCCTGCACCCCCAGGCCGCCCCTCATCGCGCGAAACCCCGGCAAAAAAACGCCGGACGAGGCGCCGCCGGAACTAGCCGCGCGCTAACGTCGCGCGGCGTCGAACAGCCGGCGTCTTAAAACCTCGTCCGGCGCTTTTTTACCGGCGCGCTCCGAAGGGGACAGGGGGCGCGTCGCATCCGTTCTAAACATCTGGGATAGGGGTGCAATGAAATACTCCACCCCCGATTCGATAACTTGGAACCGAACCGACGCACCCCATCCCCATCAGCGCAAGCCGGCTCCGAAGCCATTCCCAAGGTTTTAAGCCGCCAACTGTTTGAGCGGGGCGACGTTAGCGCCCCGCGAGTTGGGCGGCGCCTTGGGAATGGCTTCGGAGCCGGGGTTTCGCAGCGCTGTTGGGGCGGCCTGGGGGTGCAGGGGGGGCTGGCCGCGCAGCCCCCCCTGCCTGCCCGGCGGGCAGCCCCGCCATGAAAATTATCATCCGCGAAGCGGATTCCATTCACCACTACATCATTTCACCGCCAACTTCACCGCCAGCTCCGCCAGCCTTTTCCCCTGCGCCAGCGCCAGCGCCTTCTCGTGTTCGCTGATCGGCTGGCGATTGTCCAGGCCGGCGACGTGGCTGGCGCCGTACGGCGTGCCGCCGCTCTGCGTGGCGGCCAGCGCCGCTTCGGAATAGGGTAGGCCGGCGATCACCATGCCGTGGTGCAGCAGCGGGATCATCATCGTCAGCAGCGTCGACTCCTGGCCGCCGTGCATCGAGGCCGAGCTGGTGAACACGCAGGCCGGCTTGCCGGACAGCGCGCCCTGCATCCATTCGCCGCTGGTGCCGTCGAGGAAGTATTTCATCGCCGCGGCCATATTGCCGAAGCGGGTCGGGCTGCCCAGCGCCAGGCCGGCGCAGTCGACCAGGTCCTGGCGCTCGACATAGGGCGCGCCGTCGTCGGGAATGGAGGATTCGACGGCCTCGCAGACGGCGGAGACCTTGGGCACGGTGCGCAGCCGCGCCTGGCAGCCGGGCACGGCGTCCACGCCGCGGGCGATCAGCCGCGCCAGCTCGCGGGTGGAGCCGTGCTGGCTGTAATACAGCACCAGGATGTCTAGCATGATGACCTCGTGTAGCGTTCGATCGCCGCATGATAGGGCAAAGCGGCGAACCTTGCCTCATCGCCGCTTTGGCTTTACCTTTGCGCCCATGCAAGTCCAACGCCTAGAACCCTATTTGGGCTTCGCCCGCTTCCTCTCCCGCCGCATGGGAGGCCTGCGCGTGCTGCAGGTATCGGGCAGCCTGACCTTCACCACGCTGCTGGCGCTGGTGCCGCTGTTCACCATCGCGCTGACGGTGCTGTCGGCGTTTCCGGTGTTTTCCGACTACAGCGCCCGCTTCAAGATCATGCTGCTGTCGACGCTGGTGCCGGAGTTCGCCGGCAAGGTGATCACCGTCTACATGCGCCAGTTCGCCGACAACGCCGAGAAGCTGACCGCCGCCGGCATCGTGATGCTGGGCGTCACCGCGCTGATGCTGATGTCCACCGTGGAGCGCACCTTCAACGCGATCTGGGGCGTGCGCCGCGGCCGGCCGTGGCTGCAGCAGAGCATGGTGTACTGGACGGTGCTGACGCTGGGGCCGCTGGTGCTGGGCGGCGGCCTGCTGTCGTGGCGCTGGCTGTTCCGGGTCACCCGCTTCGAGAAGAATCTGCCGGTACTGGCCAGCCTGGTCGAGGCCGGCGGCAGCATCGTGCTGACCGCGCTGGTGCTGTCCTTGCTGTACCGCATCGTGCCCAACCGCTTCGTGCCCTTCCGCCACGCGGCCTGGGGGGCGCTGGCCACGGCCTTGCTGCTGGAGTGCACCAAGGCCGGCTTCGGCTTCTATATCGGCCAGATCGCCAGCTACCAGCTGGTCTACGGCGCCTTCGCCAGCATCCCCATCTTCCTGCTGTGGGTCTATTGCCTGTGGCTGGTGGTGCTGGCCGGCGCGGTGTTCACCTCGGCGTTGTCGTACTGGGAGGGCGGCGCCTGGCGCCGCCGCAACGAGCCGCACCGCCGCTTCCTCGACGCGCTGGAAGTGCTGCTGCTGCTGGACCGGGCGCAGACGCGCGGCGAGGCGCTGACGCCGCCGCGGCTGCGGCAGGCGGTCAAGGTAGGCTACGACGAGCTGGGCCTGGTGCTGGACCGGCTGGCGCAGCGCGGCTATGTGCAGAAGGGGCACGGCGACGCCTGGGTGCTGATGAAGCGGGTGTCGGCGATCTCGCTGGCGGAGTTGTTCGAGCTGTTCGTCTACCGCCGCGACGGCGGCCGCGGTGACGCGGTCGACGCGACGCTGTCCGAGCTGCTGGGGCCGCTGACCGACCAGCTTCAGGCGGTGACGGTCGAGGACTTCGCCCGCCGCGTCGGGCAGAAGTAGGCGGTATTGTCGTAGAAGGCCGGATCCTCGTTGCCCGGCCACCAGCCCGGTATGCCCAGCAGCGGCAGCGGGCACAGCGCGCGGGGCGCCGGCAGCTCGGCGTCGTCGTCCAGCAGCGCCGCCAGCCTGGCGTCCAGCGCCAGCCTGCGCGCCGCGTCGTCCAGCGCGAAGAAGCCGTCGTCGACCTCGACGATCCAGGCCTTGCCGCACCAGCCTATATGCGGCGTCAGTCCCATTTCCATCACCGCGTGGCCCAGCGTGAACGCGTCGACGCGCCGCCCCCAGTCGGCGCGCCGCTCGACGAACAGCCGCCTCCATTGCATATCGTCCAGCGCCCGGCCTAGCGCCGGATCGGCGACGGCCACGATCACCCCGCACTCGTCCAGCAGCGTCGCGGCGTCGCGCAGCGGCCCGCGCTTGGCCTCGCCGCCGGCGATCGCGCGAAGGTGGCGCCGGTTCAGCGCCGCCTTCGCGAGCGGCCAGGCCAGCCAGGCGAGCGCGTTGAACCAGTCGTGCCAGTTGTCGCGGCGGGTCGGCACTTCGCCGGTCGCGCCGATATGGCTTTCGTAATAGGCCTCGGGTTCCAGTTCGCAGACGAAACGCAGGCCGGACGGCAGCGGCGCGCCGCCGGCGCGGGCGGCCGCGAGCAGCGCGTCGTAACCGGCCTGGTCGGGCCAGCCGGACAGCGGCGGCACCAGGTGCCGCACCGGGCGGTACAGCGGATGATCGAGATAGTCGGTATGCCAGCGGTCCATGGCGGGAGCAAAAGGCGGCATTCTAGCCGGAAACCGCAGACGGCGGGCTGGCGCCTACGATGCGGTTGCGGCCGTCGCGCTTGGCCTGGTATAGCAGCTTGTCGGCGCGGCTGAGCACCTCGTCGATGTCGTTTTCGCCGGGCTGCCGCTCGGCCACGCCGATGCTGACGGTGTAGGTCAGCGGACCGTTCTCGGTCGGCACCTCGGCCGCGGCGACGGCGGCGCGCAGCCGCTCCGCCACCATCAGCGCGTCCTCGGGCCGGGTGTCCGGCAGCACGGCGGCGAACTCCTCGCCGCCGAGCCGGCCGCACAGGTCGCTGGCGCGCAGCGTCTCGCGGCACAGACCGGCGAAATGGCGGATCACCGCGTCGCCGACGGCATGGCCGTGGCGGTCGTTGATCTCCTTGAAATGATCAAGGTCCATCATCATCACCGCCAGCGCAGACGGATGGCGGCGGCTGCGTTCGAATTCGCGGCCGGCCAGCTCGATGAACTGGCGGCGGTTGTGCAGCTCGGTCAGGCTGTCCTGCGTTGCCAGCCGGTACAGCTGCTTTTCGTGCACATGGCGCTGCAGCGCGATGGCGACGATGTGGGTGCTGCGATGGGCCAGCGCCAGCTCTTCCGCCGTCGGGCTGCGCGGCTCGCGGTAATAGCTGGCCAGCGTGCCCAGCAGCCGGCGGTCGCTGGAAAAGATCGGCACCGACCAGCAGGCGCGCAGGTCGAACGGCCGCACCTTGTCCAGCGCGTGCGCCCACAGCGGGCTGTTCAGGATGTCGTCGACGACGATGGTGCGCTTCCAGTGCGCCGAGGTGCCGCAGGAGCCGTTGGACGGGCCGATGGCCACCCGTTCCACCAGCTTGCGGTAGGCCGGCGGCAGATTGAGCCCGGCTCCGAAGCGCAGCGACTGGCCGTCGCCGTCCAGCAGCATGATGCTGCACATGCTTTCCGGCTGCTGCGATTCCAGCATCTGGCAGATCTGTTCCAGCGTCTGCGCCAGCGGATGGTTGCCGGCTATCATCTCCAGCACCGCGTTTTCCTCGGCCAGCAGCCGCTCGCCCTGGCGGCTGGCGGTGACTTCGCGGTCCACCGACAGGATGGACTTGAGCATGCCGGCGCTGTCGAACTCGGGGAAGAGGCGGATCTCGAAGGTGTGGCGCTGGCCGTCGCGGAACAGGTCCAGCTCGAAGCTGCGCGCCTCCCAGCTGTTGATCAGCTGGCGGCATTCCTGCTCGAAGCGGGTGCTGGCCTCGTCTGTCCAGCCTTTCTCGCGCGGCGTCTTGCCCAGGTGGTCTTCCAGCGGGAGATCGGAGAAGCGCGACACGCTGCGGTTGATGAACAGGCAGTGCAGCTCCAGGTCGTAGCGGGCGATGATGTCCTCGGAATTCTCCACCAGCGTGCGGAACTGCTGCTCGCGGCGCAGCATCGCCGCCTCGTCGTGCTTGCGGGCGGTGACGATGCGGCAGATCGCGGTGAGCCGGCTGACCTTGCCGGCGCGCCAGGCCGGCTGAAGCGTCAGCTCCAGCCACTCCCAGTGGCCGCTGTAGTGGCGGACGCGGAATTCGTGGCCGGCCTCCGGCATGTGGGGCGGCAGCTCCAGCACCTGGGCGAAGCGCGGCCGGTCTTCCGGATGCAACAACAGCAGCCAGCGGGGGAAATCCATGTCCCGGGTATGGGCCGGCATGCCGAGCAGCCGCTGCAGCGAGTGCACGCTGCCGCGCATGTGGCGGCGCTGCAGGTCGAATTCCAAGAGGCCGAGGCTGGCGTCCTGCACCGTGGCGCGCGCCTGGCGGTGTTGGCGACGGCTTTGCAGCCATAGCGCGGTGGCGGCCAGCGCCAGCAGCCAGCCGGCTTGGGCGGCGAGCGGCGCGCCATGGCCGTTGCCGGCCTGCGCCGGCTGCGCCCAGAGCGGCAGCAGGCCGCCGAGCATGGCCAGGGCCGGAAGGAATGAACGGTGAATCAAACAGCGCTCCACGAAAACGGCGGCGGGTCGAAACAGGAATTCTGACATCAGCGGCGGGGTGTTCCGCGCGGCGCCAGTCGCGCCGCGAGCCAAGCGTCGTATTTATGCAACAAATACAGTATGCTTGATGACGAAAGGGCGGAAGATTCCGCGATGGCAAGCAAGTTGGCTGGCGCACGCTACACGGCGGCGCGGGTGTGGGGTGTTCGAATGGATTTCTTTCCGATTTTTCTGAAACTGGGCGGCCAGCGCTGCCTGGTGGTCGGCGGCGGCGAGGTGGCGCTGCGCAAGGCGCGTCTGCTGCTGGCCGCCGGCGCCAGCCTGCAGGTCGCGGCGCCGGAACTGGTGCCGGAGTTGGCGCAACTGGCCGAACGCGGCGAGCTCGAGCATCTGTCCGGTCGCTACGCCGCCGGACAGCTGGACGGACAGCGTCTGGTGGTGGCCGCCACCGACGACGAGGCGGTCAACCGCCGGGTGGCGGCCGACGCCGAGGCGCTGGGCGTGCTGGTCAATGTGGTCGACGACGCCGAGGCGTCGCGCTACATCAGCCCGGCCGTCATCGACCGCTCGCCGCTGATGATAGCGGTGGCCAGCGGCGGCAGCGTGCCGGTGCTGGCGCGCTTGATCCGGGCCAGGCTGGAGAGCCTGATCCCGGCCGGCTACGGCCGGCTGGCGCGTTTCGGCGCCTCCTTCCGCGACGCGGTCAAGGCGCGCTTCCCCGATGTGGACGGTCGGCGGCGTTTCTGGGAGACGGTGCTGGAAGGACCGCTGGCCGAGACGGTGATGAACGGCGACGAGGCGGCGGCGCGCAAGGAGATGGAGAAGCGCATCGCCGCCGGCGGCGACGTCGGCGCCGGCGCGGTCTACCTGGTGGGCGCCGGGCCGGGCAATCCCGACCTGCTGACCTTCCGCGCGCTCCGACTGATGCAGCAGGCCGACGTGGTGCTGTACGACAAGCTGGTGGCGCCTGCCTTGCTGGATCTGGTGCGGCGCGATGCCGAGCGGGTCTATGTCGGCAAGGCGCGCGCCAATCACGCGCTGCCGCAGGACGACATCAACCAGCTGATGGTGGATCTGGCGAAGCAGGGCAAGCGGGTGCTGAGGCTGAAGGGCGGCGATCCGTTCACCTTCGGCCGCGGCGGCGAGGAAATCGCCACGCTGGCCGAGCACGGCATCGCCTTCGAGGTGGTGCCGGGCATCACTTCGGCCAGCGGCGCCGCGGCCTACGCCGGCATTCCGCTGACGCACCGCGATTACGCGCAGTCGGTCACCTTCGTCACCGGCCACAAGCAGGACGGCACGATACAGCTGGACTGGCCGGCGCTGACCCGGCCGCAGCAGACGGTGGTCGTCTACATGGGCGTGTCGACGGCGGCGGAGCTGTGCCGGGCCTTCGTCGAGCACGGCCGCGCGGCCGGAACGCCGGCCGCGGCGGTGGAGTGGGCCACGACCGAGCGGCAGCGCACGGTGTGCGGCACTTTGTCCAGCCTGCCGGGTCTGATGGCCTCGCACGGCATCGCCTCGCCGGCGCTGATCATCGTCGGCGAGGTGGTGGAATTGGCGGACAAGCTGGCCTGGTACCGCCGCAGCGAGAATTCAGCTGTTACAATTCAGGAAGATTGATCGCGCGGATGCGCGGGCCCGGCCCGCGCAGGTTCGAGCTTTGCTCAAAATAACGCGGCAGGTAAGTCTGTTCCGCCGCACCACATTCGAAGACTCAGGCATGGTAGGTGTTCTGATAATTGCACATGGAGACCTGGGACGCAGCCTGGCCGATTGCGCCAAGCACATCCTGGGCCGGGAGCCGGAAAATCTGGCTGTGATGGCGGTGGACAAGACCGAGGACCCGGAGCGCAAGCTGGCCGAGGCACAAAGCCTGGTGGACGGACTGGATCATGGCGATGGCGTGGTGGTGCTGACCGATATGTACGGCGGCACCCCCTCGAATATCGCCAGCAGGCTGATCCGGCCTGGCCGCGTCGAGGCGGTGGCCGGTGCCAGCCTGCCGATGCTGGTGCGTGCGTTGTGCTACAGCAGCCAACCGCTGGAGATCGTCGTCAGCAAGGCGATCACCGGTGGTCTGGAAGGCGTGCTTTATATTATTCCGGGGGAAGGTAATGCTGCGATCTGAAGTCGAAATCATCAACAAGCTTGGCCTGCACGCGCGCGCGTCCAGCAAGTTCACCCAATTGGCCAGCCGCTACAAGAGCGATATCTTCATCGCCCGCAACAATCGCCGCGTCAACGGCAAGAGCATCATGGGCGTGATGATGCTGGCGGCGGCGAAGGGCGCCCGGGTGGAGCTGGAGGTCAGCGGCGAGGACGAGCAGCAGGCGCTGGAGGCGCTGATCGCGCTGATCAACAATCGTTTCGACGAGGCGGAATGACGCGCCATTGAGTGGGAGGCCGGCTTGCCCCGGCTTCCAGGGAGCCCGCTTGGGGCTGCCGACCGGCATCAGCGTGCCGTCCGGGACGTGGGCGGCGACAGACGGTCGGGCGGCGCCCTCAGGGCGGAGACAACGGCAGGCATAGCACAATAACACCGGCCTGCCGGAGGAGGGGGCAATGAGCATCATCCTGCACGGTGTGGCCATCGGCGGCGGCATCGCCATCGGACGGGCCCACCTGATTTCGCGCAGCATGGACGATGTCGCGCACTATCTGCTGGAAGAGGATGAGATTCCGGCGGAAAAGACGCGCTTCGACGAGGCGGTGAGGGCGACCCGCAAGGAGCTGGAAATGCTGTGGGGCAGCATTCCGGAGAACGCGCCGGCCGAGCTCGGCGCCTTCCTGTCGCTGCACATCATGCTGCTCGGCGACGTCACCATCTCGCGCGAGCCGCGCGAGATCATAGAGAAGCAGCACTGCAACGCCGAATGGGCGCTGAAGCTGCAATGCGACCACCTGGTCGAGCAGTTCGACGCCATCGAGGAAGACTACCTGCGCGAACGCAAGAACGACGTGCTGCAGGTGATAGAACGCATCTTCAACAATCTGGACGGCGACGCGCCGCAACTGCCGGCGCCGGAGGATCTGGTCGAGGACCACATCCTGGTCGCGCACGACCTGTCGCCGGCCGACATGGTGTATTTCAAGGATTCCAACTTCGCCGCCTTCATCACCGACGTCGGCGGCGCCACCTCGCACACCGCCATCCTGGGGCGCAGCCTCGACCTGCCGTCGGTGATCGCGCTGCACCACGCCCGCGAGCTGATACGCGAGGACGAGATGATCATCGTCGACGGCCAGCAGGGCGTGGTGATCATCAATCCGGACGCGCTGGTGCTGGCCGAGTACCGCCGCCGTCAGCGCGCCTGGCGCGGCGCGCGGCGCAAGCTGTCGTCGATACGCAAGTCGCACGCCGTCACCCGCGACGGCACGGTGATCGAGCTGTACGCCAATATCGAGCGGCCGCAGGACGTCGAGGACGTCCGCGAGTCCGGCGCCGTCGGCGTCGGCCTGTTCCGCAGCGAGTTCCTCTTCCTCGGCCGTGACACGCTGCCGACCGAGGACGAGCAGTTCGAGGCCTACCGCCATGTGGCGGTGGCGCTGAAGGGCATGCCGGTCACGATACGCACGATGGACCTGGGCGCCGACAAGAGTCCGAAATGGCTGAACCACTGCCAGGCCGACAATCCGGCGCTGGGCCTGACCGGCATCCGCTTGTGCCTGGCCGAGCCGCTGATGTTCCGCGCTCAGCTCAGGGCGCTGCTGCGCGCCTCGGTGCACGGCAAGATCCGCGTGCTGTTCCCGATGGTCAATTCGCTGCCGGAGCTGAGACAGGCGCTGGCGCAGTTCGAATACGCCAAGGAGGAGCTGCGCGACGAGGGCATCGCCTACGCCGACGACATCGAAGTGGGCGCGATGATAGAAATCCCGTCGGCGGCGCTGGTGGCGGGCAGCTTCACCAAGCATGTCGACTTCCTGTCGGTGGGCACCAATGACCTGATCCAGTACACGCTGGCGATAGACCGCAACGACGACACCGTCAGCCATCTGTACGACCCGATCCATCCGGCGGTGCTGAAGCTGATCCTGCACACGATCAAGACCGGCATCAAGGCCGACGTCCCGGTGTCGGTATGCGGCGAGATGGCCGGCGACGCCAGGCTGACCCGATTGCTGCTCGGCATGGGCCTGCGCAAGTTCTCGATGCATCCGGCCAATCTGCTGGCGGTCAAGCAGCAGGTGCTGACCAGCCATCTGGGCGAGATCGCGCCCGTCGCGACGCGCATGCTCAGATCGGAGGACCCTGATAAAATAGCCGATCTATTGCAACTGCTGAATGCAGAGCCGGGTGAATAGCCCGGCTTTTTTAATCGATGCTCAACGACCCTATCGACCTCGCCGCCGTTCGGCGCGCGCTGGTGATCAAGCTGCGCCATCACGGCGACGTGCTGCTGGCCTCGCCGGTGTTCTCCGCGTTGCGGGCCGAGGCGCCGCAGCTGGAAATCGACGCGCTGGTCTATCACGACACCCGCGAGATGCTGAGCCTGCATCCCGACATCAGCGAACTGCACACGATAGACCGCGCCTGGAAGAAACGGGGACCGCTCGGCCAGCTGCGCGCCGAGCTGGGGCTGCTGGCGCGCCTGCGCGCGCGGCGCTACGACCTGGTGATCACGCTGACCGAGCACAACCGCGGCGCCTGGCTGGCGCGCCTGCTCGCGCCGCGCTGGGCGGTCGGGCCGGATGGCCCGTACGGGCGGTTCTTCCGGAAGAGCTTCAGCCATCGCTATCTGCAGGTGCCGGGCAACCGCCGCCACACGATAGAAGTCCATCTGGACGCGCTGCGCCGCATCGGCGTTTATCCGTCCGAAGAGCAGCGCCGGCTGGTGCTGGTGCCGGGCCACAATGCCGAGGCGACGCTGGCGGCCAAGCTGGCCGAACGCGACTTGGCGCCCGGCGGCTATGTGCTGGTGCATCCGACCTCGCGCTGGTCGTTCAAGAGCTGGCCTGCCGAGCGGATGGCGGCGCTGATCGACGCCCTGACGGCCCGCGGCGAGCGGGTGGTGCTGTCCGCGGCGCCCGGCGCCGAGGAAATGGCGATGATCGCCGACATCGAAGGCCGGCTGGCGAGGCCGGTGGCCAGCCTGGCCGGCCAGCTTTCGCTGAAGGAACTGGCGGCGGCGATAGACCGGGCCCGTCTGTATATCGGCGTCGACTCGGTGCCGATGCATATCGCCTCGGCGATGACGACGCCCTGCGTGGCGCTGTTCGGACCGTCCGGCGACATCGAATGGGGGCCGTGGCGGGTGCCGCACCGGGTGGTCCGCGCCGAGCTGCCGTGCAGGCCCTGCGGCAACGCCGGTTGCGGAGGCGGTTGGCGCAGCGAGTGCCTGGAGCGCATCGGCGTCGACCAGGTGCTGGCGGCGGTCGACGCTTTGCAAAAGGAAACACAATGAAGCGTCTGGCCATCGTCAGGCAGAAGTACAATCCGGCCGGCGGGGCCGAGCGCATCGTCAGCGCCATCATCCGCCAGTTGCGGGGCAGGGACGGCATCCAGCCGGTGCTGATCAACCGCAATTGGGAGGCGCTGGACGGCGTGGAGGCCGTCAGCGTCAAGCCGTTCTATCTGGGCAGCGTCTGGCGCGACTGGGGGTTCGCCGGCGCGGCGCGGCGGGCATGGCGAAGCCTGGGCGCCGATCTGGTGCAGTCGCATGAACGCATTCCCGGCAGCCATGTCTATCGTGCGGATGACGGCGTGCATGCCGCCTGGCTGGCCGCCCGCGTGCGGCAGAAGGGATGGCGGGCGCGGCTCTCCATTTGTTTCAACCCGTATCACCACTACATGTTGCGGGCCGAGAGGCGGATGTACCGCCACCCCGATTTTCGCGCGGTGATCTGCATCTCCGAGATGGTGAAGCAGGATGTGATCCGCCATGCGGGCATTCCGGCCGAGCGTTGCGAGGTGATACACAACGGCGTCGACAGCGAGCACTTTTGTCCGGACGCCGCTCGCGCCGGCCGCGACGAATTGCGCGGCAGGCTAGGCATTCCCGCCGACGCGCCGGTGCTGGTTTATGTCGGCTCGGGCTTTGCCCGCAAGGGGGCGGCCCAGGCGATACGCGCCATCGTGCCGCATCGCGAGGCGAGGCTGGTGCTGGTCGGCAGCGACAAGCAACTGGAGCGCTACCGGCGGCAGGCGCAGAGCCTGGGCGTGGCCGAGCGGGTGTATTTCCAGGGCGCGCAGCGCGATGTGCGCGCCTATTACGGCATCGCCGACGGCTTCATCCTGCCGTCGGTGTACGAGCCGTTCGGCCTGGTGGTGGCCGAGGCGATGGCCTGCGGCCTGCCGGTGCTGACCAGCACCCGTTGCGGCGCCGGCGAGCTGGTCGATGAGGACGAGACCGGCTGGCTGGCGGCGCCGGATGACGACGCGGCCTGGCAGCGCAATGTCGGCCGTTGGCTGGCGGCGCGCGATCGCTGGCCGCGAATGGGCGAGCGGGCCCGGCAGCGGGTGCTGCCGTTGACCGAGGCCGCGATGGTATCGCGAATGCTGCAGTTGTTTGAACGCCTGCTGGGGGCCGCCTGATCGGCCCGGCCGGTCCGGCGATGGAGTCGATTTGATGGATAGCACACGATGAGGCCGGGGCGCTTTCCCGGCCGTTTATTGATTTTCGCTGCCTTGTTCCTGCGCCTGTTGGCGCAGCCGTGGCGTCGCCGGCCGGAGTCCGGCTCGGTGCGCCGGGTGCTGGTCCTGCATCAGTTCCTGCTGGGCGACGCCTTGATGGCGACCAGCTTGCTGGCGAAGGCGCGTCAGCGCTTTCCTGACGCCGAAATCGCGCTGGCCTGTCCGCCGGCGCAGGCGCCTCTGTACGCCGGACGGCCCTATGGCGTGCGCCCGCTGGCCTGGCAGCCGCGCGATTTCGCGTCGATCCGCCGGCTGTTCGCCGAACCGCGATTCGATATCGTCTATCTGATGGGGGAGAACCGTCTGAGCTTCCTCGCGCGGGCGCTGGGCGCGCGCTGGGTAGTCGGCTTCGCCGGCGAGGCGCCGGCCTACAAGAACTGGCTGGTGGACGAGGCGGTGCCGTACGCGGCGGAGCCGGAGGCCTGGACCGACACGGCGTCGCGCTTGATAGACGGACCGGAGCCGGCGCCGTTCGATCCGGCCGATTGGCCGCTGGAGGCCCAACTGCCGATGGCGCTGCCGTCGGACTACGTGGTGCTGCATGTCGGCGCCAGCTCCGCCACACGCTATTGGACCGCCGCGGCCTGGAATCGCGTGGCCCAGGCGGTGCGCGCCGGCGGTTGCCGGGTGCTGTGGTCCTGCGGTCCGGGCGAGCAGTCTTTGCTGTCCGGCATCGAGGTCGCCGAGCGCGATGTCCTTGTCGCGGGGACGCTGAACCTGCCCCAACTGCGCACGGTGCTGGCCCGCGCCCGCGCCTGCGTCTGCCCGGATACCGGCATCGCCCATCTGGCCAAGGTGGCCGGCGTGCCGTTATTGATGTTGTTCGGCCCGGGCAGCGAGACGCTGTTCGGCGCCAGCCGGTTTTTCCGCAATCAGGTCTGCCTGGGCGCCGGCCCGGCCTGGTTCCCCTGCCGCGGGCAGAACAGCGTCCATCATCGCGAGGTCGAATGGGCGCTGCGCTGCGGTCGCAAGCTGGGCGAGCGCGAGGGGGAATGCCGTCGCGCCGCCTGCATGGAGGCGATAGACGTGGACGATGTTATTCGGAAATTGATGGGATTGTTGGCATGAGAGTTGATTTGAGACGGCTGTTGCAGCTCGATACCGTGCTGGTTGCGCTGGCGCTGGTGTTTCTGACGATGGCCAATGTGTCGCATACCGTGGCCTTGCGCTACGCCATCCTCGGCGTGCTGCTGCTGGCCTGCCTGCCCGATTTGAGGGTGGATCGGCCGCTGCGGCTGCCCGCCCTGCTGTTGGGCGGTTTCGTCGCCTACGCGGTCTTGCACGCGGTCCTGCTGTCGCATTGGACCGAATACGCGCTGACGGAAATCTACAGCCAGCTGCTGATCGGCGCGCTGTGGTTCGTCGTCGGCGCGATTCTGTTCCGCCGCCGCCTGCCGGTGTCCATCATGGACCTCGTGGTGATGGCCGGCATGTCGCTGGCGGCGGTGGAGTTCCTGCACGGCGCCTACCAGTTCTGGACGAGCGGGGAGTGGCCGTACATGGTGACGTTCACGACGGAGACCAAGCTGGAGTTCACCTTTTTCATGAATTTCGTGCTGGCCTTCGTCGCCACCGCCTTCTGCTTCGACGGGACCGGCAAGGAGCGTCTGTCCTGCCTGCCGCGTTGGGCGCTGGCGGCGATCGGCCTGCTGATCCTGTTCGTCAGCCTGAAGGCGGGCGCCCGCAACGGCATGATAGGCCTGGTCTATCTGTGCTTCTCCATGCTGGTGATTTTCATGTTGTTCGACGGGGCGAGGCTGGGCTGGCGCAAGGCGGTCCTGCTGGCGGTCCTGGTGGTGGCGGCCGTCGGCGCCGTGGCCGGCTATGCCTTCAAGGAGGACACCCGGAACCAGGTTTTCCTCGAATCGGCGCGCGCCGGCTGGAATTATCCCGCGACCAAGGCCTGGTTGCGGATAGCGCCTTATCCGCTGATGCATGACGGCCGGACGGTCGACGAATCGGCCTACGAACGGGTGGCGTGGATACACAGCGGGCTGGATTTGATCATCGCGCGTCCGGAAGGCTACGGTTTCGCCCGCAACGCCTTCTCGCTGGCGCTGTCGGAAACCGGCCATCCGAACAATGTCGGCCACAGCCACAGCGGCTTCATCGATTGGGGCGTGGGCCTGGGGCTGCCCGGACTGTTGCTGTGGCTGGCGTTTTGCGCGACCCTGCTCGGCTTTGGCTATCGGGCCTTCCGCCAGCGGCGGGAAATCCTGGGCCTGATGCTGATGCTGGTCACCGCCGGCTATCTGGGCCGAATGCTGATGGAGAGCGTCAACAAGGACCACATGCTGTATCTGTTCCTGTTCACCGCCGGGGCGCTGCTGGCGGAAATCCACCGGCGCGATCCCGCCCTTGCCGCCGGTAACGGCGGCCAAGCCCGGCAAATGATATAGAATCTAGCGCTCGAAACAGGAAGTCCGCCCCACCATGCGTGATCTAGCACAATTCACCGTTGGCGAGTGGCTGCGTCTGCAGCCCTGCCAAGACGCCTTGAAGCAATGGCGCAACGATATCTGGCAGCGCCATTACCAGTCGCTGCGCGCCGAGGGGCAAGCGTCCTTTCTCGACGGATTGGCCGGCCAGGCGCAGGGCCTGGGCCTGGTGGTGGCTTTCGAGCAGCCGTGGGCGCTGAACTGGCAGCTGAAGATGGCGCGCGTCCATCTGTCCGACATGCGCCTGCTGGTGTTCGACAATTCCAGGCGTCCCGAGATGCGACGCCAGATCGCCGACGTGTGCCGCGCCAACGAGGTGCCCTATCTGGGCCTGCCGGCGAATCCCACCCGTCACGTGAACCGCTCGCATGGTTTCGCGATGAACTGGATCTACCATAATGTGGTCCGGGAACTGCGGCCGGCGCATTTCGCCTTCATCGACCACGACATGATACCGGTGCTGGACAGCTCGTGCTTCCGTCCGCTGGCGGCGCAGCCGGTGTACGGCCTGCCCAACGTCAGCGAATGGGCCTGGCAGCTATGGGCCGGCTACTGCGCTTTCGACGGCGCTTTCGTCGAAAATCGTGCGCTGAACTTCTTGTATGATTTTTCCAATGGCCTGGATACCGGCGGACGCAATTGGCGTCCGGTGTACCGGACGCTGCCGCGTGAGCAACTGAAGATGGCGGACCGGGCCTTCCCGGAAGTGGCCGATCCGCTGAGCGGCGCGCTGGCCAAAGTCGAGATGATAGACAACAGCTGGTTCCATATCGGCAATATCAGCTATAACAATGTTTTCCAGCAGAAGGCCGAACTTTGCCAGAACCTGGCGTCGGCGCTGGACGAGGGGGCGACGTGGCTGGAATTGTGCCCGGCCATGGCCGTCGGTCGATCGGAATAGGATACTAGATGGTCAAGCACTCTCTCCAATACAACTGGAAAGTCTATAGGCGGCTGCTGGGCTACCTGCTCGGCTATTGGCAGGTCCTGCTGTTGTCGGTGCTGTCGATGATGCTGGCGGCGCTGACCGAGCCGGCGCTGGCGTGGCTGATGAAGCCGCTGATCGACGGCGGCTTCGTCAACAAGGACCCGCATACCATGGTCTGGGTGCCGATGGCCATCGTCGGCGTCTTCCTGGTGCGAGGCCTGACCAGCTTCGTCAACGAATACTCCGCCAGCTGGCTGACCGGCCATCTGGTGCAGACCTTGCGCCAGCAGATGTTCGCCAAGCTGGTCCGCCTGCCGGTGCCTTATTACGACGAACACCAGTCGGGCCGGCTGATGTCGCGCATCGCCTACGATGTCAATCAGGTCACCGAGGCCGGCTTCAACGTGATCACCGTCACCGTGCGGGACGGCGTCACCGCCTTGTCCCTGCTGAGCCTGCTGTTGTGGATAGACTGGCAGCTGACATTGATCTGCCTGGTGGTGATGCCGGCGGTGACGTGGTGCATGCGGGTGGTCGGCAAGCGGCTGCGCGGCCTGGCGCGTGAAAACCAGCAGAGCATGGCGCAGATGACCCAGATACTGGGCGAGAGCATAGACGGCCAGCGCGTGGTCAAGGTGTACGGCGGGGAAGGGCAGGAGATCGCCCGTTTCAACCACTCGGCCGAGTCCCTGCGGCGCAACCAGGTCAAGCAGAGCGCCGCCAGCTCGGCCAGCACCGGGATCACCCAGTTGCTGATCGCCTGCGCGCTGGCGGCCATCCTGTATTTCGCCGCCTTGCGCGCCCAGCACGGCAATTTCAGCGCCGGCGGCTTCATGACCTTCCTGACCTCGATGATGGGGCTGTTCGCGCCGATCAAGCGCATCACCGGCGTGTCGCAGGCGATGCAGCGCGGCCTGGCGGCCGCCGAGTCGGTGTTCGCGTTCCTGGATACCCCGGAGGAGCCCGACCATGGCCGGCGCCTGATGCCGCAGACCCGCGGCGAGCTGGCTTTCGACGGCGTCTCCTTCCGCTATCCGGGTTCGGAGCGCATCGCGCTGCAGGACATCGAGCTGACGGTGCGGGCCGGCGAGACGGTGGCCTTGGTCGGATCGTCCGGCAGCGGCAAGACCACGCTGGTCAGCCTGGTTCCGCGCTTCTACGAGCCCGACGCCGGCCGCCTGCTGCTGGACGGCGTGCCGCTGACCGACATCCCGCTGGCCGATCTGCGCGGCCACATCGCGCTGGTCAGCCAGGACGTGCAGCTGTTCAACGACAGCGTGGCCGCCAACATCGCCTATGGCCGGCAGGGCCGGGTCCCGCGGGAGGAGATCGTCGCGGCGGCGCGCGCCGCCAATGCGCTGGAGTTCATCGAGGCGATGCCGGAAGGCTTCGACACCATGATAGGCGAGAACGGCGTGCGGCTGTCCGGCGGGCAGCGGCAGCGGCTGGCCATCGCCCGCGCCTTGCTGAAGAACGCCCCGCTGCTGATCCTGGACGAGGCGACCTCGGCGCTGGACACCCAATCGGAACGGCTGGTGCAGGCGGCGCTGGAAAACCTGATGCAGAACCGCACCACCATCGTCATCGCCCACCGGCTGTCGACGATAGAGAACGCCGACCGCATCGTGGTCATGCACCAGGGGCGGCTGGCCGAGCAGGGCAGGCACCAGGAGCTGCTGGCCAGGGGCGGCCTGTACGCCCGTCTGCACAGCCTGCAGTTCCGCGAGCAGGACGAGGCCTGAGCGCCCGCCCGAACGACAAAAGGCCGCGATTGCGGCCTTTTGTCTTTGGCGGAGCGTTACAGCTCCATCGAGAACAACGGATCCTGCGGGTCCAGTTGGCGGCCGTTCTCCTGGATGGTGCGCCATACCGGCTGTCCCTGCACCTGTTCCCGCACGTCGCGGGCCAAAAGCGCGTAGGCCTTGCGGTTCCTGTCCCGCGAGTAGACGCGCAGCAGGGCCACCTTGGCGTGCAGATTGTCGGGGTCGTCTTTCAGGGAATCCTTCAGGACCCGCACCGCTTCGCGGGTGCGGCCGTAGGCGAGGTAGACTTCGGCTTCCCCCACCGGATCAATGCCGCGATGGGTCGGCTTGGTGTATCGCAGGCGTCGCCAGAACTGGCGCAAGGAATAGTAGACAAGCATCAGGGCCAAGCTGCTGGCCAGTGCCGTAAAAACATCCATTCTGTTTCTCCCCCTCGGTGGTACAACATCTTATGTAGTCTGTTGATTATTCTGACGAGGAGGGCGGCTTGGCAATCCGTATAAATCCGTAAGCCGCCCGGCAGCCCGGAATCAGTTGTTCGCCCGCAACGTCCGCTCCAGCAGTTCGGGCGCCAGGCCGGGCTGGATCACCGCCCGGCCCAGTTCGCGCAGCAGCACGTAGCGTATCGTGCCGGCCTCCACTTTCTTGTCGTGCGCCATCAGGCGCAGCCATTGCTCGACGGGCATCTGCGGCGCACGGACCGGCAGGCCGGCGGCGGCGATCAGCGTTCTCACCCGGTCGACGTCGGCGGCGGACAGCCAGCCCAGCTCGGCCGACGCGGCGGCGGCCAGCACCATGCCGGCGGCGACGGCCTCGCCGTGCAGCCAGACGCCGAAGCCGAGGCCGGCCTCGATCGCGTGGCCGAAGGTGTGGCCCAGGTTCAGCAGCGCGCGCACGCCGTTTTCCTTCTCGTCCTCGGCGACGATGGCGGCCTTCATTTCGCAGCTGCGTTTCACCGCGTATTGCAAGGCCGCGCTGTCGCGGGCGCGCAGCGCGGCCATATTGTCCTCCAGCCAGGCCAGGAAGTCGGCGTCGCCGAGCAGGCCGTACTTGATCACCTCGGCCAGGCCGGCCGACAGCTCGCGTTCCGGCAGCGTCGCGAGCAGGTCCATGTCGGCGATCACCGCTTTCGGTTGGTAGAAGGCGCCTATCATGTTCTTGCCGAGCGGATGGTTGATCGCGGTCTTGCCGCCGACCGACGAATCCACCTGCGCCAGCAGCGTGGTGGGAATCTGGATGAAGGGCGCGCCGCGCTGGTAGCAGGCGGCGGCGAAGCCGGTCATGTCGCCGATGACGCCGCCGCCCAGCGCGATCAGCGTGGTCTTGCGCTCGGCGTTGCCGGACAGCAGTGCGTCGAAGATCAGGTTCAGCGTCTGCCAGTCCTTGTGGACCTCGCCGTCGGGCAGCGTCACGGCGACGCAGGACACGCCGCGGGCTTCCAGCGCCTGTTGCAGCCGGGCCAGGTAGAGCGGGGCGACGGTTTCATTGCTGACGATGGCCGCTTTCGGCAGCGGCAGGTGGGGCAGCAGCAGATCGACCTGTTCCAGCAATCCATGGCCAATATGTATCGGGTATCGGGTATCGGGCAGGATCAGGTCGAGGGTGATCACGAATCAGCTTCCTTGGCTTGGATGGCGAGCCTGCAACTGGTCCACCAGGCGGGCGACCAGCAGGTTGACGTTCTGTTGGGTGGTGTCGACGATGATGTCGGCGATTTCGCGGTATAGCGGATCGCGTTCGTTGAACAGCGTTTCCAGCTTGGCGCGCGGGTCGGCGATCTGCAGCAGCGGGCGGTTCTTGTCGTGCTGGGTGCGGGCCAGCAGATCGTCGATGGCGGCGCGCAGATAGATGACGGTGCCGTAGCGCGCCAGCACCTGGCGGTTCTCCTCGCGCAGCACGGCGCCGCCGCCGGTGGCCAGCACGATGTCCTGCTGGCGGGCCAGGTCTAGGATGACGCAGGCCTCGCGATTGCGAAAGCGCAGTTCGCCCTCGATGTCGAAGATGGTGGCCACGCGCACGCCGGTGCGCGCCTCGATTTCCTGGTCGGAATCGTAGAACGTCTTGCCGGTGCGGCGCGCCAGCGCCCTGCCCACCGTGGTCTTGCCCGCGCCCATCAGGCCGACCAGAAAAAAGTTGCCTGCCAATTTCTCCATGGCAGGCATTGTAGCCGATAGCCGTCGGCTCTGTCTTGGCCCCGTCAGCTGCCGGCGGCGATCAGGTCGTTGACCACTTTGGGCGTGATGAAGATCAGCAGTTCGCTGCGTTTGTCCACCTTCTGCGTGCTGCGGAACAGCGCGCCCAGCAACGGTATGTCGCCGAGCAGCGGCACCTTGTTGGTCACATTGTCCAGCTGCTGCTGGTAGATGCCGCCTATCACCACGGTGCCGCCGTTGTCGACCAGCACCTGGGTGACGATCATCTCCGTGGTCAGCGACGGCGTGCCGTTGACCGTCTGCTGGAAGTTGGCGGAGTCCTTGTTGACGGTGACGTCCAGCAGCACGTGGTTGTCCGGCGTGATCTGCGGCTTCACCTTCAGGCTCAGCACCGCCTTCTTGAACGATACCGAGGTGGCGCCGCTGGAGCTGGCCTCCTGGTAGGGGATTTCGGTGCCCTGCTCGACGGTGGCCTCCTGCCGGTCCGAGGTCATCACCCGCGGGCTGGAGATGATGCGGCCCTTGTCCTCGGCCTGCAGCGCCTGCAGCTCCAGGCCGATGATGCCGGACTGGCCGACGCTGTACAGCGCGGTCAGCGAGCCGGCCGGGTTGCTGATCGGCAGGTTGACGCCCGGCGTCACCGCGTACGGCGTAGGCGTCGCCGACTTCACCGGCGGAATGCGGCCGTTGGCGTTGGTGATGGAGTTGGCGAGGCCGCTGCCGCTTAACAGGCCGGTGCTGCCCACGCGCTCGTAGGCGAGGCGCACGCCGAGATCGCGTTCCCAGTTGTCGGTGGCTTCGACGATGCGCGCCTCGATCAGCACCTGCTTCACCGGGATGTCGGTCTTGGCGATGATGTCGCGCAGCTTGTCGATCACGGTGCCGATGTCGTTGACGATCACCGTATTGGTCTTCGGGTCGATCAGCACGCTGCCGCGCTCCGACAGCAGGCTCTCCTTCTTGCCGGAGGTGTTGTCGCCGTCCAGCACCTTCTTGAAGTCCTCGGCCGAGCGGTAGCGCAGCACGAAGGTTTCCGAGCGCAGCGGCTCCAGCGTCGCCAGTTGCTGGCGCGCTTCCTGCAGCTGCTTGTCGCGCGCCAGGAGTTCGTCGCGCGGGGCGATCTGTATGATGTTGCCGTTGCGGCGCTGGTCCAGGCCCTTGGTCTGCAGGATCAGGTCCAGCGCCTGGTCCCAGGGCACGTCCTTCAGCCGCAGCGTGATATTGCCGCTGACCGAGTCGCTGGTGACGATGTTGAGCCCGGTGAATTCGGCGATCACCTGCAGCACGGTGCGCACTTCGATGTTCTGGAAGTTCAGCGACAGCTTGTCGCCCTTGTACTGCGGCTTGCCGCTGCCGGTGTCGGCGACCAGGTCCGTCGACGGGCGGCGCACCTCGATCACCAGCTTGCCGTCGGTCTGGTACGAGGAGTAGTCCCAGTCGCCCTGCGGCATGATCAGCAGCCGGATGTTGTTGCCCTGGTTGACGGCGTCCACCTTGGCCACCGGCGTGCCGAAGTCGGTGACGTCGAGCCGGCGCACCTGCTGGCGCGGCAGCGCGGCGCCGATGACGTTCACCACCAGGTTCTTGCCGTCGCGGCGGATGTCGACCGGGGTGTTGGGGGCGGGCAGCGTCAGCGCCACCTGGCCCTCGCCGTTGCGGCCGCGGCGGAAGTCCAGGCTGGCGTCCGTCGACGCGCCGACCATCGGCGACGCCGGGTTCTGCAGCGGCAGCTGCTCGACCGGCGTGGCCCCCTGGCCCGGCGACAACGAGCCGTCCAGCGTCAGCAGCAGCTTGTTGCCGCTGAGCACGCTGCGGTAGGAGGCGTTGCGCGCCAGGCTGAGCACCAGCCGCGAGCGGCCGGTGGCCTCGACGGCGACGGCCGACCGCACCAGCGCGCTGTCGATGTTGACCGCAGGCTTGGCCAGCTTGACGCCGGTGTCGGCGAAGTCCAGCGCGATGCGCGGCGGATTGGACATGGCGAAGCTGTTGGGCCGCACCGCCGGCCCGTCGAAGGTGATCTGAACCGTCTGCTGGTTGCCGTCCACCTTGCCCATCTCTATCGCGGTGATGGCCGGCCCCGCCGACGCGGCTTCCGCTGCCAGGCCCAGCGCCAGCCCGCCCAGCAATGCGATGGAAAACTTGTTCATTTGTTCTGCCCTTGTTCGTCGAGATGCAGGCTGCTGTCGCGTTGCACCCATTCCCCATTCAGGTCTTCGACGGTTTCGGAAAGCATGACTTGGGATTCGTCGATGGCGGTGACCTTGCCGAAATTGGGACCGATGTAGTTGCCGGTCTGCACCCGGTAGATCGAGCCTTCCGGCGTGCGGATCAGCGCGTACATCGCATTGCCGCGTCTGAGCGTGCCCACCATGGCCAGCTTGTCCAGCTCATAGTTTTCCAGCGCTTCGCGCGGCCGCTTCAGGTCCGGGGCGTTGGCCGAATTCTGCGTCTTGCCGGCCTGCAGCTTCTGCGCGTTGAACGGGTCCATCAGGTCGAAGGCCTGATAGGTGAACGGCTTGTAGGTCTGCACCTGGGGCAACGGTTCGATCTGGCCGCGCAGCCCCTGGCTGTTGGTGACCATCCAGGCCTTCAGGTCTTCGGTGCCGGGGCCGCCGCAGGCGCATAGCAGCAGCGCCAGGGGAAGCAGTCGGACCAGTCGTCTGTTCATCGCGGCGGCCCCCTCACTTGGCCGGCGCCGGCGCCAGTCCCGCCCGTTCGCTGGGCTCCAGCGCGCGGTAGGTGTGGGCGGTGGCGTCCATGGTCAACCGGTTGTCCTTGCCGTTGCTCGGATTGAGGCTGATGTCGCTGATGGTGACGATGCGCGACAGCTGGGCCACGTCGTTGACGAAGGCGGCCAGGTCGTTGTAGCTGCCGGACAGGCGGATGGTGATCGGCACTTCGGCCATTTCCGCCGAGCGCGTCTCGGTGCCGGGCTTGAACAGATCGAACTGCAGGCCTCGGCCGATGCCGGCCTGGTTGATCTCGGTCAGCAAGGTGTCCATGTCGGACTTGGTCGGCAGTTGTTTCAGCAGCGCGCCGAACGACGCGTCGATTTCCTTCAGCTGCTGCTGCAGCGCATCGAGGTTGACCGCCTGGCGTTTCTTGTCGATGAAGGTCTGCTTCAGCTGCTCCTCGTGCTGGCGCGCCTGGTTCAGGTGCTCGTTCTGTTCGCCGAGCACGAAGAAATACCCCAGCCCGATCACCAGCAGCGACAGCAACAGCAGCATCAGACCCTGCGCCTGCAGCGGCCAGTTGGGCATGTCCTTCGGGTCGAGCGCGCGCAGTTCGTCCAGCGTCATGGCTTGGCTCCCGGTGGTTTGCCGCCCGGCGGCGCGGCCGGGGTCTGCCGCAGGCTGGCGTTCAGGGTGAAGGCGCTGACGCGCTGGTTGTTGACGATGGTGGCCGACACCTCGACCAGCACCGGGGCCTCGAAGCTCTCCGATTGGCCGAGCTGGCGCATATAGCCGGACACGCGCGCGCCGGACTGGGCGTAGCCGGTCAGCGTGACCTGGTTGCCGGTCTGCTTGAAGGTGCGCAGATAGACGCCGTCCGGCGTCTGGCGGACCAGTTGGTCGAACAGGTGCACGGCCTCGTTGCGGCCTTCCTGCAGCCGTTCCACCAGTTGCTTGCGCGCCAGCAGGTCGTCGCGCTGCTTCTTCAGCTTGCCGATGTCCTTGATCTGGCCGTCCAGCCTGCCGATCTCGGCCTGCAGAAACTGGTTGCGCGCCTCCTGCTGCGCGACCTGGTGGTCCAGCACCAGATAGGCCGCCATCACCAGCAGCAGCGAGACCGCGGCGGTGGCGCCCAGCATCAGCTGGAAGCGCAGCCGGTGGGCGGCCTTCTTCTGCTCGCGGTGGGGGAGGAGGTTGATCCGTATCATTCAGTCGAACCTCCGGAGTGCGAGGCCGCAGGCGATCAGCAACGAAGGCGCGTCCATCAACAATTCCTTCAGCCTTATCGTCGGTGACTGCACCATGGTGGTGAACGGATTGGCGATCATGGTGCTGATCTGGGTGCGGCCGGCCACCGCGTCGTCGAGGCCGGGCAGCATGCTGCAGCCGCCTGCCAGCAGGATGTAGTCGACGCGCAGGTACTGGGACACGCTGACGGTGGTGTAGAAGAACTGCAGCGCGCGCTGGATCTCCTGGGCCAGCGAGTCGATGAACGGATGCATCAGCTCCGGCTCGTAGCCGTCGGGCAGCGCCATGCTGCGCTTGCCGTTCTCGGCCTCGTCGAAGCTGATGTTGTAGCGGCGCTGGATGTCGCGCGTCAGCTGGTGTCCGCCGAAGGCCTGCTCGCGATAGTAGATCTGCTGGCTGTTGCGGATGATGTTGCAGTGGATGCGGGTGGCGCCGATGTCGAACAGCGCGAAAGTCTGGTTCATGCCCTGATCGGGCAGCTGTTGCTGGATCTGCTCGAAGGCGGTCATCATCGCGAACGACTCGACGTCGACCACCTGGGCGCGCAGGCCGGCCATCTCGACCACCGCCACCCTCTCCTCGACCTTCTCCTTGCGCGCGGCGCACAGCAGCACTTCCAGGTCGTCTATGCTGGACGGCGACGGGCCGAGCACCTGGTGGTCGAGATTGACCTCGTCGAGCGGGAACGGAATGATCTGGTTGGCCTCGGACTCCAGCATCTGGTCGAGGTCCTCGGTCTGGCTGACCGGCACCAGCAGCTTCTTGTAGATGGCCATCTGCGTCGGAATGGCGATGGCGGCGCTGCGTATCGGGCTGCCCAGCCGCTTCCAGGCGTGCCGCAGCGCTTCGGCGATGCCGTCGATCTCCACCAGATTGCCGTCGTTGACGGCGTCCTTGGGCAGCGACTCGATCACATAGCGCTCGACCTGGTAGTTCTTGCCGTTTTTGGACAGTTCCACCAGCTTGATCGCGGTATTGCTGATATCCAAGCCCAGCAGCGGCGCGTTGCGGGATTTCCCGAGTCCCAGTTGTGCGAGCCACGGCTGTCCGAACCTCAGTTTGTCGAATAGCATCTGCGCCTCAATCCCGTCTCTTCGCAACAGAATTTCGAACTGTTGCCGCCATTGTTTGTCTTGTTGGCTTTCACAAGACGTTATAATCCGGTTTCCAGTGAAAGCCCATCGTAAATATGCTCAGACGATTTCTTGCAATATTGGCAGGCGTGTTTCTTGGCGGCGTGGTACTGCTGGCGGGCGCCGCAGCCATTGCTGTCATCATAACCTACCCGCGACTGCAAAGCCTTGATGTAATCACCGATTACCGGCCAAAAATCCCGCTTCGCGTCTATTCCGCCGACAACCAGCTGTTGGGCGAGTTCGGCGAGGAGCGCCGCTCCTTCTCCCGCATCCATGAAGTGCCGCAGCTGATGAAGCAGGCGGTTCTGGCCGCGGAGGACGAGCGCTTCTATCAGCATAGCGGCATCGATTATCTCGGCATCATGCGCGCCGCCGTCGGCAATCTGGTGTCCGGCCATGCCCGTTCCGGCGCCAGCACCATCACGATGCAGGTGGCGAAGAACTTCTTCCTGTCCAGCGAAAAGACCTTCACCCGCAAGTTCAACGAGGCCTTGCTGGCGTTCAAGATCGAGCACACGCTGAGCAAGGACCAGATTCTGGAGCTCTACTTCAACCAGATCTATCTGGGCCAGCGCGCCTATGGCTTCGCCGCCGCCGCGCAGGCCTACTACGGCAAGCCGCTGAACCAGCTGAGCGTCGCGCAGATGGCGATGCTGGCCGGCCTGCCGAAAGCGCCGTCGGCCTACAACCCCATCGTCAACCCGGACCGCGCCAAGCTGCGCCAGCAGTATGTGTTGCGCCGGATGCGCGAGCTGAACTTCATTACCCAGCAGCAATATGATGAAGCGCTGAACGAGCCATTGCAGCTGGCCAGTCAGGCGGCCGACACCAGCCAGCCCGGCCAGTATGTTGCGGAAATGGTACGCCAGGCGATGTACGAGCGTTACAAGGAGGCCGCGTACACCGAGGGCTTCAAGGTGTACACGACGCTGGACAGCCGCCACCAGAAGTGGGCCTACGACGCCTTGCGCGCCGGCCTGGTCGATTACGACCGCAAGATGGGCTATCGCGGACCGGAAAGCGTGCTCGATCTGCCGTCCGGCGAAGGCGAGGACCTGACCGAGGCGCTGGACGAGGCGATGGGCGATCTGCGCGACAGCGGCGACATGCTGCCGGCCATCGTGCTGTCGGCCAGCCCGTCCGAGGTGCGCGCCTATATGCGCGGCGGCAAGACCGCGGTCATCAAGGGGCCGGGCCTGGAGTTCGCCCGCCGCGCGCTGAGCGGCAAGGCCTCGGCCCAGCAGCAGATCCGCCGCGGCGCGGTGATCCGCGTGCAGGCCAACGCCAAGGGTTACTGGGAGATCGTGCAGATGCCCGAGGTCGAGGGCGCCTTCGTGTCGCTGGACACCCGCACCGGCGCGATCAAGTCGCTGGTCGGCGGCTTCGACTTCAACCGTCGCAGTTTCAACCACGTGACCCAGGCCTGGCGTCAGCCCGGCTCGTCGTTCAAGCCATTCATCTATTCGGCCGGCATCGAGCGCGGCATCACGCCGTCGACGCTGATCAACGACGCGCCGCTGTCCGTGCCGGGCGTCAACGGCCAGCTGTGGACGCCTAAGAACGACGACGGCAAGTTCTCCGGCATGATCACCCTGCGGCAAGGCCTGACCCGGTCCAAGAACCTGGTGTCGGTGCGCGTGCTGATGGCGGTCGGCACCGACTACGCCCAGCAGTACCTGCAGCGCTTCGGTTTCTCCGCCAAGCAGCACCCGGCCTATCTGCCGATGGCGCTCGGCGCCGGCTCGGTGACGCCGCTGCAGATGGTGGAGGGCTATTCGGTCTTCGCCAACGGCGGCTACCGCACCAAGGCCTATTTCATCGACCGCATCGAAGACCAGTCCGGCCGCGTGCTGGCCAAGACCGTGCCCACGGTGGCCGGCCAGAACGCCCAGCAGGCGATAGACCCGCGCAACGCCTTCATCGTCCGTTCGATGCTGGGCGACGTGGTGCGCTACGGCACCGGCTTCCGCGCGATGAGCCTCGGCCGTACCGACCTCGCCGGCAAGACCGGCACCACCTCGGACTGGAAGGACGCCTGGTTCGTCGGCTTCAATCCCAATCTGGTGGCGGCCACCTGGGTCGGCTTCGACCAGCCGCGCTCGCTGGGCCGCTACGGCTACGGCGGCACCGCGGCATTGCCGATCTGGATCAACTACATGGGCAATGCGCTGAAGGGCCAGCCGGAAGTGGAACTGCCGGTGCCGCAGGGCATCGTGGTCAAGCCGGGCGCCGGCCAGCGCGGCGGCGACGAGTACTACTACGAGGAGTTCCAGAAGACCAATCCGGAGCTGCACATCGACAACCAGGGCTCCGTGCCCGGCGGCGACGAAGACGCCAGCGCGCCGAAGTCCGATACCGACGGCGGCAAGCCGGCCGCGCAGGACGCGGTGGAGAACGTCAAGGACCAGCTGTTCTAGACGGCGGCGCGGCAATGAACAACCCCGGCGGAATCGCTTCCGCCGGGGTTTTTTTATGCGCGGCCGTGTAAGACTTCGAACAGGTTTTCAGCGCTGGGCCGGGCAGCGGTTCAACAGCCGCTGGATGTCGGCCGGCTGCAGCACGTCGTGTTCCATGCCGCGCTGCAATAAGGCCATCAGGTAATGCCGCCCGAAAATGGGCGAACCCTCCCACTCGCTGCCCCGTCCGCCGAGAATGGTCGGCAGCGTGATCAGCACTTTTTCTCCGTTGATGACGTCGATCGCGAATTCGTCTTCGCGAATGGATTCAGGGACGTTTTGGCTGTGCATGGCGGATCGACCTCGGAGGGCGGATGTTATCGACGGTGCGCGCGCTGATGGGAGTCGCGTAAATATTTTAATGTAGCTTGGCGATATTATATTATCATGCGGCAGGCGGCAATGGAGAAAACGCTGACGAAAGCGAATTGATTCAATTCGATAATGTCCTAACAAGATATATTTCCATTTATTTTATTCGCCCGTTTATTTAGGGAATATGGAATTGGCTTTCGTTTGCGCTGGTGATTTCGCCGCTTTATATTTGGCGGTCCGTTATCAGCCGGTACCGCAGCATCGCGCTTTCCCGATGGAGTCGGCGTTGCGGCATCGATATCGGGAAAGGGCCGTTTCAACCATATTCGGGATAGGCGAATGGCGAAAGGCATGGAAAGGGGGCTGCAGGAGGATGGGAGCCTGCTGGCGGCGGTCGCCCGCAATCTGGCCAGCCTGATGAGCAGGCATGGCGTCGATGCGATGCGGCTGAGCGATGAAACCGGCCTCGGCATCGCCACCATCAATAATCTGCGGCGCGGCGTCGGTAATCCCACGCTTTCCACGCTGGGCGAGATCGCCCGCTATTTCCAGGTGGGCATAGGCGAATTGACCGCCGACGATCTGGATGCCGCGGCGGAACGCGGCCCGGCCGTCTTTTCGATGCCGCTGACCGGCATAGGCCGCTTGGGAGACTTCATCGACGCCGGCGTCGCGGATCTGGGCCATTACTGCGCCGAAGTGGCCGGTTACGCCGGCCGACCGCTGTTCGCGGTGCTGGTCAACAACGACACGCTGTACCCGCATTATGCGCAGGGCACGGTGTTCATCATGGTCAGGGAAAGCCGGCCGCAGGACGGCGATATCGTGTTGGTGCGGATAGGCGACAACCCGCCTTGCCTGCGCCGGGTATACGTGGAGGAGGAATTCTTGCTGTTTCTGTCGATTTCGGCGCTGAACGACATGGCGCCTTCGCTGTATAAAAACTACCAGGTGCTGGCGGTGGTGCTGAAGGCCATCAAGACCTTGTCGGGGGGCGCGCGATGAGCGAATTCCGCCTGTACGGCCTGATCGTCGGCCTGACGGTCACCATCATGATTGTTTGCGATTCGCTGGTGTACAAGACGGTGGATATCTACAGCCTGAAAATCACCGCCAGCGGCATCGTGTTTTCCTTGTGCTACCTGCTGTCCACCATTTCCACCGAGGTGTACGGCTACAAGCTCGGCGGGCGCACCGTGTGGATCATCGTCATCTGCCAGACGCTGTTCGTGCTGATCCTTAACGCCTTCGCGCTGATCCAGCCGGACAACAACGCCATTTCCAAGCAGTATTATCAGCTGTTCCACGAATTCTGGCGGGTGATGGTGGGCACCTGGATTTCGGTGCCGGCCTCGTATTTCTGCAACGGCTTCATCGTGTCGAGGCTGAAGATATTTTTCGCCGGCCGCTTCTTCTTCGTCCGCTACCTGATCGCCTCGATGCTGGCGCAGGCGGTGCTGCTGCTGACCGCCTATCCGATCAGCCTGTCGTCGAAATACAGCGGCGCCGAGCTGGTCAACATCATCGCCACCACCTGGTCGTACAAGGTGTGCATGTCGGTGCTGCTGCTGCCGCTGGGTTACTACCTGGTGGCGGTGATCAAGAAGATAGAGCGCACCGACTATTTCGACTGGGAGGTCTCCTACAATCCGCTGACGGTCTTCCGCGACAACGGCGACGGCGTCGAGCGCAATCGTTTCGGCAGGGCCCGCGCATGAACATCCTGCAATTGACCGATCTGCATCTGTTCGCCGAGCGCGGCGGCCGTCTGCTCGGCCGCGACACCCATGCCGCGCTGCACAGGGTGCTGGCGGCGGTGAAGGCGCTGGGGCCCGACGCCGCCGACGCGGTGCTGCTGACCGGCGACGTGTCGCAGGACGAGTCCGAAGGCTCGTACCGGCTGGCGGCCGAGGCGCTGGCCGGCCTCGGTCTGCCGGTGTACTGGATAGCCGGCAACCACGATGTCCGGCCGACGATGGAGCGGGTGTTCGCCGACTACGCTTTCCTGCGCCCGCTGGACGCGGTGGAGCTCGGCGGCTGGACCTTCATCGGCGTCGACAGCTGCGTCGCGGGGCAGGACGCCGGCGAGATATCGGAAGCCGAGCTGACACTGCTGCGCAGGCGTTTGGCCGCGGCCGGGAACGGCAAGGCCGCGGTGGTGCTGCACCACCATCCGCTGGCGGTGGGCACGCCGCTGCTGGACGACTGCATGCTGAGGCAGAGCTCGCGCTTCTGGCGGGCGGCGACCGCCGCCAGGCTGCCGCTGGTGATCTGCGGCCATGTGCACGGCGCGCACAGCCTGTCCTACCGCGGCTGCGCGCTGGAAGTGGCGCCGGCCACCTGTTTCCAGTGGCGAGACGGCGCCTGCGATATCGAGATCGACGACAGGGCCGGCTACCGCCTGTTCCATTTCGACGCCGACGGTTACCGCGTGGCCAGCTTATTTGCGTGAGCGCAGCGGCACCACGTTGTCGGTCTCGGCGCCCGCCTCGGCGCGGCCCTGCGCCGCCAGCGTGCGCAGCTGGCCTGAAACCTTGCGTCCCTTGCTGAAGCCGGTTTCGTAGGCGATCTTGCAGATTTCGTGCGGCGGCAGGCGCTGGAAGAGGTCGATGTTGCCGCAGATGCTCTCGCCCGAATACACCTCCTCGCGGCCGTGATTGGCGATGCGGTACTGGTTGCCGCGTATCGCCTCGGTGACCCGGCATTCGCCGGCGCTTTCCTTCAGGCTGTTCTCGTACAGCGCGATGCCGATCAGGTCCTTGGGATTGATCGCCGACAGGATCTGCACGTTTTCGACGATGTCGCGGTGGCGCAGCTTGATGATGTCGTGAGTGCCGTACTGCTTGAACACGTAGACGGTGGCCCCGCCGTCCAGGCCGGGCACGATTTCGCACAGCGACAACTGATAGGGCGGATTGAAGACGGCCGCGATCCAGTTCTTTAAATTGCGCAGGCTTTGAAACGGCATCGGGCTCTCGTCGTTGCAGTGAAACCGCCGACGGTCTGCCGGGAGCGGGTTTCGGTTTGGGGGCGGGGCAGTCGCCATCTGCCCGGTCGCGCGATCGGCGCGAAGCTGGGCGCAGTATAAACCCGCATCCGACAAAATGTCCTTGGCATTTTATTGTTTCAGTAAGAACAAACTCAATGCTCCGGTACGCCGGTAACGCAGGCGGCGGGCGTCGCGCCAGGGAATTCCAGCCGGATTTCTTGGTCAGATCAACTGACCTTTATTATTAATTTTGTCGCCCGGGCCTGCGTTGACGGCCGCATCGTTCTACAATGTCGGGCTAGTCTTGCAGGAGTACCCGATGCCTTATACCAAGATCGCGGTGGTCGCCATTTTCGTGCTGTCCACCCTATACGTCCATTTCCGCGGCCGCGTGCGGCTGGGGTTCTGGCGCCAGCTGAGCGACCACTCGACCATCATGGCGCCGATCAACTGCTTCATGTATCTGTTTTCCAAGGTGCCGCCGAAGCCCTATCTGCCGGTGGAGCGCTTTCCCGAGCTGCAGGCGCTGACCGCGAACTGGGAGAAGATCCGCGAAGAGGCGGTGGCGCTGTACGACCGCGGCAACATCAAGGCTTCGGACAAGTACGACGATCTCGGCTTCAACTCCTTCTTCAAGACCGGCTGGAAGCGTTTCTATCTGAAGTGGTACGGCCAGGATCACGCGTCGGCGCAGGCGCTGTGCCCGTACACAACCGAGCTGCTCAAACAGTTTCCCAACATCAAGGCGGCGATGTTCACCGCGCTGCCGCCGGGCAGCCGCCTGGTGCGCCACCGCGACCCGTTCGCCGGTTCGGTGCGCTACCATCTGGGCCTGATCACGCCGAACGACGACCGCTGCTATATCGACGTCGACGGCCAGCAATACAGCTGGCGCGACGGCGAGGCGGTGATCTTCGACGAAACCTATCTGCACTACGCCGAAAACACCACCGACCAGAACCGCATCATCCTGTTCTGCGACGTCGAGCGGCCGATGTGGTTCTGGCCGGCGCGCGTGGTCAACCGCATCGTCAGCCGGGTGCTGGTCGGCGCCGCCAACTCGCCGAACGAGGCCGGCGACCGCACCGGCGCGTTGAACCGCGCCTTCCGCTACATCCAGCAGGTGCGCCTGTTCGGCAAGAAGATCAAGGCGCAGAGCCGCTTCACCTACTATCTGCTGAAGTGGCTGATCCTCGGCGGCCCCATCATGCTGTGGCTGTTCTGGGGTGCCTGGCGCTGAGGACGGGCCGGTTGCAGCCGTTGAATCGGTTGCGAGGCTTGGCCGCTGGCCCTGGCTTTATGAAGCCGTGCTTGGAAACAGGCCGGCCTTGCAATGAAAAAGGCTGCTTTCAAGTCTGAAAGCAGCCGTCAGGGTATCGACAAAATCAAGGCCCCGCTCCATCTGAAGCCAAGACCCGGTTTGCAGGCTACGGTTTTGTCGAGGTTCTAGATTACCAGTGGTAGCGCGCGCCGAGCATGCCGCCCACGGCGTAGCCGGCGTTGCCGCCCAGCGCGTGGCGGTAGTTCAATTCCGCGTATGTATCCACGGTACGCTTGGCATTGCTCCAGTTTCCTCCCACTCCCAGCTCCATGCTGTTTCTGGACGACTGGAACGCCAGAGGCGTGCCGCTGAACGTCACCAAGCCGCTGTTCTGGAAGCTATGCAGCAGATCGGCCTTGATATAGCCGTTGAGGCCGCGTCCTTCCGCCTCGGGCTTGGCATAGCGCATGGCCACGCCGAGACGGCCCGTCAGATTGCGGTCATTGTCGGCCTGCTGCTTGACGCCGTTGGAGTCGGTATAGCCATCCAGGCGGTTGTCCTGCCAGACCAGTTGCAGTTGGGGAACCACGCTCCAGTCGCGGCTGATGGCGCGCTGATAGCCGGTTTCCAGGCTGAATAATGCGCTGCGGCTATCGGGGCTGCCATTCACGCCGGTGGCCGCCAGCCGGGTGCCGATGCGGCTCCATTTGCCAAGCATGTCCAGGTAATAGCCGTTATTGCCATACCAGGTCGCCGCCAAGCCCAGGCTGTTGCTGCTGAGGTCGGCGCGGCCATCCGCGCCATTTTGCAGCTTCATGCTGCCATTGCCATGGCTGCCGAACAGGCTGCCGATCCAGGATCCCTTGTCGCTTTGCCACAAATGGCGGTCGGCGCCGATTTCGATGAAGTCGTCGTTCAACTGGTACGAGGAGGCGTAGCTGAAGCCGTTGCCGGCGATGCTGCCTTCGGTGTAGCCGCGGTGGCCGCCGGCGCGCACCCACACCGCCGGCCGGCCGGCTTCCTCCTGTTGCTGCGGCTGGTAGCGGCGGCTTCCCACCCGCTGCCACAGCGTGCCCAGCGTATCCAGGCCGTATTGGCTCAGCGCCACCGGCAACATGGCTTGCACCTTGGCAAGCGGCACCAGGTCGGTCGTTTGCAGATACCAGTTCTGGCCATCCGCTTGACGCAGGCTGTACTGGAACGCTCCCGCCCCCAGCGGCGCCGCCAGGGAGAACGCATTGGCGGCCGAGTAGCCGGCATCCAGCACCTTGATCAACTCGATGCCGTCGCTGGGGCCATTGCCGGTGTAGCCGCCCAGGCCTCCCACATTGTTCACCGACACCCGGGTGGCGCCGCCGCTGCCCACCGCAGTCCGGTCTACCACCAGCATGTCGTTCAGGCTAGCCGCGCCGCCCTGGTTCAGCACCGCGTCCAGACGCAGCTGGCCGCCATTGGAGGTGTAGGTGCCGCCGCCGGAGGCGCCTGCGGCTTGGCCGCCGGTGATGACCAGCAGCTTGCCCGCCACGGCTTGCGCCGCGCCGATATCCGCGCTCTGCAGGGTGATAGTGCCGCGGTTGTTGAAGTTGCTGACGCCGGTCAGCTGGCCTTGCACCACGCCATTGCCCGGCAGCTGGCTGCCGGCGGTCTGCCAGGCGCCAGCGTTATTGACGCTTTGCGGCGCATTCACCGCCAGCACGCGCAGCACGCCGTCGGCGTTGTTGTTGAACACGCCATTGATCTGCGCCACGGCCACGTTTTGCACGCCGGCGACGTAGTTGCGCAGGTCCAGGGAGTGCGAAGAGTTGTTGTTGAAGGTATTGCCGCTGCCTTGCAAGGTCACGTAGCCGGTGATCGTGCCGTCGTTGTTGACGGTGACGTTCCCATTGCGGCCATTGATGGCGAAATCGCCGGCGCCCGCCAGCAGGGCGCCGGCATGGTTGTTGACGATGGCGCTGCCGGCATTCACGTCCACCGCTGCAACCGAAACGCTCTGGGTCGTCGCGTTGGCGTAATTGTCCACGGTGGCCTGGACCGCATTGGCGACCTGCAAGGCCGCGCCGGACAGCTGGTTGCCGCTCAAGGCGACGGCGCCGGTGCCGGTGGTATTGGCATTGGCTGTCAGCGCCACGTTGCCGCTGGCGGAACTGCCGCGGATGGCGGTGACGCCGGTGACGGCGCCGTTGGCGGTCACGCTGACATTGCCGCCGGCCGAGCTTGCGCTGATGCCGTGGCCTTGCTGGCTGGCCAACGCGGCCTGGCTGACGATGGAAACATTCCCGTTGCCCGCCGTCGAGCCGGCGATGGCCGTGCGCACCGCGTTGACGGTGTTGTTCAGCTGCATCTGCACGTCCGCATTGTTGCCGGAGGCCGTGATGCTGCCGATGACGCCGTTCCTGACGGCTTGCGCGCCGCCTATCGTGCCGTTGGTCGTCACGCTGATGCCGCCGTTATTGCCCTGGGAGGTAACGGCGATGCCTGCAAATGAGGTGCTGATATCGGTGCCGGCTGCCGTATTCAACGATACCCCGCCCGCGTTGGCATTGCTGCCGGTGTAGGTCACCACTACGGCGTTGCTGTTGCTGGCTATATTGCCCACCGTCGCCTGCACGCCGCCATTGTTGGCGGTGACGAAGATGCTGCCATTGACCGATCCGGCGCGGGTATCAATGCCGACCTGCCCGCCGTTGCTGTTCACGCCGATCGCGGCAGCGGCGGTGCCGGGCTGATTGATCGTGCCGCTGCTGTTGATGGTGATGTTTCCCGCGCCGGTATTGCTTGCCGTGATCGCGGTTCCGCCGGCCACGACCTGGCCGTTATTCTGGATGGCGATATTGCCGCCATTGCTGGTGCTGTTGATGCCGGAGGCGTTGCCTGTGGATATCGCGCTGCCGTTGTTGACGATCACGGTGTCGCCGGATGCGCCATTGCTGTGCGTATCGATGGCGTTTCCATTGCTGGCCTGCGTCTGTCCGCCCGACGCGTTGGTGATGCTGATGGAGCCGCCCGCCGCAGTCGTGGCGCCCAGCCCGGACTGGTTGTTGCTGACAACCGATCCGCTATTGCTGAGCGTGATGGAGCCGCTCCCGTTGTTCCACGTCAGCAGGCCGCCCTTGCCGCTGACGCTGGCGGCGCTGTTGAGCAGGATATCCCCGGTATTGCTGGTGCTGGTCGTGAGCGAAACCGCGCCTGATCCGCTGTTCGGGCTGGTGACTTGACTCGCCGCGTCGAGACTCATGCTAAGCGCGCCATTGGCGTTGTTCACGGAGAAGGCTTGGCCGGTATTGGTCGACAGGGTGCTGCCGCTGATCGTGATGACGCTGGGCCCGGTCGGATTATTCCAGGTGACGGTGCCGCTGAGGTTGGCGTTGACGAGGTCGATCTCGCTCGTGCCGCTGCCGTAGCTGAGGCTGCCGCTGAGGCTGCCGGTACAGCTGACGGTGCTGCTTCCGGAGCATGCCGCATGAGCTTGTTGCGGTACGCAGAATGCAGCGGCCACTGCCAGCGAGGTGATTTTGAACAGTGGGGGAGGCGCGATCTGTCCTTTTACTGGAGCCTGTTTTTGTTGGTACGTTTTCATGTCCCGATGAATCTCTTTGTTTATTGTGAAGAAAACCCCGAAATGGCCGTGGCCACGGTGTCAGCTTCCCCTTAGTGAAATGCCGCGGCATGCCGCGGCGCGGCTCCTCGAGGGAGTCTTGTTATGAGAATGTTTCCGACAGCAGCTTCCTGAGGAATGGGGGGACCGCGAGTCGTGCTGGAAGGCGAGGCGCATCAGGCAGGATCGCCCGCTCCGCGCGCGTGGCGGGACGGAAGGCATCCGCTGGCAGGCCTCGATTCGGCGCGCCGGGCTTGCCGGAATAGCGATCGTCGCCGGAGAGAACGTTGAGGATGGGGCAGACCGAAGCCATTGCTTGCTTGCCCCGCGAAATCGCTGTCCTCGCACGTCCAGGGACAGTTCTGGCGGCCCAGAAACCGGCGACAACGCCAGCGGGCCACGGCGATGGCGCCCCCGCTGCTGCCGGCGAGGAATCGTTTGGGGCTATCCACCCAAGGCGGTTGCGGCAAGGCATCGATTGTTGCGCGGATTTCCGCCAGTCGCGGGCGACGCGCGGCTTCGTCATCCTGCTTGCTGGCAGGGGCCGGGTAGCGTGGCGCCCCTGCCTGGGCAAAATAGCCCGGCGCCAGTGCGGCGATTCCGAACGCCAAGCTCAGCCAACGCTGGAACTGCGTCGTGCGCTCATGCAAATCAGACGAACCGTGCAGAGACAGCAAGGGGGGCAGTAGATGTAGGTTTGGCGCTGGCGGCATGTCGCAGGGCCTGCCAAACCAAGGGGAACTATCGGTGGGAATGGATGCTTCCGCCTGCTGCAATATCGAAAGCAGTTTCTTTTCGCCGCCTGATCTCGTCAGGCTCACCCTCGACAAATCCTCTGTACCGCCCAGTTCCATCTACGAAATTACCCGATCAATCAATAACTAAGTTACTGAAGTTAATGGGTAATTTTCGTCTTTATATCATTTGGTGTAAAATGAATTAATAGAATGGATTAAGTCGATTTCCCCATGAATCCGCCCCTGGACTCGGGTGTTGTTGCGGCTATCGCGCAGCTAGCGAATGGATGCCATGACGCGGCATCCGTGCCCGACCCAGTCGGCACGGGGCCGCCAGTCGGAACGGGTGATAAGAGCCGCTAACAAAACCGCGCAGCGTACCTGAGTCAAGGCGCGCCGACGCAGGCAGTACAAGTAGTACGACAAGGAGGCGCAACGCAGGATCAGGGGTTTTGTTAGCGGGTCTAAGGGGAGGTGCCGGCGGGCGCGACACGCGTCTGGTGGCCGACGCCGGGGCACGCGCTGCGTGGCACCACATCAGGGACGATGGATTCGGGGAGGGTTTTCCACGCGCATGACGAAGGCGTGAGAACCCGGTTCCCATGCGCTTTCTCGCTTCCAGCCATCCTGGACGGGATGCGCCGCGCTGTGCCGTTGAGGCCGGCGCCGATGGGGACTTGCTCAAGTAGTCGCTGGCGCCCGCGCGGCGGATACGGCATTGCGCGCGGAGGATTCGCGTATTTTTGGCTTTATATGCTGTTTGTATTTTTATTCTGGCAATATTTCATCCCGCTCTTGCCGGACAAGATCGTATTTCTTGCCAGATTTCATCTGCAAACCTGCTTGATCTGGTCAATCATTCAAAGCATCTGGCTCCGGATGGACTTCCATTTCAGCTTTATCTGTATAAAATGAATTAACAATATCAATCAATTCAGCTTTGGCTCATGACCGTATCCCTACGCCACCTGCGGGCTTTCGTGGCTGTTGCCCAGGTAGAGAGCTTCACCATTGCGGCAAAGAATCTGTGCCTGACTCAGTCCACGTTGACCAAAACCATTCGCGAACTGGAACAGGCTGTCGGCCTATCGTTGTTTGAGCGGACGACACGCAAAGTGGTGCTGACCGCGCATGGCAATGCTTTCCTGCCGAATGCGCATCGCCTGCTCAATGATTTCGAGTTGACGCTGTCCGACCTCAGCGAGCAGTCGGCAGGCAGCAGCGGCAGCGTGCAAGTCGCTTGCGGCATGGCTTTCGCCTCCTGCGTTTTGCCGGAGGTGCTCAAACGGCTGAGAAAGGATTTTCCAGGCATACATGTGCGGCTTGTGGATGACACGAGCGGTGGGGTGCTGCGTCGCATCACATCGGGGGAAGTGGATTTGGGGATCGCTTCTTGCGTCAACTCGGTCGGCAGGACCTTGGACAAGCGTCTGTTGCTTACGGCCCGATTGGGCGTGATGTTTCCACCTGGCTATCTGCTGCCGGAAGGTCCCTTGACGGTAGAGGGATTGCGAGAACTGCCGCTGCTGCAAGATGATGCTGACTCCAGCATCATGTCGGCGTTGGGAGCCGTTCAGCCTGAGCTTTGGCAGCATGTGAACAGCAGGGTGGTCGTAACCAATCTGGACACCCAGGTTTGCTTGATCCGCGCGGGCATCGGCCCCTGTGTGCTTTCTGCCTTGGCGGCGTCGCACCCCTTTGTGCAAGCATTGCCATACCGCCTGATTGATGAGCCGGCCATCAGGCGGGAAATCTATGTCTTTACGCGCCACGGCGTGCCCTTGTCCCCCGCGGCCTTTACCTTCCTGCAGGTTTTGGACGAAGTCCTGCCCGGCATTGCCTTGCATCCGGGTGTGGAGCTGCTGCCGAAGTCGCAGTTGCTCAGATGCGGCGTCTAATCTTTCCCTGCCATTCTTTTGGCGACGCGCTTAACGGCGAGTGATCAGCAAGGCCGTCAGCCTCAACCGCGTTTTCCGCTACATCCCGCGGGTGAGCCTGCTGGGCAAGAGGATCAAGGCGCAGAGCAGCTTCACCTAACTATCTGCTGAAGTGGTTGATCTTGGACGGCCCCATCGTGCTGTGGCCGTTCTGGGGCGCGTGGCGCTGAGATATGGCTTCGCCGTGGAAAAGAAAACCGCGCTGATGGGCGCGGTTTTTCATCGGACGGGCGCGTCCGTTTCCGCCGACGATCAATCGTCGATCAAGCCGCCGCCCAGCGCCTTGTACAGCGCGACCGCGTTGCCGAACTCGCCGCGTCGCAGGTCTAGCAGCGTCTGCCGGGCGGCGTACAGCTGGCGCTGGGCGTCCAGCAGTTCCAGCCGTCCGTCCAGACCGGCGCGGTAGCGCTGGCCGGACAGATCGGCGCGGCGCTCGGCGCTGGCCACCGTCCTGTTCTGGGCGGCGATCTGCCGGCCGAAGGTCTCGCGTCCGGCCAGGCCGTCGGCCACTTCGCGGAAGGCGGTCTGGATCGCGCGCTCGTATTCGGCGACGGCGCCGGACTTGCCGATCTCGGCCAGCCGCAATTCGGCGCGCAGCCGGCCGTTCGGGAACAGCGGCAGCGAGAGCTGCGGAGCGAAGTTCCAGGCGCGGTGGCCGTCGTCGAAAAGTCCGCGCATCGCCGGGCTGGCGAAGCCCAGTGAGGCGGTCAGCGACAGGCTGGGGAAGAAGGCCGCGCGCGCCGCGCCGATATCGGCATTGGCGGCCACCAGCTGCTGTTCCGCCTGCAGGATGTCCGGCCGGCGCAGCAGCAGCTCGGACGGCAGGCCCGCCGGCAAACGCGTCGCCACCGGCTGGGTCTCCAGCGGAAGCGGGGCGGGCAGATCGGCCGGCGGCTCGGCGCCGGTCAGCAGCCGCAGCGCGTTGCCGGCCTGCGCGAGGGCGCGGGCGCGCGCCTCCAGGTCCGCCTCGGCGCCGGCGACCTGGCCCTCGGCCTGGGCCACGTCCAGGCCGCTGCTCTGATGGCCCGCCTTCAGGCGGCGCGCCAGGTCCAGCGATTGCCGCCAGTCGTCCAGCGTGCGCTCTGCCAGCTGTTTTTGCTCGTCGGCCAGCCGCTCGGCGAAGTAGGCGTCCGCCACCGCGCCGACCAGCGAAATCTGCGCGGCCCGCCGGCCCTGCTCGCTGGCCAGGTAGCGGGCGAAGGCGGCGTCGGACAGCGCCTGCATGCGGCCGAACAGGTCGATCTCGAAGGCGCTCAGCGCCACGTTGGCGTTGTACTGCGTCTGTGTGGCGGCGGGCGTTGCGCCGTTCGCCGGCGTGCGCTGGCGCGCGGCCCCGGCCACGCCGTCCAGCTTGGGCAGCTGTTCGCTGCGCTGGATGCCGTAGCGGGCCTGGGCGGCCTCGACGTTCAGCGCGGCCAGGCGCAGGTCGCGGTTATTGGCCAGCGCCAGCTCGATCAGCCGCTGCAGCCGCGGATCGCCGAACATCGAGCGCCAGCCCAGATCCGCCGCGCGGAGGCCGGATTCGTTGCCGCCGGCGGAGGGAAAGGCCGCGGGAACCGGCAGATCCGGCTTGAGCAGCGGCTGGGTCAACGAGCAGGCCGACAGGGCCAGGATGACAGGAAGAATGACGAATCTCATGGTTCAACCCTCTTGTCCGCGGCCGGGCGCGGCGTCCGGGCGGCGGGATTTCAGCCACCGTCCCAGACGCTCCTGCGCGCCGATCACGAACACGAAGAAAACGGGAACGAAGAAAACGGCCAGCACGGTGGCGGTGACCATGCCGCCGAACACGCCGGTGCCGATGGCGTTCTGCGTTTCGGCGCTGGCGCCGCTGGCCGTCATCAGCGGCACCACGCCGAGGCCGAAGGCCAGCGAGGTCATCAGTATCGGTCGCAGCCGCAGCCTGGCCGCCTGTACCGCCGCCTCCGTCAGGCTCTTGCCTTCCTCGTGCAGCTGCTTGGCGAATTCGATGATCAGGATGGCGTTCTTGGCCGACAGGCCGATCACGGTAATCATGCCCACCTTGAAGAACACGTCGTTGGGCATGCCGCGCAGCATCACGGCGGCCAGCGCGCCGATCAGGCCCAGCGGCACCACCAGCATCACCGACAGCGGGATGGACCAGCTCTCGTACAGCGCGGCCAGCACCAGGAAGACCGCGATCATGGACAGCGCCATCAGCATCGGAGCCTGTGACGCCGACTGGCGCTCCTGCAGCGACTGGCCGGTCCACTCGACCGCGAAGCCGGGCGGCAGCTGCGCGGCCAGCCGTTCCATCTCGGCCATCGCCGCGCCGCTGGAGTGGCCGGGCGCGGCGCCGCCGGAGATGCGCGCCGCCGGGTAGCCCTGGAAGCGCACCAGTTGCAGCGGCGTCTCGGTCCACACCGGGCGCGCCAGCTCGGACAGCGGCACCATGCCGCCGGTCGCGTTGCGCACGTGGAGCTTCAGCACATTGTCTATCTGCATCCGAGCCGGCGCGTCTGCCTGGATGATCACCTGTTGCATCCGGCCGCCATTGGGGAAATCGTTGATGTAGGCCGAGCCCATCGCGGCGGACAGCGTGTCGCTGACGCTGGCGAAGGGCACGCCCAGCGCCTCGGCCTTCTGCCGGTCTATGTCCAGTCGTATGCTGGCGCCTGCCGGCAGGCCGTCCGGGTAGACGCCGGCCACCACCGGGCTTTGGGCGGCCAGCTCCAGCAGCTTGGCCTCGGCCGCCTTCAGCGCGGCGGGGCCGCGGTTGGCGCGGTCCTCCAGCCGCAGCGTGAAGCCGGAACTGGTGCCCAGCTCGTCTATCGCCGGCGGCAACAGGGTCATTACCGTGCCTTCGGTGGCGCCGGCCATCGCCTGCTGGACGCGCAGGCTTTCGTCTACGGTCGACGCGCCGCCGCGCCGGTCCCAGTCCTTCAGTACCGCGAAATTCAGCGCGGCGTTGGCGCCTGAGCCGGAGAAGCCGTAGCCGACGATGGAAATGCTGGACTGGACCGCCTGGCGGGTGGCCAGGTGGCTGTCCAGCTTTTTGACCAGATCCCGCGTGCGTTCGGCGGTGGCGTCGGCCGGCAGCAGGAAGCCGGTCATGAAATAGCCCTGGTCCTCTTCGGGCAGGAAGGACGACGGCAGCGCCTGGAAGCCGGCGGCCATCGCGCCGGACAGGGCGACGAAGACCAGCATCACGCGGCCGGAGCGGCCGATCAGCCGGCCGACGCGCGTCTCGTACCAGTCGGTCAGGCGCGCGAAGCGGCGGTTGAACCAGCCGAAGAAGCCGCGTTTTTCGTGGTGGCCTTGGGGAATGGGTTTCAGCAGCGTCGCGCACAGCGCCGGCGTCAGCGTCAGCGCCAGCAGCGCCGAGAACAGGATGGACACCGCCATCGCCAACGTGAACTGCTGGTAGATCACGCCGACCGAGCCGCTGGACAGCGCCATCGGAATGAAGACCGCGGTCAGCACCAGCGTGATGCCGACGATGGCGCCGGTGATCTCCTTCATCGCCTTGGCCGTCGCCTCCCTGGGCGACAGGCCTTCCTCGGCCATCAGCCGCTCGACGTTCTCGACGACGACGATGGCGTCGTCGACGATGATGCCTATCGCCAGCACCATGCCGAACATCGTCAGGACATTGATGGAGAAGCCGGCGGCCAGCATCACCGCGAAAGTGCCCAGCATCGCCACCGGCGCGACGATGGACGGGATCAGCGTGTAGCGCGCGTTCTGCAGGAACAGATACATCACCAGGAAGACCAGCACCATGGCCTCGAGCAGCGTGTGTATCACCTTCTCGATCGAGATCTTGACGAAGGGCGCGGTGTCGAACGGGATGGAGTGGCGTATGCCGGCCGGCATCGCCTTGCCCAGCTCGGCCAGCCGCGACCGCACCGCCTCGGCGGTTTTCACCGCGTTGGCGCCCGGACTCAGCTGCACGCCGGCGAAGGTGGCCGGCTTGCCGTTTTCGGTGCTGACGAAGTTGTAGGACTGCGAGCCCAGCTCGACGCGCGCGACGTCGCCCAGCACCACCTTGGCGCCGCCGGCGTTGGCGCGCAGCACGATGGCGGCGAATTGCTCAGGCGTCGAAAGCGTGCCCTGCACGGTCAGCGGCACGGTCACCCGCTGACCCGGCAGGGCCGGCGACGCGCCCAGGCTGCCCGGCGCGATCTGCGCGTTCTGCTGGGCGATGGCGGCGGAGAGCTCGCTCATCGTCAGGCCGTAGGCGATCAGCTTGGCCGGGTCCACCCAGACGCGCATCGCCTGTTCGGCGCCGAACAGCTGCACGCGGCCGACGCCGTCTATGCGCCGCAGCTCCTCGACGATGTTGCGCGCCATATAGTTGCTGAGCTCGGCCTCGTCGACGCGGCCGTTGTCCGAGCGCAGGCCGATCAGCATCAGAAAGCCGGACGAGGCCGACTCCACCATCACGCCGTTCTGACGCACGGCGGCCGGCAGCCGCGGCTCGACGGCTTTCAGCTTGTTCTGCACGTCAACCTGGGCCATTTCAGGGTCGGTGCCCGGCTTGAAGGTGATGGTGATCTGCGCCGCGCCTGAGGTATCGGCTGACGATTCGAAATACAAGAGATCCTTGACGCCGGAGAGCTCCCGCTCGATAAGGCTCAGCACGCCGTCGCTCATGGTCTGCGGCGTGGCACCGGGATAGACCGCGGTGATGGTGACCGTCGGCGGCGCGACCGACGGATAGCGGGAGATCGGCAACTGGGGGATGGCGATCACCCCCAGCAGGATGATGAACAGCGCGATGACCCAGGCGAAGACCGGGCGGCGGATGAAGAATTGGGACATGGAGAGGCTCCCTTCGCTCAGCGCCGCGCCGGCGCGGCGTCGCCTGCGGCGACCAGCGCGCCTTCCGACAGGCGCTCCATGCCCTCGACGACCACCTTCTGGCCGGCGCGGAGACCGGCCTGGATCCGGTAGCGGCGATCGGCCAGTTCTCCGAGCTCGACGTCGGCGAGGCGCGCGTGGTTCTTCGCGTCCACGGTCCACACCTGCGGCTTGCCGCCTATGCGGATCACCGCCTGCTGCGGCACCGTCAGCGCGTCGGCATAGCTCGCGCGCGGCACGCGGGCGCGGACGAACATGCCCGGCAGCAGCCGCCGCCTAGGATTGTCCACCAGCACGCGCAGCAGCACGTCGCCGGTGCCGGCGTCGACATTGACGCCGGAGAACAGCATGCGGCCGACCTCGTCGTAGGATGTGCCGTCGTCGCGCAGCAGCGTCACGGGCAGGCCGCGGCCGGCCGTCCCGGCTTGAGCCGCCAGCGTTTGCCGCAGCGATTCCAGCGCTGCCGCCGGCTGGCGAACGTCGACATAGACCTGGTCTATCTGCTGGATGCGCGCCATCGGGGAGGCGTCGCCGGAGGCGACCAGCGCGCCCTCGCTGACCAGGGCCTGATCTATGCGGCCGGAGATCGGCGCCGCGACGGCGGCGAATTTCAGATCCAGCCGGCGGCGGTCCAGCGCGGCGCGGGCCTGGGCCGCGTCGGCGGCGGCCTGGTCTCGCTGCGACACCGCGTCGTCGAAGACCTGGCGGCTGACGGCGTCGGTTTCGACCAAGGGCCGCAGCCGGGCGGTTTGCACGCGCGCGCGCGCCAGCGCGGCCTCGGCCCGCTGCAGGGCGGCGGCGGCGGTGTCCACTTCGGCCTTGAACGGCGCCGGATCGATCTGGAACAGCGGCTGGCCGGCCTTGACCTCGCTGCCCTGTTCGAACAGCCGGCGCAGTACGATGCCGCCGACCTGCGGGCGGATTTCCGCGACGCGCACCGCCGCGACGCGGCCGGGCAGGTCGTCGCTCAGCTTCAGCGGGGCGGGGGCCAGCGTCGCGGCGGCGACCGGAATCGCCGTCGGGGCGTCCTGCGGCGCCGGCTGCGAGCAGCCGCTCAACATCGCGACGGCCAGCGCGCAGGCGCCGCCGTAACGGCGGGCTTGCATATTGTTCATGGGGACTCCATAGCGTTCAAACTTGCGATGGGCGGCAGTGTGCCCGCGCAGGATGGGGATTGCCGTGTGGTAGCATGGAGATTCGATGGAGATACGCAATGGATGCGAAACCGCCAGCATGAGCGACACAATCCGACCGGCGGCCCAGGGGCCCCAGGCCCTGGTGCTGATAGCCGAAGACGAACCCGAGATCGCCGAAATCCTCGCCGCCTATCTGTCGCGCGGCGGCCTGCGCAGCGCGCACGCCGCCGACGGCAGGAAGGCGCTGGAGATGCATCTGGCGCTGAAGCCGGACCTGGTGCTGCTGGACGTGCAGATGCCGCACGTCGACGGCTGGCAGGCACTGGCCGAGATCCGCCACCGAGGCGACACGCCGGTGATCATGCTGACGGCGCTGGACCAGGACATCGACAAGCTGATGGGCCTGCGCATCGGCGCCGACGACTACGTGGTCAAGCCGTTCAACCCGGTGGAGGTGGTGGCGCGCGCGCAGGCGGTGCTGCGCCGCTCGATGGCCGCCCCGCGCCAGGCCGAGCAGCGCGTGCTGCGCGCCGATCCGTTCGAGATCGACCTGGAGCAGCACGAAGCCGCCGTTCTGGTCGGCAAGCGGCGCCACGCGCTGAGCCTGACGCTGACCGAGTTCAAGCTGCTGGCGCAGCTGGCGCGCGCGCCCAGGCGCGTGTTCAGCCGCGCCGAGCTGCTGGCCGCCTGCCTGCCGGAAGGCGACACGCTGGAGCGCACGGTGGACAGCCATATCAGCAAGCTGCGCAAGAAGCTGGAGGAATGCGGCGTCGAAGGGATGCCGGCCGGCGTCCGCGGCGTCGGCTACAAGCTGTGGAGCGGCGAATGAGGCTGGAGGGACTGAGCCGCCAGATTGCGCTGTCCATGGCGGCGATGGCGCTGTGCGTCACGCTGCTGATGGTGGCGACCGGCTACGCCTTCTACTACGTGGCGCTGACGTACTGGCCGGTGCACTTCGAACAATCGGGCTGGTGGCTGACGGCGCCGGAAGTGCTGTGGCTGGTCTCCAGTACCGCGACGGGCCTGGCGCTGTCCTTGCTGATGGGCATCCGTCTGGCTCGCCGCATCCTGCTGCCGCTGAATTCAGTGGCCGAAAGCATGCGCCGCGTCGCCGACGGCGACCTGAACGCGCGCGCCGCCGCCGGCGATCGTTCGCTGCGCGAGGCCGCGATGCTGGCCGACGATTTCAACGCCCTGGCCGATCAACTGCAGCTGATGAGCCGGGAGCAGGCGTTCTGGAACGCCGCCATCGCCCACGAACTGCGCACGCCTCTCACCGTGCTGCGCGGCCGGCTGCAAGGCCTGGCCGAGGGCGTGTTCACGCCGGACGAGGGCCAGTTCCGCAGCCTGCTGGCCCAGGTGGAGGGGCTGGGCCGGCTGATCGAGGACCTGCGCGCCGTCAGCCTGGCCGAGAGCGGCCACCTCGATCTGCAACTGCAGGAGACCGACCTCGCCGCCGAGGTCCGGGCCGTCGTCGAAGTCTTCGGCGACGCGCTGCGGGCCGCCGGCCTGACGCCGGTCCTGGAGCTGGATGGCCGGCCGGCACGCTGCGACCCGGTCCGCATCCGCCAGGCGCTGCTGGCCCTGCTGGACAACGCCCGCCGCTACGCGACGCCCGGCGCCATCCGCATCCAGGCCCGGGTGGAGGGCGGCCGCTGCCGTCTGCGCGTCGAGGACGACGGCCCCGGTATTCCCGAAGACCTGGCCCCGCATGTGTTCGAGGCGTTCCGGCGCGGAGACGGCGCCCGCCAGCGCGGCAGCGGAGGCAGCGGCCTGGGTCTGGCTGTGGTGGCCGCCATCGCCCACGCCCATGGCGGTGAGGCCCGGTGCGGTACCGGCACGGGCGGCGGCGCCCGCTTCGAGTTGAGCTGGCCGGGCTGAGCGGCGCGTAGAAGGCCGCAAGCAGGCGCTAGGCCAGCTGCGCCGCCATGTCCTCCAGCAGCGCGAGGCAGGCGCGGGCGGCGGCGCTTTGGTAGCCGTTCTGCCTGCGCAGCAAGGCGGCGGTGCGCGTCGGCAGCGGCTGGCGCAGCGCCAGCGCGCGCAATGCCGGATCCTGCCGGGCGATGGCCTCCGGCAGGATGGTGGCGATGGCGCCGCGGCGCACGATCTCCAGTATCGCGCCTATGGTATTGGCCTCGACGGCGATGCGCGGCGCGACGCCGTGCCGGCGGAAGTGGTCGTCGATATGGTTCCGGGTGGCGAAATCGGCGCTCAGCAGCGCCAGCGGCGCCTGTTCCAGCTCCTCCGTCTCCAGCGGCCGATCCCGTTCGCGCCAGGGGTGGCGCGGGCCGGCCACCACACAGAGCTTTTCGGCGAACAGCGGCTGCCCGCAGATGTCCGGCGAGCGCATCGCATCGAAGGCGATGCCCAGATCCAGCTCGTCGGCCGCCAGCGCCGCCTCCATCGCGTCCTGCGTCATCTCGCGTATTTCCAGTTCCACGCCCGGATGGCGCGAAGCGTAGCGCTCGGCCAGCGTCCCCAGCAGATAGCAGGTGAAGGTCGGCGTCATCGCCAGCCGCAGCCTGCCGCGCGACAGGTCCGCCACGTCGCCGATGGCGCGTTCCGCCGCCGCCAGTTCGCGCAGCGCCCGCCGCGCGTATTCCAGATAGGCCGCGCCGGCGTCGGTCGGCCGCACCGTCCGCCCGCCGCGGTCCAGCAGCGGCGCGCCCACGATGTCTTCCAACTGCCGTATCTGTTGCGACAGTGTCGGCTGCGACACGTGTAGCGCCTCGGCGGCCCGGGTGAAGTTGCCGTGCTCGGCCACCGCGATCAGGTAGCGGATATGTCTGAGTATCATCGCAAAAACTATAGGAGTTTCTTATGGTGTTTATTGTATATCGGTCTTGGACGCTATAGTTGAATCGGTTCATCCTTGCGCCATCGTTTCACCGCCAAGGAGAACTCCATGCAAGCCATCATCGACGGTTTCCTCAAGTTCCAGCAGGACGCCTTTCCCAAGCGCTCCGAGCTGTTCCGCAAGCTGGCCACCAGCCAGAACCCCAGCGTGCTGTTCATCACCTGCTCCGACAGCCGGGTGGTGCCGGAGCTGCTGACGCAGCAGGAGCCGGGCGACCTGTTCGTGATCCGCAACGCCGGCAATATCGTGCCCGGCTACGGTCCGGAGCCGGGCGGCGTCACCGCCACGGTGGAATACGCGGTGGCCGCGCTGGGCGTCAGCGACATCGTCATCTGCGGCCATTCCGACTGCGGCGCGATGACCGCCATCGCCAGCTGCGCCTGCCTGGACCACATGCCGGCGGTGGCCGGCTGGCTGCGCCACGCCGACGCCGCCAAGGCGGTCAACGCCGGCCGCGGCCACGAATCGGCCCAGGCCAGGCTGGACGGCATGGTCAGGGAAAACGTCATCGCCCAGCTGGCCAATATCAAGACCCATCCGTCGGTGGCGCTGGCGCTGGAACAGGGCCGGCTCCGCCTGCACGGCTGGGTCTACGATATCGAAAGCGGAACGATAGAAGCGCTGGACGGCGCGGCGAAACGCTTCGTCCCGCTGGCCGACTTTCCGCAAACCCGCGCCGCCTGATCGTCATTGGCGCCCGGCAGGGCGCATCTCGTAAAAGAAAGGAAATCCCATGCGTCAATCCCATACCACCCAGGACGCCCGCGTCGAGCTGAGCAGCCGCATCGTCGTCGCCAAGGCGCTGAAGGACCTGAGCTGGGAACAGCTGGCCGACGGCACCGGCCTCAGCCTGGCCTATGTCACCGCCGCGCTGCTGGGGCAGCACGCGCTGCCCAAGGCCGCCGCCGACCTGGTGTGCGACAGGCTGGGCCTCGACGAGGCGGACTCCGCCAATCTGCAGACCATCCCGCTGCGCGGCAGCATCCCGGGCGGCATCCCCACCGACCCCACCATCTACCGCTTCTACGAAATGATTCAGATCTACGGCACCACGCTGAAGGCCCTGGTGCATGAGAAGCTCGGCGACGGCATCATCAGCGCGATCAATTTCCGGCTGGACATCCAGAAGGTGGCCGATCCGGACGGCGGCGAGCGCGCGGTGATCACGCTGGACGGCAAATTCCTGCCGAACAAACCGTACTGACGGGGTCTTGCCGGGCGGCCGCGCATCGTGCGCGGCCGTTTTGATTTCCCACATTCTGAAAGATGGACATGGATACACCCGCTCCCGGCCTGGGCCGCGGCATGGCGCTGTTGTTCGCCGTTTCCTGCGGCGCCGTCATCGGCAACATCTATTACGCCCAGCCGCTGCTGGCCGTCATAGCCGGCGGTTTCGGCGCGCAGACGGCCAGCCTGGGCTTCATCGTCACGCTGACCCAGCTAGGCTATGCCTGCGGCCTGCTGTTCCTGATACCGCTGGGCGACGCGCTGGACCGCCGCAAGCTGATCGTCGCGCTGCTGGGCTGCAGCGTGCTGGCGCTGGCGGCGGTGGCGCTCAGTCCCGGTCTGGCCTGGTTCGCCGCCGCCTGCGCGGCGCTGGGCCTGTGCACCTGCGCCGCCCAGCTGCTGGTGCCGTTCGCCGCCTCGCTGGCGGCGGAGCGAGAACGCGGCCGGGTGGTCGGCACGGTGATGAGCGGCTTGCTGCTCGGCATCCTGCTGGCGCGTACCTTCTCCGGCCTGGTGGCCCAGATGGGCGGCTGGCGGCTGGTGTACTGGCTGGCCGCCGCCGTCGTGCTGCTGTTCACCGCCATCCTGGCGCGGGCGCTGCCCGGCGACCGCCGCAGCGAGCCGCTGCGCTACGGCGCGCTGCTGGCCTCGCTGCTGACGCTGGTCCGCGTCCATCCTGCGCTGCGGCGGCGCTCGCTGTACGGCGCGCTGGCCTTCGCCTGCTTCAGCCTGTTCTGGACCGGCCTGACCTTTCTGCTCAGCCAGCCGCCGTACGGCTACGGCGAGGCGCAGATCGGCGCCTTCGGCCTGGTCGGCGCGGCCGGCACGCTGGCCGCCGGCGGAGCGGGGCGGTTGTCCGACCGCGGCCACGGCGGGCGCGTCACCACCGCTTGCTGCCTGGGCATACTGCTGGCCTTCGGCCTGCTGTGGCTGGGCGGCCGTTCGCTGGCGGCGCTGCTGGCCGGCGTGCTGTTGCTGGATATCTGCGTGCAGGCGCTGCACATCTCCAACCAGAGCGTGATCTACGCGCTGGCGCCGGAGGCCCGCAGCTGCGTCACCACCGTCTATCTGGTCAGCTACTTCCTCGGCGGCGCGCTGGGTTCCGGCGCGGCCAGCCTGGCCTACGCCCACGCCGGCTGGACCGGCGTCTGTCTGGCCGGGGCCGGCCTGGCGGCGCTGCTGCAGTTGGCGCGGTTGACGGCGTCGGCCGAAGAGACGGACCCGAGTGAGCGGCTGGGGGAGGCTTCGGCCTGAGGCGCGCCGCGTCGATGGCGCGAATGCAGAAAACCCGCAGAGCCTGGCGCTGTGCGGGTTTTTGGACTGCTAGGGAAAAGCGGGTGGCGCCCCCGACAGGAATCGAACCTGTAACTGCCCCTTAGGAGGGGGCCGTTATATCCATTTAACTACGGAGACGCGACGGAAAACTGGGTGTGATCAGGCGCTGCGGTCCACAGACAGGCGAGCCAGCTCGATCAGGGCCTGGCGGGTTTCCGACTCGGGAATGGCCTGCAGGGAGGCGATGGCCAGCTCGGCCATCTTGACGGCTTCGTTCTTGGCATATTCCAGCGCGCCGCTGGATTGTACCGCATTCAGCACATCGTGGAAACGGTCGCGGCTGGCGTTTTCCAGCGCGTCGCGCACCAGGGCCGACGCTTCGGCGCTGCCGTTGCGCATCGTGTAGATCAAGGGCAGCGTCGGCTTGCCTTCGGCCAGGTCGTCGCCGAGGCTCTTGCCTATCGTGTCGGCGTCGCCGCTGTAGTCCAGCACGTCGTCGATGATCTGGAAGGCGGTGCCGAGGTACATGCCGTAGTCGGCCATCGCCTGCACCTGTTCGGCGGAGGCGTCGGCGATCAGCGCGCCGACGCGGGCGGCCGCTTCGAACAGCTTGGCGGTCTTGTACTGGATGACCTTCAGGTATTCGTCCTCGCTGACGTCGGTGTTGCCGATGTTCAGCAATTGCAGCACCTCGCCCTCGGCGATGATGTTGGTCGCCTCGGCCATCACTTCCAGTATGGTCATATTGCGGGTGGTGACCATCATCTGGAAGGCGCGGGTATACAGGAAGTCCCCGACCAGCACGCTGGCGGCGTTGCCGAACAGCGCGTTGGCGGTCTTGCGGCCGCGGCGCAGATCGGACTCGTCGACGACGTCGTCGTGCAGCAGCGTGGCGGTGTGAATGAACTCTATCATCGCGGCGAGTTCAAACAGGTGTTCGCCCCGATAGCCGAGGGCGCGGCCCGACAGCAGGGTCAGCACCGGACGCAGGCGCTTGCCGCCGGCGGAAATGATGTATTCCGCCACCTGGCGGATCAGGACGACGTCGGAGTGCAGCCGGGAGCGGATCACGCCGTCTACCGTCTGCATGTCGTCGGCAATCAGGGTTCGGAAAAGCGGGGTGGACATTTCAACCAGTTTATCGTTGCGATGATGGCTACGCCAAAGCACTGGATGTTACCAGAAAAGCCCCCGCGGCCGCCATGCCGCCGTGTTGGCCGCTTAAGTCGATGAAATCATTGACAAGTTGCCGCCAGGCCCGTATAGTCTCGCGTTCCCTTGCGCATCAGGCGCGGGGGATCCATTTATCAGGAGCTCATGCGAATGTATGCGGTCATAAAAACCGGCGGCAAGCAATACAAGGTTGCCATCGGTGAAAAACTCAAAGTAGAACAGATACCTGCAGACGTCGACAGCCAGATCGTACTCGAAGAAGTGCTGATGATTGCTGACGGTGAACAGGTTGTTGTTGGCGCCCCGCTGGTTTCCGGCGCCACCGTGAAGGCCACCGTTGTTTCCCACGGTCGTGGCGAAAAGATCCGCATCTTCAAGATGCGTCGTCGTAAGCACTACCAGAAGCATCAGGGTCATCGTCAGAACTACACCGAAATCCGCATCGACGCGATTTCGAAGTAAGGATAAACAGTCATGGCACACAAAAAAGCAGGCGGCAGCTCCCGCAACGGTCGTGACTCCGAAGCCAAACGCCTGGGCGTTAAGGTTTACGGCAGCGAACTGATTCCGGCTGGTTCCATCATCGTGCGTCAGCGCGGCACCAAGTTCCACGCTGGCGAAAACGTCGGCCAGGGCAAGGACCACACCCTGTTCGCCAAGGTTGACGGCTACGTCGAATTCACCGTTAAGGGCGCGCAACAGCGCAAGACCGTTAACGTGGTTCCGTACACCGGTGTAGACGGCGAATAATTCGCTTTCTGACATCCGAGAAAGCCCTATCCTTGCGATAGGGCTTTTTTCATACCCGAGGGGCAAGGCGTGAGGGCTGGCATAGGCAGTCCTGACTCCTGACTCCTCGCAAGACAGAGGTTGAGTGCAATGAAGTTCATCGATGAAGCCCGGATCGAAGTGATGGCCGGGCGCGGCGGCAACGGCGCCGCCAGCTTCCGCCGCGAAAAGTTCGTGCCCTTCGGCGGCCCGGACGGCGGCGACGGCGGCAAGGGCGGCAGCGTGTACGCGATCGCCGACGAGAACGTCAATACGCTGGTCGAGTACCGCTTCGTCAAGAAATACCTGGCGCAGCACGGCGAGCGCGGCCGCGGCGCCGACTGCTACGGCAAGGGCGGCGACGACATCGAACTGAAGATGCCGGTGGGCACGGTGATACACGACGCCGACACCGGCGAACTGGTGGCCGACCTGGCCCATCACGGCCAGCGCGTCATGATCGCCAAGGGCGGCAAGGGCGGCCTGGGCAACATCCACTTCAAGTCGTCGACCAACCGCGCGCCGCGTCAGTCCACGCCGGGCGAGGAAGGCGAGCAGCGCACGCTGAAGCTGGAACTGAAGGTGCTGGCCGACGTCGGCCTGCTGGGCATGCCCAACGCCGGCAAATCCACCTTCATCCGCTCGGTGTCGGCCGCGCGGCCCAAGGTGGCCGACTATCCGTTCACCACGCTGCACCCGAATCTGGGCGTGGTGCGGATGGACGATACCCGCAGCTTCGTTGTCGCCGACATTCCGGGCCTGATCGAAGGCGCGGCCGAGGGCGCAGGCCTGGGCCACCGTTTCCTGAAGCATCTGCAGCGCACCGGCCTGCTGCTGCACGTGGTGGACATCGCCCCGTTTGATCCCAATGTTGATCCGGTTCGCGAGGCGCGCGCCATCGTCGAGGAGTTGAAGAAGTACGACGAGGAGCTGTACAGCAAGCCGCGCTGGCTGGTGCTGAACAAGGTGGACATGCTGCCGGAGGACGAGCGCGAGCTGACGGTGTCGGCCTTCCTGAACGCCTACGGCTGGCCCAAGGAGCAGCCGGACGACTCGCTCGGCTTCGACACCAAGGCGCCGCGCGTGTTCTCGATCTCCGCGCTGAACCATGAAGGCACCCGAGAGCTGACCTTCGCCATCATGTCCTATCTGGACGTGGTGCGCGCCGAGGCGCGCAAGGAAAGCGAGGCGCTGCAGCAGCAGGCCGCCGCCGCCAAGCAGAAGCTGATCATGCCGGAGGCGCCGGCGGACGAGGCCGGCGGCGACGCGTAAACGCATTGTCGTCTGATTGTGTTAAAGGGCGGGCTGGAGGCATATCCAGCCCGTTTTTTTATTCCATCCGGGCAAAATATGGGGGTTTGGCGAATTTTTGCCCATTTTTGTCGCTTTGCTGTACACCGATCCTTTCACCCGCCGTTACTTCTCAAGTTGATTGAATGTTGTATTTTGTCATCAGACAAAAACGCCATCGGACCGCCGGTTTTCAGCCGGTCATGGCATGAATTCTGCGTGGCTGAGCGCACCGTGCCCGGCTAATGAGCATGGCATGGCCGGAAAATCTGGCTTGCTAGACAAATTGCTCTAACTATATAACATGGTGCAGCCACCACCGGCCTCTGGGGCAGGCTGGCAGCGGCATGGTTCGCAGTTTGCCGTACCGGTCCGGGGCGATTGCCCGGGTGACCAAGCGTCCGGCGTGCCGGATGACCAACAAAGACGTTCGCTTTGATGAGGAGAATCACATGAAGAAGGCTCTTGCTGCGCTGGCTGTCGGTCTGATGGCTGCTTCCGTGGGCGCTTACGCCAAGGACTGGAAGGAAATCCGTTTCGGCGTCGACGCCAGCTACGCTCCGTTCGAGTACAAGGCGCCGAACGGCCAGGTGGTCGGCTTCGACATCGATCTGGGCAACGAGATCTGCAAGCGCATGAAAGCCAAGTGCGTGTGGGTGGAGAACGATTTCGACGGCATGATCCCGGCGTTGAAGGCCAAGAAGTTCGACGGCGTGCTGTCGTCGATGTCGATGACCGAGGCCCGGATGAAGGAGATCGCCTTCTCCGCCAAGCTGTTCAACACCCCGACCCGCATGGTCGCCAAGTCCGGTTCCGGCCTGATGCCGACCCCGGCCTCGTTGAAGGGCAAGCGCGTCGGCGTCGAGCAGGGCACCATCCAGGAAGCCTACGCCAAGAAGCACTGGGCGCCGGCCGGCGTCGAAGTGGTGCCGTACCAGAACCAGACCCTGGTGCTGGCCGACCTGACCGCGGGCCGTCTGGACGCGTCGCTGCAGGATGCGGTGCAGGCCGACATGGGCTTCCTGAAGAAGCCTGAGGGCAAGGGCTTCGCCTTCGCCGGCAAGGACCTGGTCGACCCGCAGACGCTGGGCGAGGGCGCCGGCATCGGCCTGCGCAAGGAAGACAAGGATCTGAAGGCCGGCATCGACAAGGCCATCGCCGACATGCTGAAGGACGGTACCTACAAGAAGATCGAGAAGAAGTACTTCTCCTTCGACGTGTACGGCGGCTGACGCCGTTTCGGGCGTGCGGCCGGTCCGCGCGCCCGCGCTGTGATGCGCCCCGCCTTGCGGGGCGTATTGATCTGGAGGGCCGGCTTTCATTCGGCAATATAAGCCGAAGGGGCGGGCCGCTCGACAAGGGGAACATATGTTTCTGGATGGATTCGGTCCCATTATCTGGCAAGGGACCCTGGTGACGCTGGAGCTGTCGGTGCTGTCGTTGCTGCTGGCCTTCGTCATCGGTCTCGTCGGCGCCGGCGCCAAGCTGTCGCACAACCCGCTGCTGGGCGGGATTTCCACCGTGTACACCACGCTGGTGCGCGGCGTGCCCGACCTGGTGCTGATGCTGTTGATCTTCTACAGCCTGCAGATCGGCATGAACAAGATCACCGACCTGCTGAGCATCGATCAGATCGACCTCGACCCGTTCGTGTCCGGCATCGTCACGCTGGGCTTCATCTACGGCGCCTATTTCACCGAGACGCTGCGCGGCGCCTTCCTGTCGGTGCCCAGGGGCCAGATCGAGGCCGGCATCTCCTACGGCATGAGCGGCTGGCAGGTGTTCCACCGCGTGCAGTTCCCGCAGATGATGCGCTTCGCGCTGCCGGGCATCTCGAACAACTGGCAGGTGATGCTGAAGGCCACCGCCCTGGTGTCCATCATCGGCCTGGCCGATGTGGTGAAGGCCTCGGTCGACGCCGGCAAGAGCACCTACAAGGTCTTTTTCTTCACGCTGGTGGCCGGGGCGATCTACCTCGCGCTGACCACCGTGTCCAATTTCGTCCTGATGTGGCTGGAGCGCCGCTATTCGATGGGTGTGCGGGAGGCGGAGCTATGATGGACATCATCCAGCAATTCTGGAAAACCTTTCTGTGGACCGACGGCTACCACCTGTCCGGCCTGGCCGTCACCATGTGGCTGCTGGTGCTGTCGATCGCCTTCGGCTTCGTCGTGTCCATCCCGCTGGCGGTGGCGCGCGTGTCCAGGATCAAGTGGCTGTCCCGGCCGGTGTGGCTGTACACCTATGTGTTTCGCGGCACCCCGCTGTACGTGCAGCTGCTGTTCTTCTACAGCGGCATGTACAGCCTGGACGTGGTGCGCGAGGTGGGCTTCCTGAACCACTTCTTCCGCGAAGGCTACAACTGCACCATCCTGGCGTTCGCGCTGAACACCTGCGCCTACACCACCGAGATCTTCGCCGGCGCGATCAAGGCCACGCCGTACGGCGAGATCGAGGCCGGCCGCGCCTACGGCATGAGCCCGTTCACGCTGTACCGCCGGGTGATCATCCCGTCGGCGCTGCGCCGCGCCTTGCCGGCGTACAGCAACGAGGTGATCCTGATGCTGCACGCCACCACCGTGGCCTTCACCGCCACCGTGCCGGACATCCTGAAGGTCGCGCGCGACGTCAACGCCGCCACTTACGACTCCTTCAACGCCTTCGGCCTGGCCGCCTTGCTCTATCTGAGCATCACCTTTATTCTGGTCGGCTTGTTCCGCAAGGCCGAAGCGCGCTGGATGGCTTATCTGCGCCCGACCAAGAGCTGAGAAATTCTGGGGATTCAATGATGGACAAGCTGAACATCAGCAATATTCACAAGAGCTACGGCGACCACGAAGTTCTGAAAGGCATCTCGCTGAAGGCCAAGGCCGGCGACGTGATCAGCATCATCGGCTCGTCCGGCTCCGGCAAGAGCACCTTCCTGCGCTGCATCAACTTCCTCGAGAAGCCGAACGACGGCACCATCGCGCTGAACGGCGAGGAAATCCGCCTGTCGCGCAACAAGCAGGGCGAGTTGGTGCCGGCCGACCAGAAGCAGCTGCAGACGATGCGCACCCGGCTCGCGATGGTGTTCCAGCACTTCAATCTGTGGGGCCACATGACGGTGCTGGAAAACGTCATCGAGGCGCCGGTGCACGTGCTGGGCATCCCGCGCGACGAGGCCGTCGCCCGCGCGAAGAAATATCTGGCCAAGGTCGGCCTGGACGAGCGCGCCCAGGCCAAGTATCCGGCCCACCTGTCCGGCGGCCAGCAGCAGCGCGTGGCGATCGCCCGCGCCCTGGCGATGGAGCCGGAGGTGATGCTGTTCGACGAGCCGACGTCGGCGCTGGACCCGGAGCTGGTCGGCGAGGTGCTGAAGGTGATGCAGGCGCTGGCCGAGGAAGGCCGCACGATGATAGTCGTCACCCACGAGATGGGCTTCGCCCGCAATGTGTCCAACCACGTGATGTTCCTGCACCAGGGCCGCGTGGAGGAAGAGGGCCATCCGGACGAGGTCTTCGGCAATACCAGAAGCGAAAGACTGAAGGCATTCCTGTCCGGTAGTCTAAAGTAAGACTATCCCTGCCAAAGGGGGTAGGAAACCCGCCGGAGCGGTCAGCCGGCGGGTTTGTTTTTTGGCGCGCCGGCGACGGCTGTGGATAAATCCGGATTTGACCAGAAGCTGTGGATAAGCGCCGTTACGGCGCCGTCGGCGCCGGACGCTGCGAGCGGAACAGCGTCCATTCCTCGACCGAGCGGCCGTCCGGCAGCTGGCACAGCGCGTATTCGTTGCCGGCGGCGTCCTTCTGCGGCAGCAGCTTGCCGCCTTGCTGCGCGCAGTACACCGAGGCGGGGTTGGCCATGCCGACCGCAGGCTGCTGCGCGGCGGGGCGATTCTGCGCGCAGGCGGCCAGCAGCAGCGCCGGCAGCGCGACGACGATGGGAGTCAGTGTTTTCATTTCCAGTTCGGATCCTGTTTCAGTTGCTTCATCAGATAGTCGCGCTGTCCCTTGTCCGGCTTGCCCAGCCAGCGGTAGCTGGCGTGCTTGGCCGGATGGTCGACGGCATCGGGCACGTCGGCCACCGTCACCAGCAGGCCCGTCGCGCGGCGCTTGTCCGCGCTGAACAGGCCGAGGAAGCGGTTGGACGCGCAGTCGTGCGGCTTGCACATCTCGCCGGCCAGATAGCGTTTGCCGGCGATGGTCGCCGCATGGTACGGCGCGCTGGTGGCGCGGGCTTCGCGCAGCCACTCCGGCGTGTTCCCGGCGCCGGCCAGCATGCCCATCCAGGCGGCCTGGTAGGCGGGTTGGTGCGCCAGCTCGGCGAACACCGCCTCGGCCGCCGGCGCGGAGGAGGCCGGGGCGGCGGAGACCGCCGGCGACAGGATGGACAATGACAGCAATAGCGGGACTAGCGTTTTCATGCGTGGGACTCGGCGGCGGTGCAAAGTCATTGGATCGCCGCCGGCGATGAAAATTCCGTCAGGCGGTCAACAGCTTGCCGGTCTTGTAGGCGCTGGCGCCGGCGACGCGGGCCAGCCCCAGGCCGGCGGTGGCGTATGGGCGGTCGCTGGTGGCATACAGCACGCCGCCGCGCTGGGTGCAGACCTGGGTGACGGTGTCGGTCAGCGGGTCTATCACGTCGGCCACCAGGTCGCCGGGGACCAGATGGCTGCCCGGTTCGGCGCGGTAGGTCACGACGCCGGCGTGAGGCGCCAGCAGATCCTCCGAGCCGGCCAGCGGCGTCGCCGGATGGCGCAGCGACGGCAGCGGCGGCGGATCGCCGGCGATCACGCCGCGGTGCTGCAGGAAATGAACGATGGCCTCCGCGTCCTTGGCGGCGTATTCGTGATTGACGTCCCATTCGCCGCGCAGCTCTATCGTCACCGCCAGGCAGGCCATTTCGATCGGCGCGGACAGCCCGGCCTGGGCGGCCAGCTCGCGCAGTTGCCACCACGGCTGGCTGCAGGATTCGTCGAACGGGTAGTCGCCTGAGTCCTCGGCCAGCAGGCTGGCGCAGACGCCCAGGTAGCGGGCCAGCGGCTCGCACTGGTCCCATAGCGGCGTGCCGGTGTACAGGTGGATGTCGGCGCGGCTGTCGCAGTGCAGGTCCAGCATGATGTCGGCGTCGAAGGCCAGCGTGTGCAGCGTGTGGCGCAGCGACTGCAGCTCGGTCTGCGGTTGCTGGCGCGCCAGTTCGGCCCGCATCGCCGCGCGTATCAGCCGGGTGTTGGCCTTGGCGTCGGCGCCCAGTTGCTGGCGCACGGCGGCGAACACCGGTTCGGCCAGCGGCAGATAGTGGCGGTTGAAGTTCTGGCCGCTCATCGCCTCGAAGCGGCCCAGCAGCCGGTTGCTCTGGTTCTGGTTCAGGCCTATCGGGTTGGCCACCGGCAGCACGACGATTTCGCCGAGGACGGCGCCCTCGCTTTCCAGCTGGCGCAGCCGCTGTTTCAGATGCCAGGCCACCAGCATGCCGGGCAGCTCGTCGGCGTGCAGGCTGGCCTGGATGTGGACCTTCTCGCCGTGGCCCTCCCGGCCGAAATGGAAGCTGGTCAGCGAGCGCTGGCTGCCCAGGCTGGGCGACAGCAGGGTGTGGTGGCGGGTGAGCATGACGTCTCCTCTATACGATTGTTATCACTTGCAGCCAGGATAAAACGCGCCGCCGCGTTGACGAAGCGGCGGACCGCCGGGACAATCTGCGCTTTGATTCCCCCAGCTTGTGGAGCGCGCTTGGATTCATTGTCCGATTTCTTCCAGCCCGGCATCGAGCCCGGCTCGCTGCAGGCCGTGTCGCGGCTGCAGGGCGCCTGGGGCTATCTGTCCGTTTTCGTCACGCTGTTCCGCGGCGGCGACGAGGAAGTGCTGATGCGCCTCTTGGTGCTGCGAGAGCTGGGCGGCCGCGCCGAGGCGCCGTTGTGGACGCCGCAGGAAATCGCCCAGCGCTTCTCCTACCTTAACGATACCAAACTGGCCACGATTCTGGGGCGGCTGCGCGAAGGCGATCTGCTGGTCTACGACAGTGACGGCGGCGTGTACCAGCTGTCCGAGGGCGCGCGGGTCGCGCTGGCGGCGCTGGCGACGGTGGTCGACTTTTCCGGCGACGACGTCGAGCTGGGCTATCTGGCCAGCCAGGTGGCAGCCGGGCAGGCCGTCGGCCAGGTGTCGGACGAGGCGCTGAAGCACCTGCTGGCGCGCTTGAACGAGTTGTACGCCGAATTCGAGGAGGCGCTGGAGTCGCAGTCCGAATTCCGCATCCGCGCCGCCCAGCACCGGCTGGAGGCCGTGTGGCGCTGGGTGGCCAAGTCCACCGAGGTGGTCAGGAGCCTGACCCAGGACGACACGCTGAGCCTGACGGTGCTGAACCAGGCGCAGGCCATCGCGCTGGCGCAAAGCCGCATGCTGGCGCTGGCCGGCACCTTCGAGCGCCGGCTGGCCCAGCTGGCCGCGCAGCGCGTGCACCTGGGCAATTCCGGCCTGACCTCGACCGACATCGCCGACTGGCTGCGCCGTCAGGGCGCGGCGACGCTGGCCGGCAAGCTGGCCGGTGGCTGGTCCATCTGCCCGGAGCCGGCCTTCCTGTCGACGCCGGAGCTGGCCGACGTGGCCGAGTTCGAGCTCTTGGCGCGCGAGCGCGCCAAGGCCGGCGCGCACGTGCTGCCCGGCGGCGAGGCCGCGCCGCTGGCCGACGCGCCCGAGATGGAGCGGCTGCTGGAGGCAGAGGAAATGTACGACCTGCTGCTGGAGCTGGGCATGAGCGGCAAGGCCGACGCCCATATCAGCCAGGCGGTGCTGGCCGGCAGCTACAACGAAACCGCGTACCGGCTGTCCCTGCTGTCGCTGATCGGCGACCCGGAAACCAGCAACGACCAGAGCATCGTCGCGGCGCTGGCCAAGCTGCCGTTCAGCCTGCAGGGCGGCGACGGCGTGATCGCGCCGGACCACCCGGAAGTGGCGACCTTGTCGGACGCCCGGCTGGTGGCGAACGGCGGCCGCGCCGGCCAATGATGGAGACGCCGCGCGCGGGTCATGCCGGGCGGGCAAGCAAAGAATAGACATGGAACACGAAATCAAGACCCTGACCGCCCGCCTGCTGGCCCACCGCGTGGTGCCGCGCGCCGACGCGCTGGCGCGCAAGGCGTTGCTGGACGATATCTTCCGCGCCGAGCTGGACAAGAGCCTGGCCGCGGTCGGCCTCCGGCTGGTGGAGAACCCGTACGCCGAACACATCGCCGCGGCGCTGCTGCCGGAAATGACCGAGCCGGTGTTCGGCTCCGGCGACGCCTGGCTCAACAACAATCTGGGCCTGCCGCGCGACGGCGTGGCGCTGCTGGTCATCCTGTGGGCGCTGATCATCCTGCCCAAGCGCGAGCGGCAGATCGCCCGCGTCGAGGCCGGCAAGGAGAACCAGAGCGATATGTTCGGCGCGCAGAAGCCGCTGGAAACCGGCGAGGCGGTGTCCACCGGCATTTCCGAGGACGCGCTGTACGCCGACTTCGGCAAGGCGCTGGGCGGCCGCACCCGCTTCAACGCCAATCTGGGCCGCCTGGTCAACCTGGGCTTCATCGTCCGCCGCAACCGCTGGCTGGACGAGGGGCCGATGCTGGATCTGATGATCGACTACGCGCAGCTGGCGCCGCGCATCATCGAAGGCGCGCTGGCCGACGTGCTGCTGCGCCGCGAGGGCCGCGAGGCGCTGGTCGACAAGCGCGTCGACGACGATATCGAAGAAGAGGGCGGGGACGACGGCATCGCGTCGGACGGCCCGCTGTTTGACCTGCCGCCTGACGACGCGGCCGACGGGGAGGCTCGCTGATGTTCCAGATGAAATCGGTGGAAATGGTGCACTGGGACTTCTGGCAGCGGCTGAGCGTGCCGCTGGACGCCCAGATCGTCACCATCATCGGGCCCAACGGCTCCGGCAAGACCACCTTGCTGGACGCGATGCGCACGCTGCTGGCGATCAAGTGCTCCGGCAAGCGCGACTACAAGCGCTACGTGCGCAACAACAAGGAAGCCTTCGCCTATCTGCGCGGCGTCGTCGACAATCCGCGCCGTCCGTCCGGCGGCCTGTACCCTACGCCGTTCTTCCCCATCGTCTCCGAGTCGGTGACGCTGCTGTGCCGGATCAAGAAGCAGGGCGGCGACTGGGTGCGTCACTACGCGATCCTGGACGGCGACATCGCGCTGGAGCACGCCGAGGGCCAGGCGCAATGGCTGGGCGTGCACGAATACCGCCGCCGGCTGGAGGCGGCCGGCCTGACGCCGGCGGTGGCCGAGGTGCTGGCGCTTGAGCAGGGCGACACCGACAAGTTGACCGAATACAGCCCGCGCCAGCTGCTGGACCTGGTGTTCCAGGTCTTCGGCGACAAGGACGTGCTGGACAACTACCAGCGCGCCCGCGACGAGCAGCGCGCCACCGAGCTGGAGCTGGAGGCCCTGGGGCGGCAGGAGGAGGCGCTGCAGGTGCGGGTGGAGGCGATGAAGGGCCGAGCCAACCGTTATCTGGAGTGGAAGCAGCTGCAGACCGGCATCGCCCGCTTGCGCGACGAGGCGCTGCCGGTGCTGGCCTATCTGGACGCCAAGACCGCCTTCGGCAAGCAATGGGGCGATTATCGCGCCGGCTACCACGTGCTGAACCAGGCGCGGGCCGAGCATGCCGACACGCTGGACCTGGTGGCCAAGCTGAAAGCCGCCGAAGTGAGCGCCGCCGAGGCGCGGGCCGCGGCGGAGACGGTGCGGCTGGCGGCCCAGGACGCCTTCATGAAGGCCAAGGGCGAGCACGCCGGCGTGGCCGGCCAGCTGAAGGAGCGCGATCGTCTGCAGGCGCTGGCCGGCAAGGAGTACGGCGCCGACGCCGCCCAACTGGCCGACAAGCTGGCGGCGCTGCGCGCCGAGGCCGATCAGCTGAAGGACGGCCTGCGTGAATTGAAGAAGCAGCGCCAGGACAGCCAGCAGCATCTGGAGGCGCTGGAGATAGGCCGCGGGCGCTCGCCGGAGGACGTGCGCCAGTTCAAGGCGGCGCTGGACGAGGCCGGCATCCCGCACGCGATGCTGTCCGACATCGTCGAGGTGATGGATTCCAACTGGCAGGGCGCGGTGGAGGCGCTGCTGCGCGGCTACCGCCACGTGGTGCTGCTGGACCGGGAGTCCGACCGCCGCGAGGCCTGGAAGATAGGCGAGAAGCTGCGCTACCGGCACTTCGTGGTGCCGGAACGCGCCGCGCCACCGCGCGCCAACAAGGGCAGCCTGCTGGAAGTGGTGCGTTTCTCCGCCGATGCGCCGGAGTGGCTGTACCGGCAGATGAACGGCGTGACGCGGGTCGAGAACGCACTGGAGGGCGCCAGCGCTGAAGGTGACTGGATCACCCGCGACGGCTATTTCCGCGAGCGCCGCGGCGCGCGCCACATCGGCGTGCCGGCGCATGAGTTCGCCTTCGGCGAGGCGGCGCGGCAGTCGCGTCTGCTGGCGGTGCGCGACGAGCTGAAACAGCTCAATGTGCGCATCCTCGGCGACGAGGAGCGGCTGGTGGCCGCCACCCGCGAGGCGGCCGGCCTGGCCGAGTACCTGGGCGGCATGGACGCGATACGCCAGCTGGACAGCCGCGCCGACGAGTTCGCCGCGCTGGAATCGCGCAAGGCCGAGCTGGAGGCCGAGATCGCCCGCCAGGGCGCGGCGCTGGCCGACGCCGGCGCGGAGAGGGACGCCGCCGACCAGCGCTACGGCGACGCGCGGCTGGCGCACGACCGCGTCTGCCAGCGCGAGATGGAGAGCCTGTCCAAGTACAACCAGAAATTGCAGGAGGTCGAGCAGGCGCGCCGCCAGCTGCGCCGGCTCAGCGGCGAGCTGCGCGAATGGGCGGAGAGATTGTCGGCCGACGCGCTGGCGCCGGAGCATGTGGCGGCGCTGGAGGACGAGTTCGACACCGCCGCCGACGCCAAGCACCAGTTGAACTACCTGGAGGAGAAGCTGCAAAGCGGCGATTGGGAGCAGGACGACTCGGTGCTGGCGCTGAAGGACAAGCTGGTCGAGGATCTGACCTCGCTGGACCGCGAGCGCCAGCGCCGCCAGGGCGAGGTGGACCGTTCGCGCGAGCTGACCGACGAGGCGCGCGCCGCCTATATCGGCAAGCTGCGCGCCACCGTGCGCGCCTACGGCCAGAACGTCAAGCGGCTGGGCGAGCTGGCCGGCATCCAGGTGGAGGTGGAGCTGCCGCAGCTGTCCAACGACGACGCGGTGCTGGCCCAGGCCGGCCTGGTGCTGAAGTTCAACTTCGATCAGAAGGGCATGATGGGCATGAACGACGGCGAGGCGTCCGGCGGCCAGCAGGTGATGAAGTCGCTGATCCTGCTGATCGGCCTGATGATGGACGAGTCCAATCCGTCCGGCTTCGTCTTCATCGACGAGCCGTTCGCCCACCTCGACATCTTCAACATCGACCGCGTCGCCGGCTTCCTGAAGGCCACCGAGGCGCAGTACCTGATCACCACGCCCAACACCCACAACATCAACATCTTCGCCCCGTCCGAGCTGACGCTGGCCACCCGCAAGAAGCGGCCGGGCGAAACCTGGGCGCCGCCGATACTGCAGACGCGGCGCCGGGTCGACGGCGGCGAGCAGGCCCCAGGGATGCCGGCCGAGACGCCGGCATCGCGATGAGCGGGGGAGGGCGCCGGCGTCAGCCGTCCCTTTCGCGGTCTTCCCTGTCGGGAGGATAGGCCTTGAGAAACAGCGCGTCGGTCTGCTCTTCCAGGACGCCGCCGGTCAGGACCAGGGACTGGTAAAACGTCGAGGCGCGGGCGACGCGCTCGGCGGGAATCAGGATCTGCTGATATCCCGCCTTGATCAGGCCGTTGATCGAGGTGCCCCACACCACGCGGGGGATGCCGGACCACATGATCGCCGACATGCACATCGGACAGGGCTCCGCCGTGGTGTACAGCGTCGTTTCGCTGAAACCGCGATTGCCATGGCGTTGGCAGTAGTTTTGAATCGCCGCCATCTCCCCATGCAGAAACGGGACGGCGCCGCTGTTGTTGACGCCTTCGGCCAGTACGCGGCCGCTTTCCTCGTGAACGATGACGGCGCCGAATGGATAGCGCGTGTTTCGTCGCGCCTGCTGGATCGCCAGGCGCATGAAGTCCCGGTGTCGGTCCGAGTGCCCGGACGCCCAGGCGGGCGAGGCCCGCGCATAGAGCAATGCGGCGGCGCTGCCCAGCAATATGGTGCGACGATCCATGGTGTGGCTCCGATAAGGTTTTCGGCAGACGGGGGGCCGGTGCTGGGCGCCTCCCCGGCGCGCGCTGGGCCGGCTGGTCCTGTATCAGTCAATATATCGGCTTCCGAATTATCAGTAGTTGATTAATCATCACGCTATAGCCGAGCTGTCGGTACCGGCCATGACGAAAACCGGCGTCTGGATCGGCCGCTTCGCGGCCGCAGCGCTTTGGGCATGCCGCGGTTCCCGCCGCGCGACGGCCGGCCGGGGCCGACGGCGCTCAGTCGCCCGTCGGGTCCGCGCCCTGCCACCAGTCCGGCGCGGCGCTGCCGTCGCCGATATGGCCGTCGCGGCGCAGGTAGTGGCGTACGTCCCGTCCCGGCTCGCGCAGCGCCGGGTCGCCGGACAGCGCGCGTTCCAGCCACTCCGCGCCGTAGCGGAAGACTTCGGCCGCCACGCCGCCCAGCGGGTGGAACTCGTTCTCGTAGACGCGCATCTCCTTGGGCGCGCGGATGCGCCGGTAGCAGGCCAGGGCCTGCTCCAGCGGCGTCAGCTCGTCGAACTCGCCTATGCCCAGCAGCACCGGGATGCGGATGTCGGCGGCCATCGCGTCCAGCGGCATGCGGTCGCGCATCTCGCGGTCGAACAGGGCCTCGTCGCGGTAGCCGCTCATATACATGTAGTTTTTCTTGAAGCTGGGCTGGGCGCGCTCGAAGATGGTGAGGAAGTCGCCGCACACCGGCTCGTAGGCGGCCAGCGCGGCCAGCCGGGTGTCGCCGGCGGCGGCGCGCATGCCCCAGTAGCCGCTCATGCTGATGCCGAACATGCCGATGCGGCCGGCGTCCACTTCGGGCAGGCCGGCCAGGTAGCCGGCGTAGGCTTCCAGCGCCCGCTCGTAGTTGTCCAGCGTCACCGCCAGGCCGCCGGCGCGGCTTTCGCCCTGGCCGGGGCCTTCTATCGACAGCGCCACCATGCCGCGCGAGGTGTAGTAGCGTTCGGCGGCGTACAGGTAGTCTTCCTTGATCATGTCCATGCCGGGGCCGAGGATCACCGCCGGCGCCTGGCGGATTTCACCGTCCGGCAGGTGCAGCAGCGCGTGGATGACGCCGCCCTCGAACGGAATCTCCACCCGCCGCACCCGGCCGTCGCGCAGTTCGCCGATGCGCGCCACGCAGTGCTTGCAGCGCGCGCGCAGCATGGCCTTGCGCGGATCGGCGGTATCGAAGATCGAATACTGCGCGCGGCCCCACATCACCGCGGCGCGCAGGTAGAGGTCGGCGGCGGTGCGGCGGTGGCCGTCGCGCTCGTAGTGGGCGGCGCGGCGTTCGGCGCGGGCGGCCACCTCGGCCCAGGCCTTGGGCAGCATCGCGCCGCTTTTCACCTGTTCGAACACGGCGTCGAAATCGGCCGGATCGTGCCCCAGCTGCAACAGGGTGTTTTTGCCTTCCGGATGCAGGGCGTCGAAGCCGCCCTGGGCCAGCGCGATGTCCAGCGACCAGCTTTGCGCTTCTGAACGTGACATAATTTTCACCTCGTAAATTGATCGTACCGAAAAATAGCTAAGTACTTAGTTATATTATTGTGGAGCTGGAACCGATGTCAACCAAGACCCAGGGGGATGCCTTGCCCAGCGAAGCGGGAGAAGCGCGCCTGCAGGCGCTGGCGAGGCTGAGCCGCGCCGCCTACAGCCTGAGCGCCGCCGACGCGCGGCTGCGCGGCCGCGCCACGCGCCAGGCCGGCGCGCTGTCGCTGTCGCATGCGAGAGTGCTGCGGATACTGGCCGAGGAGGGCGCGCTGCCGGTGGCGCGGCTGGCGGAATTGACCGAGACCACCGGCGCCGGCGTCACCCAGCTGGTCAACGGCCTGAGCGAGCAGGGCTATGTGGAGAAGGAGAAATCGCCGGCGGACAAGCGCTCGGTGCTGGTCCGATTGACCGAGCTGGGCCTCGCGCGGCACCGCGAGCGCGAGCGCGTGCTGGCCGAGGTGTTGCAGCGCGCGCTGACGGGCATCGACGACAGGACGCTGGACGCCGCCGCCGAGGTGCTGCGGGCGCTCGGCGGCGTCTACGACCAGCTGTGAGTCCGGCGGGGCTCAGGCCTTCAGGTTGCGCTGCGCGAATTCCCAGTCGATCAGCTTGTCCAGCACCGCGTTGACGTAGTCGGCGCGGCGGTTCTGGTAGTCCAGGTAGTAGGCGTGTTCCCACACGTCGACATTCAGCAGCGGGGTCAGGCCGGCGGTGATCGGGTTGTCGGCGTTGCCGGTTTTCACCACCCTCAGCTTGTCGCCGTCCTGCACCAGCCAGGCCCAGCCGCTGCCGAACTGGGCGATGGCGGCGCCGGCCAACTGCTGCTTACAGGCGTCCACGCTGCCGAACGACGCTTCCATCCTCTCGCGCAGCGCCTGAGGCGGCACGCCGCCGCCCTTGGGCCGCATGCTGCGCCAGTAGAAGGTGTGGTTCCACAGCTGGGCGGCGTTGTTGAACACGGCGGGGTTGCCGGACGGACCGAAGGAGCGGGTGATGACGTCCTCCAGCGGCAGTCCGGCATAGTCGCCGCCGGCGATCAGCTTGTTCAGATTGTCCAGATAGGCCTTATGGTGCTTGCCGTAGTGGAAGCCTATGGTGCGGGCCGATATCACCGGCTCCAGCGCGTTGTCGGCATAGGGCAGCGGCGGCAGCGTCTGGGTCGAGGAGGCGAGGGCGGGCAGCGTCGGCAGCGCGAAGGCGGCGACGGTGCCGGCGGCGGCGAGCAGGAAGCCGCGGCGGTTCAGTTCGGCGGGCAGGTCGGACATGGCGATCTCCAGAGGAGGCGCCGCACGCGGGAGGCGCGCGGCGCCGATGCCGGCATGCAAGCACGGTTCGCGCCGCCTGAGTTGTCGCCATGGCAGGATGGACAGGTGGCGGAACCAGGCGCCGGGCTTAGCGCAGGTTCAGCGCCTTGGCGGCGTGGCGCACTTCATCGGACAGCTGGACGTCCTGGCCTATCACCTCGGTCCAGTGGCCGTGTTGCAGGAAGGCGTAGCGGGCGCGCGAGCCGTTGTCGGCCTGCCAGCCGCCCTTCAGGTGGCCGTCGAAGTGGAAATCCTCGCCCAGCAGCGAGTGCGATTGCTGCTGGCCGTGCTGGGCTTGCGCCTGCAGCAGGTTGTGGCCGGCCAGGAACAGCTCGATGCCGCTGCTGATTTCCTCGTAGCTGCCTTGCACCGCGGTCTTGAATACCAGCGGCTGCTGGGTGGCGTGGGTGATCACGGCCTCGCCGCTGACGCGGCGCGCCGGCGGATAGACGGACAGCCTCAGTTGCAGATTGTAGCCGCCGGCGACGCCGGGCTTGAAGATGTTGTAGCTGACGATGAACAGTCCGGACTTCTGATCGCGATCCAGTTGGTTGGCCATATTAGGACTCCTTGATGAAATCGGATGACAGTCGACGGCGCCGGTAAGCGTCCGTCCCGGGTGCCTCTTACGCGGCGCCACGGTAGCGGTGCCGCATGCACTTTATATAACGAATAAAAATAAAAATCGCCGTCATTTAGATCAGTTGGGAATTTAGTGCCGATGGGGACGGTAGGACGGTAAGCGGTCGCGACGGCAACCATGCGCCGGACGGGGTTGAATTCCACCGGCTTTGCCCCACACTATCGCCATCTCAACCCCGATGAGGACTGAAGACATGGCAACCGTAACCCTGCGCGGCAATCCGGTGGAAGTGGCGGGCAAGCTGCCGTCCAAAGGCGAGCAAGCGCCGGCGCTGCAACTGACCGGCGGCGATCTGGCCGAGGTATCGCTGGCCAGCTACGCCGGCAAGCGCAAGATCCTCAACATCTTCCCGAGCGTGGACACGCCGACCTGCGCGATGTCGGTGCGCAAGTTCAACGAGAAGGCGGCTTCGCTGAGCGACACCGTGGTGCTGTGCGTGTCGGCCGACCTGCCGTTCGCGCAGAAGCGCTTCTGCGGCGCCGAAGGCATAGAGAACGTGGCCACGCTGTCCACCTTCCGCAACCCGGCCTTCGCCGAAGCCTACGGCGTCAAGCTGGCCTCCGGTCCGCTGGCCGGCCTGACCGCGCGCGCCGTGGTGGTGCTGGATGCCGACGACAAGGTGCTGCACAGCCAGCTGGTGGGCGAGATCGCCGACGAGCCGGACTACGCCGCCGCCCTGGCCGCGCTGTAAGCTTTCCGCCGACCGCGACGATCAAGCCGGCTGCGATGGCAGCCGGCTTTGTTTTTGTTCCGCGCCGGGCTGTGCATGGTTGATATTGATAATCATTATTAATTAATATGCGGGCTCGGAAAGACAATCAAGGCGGAACGACGTGAAACGATGGATGGGAACGATTTTGCTGCTGGCGGGGCTGGCGGGCTGCGCGACGCCGCCCGCGGAACAGTCGGAGGGCCCGCCGACGGGGCGCATCGTGGAGACGGCCGGCGGCAGGACGCTGAGCCCGGACGAATTGCTGGCCAGGCTGGCGCCGGCCGACATGCTGCTGCTCGGAGAGAAGCACGACAACCGCCACCACCACCGGATAGAGGTCTGGCTCGCGCGGCGGCTGGCCGCGAGCCGGCCGCAGGGCAGCGTGCTGCTGGAGATGCTGACGCCCAGCCAGCAGCCCAGGGTGGACGAGGTGAAGGCCTGGTTGCGGGGGGATCCGGCCGTGCGCCCGTCGCGGGTGCGGGAGCTGCTGGGCTGGCAGGCCGGTTGGCCGTGGGCGCTTTACGGCGAATTGGCGATGACGCTGATGCGCGGGCCCTACCCGGTGCTGGCCGCCAATCTGGATCGGGATCGGATGCGCGCCTACTACGCCAGCCGCGAGCGGCCGCAGGGCCGGGCCACACGCGATCCTCGGGCGGCGGGCCGCTTGGAGGAGGTGATACGCGGCGAGCACGGCGGCAAGATGGACGACGGCATGCTGGCTTCGATGCTGGCGGTGCAGCAGCAGCGCGACCGTCGGATGGCCGAGGGGCTGCTGGCCGCGCCCAAGCCGGCGATGCTGATCGCCGGCGCCTACCACGCGCGGCGCGACGTCGGCGTGCCGTTGCACCTGGCCGATCTGGCGCCGGAGCGGACCGCCGCGGTGCTGGTGCTGGCCGAGGAGGGAGCGGCGTTGGACCGGGAACAGGCCGACTATGTCTGGTATACCGCCGCGGATGGGGAATGAACGGGTGCGGATGGTTTCGATTCCGCTAATTGATAATGATTATCATTAATGATAGAGTGGGGCATCTCCACCCACACAGCTAGTCATTGATGAAGCCCAGTACTCGTTTCAGGCCGTTGCCCGGCATCGCAGGCAGCGGCCTTTCGCTTTATCCGCTCCATGTCTTGGCCGCGCAGCCGGCCGCCGACGCCGGCCTGTCGCCGCTGGCGATGTTCGTCGCCGCCGATCCGGTGGTGAAGGGCGTGATGCTGGTCTTGCTGACCGCCGCCTTCGCCTGCTGGCTGGTGTTGCTGGTCAAGGGGGCGGCGCTGTGGCTGGCCGCGCGCGAAGGCCGCCGCGGCCATGCGGCGCTGGCAGGCGCCGCGACCTTGGCCGACGCCGACGGACGCGTCCAGCCGTTGCCGGCCCACGGCCTGGCGCGCAGCCTGCTGCGCGAGGTCGACGCCGAGATCGCCCAGTCGGCCGCCGACGCGCCGCGCGAGGCCTTGCAGGCGCGCGCCGCGTTCCGGCTGGAGCAGGCGCAGGGGGCGCGCGCCCGTTCGCTGGCCCGCGGCGTCGGCTTGCTGGCCACCATAGGCGCGGTGGCGCCCTTCGTCGGCCTGTTCGGCACGGTGTGGGGCATCATGCGCAGCTTCGCCGGCATCGCCGCCAGCGGCAATACCAGCCTGGCCAGCGTCGCGCCCGGCATCGCCGAGGCGCTGCTGGCCACCGCAGTCGGCCTGGTGGCGGCGATTCCGGCGGTGGTGATCTACAACCTGTTCAGCCGCTGGCTGCAAGGCCACAAGGGTCTGCAGCAGCAGGTGGCGGGCCAGCTGCTGCTCTTGCTCAGCCGCGAGCTGGACGCGCGAGCGGCGAGGCGCTGAGCGATGGGCGGCTTTCCTTCCGGGGGCGACGACGAGCTGGCCGAACTGTCCGAGATCAACGTCACGCCCTTCATCGACGTGATGCTGGTCTTGCTGATCATCTTCATGGTGGCCGCGCCCTTGTCCCGCGTCGACCAGAAAATCGAGCTGCCGGCCTCCAGCGTCAAGCCGGCGCCGCGGCCGGACAAGCCGCTGATCATCACCCTGCAGCCGGACCGCGGCCTGCTGCTCGGCGACAAGCCGGCGCCGCTGGCGCGTCTGGGCCAGGATCTCGACGCGGCCACCGGCGGCCGCCGCGACACCCCGCTGTTTTTCCAGGCCGACCGCGCCGCCGCGTACGAGGACGTGATGGCGGTGATGGACGCCCTGCGCGCGGCCGGCTACCTGCAAGTCGGCCTGGTGGGCCGGGAGGCCGGCTGATGGCCGCGGTCGGGCGCAGGCCGCTGCCCGTCGTCGGCTGGGGCAGCGGAACCCTGCTGCTGGCGCTGCTGCCGCTGCTCTGGGCCTGGCAGTGGCTGCCGAAGGCGCTGGCGCCGTCGCCGCCGTCCGAGGCGGCGGTGGTGCAGCTGGTGGCCTTGCAGGCGCGCGCGCCGACGCCGGAGGCGGACCAGCCGGTGGCGCGGCGGCAGCGGACGGCCAGCGCCGCGTCCCGCGCCCGAGCCGGCGAGCGCGCGCCGGTGAAGCTGGCGCGCGATGACGAAGCCAGGAAGAGCGTGGCCTTGCCGGCGCGGCGCGACGGCGCGCCCGGCGAGGCCGACGCAGACCGCGCCAGCCGGGCGGCCGACAGCGCCGAGTCGGCGTCGTCGGCCAAGGCGCCGCAGCGCGCCGACGACACCGCCGCCGCGCAGAATAGCGACGGCAACGCGCGCAACGTCGATTGGGAGGGCAGGGTGCTGGGCCATCTCGCCGGCCACAAGCGTTACCCGGAAGACGCGATCAGCCGCCGCCGCGGCGGCGTCGCCAAGGTGGAGGTGACGCTGGATGCCGGCGGGCGGGTCCGCGCGGCCAGCCTGGCGGCCGGCAGCGGCACCCTGTCGCTGGACCGCGAGGCGCTGGCGGTGCTGCGCCGCGCGCAACCGTTGCCGGCGCCGCCGCCGGAGCGGCTGGTCGACGGCCTGATCCGCATCGTGTTGCCGATACATTTTGACCTGAACCAGGCCGGCTGACCGGCCGCCGCGAGCGACGATGAACCCTATTCCTTCCCTTGCCGCGCTGGCGGGCCTCTGCCTGTGCGCCGCGCCGGCGCGCGCCGACGCGCCGCCCCGGGCCGAGACCCGGCCGCAAATCTTCAGCGCCCACGGCGACGCCCGCGTCGACCCCTATGCCTGGCTGCGCGACGACAGCCGCAGCCGGCCCGAGGTGCTGGCTCATCTGAACGCGGAGAACCGCTACGCCGAGGCCTTGCTGGCCGGCCAGCAGCCGCTGCGCGACACGCTGCTGGCGGAGATGCAGGCGCGCGGCGCCGGCGGCGAGGCGTCCTTGCCCTACCGCGAAAACGGCTGGGAATACCGCGAACGCTACCCGGAGGGCGCGCAGCAGCCGGTGTACGAGCGCCGGCCCATCGCCGGCGGCGACTGGCGCGTGCTGTTGGACGCCGCCGAGCGGGCCAGGGGCCAGCGCTACTACCGGCTGGGCGGTTGGCAGCTGTCGCCGGACGGACGCTACCTGGCGGTGGCCGAGGATGTGAGAGGCGACGGCGCGCAGCGGCTGGCGCTGCGCGACCTGGCCAGCGGCCAGTGGCTGCCGGTTGCCGAAGGCGGAGCGGGAGGCGAGATGGTCTGGTCCGCCGACGGCCGCGCGCTGTGGTATGTCGTCGTGGACCCGGACAGCTACCGGCCCAGCCGCGTCTACCGCCATGCGCTGGATGGGAAGGAGGACGCGCTGGTGTTCGAGGAGAAGGACGAGGCCTACACCGTCAGCCTGTCCGCCAGCGCCTCGCGCCGCTACGCGCTGATCGCCGTCGCCGGCAGCGACAGCAGCGAGGCCTGGCTGCTGGACGCGAGGGCCCCCGCCGCGCCGGCCGAGTTGTTCGCCGCGCGCCGGCCGGGCCGCGAATACTATCTGGACCATTACCGCGGCGCCTTCTATCTGCGCGCCAATCCGGAGCCGGCCGGCTTCGGCCTGTATCGCAGCGCCGCGCCGGGCGGCGAGTGGCGAACGCTGGTCGCGCCCGGCGCAGACAGCGAGGTGGAAAGCTTCCTGCTGCTGAGGCGCCATCTGATCGTCAAGGAGCGCCGCGACGGCCTGAGCCGGGTGCGCGCGATCGCCTGGCGGGGCGGCAAGAGCCGGACGCTGGCGTTACCGGACCCGGCCTATCGCGTCTGGTTCGACCGCCATCCGGACCCGGACGGCGGGCGGCTGCGCTACCGCTACTCGTCGCTGACGACGCCGACCTCCACCTGGGAGTGGAATCTCGCCGACGGCAAGACCCGCGCGCTGTGGCAGCCCCGGCTTGCCGGCTACCGCGCCGCCGACTACCGCAGCGAGCGGCTGTGGATACGCGCCCGCGACGGCGAGCGGGTGCCGGTATCGCTGGTCTACCGCCGGGGCCTGCTGGCAAAAGGCGGCAATCCGCTGCTGCTGTACGGCTACGGCGCCTACGGCATGGCGATGGACGCCGCCTTCAGCGCGCCGCGCGTCAGCCTGCTGGACCGCGGCTTCGTGTTCGCCATCGCCCACGTGCGCGGCGGCGGCGAGCTGGGCCGGCGCTGGCACGAGGCCGGCCGCTTGGCCAACAAGCGGAACAGCTTCAATGACTTCGTCGACGCCGCCCGCGAACTGTCGCGGCGGGGCTATGCCCGGTCCGATCAATTGTACGCGATGGGCGGCAGCGCCGGCGGCCTGCTCGTCGGCGCCGCCTTGAACCAGGCGCCGGGCCTGTTCCGCGGCGCGGTGGCCCAGGTGCCCTTCGTCGACGCCTTGTCCAGCATGCAGGACCCGTCCTTGCCGCTGACGGTCGGCGAGTACGGCGAATGGGGCGATCCGGCCGACGCCGGCGCCTACCGCCGGCTGCGCGGCTACAGCCCGGTCGACAACGTCGGCGCCGGGCCGTATCCGCATCTATTGGTGACTGCCGGCCTTCACGACCGCCAGGTGCCGTACTGGGAGCCGGCCAAGTGGGTGGCGCGGCTGCGCGAGCGGCAATGGCCGGGCCAGCAGCTGGCGCTGATCACCGAGATGGACGCCGGCCACCGCGGCCGGTCCGGCCGCGTGTCGCGCTTGGCCGCCCATGCCCGCGAATACGCCTTCCTGCTGACCTTGTCCGGCTGGCGCGAGCCGTGAGCCTGGCCCATCGGCGGGGCGGACCGCCCCGCATGACCGCGGTTTCCACGCCGCTCTCCTGTTTCGTGCTGTCCGAACGCGTGCGCCCCTGGCAGGGCGGTTCGGACAGCGATCACTTTGGAGAGTCAGGCAGTGAACAAGAAAATGATGGCGCATTGGGTCGGCGCCGCGATGGCCATGGTTGGACAGGCGGCGCTGGCGGCCGACGGCAAGATCGAGTTTAGGCCGCTGGTGGTCAGCGGCAGCGCGGCGGGCGGCGCCGAGGCCGAAGGCGACCGCGCCGAGAAGCGCGCGCTGGAGAAGGCGGGCGCGTTCAGCAGCCGCGGCGAGAACACCCGTTCCGAATCGCTGGACGCCGTGCTGCGCGGCATGCCGGGCGTGTACACCCAGATCGACCCGAACCAGGGCGCGGTCAGCGTCAATATCCGCGGCATGAGCGGCCTGGGCCGGGTCAACACGATGATAGACGGCGTCAGCCAGAACTACTTCGGCAGCGCGCCGTCGGAGCTGGCCCACGGCGCGGTGCCGACCAGCGCCTTCGGCGCCTTGATCGATCCGAACTTCATCGTCGGCGTCGACGTGGAGCGCGGCGGCTCGGCCGGCGCCAACGGCATCAACGCGCTGGCCGGCAGCGCCAACTTCCGCACGCTGGGCGTGGACGACGTGCTGCGCGAAGGCCGGCGCTACGGCGCGCGGGCCAAGTACATGAGCGGCAACAACGGCCTGGGCCGCAGCGGCATGGTGGCCGGCGCGACGCGCCAGCAATTGGGCGACTGGGGCGAGTTCGGCCTCATCGGCGCGATCAGCAGCAGTTCCAGCAGCGGCACCTACCGCAACGGCGCCGGCGTCGACAGCACCGAGTTCGGCTTCGGCGGCGACCAGAGCTTCAGCCAGAATCCGCAGTCGCAGCTGTTCAAGGCGGAATGGCGACCGAACGCCCGCCACTTCGCCGAGCTGTCGGCGCGGCGCTACCGCAACCACTTCACCAAGCGCGACATCCAGAGCGACGATTACGCGCTGAAGTACCGCTACACGCCGCTGACGGAGTGGGTGGACCTGACGGTGCTGGCCAGCCATGGGGCCGGCAAGCAGAGTTATATGCCGGGCTCGCTGTTCACCTTCAGGAACAGCAGCGCAGAGAACATCGGCGACAGCCTGGTCGTCGACAACGCCAGCCGCTTCGACCTGTGGGGCGGCGACGCCACGCTGCGGACTGGCGCCAAGTGGCAGCGCAACCGCTTCGTACGCACCGTGCACAGCGAGATAGACGATGCCGAGACGGCGCGGCAGGCGGAGGAGAACAATGTGTTCGCGCCGGCAGGCCGGCAGGACATGCGCTCGCTGTTCGCCAGCCTCGATTACCGCTACGGCGTCTTCAATGCGGTCGGCGGCTTCAACTACACCCGCTTCGAACTGTCCGGCCACAAGCCGGCCTGCCGCGACGACGTGCGCTGCTTCCCGCAGGGCGCGGCCGACATCGGCCTGAAGGAAAGCTATTTCGATCCGTCGCTGCTGGTCTTGGCCGAGATACGACCGTGGTTCCAGCCTTTCGTCAGCGCGGCGCGCACCTCGCGCGGGCCGAATCCGCAGGAGGTGTTCTTCGCCAACTCCGGCGCCGATTCGATGAACCCCTTCCTGAAGGGCGAGCGCGCCGATACCGTGCAGCTGGGCTTCAACTCGATGTTCCACGGCCTGCTCGGCCGCGACGACACGCTGCGGCTGAAGCTGCTGGGCTACCGCTCCAGGATAGACAACTACATCGGCAGCACGATGTTCCGCATCTGCAAGGACGGCGCGCGCTGCAGCTACGCCGACGTCAACACCGGCAAGGCGGAGGAGGCGGACGTCAGCGACACCATGTACATCTACACCAACTCGGCAGCGCCGGTGCGCACCCGCGGCTGGGAGCTGGAGGCCAATTACGACGCCGGCTTCGTCTACGCGCGGCTGTCGTACAGCCGCGAGCGCACCAGCCAGCCGCCGTCGATCGCCGCCGCCAACTTCAACTTCGGCGACATCGGCGAGCTGCCGTCCAGCTATTACGCGCTGGACGTCGGCGCGCGGCTGCTGGAGCGCAAGCTGGAACTGGGCGCGATCTTCCGCAAGGACGGCGACAGTTACCGCATCAGCGCCGACCGCACGCAGGACGACGTCACCGGCGATGTCGAGAAGGAGCCGATGAAGGCGATGCCGACGCTGATCGACCTGTACGCCAACTACAAGCTGAACAAGCAGCTGACCTTGCGCGCCGGCGTCAGCAATCTGACCAACCGCAGCTACTCGGCGCCGTTGAACGTGATGAACGCGATGCCGCTGCAATCGACCGATTGGACGCCCAACGCCACCGGGCGCGGCCGGGCCTATTCGGCCACCGTCGAGTGGCGCTACTGATCGTCGCCGGACGGGTTGCCGCATGAAAAAAAGCCGACTGCGCAGGCAGTCGGCTTTATTTTTCGCGGGCCGGGGAATCAGCCGCGCTGGACGGCGGGCTTGCCGGACGGCGCATTGTCGCGCTGCATTTCCTCGACCAGCTTCGGATCATGCTCGTCACGCAGGTAGCGGGTGTACCAGCCGCTGTTGACGCCCCAGAAATAGAAGCCCAGCGAAGCGGCGGCCACCACGGCCATGTCGACGCCGTACGGAAGGATGCCGATGCCGCCGAAGTCGGTGCTGCCTATCCAGGACAGCAGCGCCATCGCCGGCAGATAGAGCACCATCCACAGCGCGCCCTTCAGTTCGCGGGCGAATTCCGGCCAGCCGGCCTTGGCCTGGTACCAGATGTAGACCGGCAGCGCGGCCACGATCAGGAACAGGATCTGGCCGGTCAGCGGCCAGCGCGCCCAGTACAGCACCAGCGAGGCGCAGACGAAGGCGAACGGCGCGACGACGGACAGGCCGGCCAGGCGCAGCGGGCGCGGCAGGTCCGGCGCGCAGCGGCGCAGCGCGGCGGCGCTGATCGGGCCGGTCAGGTAGGAGATCACGGTGGCGACCGAGATCACCGCCGCCAGCGTGCCCCAGCCGCGGAAGAAGAACAGGAAGACGAAGGACACCGCCAGGTTGAACCACATCGCCGGACGCGGAATGCGGTACAGCGGATGGATGCGGCCGAAGATCTCCGGCATCGTGCCGTTGCGCTGCATGCCGTAGATCATCCGCGAGGTCGACGCCATATAGGTGGCGCCGGTGCCGCTGGGGCTGACGAAGGCGTCGAAGTACAGCGTCATCATCAGCCAGTTCAGGCCCAGCGCCATCGCCAGCTGCGCGAACGGCGAGCTGAAGTCCAGGCCCTTCCAGCCGTGCGCCAGCTCGGACGGCGACAGCGCGCCGAGGAAGGCCACTTGCAGCGCGACGTAGATCACCGCGGCCAGGAGGATGGAGCCGACCACGCCGAAAGGCACGCTCTTGCCCGGATTGCGGGCTTCGCCTGCCAGGTTGATCGGGCTCTGGAAGCCGTTGAAGCTGAATACGATGCCGCTGGTGGCCACCGCCGTCATCACGCTGGCCCAGCCGAACGGCGCGAAGCCGCCCAGCGCCGGGTTGTTCAGGTTTTCAGAGTGGAAGCCGCTGTAGACCAGCGCGCCCACCGTCACCGCCGGCACGATCACCTTGAAGATGGTGATGGCGCTGTTGGCCTTGGCGAACAGCTTGACGCCCCAGTAGTTCAGCAGGAAGTAGGCGATCACCAGCACGGCGGCGAAGGACAGGCCGACGGTGCTCAATTCGCCGTTGTGGTACAGGTTCTGCGCCCACGGGTAGGGCCAGGTGCTCATGTACTGCACCGAGGCCTCGGCCTCGATCGGAATCACCGACACGATGGCGATCCAGTTGGCCCAGGCGGCGATGAAGCCGAGCAGCGAACCGTGAGAGTAGCGGGCGTAGCGCACCATGCCGCCCGATTCGGGGAACATGGCGCCCAGTTCGGCGTAGCTCAGCGCGATCGAAAGAATGATCACCATGCCGACTATCCAGGCGACGATGGCGGCCGGGCCGGCGATCTGCGCGGCGTGAGCGGCGCCGAACAGCCAGCCGGAACCGATGATGGAACCAAGACCGGTCAGCATCAGCGCGATAGGGCCGATGTGGCGGGAGTGTTGTTGTTGCAAGGGCGAATCTCCTGTCATTTGAACGATGACGGGCAACGACTCTCCCGCGCTGGCGCGCACGCGCCGGGCGTGTCAGGAGGAAGTTGCCCACATAGCCGGGTGGGCCCGGTCTTATGTAAATCGCGCCTGCCTGCCGGACAGGCGGACCGCGTCGGCGGTAGCGCCGCAGCGGCCTGGGTGTGTCGAAACGGCCGGAATCGGCCGACGACGGAAATCATGATGTTGCGCCCGACTGCGGGCGTTTCCCTGAATTTTGTCTGACATACCGACCCGAATTTACGGGTGCGCGGATTGTAACGTAATGTGAACATTTTTTGCTACAACTTATATGTCTTGAAATCTTCGTGTCATCAACGGCGGCTAGGATGAGGGCCCCGAAGTCTCGCGCAACACCCGACATGTCCCTGATCAAACGCCTGTGGCTGACCATCGCCTTCACCCTCGCCAGCCTGGCGCTGGCGATGGCGCTGACCGGCCAGCAGCTGTATTCCTTCACCCGCCACGTCGACAACTACAATCGCCTGCAGCAGCTGGCGGCCAATCTGCAGCGGTTGAAGGCGGTGGCGCTGTCGTTTTCCCGCGCCGATCCCTTGCTGCCGGAAACCGCCGAGCGCCTGAAACAGGCCGAGCGGCAGGTGGCGGGCCTCCAGCGCGACATCCACGACGCCTTGCCTGCGGCCGACGCCGGCGTTTTTGACGGCACGCTGCGCGGCCATTGGCAGGCTTACGCCGCCAATCTGGGCAGCGCTGTCCGCATCGCCGAGACCGCGCCGCAGGACGCGTTGTCGATTCCGGAGCAGGCTTATCAGAACGACCTCGCGCCGCTGGTCGCGCAGATCGACGTCCAGTTGAAGAAGCGGGATGGCGAACTGGCGGAGGAGAAGGCTGGCCTGGCCGCGGCGCTGTCCCGGCTGGCGCCGTTGATCCTGGGACCGCTGGCCTTGGCCAGCGTGCTGGTGGTGCTGATCCAGCTGACGCTGGCGCGCCGGCTGCGCCGCCAGCTGGCGGCGATGGCCCAGGCCGCCGACGCGCTGGGCGAGGGCAATCTGGCCGCGCGCCTGCCCGACCGCGGCGGCGACGAGCTGGCGCACGCGGCGTCGCGGATCAACCGCTTTCTGGACCATCTGGCCGGCTTGCTGGACGAAGTGCGCCGCCATGCCGGCGCGAATCAGGACGACAGCCGCCGCTTGCAGCTGTTGACCCGGCAGAGCGCCGACGCCAGCCGGCAGCAGACGCAGAAGAGCCAGCTCAGCAACGAGGCGGCGGCGGAGATCGCCGGCCACGCGGAGCGGGTGGGGCAGCATATCGAGGCGGCGCAGGACTGCACGCGCGGCGCGGCGGCGGCCACCGCCCAGGCGCGCCGCCAGGGCGAGCACAATGCGGCGACGATGGGCCGGCTGGCCGAGCGCATCGCCACCGCCAATCAGGAAATGCAGACGCTGGGCCAGGCGCTGTCGGCGATCGGCCAGATCAGCGCGCTGATCCGCGATGTGGCCGAGCAGACCAATCTATTGGCCCTGAACGCGGCGATCGAGGCGGCGAGGGCCGGCGAGGCCGGCCGCGGCTTCTCGGTGGTGGCCGACGAGGTGAGGAAATTGTCCGAGCGCACCGCCTCGGCCACCAGCGGCATTTTCGACAGCCTGCGGCAGATGGAGCAGGCCAAGGGCGCGCTGGGCGAAGCGGTCGCCGCCGCCGGAAGGGCCGGCCAGGACGGTCTGGACGCTCAACTGGCGCTGGACGGGGCATTGTCGGCGGTGGACGGCGCGCTGTCGGGCCTGGGCGAGCTGATGGCCGACATCGGCGCCGCGCGTGAACTGCAGACCCAGGCCGGCGGCAATATCCGCCAGCACGGCCATGAGTTGGCCAGCCTGGCCCAGCATATCGAGCAGCAGATGCGCGAGGCCGAGCCGTTGATGGAAGAACTGGCGGAGTCGGCCGGCGGGCTCAATCAGGCGCTGGCCTGGTTCCGGCTGGACGCGCCAGCCCGCGCCGAGCCGGGGCGGACGGAGATGCCGCGCGGCCGGCTGGCGCCGGCTTAGCGGCGGCCCGGAAAGGCGGCCGGCTGCGGCTTGCGGCGCACCACCACGGTGCGCGCCAGCTTGTCGTGCCAACCCTGCTTGCGAGCGTCTAGGCCGACCCAGAACAGGCCCAGGCAGAACGGAATGATGGAGACGAAATAGCCGAGGTAGCGCAGCGTCGCCTGGCCCGGCGTCAGCGGCGCGCCGGTGTCGGCGTCCACCACCCGCGCGCCCAGCATCATCTTGCCCGGCGTCGCGCTCTTGTAGATCCAGAACAGGATGACGGCCGCCGCCGGCAGCAGGTAGTTGATCAGGAATTCGCCCAGCGAGCCGACGCCGCCGAGCTCGGCCAGGCTGGGCATGCCGTCGGCGCTCGCCGCTTCCCGTCCGACCAGCAGCCACAGCAGCGGCGCCGACACGAGCAGCAGCAGCACGGTGTCGACCAGGCTGGCCAGCACCCGCGCCCAGAAGCCGACATATTCCAGTTCCTCTTCACGATCGGGCTGCTCCATCGCTCAATCCTCCAGATTGACCTTGTGCTTGTCGGCCACGCGCAGATAGTGCTCGGCCGAATACCTGAAGTAGGCCAGCTCCTTCTCGGTCAGCGGCCGAGCCTGCTTCACCGGGTTGCCCAGGTAGAGATAGCCGGATGCCAGCCGCTTGCCCGGCGGCACCAGGCTGCCGGCGCCGACCAGCACCCTGTCCTCTATCACTGCGCGGTCCAGAACGATGCTGCCTATGCCTATCAGCACCTCGTCGCCTATCGTACAGCCGTGCAGCGTCACGTGGTGGCCTATGGTGACGTGGCGGCCTATGATCAACGGCGCGCCTTCCGGATCGGCGGCGCTCTTGTGGCTGACGTGCAGCATCGCGAAGTCCTGGACATTGCTGTTCTCGCCGACATGGATGCGGTTGACGTCGCCGCGCAGCACCGCGAACGGCCATACCGAGGCGCCGGCCTCCAGCGTCACCTCGCCGACGACGACGGCGGCCGGGTCGACGTAGCAGCCGTCGGCGATGGCCGGGTGATGGCCGTCGTACTGGCGGATATTGCTTTTCATCGTTTCGTCCTTATCTCTGCAATGATGCATTGTGCCGGCCCCGCGCGCCGGCGCGCAAATTCCCTTATCATAATCAGTCCGCCCCGACAGGATGTCGAAGCCATGAGCCAGAACCCCTTACTTGATTTCTCCAACCTGCCGCGTTTCGAGGACATCCGTCCCGAACACATCGGCCCCGCCATCGACACGCTGCTGGCGGAGGCGCGCGCCGCGGTGGCCAGGCTGACGGCCGACGGCGGCGAGCCGGGCTGGGACAACTTCGTCAATCCGCTGACCGACGCCACCGAGCGGCTGTCGCGCGCCTGGGGCGTGGTCGGGCATCTGAACGCGGTGGTCAGCACGCCGGAGCTGCGCGACGCCTATAACGCCAACATCGCGCGCGTGTCCGAATTCTGGACCGAGATGGGGCAGAACCTGGCGTTGTTCGCCCGCTTCAAGGCGCTGGCGGCCGGCGGCGAGTACGCGTCCTATGGCGCGGCGCGCAGGAAGATCGTCGAGAACGATCTGCGCGACTTCCGCCTGTCCGGCGCCGAGCTGGAGACCGCGGCCAAGGAGCGCTTCGCCGCCATCCAGACCCGGCTGGCCGAACTCTCGGCCAAGTTCGAGCAGAACGTGCTGGACGCCACCGACGCCTTCAGCCTCTATATCGAAGACAAGGCCGAGCTGGCCGGCGTGCCCGACGATTCGCTCGAGCTGTTCGCCGCCGCCGCCGAAGGCGACGGCAAGACCGGCTACAAGATCACGCTGCAGTTCCCGTTCTACTTCCCGGTGTTGCAATACGCCGACAACCGCGCGCTGCGCGAGAAGCTGTACCAGGCCTATGTACAGCGCGCGTCCGAGTTCGGCCCGGCCGAGCGCGACAACGGCCCCATCATCCGCGAGAAGCTGAAGCTGGTGCGCGAGGAGGCGCAGCTGCTGGGCTTCGCCAACTTCGCCGAGCTGTCGCTGTTCACCAAGATGGCGGAAAGCCCGGAGCAGGTCATCGCCTTCCTGCGCGATCTGGCGGCCAAGGCCAAGCCGTTCGCCATCAAGGACAGGCAGGAGCTGGAAGCGTTCGCCGGCGCCGAGCTGGGCCTGGGCGAGCTGCAGGCCTGGGACCTGGCCTACGCCGCCGAGAAGCTGCGCGTCGCCCGCTACGCCTTCTCCGAGCAGGAGGTGAAGCAGTACTTCCCGGAAGCCAAGGTGGTGCAGGGCCTGTTCGGCGTCGTCAACAAGCTGTTCGGCGTCGAGGTGCGCGCAAGCAGCGCGCCGGTCTGGCATCCGGACGTGCGCTTCTACGACATCCTGAAGGACGGCGAGCTGCTCGGCAGCTTCTACTTCGACCTGTACGCCCGCGACGGCAAGCGTTCCGGCGCCTGGATGGATGACGCCCGCGGCCGCCGCAAGGCCGGCGGGACGCTGCAGACGCCGGTCGCCTACCTGACCTGCAACTTCAGCCGTCCGGTCGGCGACAAGCCGGCCTTGTTCACCCACGACGAGGTGATCACGCTGTTCCACGAGTTCGGCCACGGTCTGCACCACATGCTGACCCGCGTCGACGAGCTGGGCGTCTCCGGCATCAACGGCGTCGAGTGGGACGCGGTCGAGCTGCCCAGCCAGTTCCTGGAGAACTTCGCCTGGGAATGGGACGTGCTGCAGGGCATGACTTCGCATGCCGAGACCGGCGCGCCGCTGCCGCGCGCGCTGTACGACAAGATGCTGGCCGCCAAGAACTTCCAGAGCGGCATGGCCACCGTCCGCCAGCTGGAGTTCGCGCTGTTCGACCTGACGCTGTACAGCGCCTTCGACGCCGACAACGGCGACTGGCTGGAGCTGCTGGACCAGGTGCGCCGAGAGGTGGCGGTCAACTTCCCGCCGGCCTACAACCGCTTCCCCAACAGCTTCGGCCACATCTTCGCCGGCGGCTACGCGGCCGGCTACTACAGCTACAAATGGGCCGAGGTGCTGTCGGCCGACGCCTACGCGGCCTTCGAGGAAGTCGGCGGCGCCGACGCCGAGACCGGTCGGCGCTTCTGGAACGAAATCCTGGCCGTCGGCGGCAGCCGCCCGGCGCTGGAGTCGTTCCGCGCCTTCCGCGGCCGGGATCCGCAGATCGACGCGCTGCTGCGCCATTCCGGCATGGTCGCCGACGCGGCGTAAAAAAACTTTCCGGCACCGGAACTCCCCCGGAGACGCCCGGCTCTAATCAAGTGCTCAGGGTTGTCTTCCGGAGCAGCAAGCGAGCCAGACGCGTATCAGGGGTAGTGATATAGTGTCTATTCCACGCCTCCGCCAACAGCGGGGGCGTTTTTTTGTCCGGCCCCCTGCACAGCGGCGCGCGCGGCTGTTATGGTGTCGGCCTTTAAGCCCGTCATGGAGAGAGCGCCGATGCGTTTCGCCACCTGGAACGTCAATTCGCTGAAAGTCCGACTGCCGCAAGTGCTGCAATGGCTGGCCGACACCGGCGTCGAAGTGCTGTGCCTGCAGGAACTGAAGATGGACCAGGACGCCTTCCCGCTGGCCGAGATCGAGGCCGCCGGCTACCGTGCCGCCTGGTTCGGCCAGAAGACCTATAACGGCGTCGCCATCCTGGTCAAGGCGCCGCTGGAGATGAGCGACGTCGTCGCCGGCATTCCCGGCTACGGCGACGAGCAGCGCCGCGTGATCGCCGCCACCGTGAACGGCGTGCGGGTGATCTGCGCCTATTTCGTCAACGGCGAGGCGGTCGACTCCCCCAAATACCCGTACAAGCTCGAATGGCTGTCCAAGCTGGAGGGCCATGTCGCCGCCGAGCTGGCCCGCCATCCGGAGCTGCTCTTGCTGGGCGACTACAATATCGCGCCCGAAGACCGCGACGTCTACGATCCGGAAGGCTGGCGCGAGCAGGTGCTGTGCAGCACGCCGGAGCGCGACGCCTTCCGCCGGCTGATCGCGCTGGGCCTGTCCGACAGCTTCCGCCTGTTCAACCAGGAGGAGAAGCAGTACAGCTGGTGGGATTACCGGCAGATGATGTTCCGCCGCAACAAGGGCGTGCGCATCGACCACATCCTGGTCAGCGACGCGCTGAAGGCCCGCGCCGAGGCCTGCGAGATAGACAAGGCGCCGCGCAAGTGGGAGCGCCCGTCCGACCACACCCCGGTGGTGTTGACGCTGGCCGACTGAGCGGCCCGTTTTCCCGCCCGACGGCCCGGCCCTGCGCCGGGCCGCTTCGTTTCCGGTCGGGCCGGAGGAGCGCGGTCGGGGCAAGGTTTGGCCTGGCTCAAGCCGGCCGGCCGGAGGGCTTGCTAAGCTGCTTCCATCCAATAACATCGAGCGGCAGCCCGCCATGACCACATTGCACACACGCACCACCGTCGATCCCTATTACCGCGACGTCCCCGACTATATGGTCGAGGTGTACGACTGGGCCTACGTCAACCCGCGCAAGGCGCGGCTGCTGGACCGCAAGCTGGTGGTCAGCACGCTGCTGTTCGGCAACGACCGCCGGCTGATGCGCGCCTATCTGGACCTGATCCGGCCCGGCGACAAGGTATGGCAGGTCGCCCATGTCTACGGCGACCTGGTGGCGCGCGCCGCGGCGCGGGTCGGCGCCGCCGGCCGCTTCACGCTGACCGACGTCACGCCGATACAGGTGGAACTGGCCGCCGGCAAGCTCGCCGGCCTGCCGCAGGCGCGGCTGGAGCGCGCCGACGCCGCGATGTTCCGGCCGGAGCAGCCGCAGGACCTGGTGTGCAGCTTCTTCCTGCTGCACGAGGTGCCGGAGGACAAGAAAACCGCCATCGTCGCCAATATGCTGGCCCAGGTGGCGCCGGGCGGCCGGGCCCTCTTCGTCGACTACCACCGCCCCCGTCCGTGGCAGCCGATAGGCTGGTTGCTGAAGTGGGTGAACCGGCGGCTGGAGCCGTTCGCCGAGGCGCTGTGGACGCGGGAGATCTCCGGCTACGCCGCCGAGGCCGGCGCTTTCGAATGGAGCAAGCGCACCGTGTTCGGCGGCGTCTACCAGATCGTCGTCGCGACGCGGCGCGATTGAAAACCGGGCTTGCCGCAGCGTACCGGAGCCGCTGAGCCAAGGCGCGCCGACGCGGACAGTAGCAATCGTACGGCAAGGAGGCGCAACGCGGGATCTGCGGCTTGCTTGGCGGCGAAAGGCTGTACGTCGCGTTACATGGGCTTACAAGGCGCTAACAGACGGGTGGAGGGGGGAGGGCTAGGATACGACTCAAGGAAACACCAAACACGGTGCCTTACGGCGAACGAAAGCCGCCGTTACCGACCTGGAGATGAATCATGAAAAAGCTGACCGTTCTTGCCCTGTCCGCCGTCTTTGGCCTGAGTTCCGCCGCTGGTTTCGCCGCCCAAGCCATCACCGCCTCCGCTCCGGCGGCCAAGGTCGCCCCGGCCGCCAAGAAGGCCGATAAGAAAACCCCGGCCAAGATCCACCACGCCAAGAAGGCTGAAAAAGTGACCGCCTCGGCCCAGAAGGCCCAGGCAGCGAAGGCCGAGGCCTCCGCGCCGGCCGCCAAGAAGGCCCACAAGCACGTGGCCAAGAAGCACGCCGCCAAGAAGGAAGCTTCCGCCCAGAAGGCCCAGGCCGCCAAGTCCGACGCCTCCGCCCCGGCCAAGAAGGCCGCCAAGAAGAAAGTCGGCGTGAAGAAGCATGCGTCCGCTCCGGCTGCCCAGAAGGCCCAGGCCGCCAAGGCTGACGCGTCCGCTCCTAAGGCCAAGAAGGCCAAGAAGCACGCCGCCAAGAAGGAAGCTTCCGCTCAGAAAGCCCAAGCCGCCAAGGCCGACGCTTCCGCTCCGGTAGCGAAGAAGGCTCACAAGCACCACGCCAAGAAGCACCACGCCGCCAAGAAGGAAGCTTCCGCCGCTCAAAAGGCTCAAGCCGCCAAGGCCGACGCTTCCGCCCCGGTAGCGAAGAAGGCCCACAAGCACGCTGCGAAGAAGCACGCCGCCAAGAAGGAAGCTTCCGCCGCTCAAAAGGCTCAGGCCGCCAAGACCGACGCCTCCGCCCCGGCAGCGAAGAAGGCCCACAAGCATCACGCGAAGAAGGCGCACAAGGCAGCCGCTTCGGCCGCCAAGTAATCAAACAGACCACCGTCTGGCTCGCATAAAAACAGGGGAGGCTTAGGCCTCCCCCTTGTTTTGCCTGCAGGCGGAATAAAACAGCCCCGCGGCCTGGCCTGCGGGGCTGTGCGCGTTCCGCCGGAGCGGGGCGCCTTATTTCTCGACGAAGGCGCGTTCGATCGCGTAGTCGGCCGGTTCGCCCATCCGCGGCGATTCCTTGAAGCCCATGCCGTTCAGGATTTCGCACAGATCGTGCAGCATGCTCGGGCTGCCGCAGATCAGCACGCGGTCGTGTTCCGGATTCAGCTGCGGCAGGCCGATGTCGGCGCACAGCTTGCCGTTGGTGATCAGGTCGGTCAGACGGCCCTGGTTGCGGAACGGCTCGCGGGTGACGGTCGGATAGTAGATCAGCTTTTCACGCACCATCTCGCCGAAGAATTCGTTTTCCGGCAATTCCTTGGTGATGTAATCGTGGTAGCCCAGCTCGCTGACCCAGCGCACGCCGTGGGTCAGGATCACCTTGTCGTAGCGCTCGTACACCTCCGGGTCCTTGATGATGGACATGAAGGGGGCGAGGCCGGTGCCGGTCGACAGCAGATACAGGTTCTTGCCCGGCAGCAGATTGTCCTGCACCAGCGTGCCGGTGGGCTTCTTGCTGATCATGACGGTGTCGCCGACCTGCAGATGCTGCAGCTTGGAGGTCAGCGGGCCGTCCTGCACCTTGATGCTGTAGAACTCCAGGTGCTCTTCGTAGTTGGAGCTGACGACGGAGTAGGCCCGCATCAGCGGCTTGCCGTTGACTTCCAGGCCTATCATGACGAACTGGCCGTTGATGAAGCGCAAACCCGCGTCGCGGGTGCAGGTGAAGCTGAAAAGGGTGTCGTTCCAGTGGTGGACGGACAGGACTTTTTCAGCGGTCAGATTGGGAGAGGACATGTCTTGTGCGGCTCACTCAATAAAGATCGGAAAATGTTGCGTCGCAATGATTTTAACCCGTTTGCCAGCCCCCTGCTCGTACGTGCGGCGTCGGGTGTTGTGCGACCGCATGGCGCGCGCCATGCGGCAGTGTCTTGGGACGGCGCCGGCCGGCGGCCGGACGCGATCGTGAAACGGCGCGGACGCAGTTCCGCGCGGATAGCGCATGTTACCCGACAGCGGCGGCCGGCCGGAAGATTGTTTGATGATTTTTTTAGCGCTGGACGTTATTTGCGGCGACGCCGGCGAAGCGGTTTGGCCATAAACGAAAAGGGCGTCCCGGTGATGGGACGCCCTCTGGATGATTGCCGGGATGCGCTCAGCCGCGTCTGAGATCGATGCCGGACGCCGGTCTGGCTGTGCGCATCGGCCCTCGCCGCGACGGGCGGGACCGTGTTGAAGCGGGGGGCGGCTGCCGGCACTGCCTATCCTGCACGCCGCCGGTACGTCATCGCTGGCCCTCGTATGGGCGCATTTCCGGAAACGGGGTTTCCGTCTGGTCTAGCTGTGTGAAACTTCGATTCATCGTGCCGGTTGCGAATCGGCGAGTGCTGCCTGGCCGGCTGGCGGCTTTGAAAAGATGGCGCATCCGTCCTGGATGCTGGTTCGGGCATTGCGGACACCTCCGGTGCCGGCCGTCGCCGCTGTCTGGGCGCGGCCTCAATGCCGTGTTAAGCGCAAGGTCGCCTGGCCGTGTTGCCTGACATATGCTTCATCCTCCCTGCCGCTTCAACTTTTCCAATATAGCGCTTACAGCTGCTGAATCAAGCGTTTTTCAATCGGCTGTCGCGGCGGCCGCTGCGGCGGTGGCCGCATTCGGCCGGAGATGGGATTCGAACTGGCGGCTGGCCGCCTGCCAGGAATAGCGCTCGGCCACCCGGCGCACCAGGTCGCGGTCGATTTCCAGCGCCTTCAGGCAGGCCGCGCGCAGGTCCCAGTCCAGCGCGCCGGCGCCGCTGTCGCCGACCACGTCCAGCGGACCGGCGACCGGGAAGGCCGCGACCGGCGTGCCGCAGGCCATCGCCTCCAGCAGCACCAGGCCGAAGGTGTCGGTCAGGCTGGGAAACACGAAGACGTCGGCGGCGCGGTAGAAGCGCGCCAGCTCCTGCTGCGGGAACACGCCGGCGAAGTACACGTCCGGGTATTCCTGCTTCAGCCGGGCCAGCAGCGGACCGTCGCCGACCACCCATTTGCTGCCGGGCAGGTCCAGTTTCAGGAAGGCCTCGATATTCTTTTCCACCGCCACCCGGCCGATGTAGACGAAGCGCGGCGGAGCGGATTCGTCCAGCCGCTGCCGTTCGCCGGGGGAGAACATCGCGGTGTCGACGCCGCGGCTCCACAGCTTGATGTTGTCGAAGCCCCGCGCCGCCAGGTCGTCGGCGATGGAGCGGGTCGGCACCATCACCGCCTGCGAGGCGTTGTGGAAGCGCCGCATCCAGGCGTAGCTGATGTCCAGCGGCAGCCGGCAGCGGGCGTGGATGTATTCGGGGAAGCGGGTGTGGTAGGCGGTGGTGAAGGCCAGGCCGCGGTTCAGGCAGTAGCGCCGGGCGGCCAGGCCCAGCGGTCCCTCGGTGGCGATGTGGACGGCGTCGGGCGCGAAGCCGGAGATCCGTTGCGCCACCTGGCGGTACGGCAGCAGCGACAGCCGGATGTCCGGATAGGTGGGGCAGGGTATCGTGCGGAACTCCAGCGGCGTGATCATATTGACCTGGTGGCCGAAGCCGTCCAGCTCGCGGACGGTCTCGGTCAGCGAGCGGACCACGCCGTTGACCTGCGGCTTCCAGGCGTCGGTGACGATCATGATGCGCATGACGACTCCTCGGGGGACGGGATGGGGTCGGTCTCGGCCGCGAGCTCGGCGGCCGCGGCGGGCCGGAGCGGCGCGGTCCAGTGCAGCACCTGCAGGCGCCCGTCCGGGTGCTCGACCAGCGCCGACAGGCTTTCCACCCAGTCGCCGCTGTTGCCGTACAGGATGCCGTCTATCATCCTGACTTCCGGCTTGTGGATGTGGCCGCAGATCACGCCGTCGAAACCGCGCCGCCGCGCCTCGCCGGCCAGTATGGTTTCGAACTGGCTGATGAAGTTCACCGCGTTCTTCACCTTGTGCTTCAGGTATTGCGACAGCGACCAGTACGGCAGTCCCAGCCGGGTCCGTACCCAGTTGAAGCCGCGATTCAGCTGCAGGATCAGCGTGTACAGATTGTCGCCGAGATAGGCCAGCCACTTGGCGTACTGGATCACGCCGTCGAATTCGTCGCCGTGCAGCACCAGGAGGCGCTTGCCGTCGGCGGTCAGGTGTTCGGCCTCGTGGCGTATCGCGACGCCGCCGAAGTCCAGCCCGCAGTATTGCCGCGCCGCCTCGTCGTGGTTGCCGGGGATGTAGATCACCTGGCAGCCCTTGCGCGCCTTCCTGAGCAGCTTCTGCACCACGTCGTTGTGGCTCTGCTTCCAGTACCAGGATTTTCTCAGTTGCCAGCCGTCGACGATGTCGCCGACCAGATACAGGTAGTCCGATTCGTGTTCGCGCAGGAAATCGAGCAGGTGGTCGGCGCGGCAGCCGGCGGTGCCGAGATGGACGTCGGAGATCCAGATGCTGCGCAGTCGGCGGGGGGCGTCGGAAGCGGAGTCTGGCTGCATGGCGAAGTCCGTGAGACGTGATGACTATCTCATGCTGCAATGCCGAGGTGACAGACGCGTGAGGCTTTGTTGACGGCAAAGTGAATAGTAGGAGGCGGAAATATGACGCGGCCTGCGACAATCGGTCGCAGGCCGGTGGCGGCGCGCTGCGGTATGCTGTGAAGGCTCGGGCGCGACAGGCGTCCGGCAGACAACGGTTGCCAGCCCGCCCTTGCCGGGCGGGCTTTTTTTTTAGCTATCAGCCATGACCTGGCGGCGGTTGCTGTAGTGGGCGCGGACGATGTCGCGGACCTCGCAGCTGACCATGGCGACGTCGGGCAGCCAGGCGCAGACCGTGCGGACCAGGCTGTCGGCCAGCCGGCCTTTCTGTTCGTCGCTGCGTCCGGCCAGGATGTGGCAGACGATGTGGACGAAGTCCTGGTCCTTGCCGCCGACCAGATAGTCCTCGTAGGGCAGCAGCCTGACCTTGATGTCGTGGCTCTCGAACAGGCCGCTGGCGTCGGCGGCCTGGTGGGCCGATTGCAGCAGCCGGTCGATGTCGGGCTGGGCGGCGATCTGGGCCGAGCATTCGATTACGCAATGGGGCATGGGCTTCTCGCTATCAGGGGGCGGCGGGCGCGCCGAAGCGCATCCGCCAGAACAGCGCGTTGCAGACACCGCCGGCCATCGCGCCCAGATACATCGTCATCCAGTCGTTGTACAGCAGCGGTTCGGCGACGCGGGCGTACAACAGCGTCACGACGCTGCCGCTGAAGGCGCCGGGAACGAAGGCGGCCAGCGCCAGCAGCCAGGCCGGCCACAGTTCCCGCCAGCGACCTATCGGGCCGTCCATCGCGATCCGCAGCAGGCATAGCAGCAGGCCGAAGACCAGCGCCGGCACCGCGCCCATCAGATAGGCCATCATCGGCACCACGCCGCTGGCCAGCAGCGCCACCAGCGGGCCCAGCAGGATGAACAGCGTCAGCCCGCAGGCCAGTATCTTCAGGTAGGGAGTCTTCATCCGGGTTCGGCAGGTGGCAAAAGGCTTCCAGCGTAGCAGACTGGCAGGCCGCCGTCATCGACCGGCTTCGGGTACGGCGGCGAACGGGTCGGCCAGCCGCGGATCGACGGTCAGCGTCTCGTCGGTGAGCGTCTTCAGGAAGGCGACGATGTCGGCCTGTTCGGCCGGCGTCAGCCGGATGCGGTCTATCAGCGGATCTTTCCAGCGGTTGCGGCGGCCGTCGCCGCGGCCGTGTTCGGCGTGGACGCGCACCGCCTCCTCCAGCGTCGCGACGCTGCCGTCGTGCATATACGGCGCGGTCAGCGCGACGTTGCGCAGGCCGGGGCTGCGGAAGCGGCCCATGTCGGCCGGCCGGCCGCTCAATTCCAGCGCGCCGCGGTTGGGGAAGGGATAGCCGCCGTCGCCGTCGATGTCGTACAGGCCGATGTTGCGGAACGGCAGGCCCCGGCCCTGACCGGCCATCTGCTCGTCGAAATCGGCGCTGCCGTGGCAGCGGAAGCACTGGCCCCGCTCCGAGCGGAACAGCGAGAGCCCGCGCAACTCGGCGGCGGACAGCCGGGCCGTGCCGGCCTGGTGGCGGTCGTAGCGCGAGTCGAAGGATACGATGCCGCGCTCGAAGCTGGCGACGGCCTTGACGATATTGGCCAGCGTCAGCGGCCTCGCCTCGCCGGGAAACACGCGGGCGAACTCGCGCCGGTACAGCGGATCGGCCGTCAGCCGCGCCAGCACCGCCTGCCGATTGCCGTCGTTGATGCCCATCTCGACCGGATCGGTGCGGAACAGCGGCCCGTCCATCTGCCGCTCCAGCGTCGTCAGCGAATAATTGGCCCAGGTGTAGCTCTTGCGCCAGGCGACGTTGGCCAGCGGCTGGGCATTGCGCAGCGTGCGCTCGCCGGTGGCGCCGACGGACAGCGCGACGCCGTCGCTGAAGGCCAGCCGCTGCTGATGGCAGCTGGCGCAGCTGACGCCGCCGTTGCCGGACAGGCGCTTGTCGTAGAACAGCCGCCGGCCCAGCTCGAACTTGGCCAGGCTCATCGGATTGTCGGCCGGCACCGGCGGCGGCGCCACGCCGGTCGGCAGCTTCCAGCGCCAGTCGCCGGCCGGGGCCGGCGGCGCCAGCGGCTCCCGGCCGCCGGCGGCGAGCAGGACGGCCAGCGCCAGCGCGGCGAGCGGCTTCATCGGGCGGTCTTCTCCAGCCGGAACACGCGCGAATGACGGCCGTCGTCCAGCGGCCGGCCGCCGTCGCCGGCGCCCGGCGCGCTGTCGTTCAGCCTCAGGCCCAGCCGCTCGAAGATCGGCCGGCACTCGGCGTCGGTGGCGTTGGATTTGCAGCCGAAGTCGGCGCTGTCGTCGCGGCCGATGTCGTTGCCGGCGAACAGCGATTGCAGGTCCAGCACCACCTGGTCGGACTTCGGATCGAAGCGGTCGAACACCACTTTGAAGCGGTTGGGCTTGCCGCAGCGGTAGCCGCCGACGGCGGCGGCGTCGGCCTGGCAGTCGGTGGAGCCGAGGTGGAAGGCCCAGCGGTCGCCGGTGCTGCCGTCGGCGCGCCTGACGCCGCCCTCGGGCGCCAGATCGACGCGCATGAAGCGGTGGCCGGACTGCCATTCCCACATCAGCCAGTAGACGCCGAGTATCGGGTGCGGCGGGCTGTGCGCCGGCTGGTGGTTCAGCGCGACGTCCTCGCCTTTGGCGTTCTTGGCCGACACCGGCACGCCGACCTGGAAGCTGAGGCCGGTATAGGTATCCGCCGGCACGCTGCCGACCACCTCGCTGTTGCCGCCGGCCAGCGGCTGGTAGACCGGGGTGTCGCCGTCGTCGCGCGACGGGTCCTTGCAGCTGCCGCCGGCGAAGTCCAGCAGCGCCAGGTTCAGGTATTGCCATTTGCTGCCCTGGTCCAGCCGCAGCGGCACTTCCTGGCCGCGGCTGTTGATCAGGGCCACGTCGTGGACGTAGAGCATGCCCTCGGCCAGCGTGGCCTGGGTCTGGCCGCTACCGATGCCGGCGATGCGGGTATGGCAGCCCACCGGCTGGCCGCCGGCCTTCAGCGCGAAACGGACGATGGTGTCGCCGCCGCCGTAGCCGGGGTCGGGGCGCGCGGCATCCTGATTTTGATCGCCGCTGCTGTTGACGCCGCCGCCGAGGCAGGCGGCCAGTCCCAGGCACAGGCCGGGCACGAGAATCCAGTTGCGCTTCATCTTGATCTCCCCTTGGGTATTACCAATGCGCCTGCAGCTTCATCCACAGCGTGCGGCCCGGCTCGTTGACGCGCAGGGCGCGATCGTAGCCGGCGACGTCGGCGCCGCCGCTGCTGACGTGCTCGGCGTAGCCGCGGTTCAGCAGATTGTCGATGCCGGCGGTCAGCTTCAGCGCCTTGCTGATCCGCCAGCCTCCGTTCAGCGACAGCACGGCGAAGCCCGGCGTCGGGCCGAGATCCTGGCTGGCGATATTGCCCTGGCCGACGGCGTAGCGATCCTGGCCGGCGGCCACGCGCCAGACGGCGGCGGCGGCCCAGGTCTGGTTATCCCAGGCCAGGCTCAGCGTGGCGCTCAGCGGCGGCGTCTGCGCCAGCGGCCTGTCGTCGGTGGCGTTGGCGCCCCAGCTGTAGGCGGCGCTGCCGGCCAGCCGCCATTCCGGCGCGAATTGCCAGGAGGCGTCTGCCTCGAGGCCGTAGCGGACGGCCTGGATGTTGCGGGTGGCCTGGGCGGCGGTCCGGTCGACCAGCAGGAAGTCGTCGATGCGGCCTAGGTAGGCCGACAGCGAAGCGCTGAGCTTGTCGCCGTGGTACAGCGCGCCGAAGTCGAGCTGGGTGTTGCGCTCAGGCTGCAGCACCGGCCTGCCGGCGGCGACATAGCTGCGTTCCCAGTAGTCCGGCGCGCGCTGGGCGACGCCGACGCCGGCGTACGGCGTCCAGTCGCCCAGCTTGTATTCGTAGCGGGCGAAGCCGCTGTACAGCCGGTAGTCCTGCAGCTGCTCGCCGCGGCCGGCGGCGGCGTCGTAATAGGCGCGCACGCGGTCGTGGCGCCAGCCGGCCACCAGCTTGCCGCCGTACAGCGGGGCGCTGCCTTCGGCGTACAGGCCGGCGCGCTGCAGATGCTGGTCGGCCACCCGCGGCAGGACGGCGTAGTCGAGTCCGCCGGCGCGGCTGGTGTGGCGGTCGTTCTGCCAGTCGACGCCGATGGTCAGGTCGATGTCGGAGAACGCCAGGTCCGCTTCCAGCTTGGCGGCGTCGGTGTTGCGGTCCGGGTTGCTGGCGCGCGGCGGCCTGCCCGGCGCCAGCGGCCGCAGCGAATAGTTGTCCATCACGTGGTCGGCGTAGCTGTGGTTGGCCGCCAGCCTGACCGCGTCCAGCCACGGCGCGATATTGCGCTGCTCGGCCTTGAAGCCCCAGGCGCTGCGGTCGAACTGGCTGCCGTCCATCATCCGGTCCGCGTAGGCGGCGTGGCCGCGGCCGAAGTCGCCGGACAACTCCAGCGTGGTGTCGCGGCCCGGCGTGAAGCCGGCGATCACGCTCTGGCTGTCGCGGCGGTAGGCCGAGTGGACCTTGCGGCCGTCACCGTCGCGGTAGTCGCCGGCCTGGTTGTGCGAATCTATCAGCCGCAGATAGCCGAGCGGACCGCCCAGCGTCAGGTCGGCGTAGCCGTCGTAGCGCTCGGCGGAGCCGGCCAGCGCGCTGCCGTCGAAGCGCAGGCCGGCCTCGTCGAACGGCCGGGTCCGGCGCTCGAAGCTGACGGCGCCGGCGATCAGCGCGCCGCCGTATTTGACCGACTGCGGCCCCTTGATCACCACCAGCTTGTCGTAGGCGTCGGGAAACAGATAGGCGGTGGGCGGGTCCATCCGGCCCGGGCAGCCGCCGTAGACGAAGCCGCCGTTGGCCAGGATGTTCAGGCGGGAGCCGCCGAGGCCACGCAGCAGCGGGTCGCCGGAGCTGCCGCCCTTGCGCACCACGTCGAAGCCGGGAATGGTTTTCAGCAGGTCGGCGCCGTCGCCGGCCGGCACCGGCTGCCGCGGCGCGCGCGGATCGGTCTCGACCCGCAGCGGCTGCTCGGTCCTGACGGCGGTGACGACGATGGTGTCGGCGTGGAATTCGGGCAGATCGGCGCCCACGGCGGCGCCGGCCGCCAGCGCCAGCGGCACGGGCAGCAACAGGGGATTCAGGTTCATCGCGGAATGTCGGGCTTATGGTTTTATGCCGGCGATGCTAGTGGAAACTGTTCTGGTGAGGAATGCGGCATATTGTCGCAGCCGCGGCGGGGGCGGGCTTGGTGTACAGTGGCGGCATGAAACGGAATGCGATATTGGAGGCCGAACCGGCCGGGGACCCGCTGCAGGCCGGCCGCCGCGTCAGCCGGCTGCGCTGGCTGATGCTGCTGCTCGCGCTGGCGATGCTGGCCGGCTGCGCGCTGGATGGCCTGGCGCTGCCGTGGCTGCTGGTCGGCCAGGCGCTGGCGACGCTGGCCCTGGTCAATCTTGTGCTGTCGCGCTTGCCCGGCTGGGGGGTGAAGGCCGAATCGGCGCTGCGGCTCGGCCTGCTCTTCGACGTGCTGGTGTTGACCGAGCTGCTGGCCTTCAGCGGCGGCGCCGCCAATCCGCTGGCCTCGCTGTACCTGCCGCCGGTGCTGTTCGCCGCGCTGCTGTCGCCGGGCTGGTTCGCCTGGCTGCTGGCGCTGCTCAGCGTGACCGCCTACGGCCTCTTGTTCGAATGGCATCTGGATTGGCCGCTGAACGGCGGCAACGCCGCCTACGCCTTCAATCTGCACCTGTCCGGCATGTGGCTCAGCTTCGCGCTGTCGGCGCTGCTGATCGCCGGCTTCGTGTCGCGGCTGGCGCGGCAGCTGCGCCATCAGGGCGACGCGCTGGCCCAGGCGCGCGAGACCCAGCTGCGCGACGAGCAGCTGCTGGCCGTCGGCATGCAGGCGGCCGGCGCCGCCCATTCGCTGTCGACGCCGCTGAACACGATGACGCTGCTGGTGGACGAATTGCTCGGCGAGCGCCATGGCGACGAGGCGCTGCGGCAGGATCTGCTGCTGATGCGGGCGCAGCTGGGCAGCTGCCGTTCTGCGCTGGCCAGGCTCAAGCACGGTTCCGAGCCCAGCCCCGGGCCGCAGCCCCTGTTCGCCGCGCTGGCCGAGCGGCTGGAGGGCTGGCGCAGCCTGCGGCCGGACCTGAGGCTGGACTGGCGGGCGCCGGACGGCGACGATCCGCCGGTCAGGCTGGATACGGCCTTCTGGCCGGCGCTGTTCAATCTGATCAACAACGCGGCCGAGGCCGGCGGCGGCGCGGTGGAGGTGACGGCGCGGCTAGACGGGCGGACGCTGAGCCTGGACATCGTCAACCGCCGGGGCTGTCTGAGCGGGGCGCAGCTGGCCCGAGCCGGCTTGGCGCCGCTGGAATCGGCCAAGCCGGCCGGCCTGGGCCTGGGCATGCTGCTCAGCCACGCGACGCTGGCGCGGCTGGGCGGCACGCTGAGCCTGGACAACCGCGCCGACGGCGGCGTGCGCGCCCGCATCGAACTGCCGTTGGCGCTGGAGGAGGACGCGTGAGCGCTTTTCTGCTGATAGACGACGACGAGGCCTTCGCGACGGTGCTGGCGCGCTCGCTGACGCGGCGCGGCCATGCGGTCGCCTGGGCCAGGAGCGCCGACGAGGCGCTGGAGCGGGCCGCCGAGCGGCCGGCGCGCATCCTGCTGGACCTGAACCTGGACGGCGACAGCGGTCTCAGCCTGCTGCCGGCGCTGCGGGCGATCAGTCCCGACAGCGCCATCGTCGTGCTGACCGGCTACGCCAGCATCGCCACCGCCGTCGAGGCGACCAAGCTCGGCGCGGTGCAATATCTGGCCAAGCCGGCCGGCGTCGACGAGATCCTGGCCGCCTTCGACCAGCAGGCGGCCAATCCGGCGCTGCCGGTGGCGCCGCAGCCGATGTCGCTGCGCCGCGTCACCTGGGAGCATCTGCAGCGGGTGCTGGCCGAGCACGACGGCAATATCTCCGCGACGGCGCGCGCGCTAAACATGCACCGCCGTACCTTGCAGCGGATGCTGGCCAAGCGGCCGGTGAAAAGCTGAGCCGATTAATGACAAATATATAAATTGGACGGTAGTCGGCCATCAGAAAATATGATTGGAGCGAATGCTCCAGCGCGGCGTAACGTGTGGACTCATACCGATAAAAGGGGAGATACGTGATGCTGCATGGACAGATGATGGACCGGCCGTTGCTGATTTCCGACCTGCTGGCGCATGCCGAGCGCTTCCACGGCGACACCGAGATCGTGTCGCGCACCGTCGAGGGGCCGATACACCGCTACCGCTACCGCGACGCCGCCCGCCGAGCCAGGCGGCTGGCCAAGGCCCTGGGAACGCTGGGCGTGGCGCCCGGCGACCGGGTGGGCACGCTGGCCTGGAACGGCTACCGCCATTTCGAAATCTATTTCGCCGTGTCCGGCAGCGGCGCCGTGTGCCACACCGTCAATCCGCGGCTGTTCCCGGAGCAGATCGCCTGGATCATCAACCACGCCGAAGACAAGGTGCTGATGTTCGACGCCTGCTTTCTGCCGCTGGTGGCGCAGCTGGCGGACAAGCTGACGACGGTCGAGCGCTTCGTGCTGCTGGCCGGCCGCGACAGCCTGCCGGCCGACAGCGGCATTCCCGGCCTGCAAAGCTACGAGGCGCTGATAGACGGCCACGACGACGATTACGACTGGCCGCGGCTGGACGAGAACGCCGCCTCCAGCCTGTGCTACACCTCCGGGACCACCGGCAATCCGAAGGGCGTGCTGTATTCGCACCGTTCCACCGTGCTCCACGCCTTCGGCAGCTCCTTGCCCGACAGCTTCGACATCTCGGCGCGGGCAGTGGTGATGCCGGTGGTGCCGATGTTCCACGCCAACGCCTGGGGCCTGCCGTACAGCTGCGCGATGAACGGCAGCAAGCTGGTGCTGCCGGGGCAGAAGCTGGACGGCGCCAGCCTGCGGCAGCTGATCGTCGACGAGGGCGTGACGACGTCGATAGGCGTGCCGACGGTCTGGCTGCAGCTGCTGCAGTACTGCCAGCGCGAGAAGTTGTCGCTGGCGCCGTTGAAGCGGGTGATCGCCGGCGGATCGGCGGTGCCGGAAAGCATGATAGACGAGCTGGCCGCGCACGGCGTCGAGATGCGCCAGCTGTGGGGCATGACCGAGCTGTCGCCGTGCGGCACCACCTGCACGCCCAAGCTGAAGCACCAGGGACTGGCCGGCGACGAGGCGCGGATGCTGATGGCCAAGCAGGGCCGGCCGATCTACGGCGTGGACATCCGCATCGTCGACGACGCCGGCCAGCCGCTGCCGCACGACGGCACGACCTTCGGCAATCTGCAGGCGCGCGGGCCGTGGGTGCTGGCGCGATACTTCAAGCGCGAGCTGGACGACAACCACAGCGCCGACGGCTGGTTCCATACCGGCGACGTGGTGACGATAGACGCGGACGGCTATATGCGCATCACCGACCGCACCAAGGACGTGATCAAGTCCGGCGGCGAATGGATCAGCTCCATCGATCTGGAAAACATCCTGGTCGGCCACCCGGCGGTGGCGGAGGCGGCGGCGGTGGCGGTGCCGCATCCGAAGTGGGACGAGCGGCCGCTGATGGTGGTGGCGCTGAAGCCGGGCGCGAGCGCGACGCGCGCGGAACTGCTGGCCTTCTTCGAAGGTAAGATCGCCAAGTGGTGGACGCCGGACGACGTCGCCTTCGTCGACGAGCTGCCGCACACCGCCACCGGCAAGCTGCTGAAGATGAAGCTGCGCGAGCAGTTCCGCGACCATCGCTGGCCGGATAAATGAAAAATGGATTATTTGCTCTATCTCTATGGATTTTTGTAGAGCAATTACGTTAGAATGCGCCCTGCACTGAGAACCGCAAGGTTCTGAGGTGTTAGCCCCTCGAAATATCGAGCTGGCCGAGGCCGGTCCGATGTTTCTTCCTCGTGTTGACCCCTGCCGCATTGCCGCAGGGGTGTTTTTTTTCCCGCGCCGTTTTCCGCGCCCGTCCACTCTCTCCCGCGAGCCGCGCCGCCTAGCCGGAAGGCCGTCCTTGCGATGCGAATGTGGTATTCACATCGACTGTTCCCCGTGCGCCGCCTATCATATTTACAGCGGCATGAGCTGGGTCAAGCGGCGCCCGCCCGACCTGATTTAGCGTACTTGTGCCGTATTCGAATAAAACACCGTCGCGGGAACGGCAAGTCTTGTCCGGGCATGACAGCGTAGAAAAGGGAAACAGATGAAATCACTCCGCAGCCGCCTGATAGCGCTCAACGCCTTGTTGATGGCGCTGTTCGGCCTGGTCCTGGTGACCATAGTCTTCATGCAGATGCGATCGGAAATCCTGGGGGGCCTGGACAACGAATTCGCCGCCAGCCTGAAGGGCCAGAGCGCGGTGGTGACCACCTGGCTCGGCGAGAAGAAGCAGCAGATCGTCGCCCAGACCGGCGCCGCGGGCGAGGCCGACGCGCTGCGCTTCCTCAAGGTCGGCACCAAGGCCGGCGGCTTCAACGTCAACTACGTCGGCTACGCCGACGGCCGCACGCTGTTCTCCGACGACTGGCAGGCGCCGGCCGACTACAAGGTGGCCGACCGCGAGTGGTACAAGCTGGCCCAGGCCGCCGGCCAGCCCATCGTCACCGATCCCTATGTCGACGAGGCCACGAAGAAGCTGACCGTCACCATCGCCGCGCCGTTCAACCACAACGGCGCCTTCGGCGGCGTGGTCGCCGGCGACGTGATGGTGGACACGCTGGTGAAGTCGGTGCTGGCGCTGAAGGTGCGCGGCAACGGCTACGCCTTCATCGTCGACAAGAAGGGCACCATCATCGCCCACCCGCAGGCCGAGCTGACGCTGAAGCCCATCACCGGCGTGGTGCCGTCGCTGACCGCCGACCGGCTGGCCCAGCTGGTGCAGAACGACAAGGCCTCCGACGTCGACATCGGCGGCAAGGGCATGCTGATCGCGGCCCAGGCCATTCCCGGCACCAACTGGATACTGGCGCTGGTGTCCGACCGCGAGGTCATCCTGGCGCCGCTGGACACGCTGCTGTACACGATAGGCGGACTGACGCTGCTGGTGTTCGCGCTGATGATTCCGTTCTCCAGCCTGATCATAGGCCGGATGCTGGCGGGCCTGGTGCGGCTGAAGGCGGCGATGGAGGACATCGCCCGCGGCCAGGGCGATCTGACGCTGAGGCTGAAGGACGACGGCCAGGACGAGATCGCCGCCACCGCGCGCGCGTTCAACACCTTCGTCGCCCAGCTGGGCCATCTGTTCCGCGGCCTGAAGGGCGATGCGCAGGGGGTGGTCGGCGGCGTGCAGGACGCCAGCCAGCTGGTCGCCAGCGTCGCGCAGAGCTCGCGCCACATTTCCGACGTGTCCTCGTCCAATGCCGCGACGCTGGAGCAGATCACCGTCTCCATCTCCCACATCGCCGACAGCGCCCGCCAGGCCGACCAGCTGGCCAGCTCCACCGGCCACAACCTGGCCGCCAGCGCCGACAATATGCAGCGGCTGTCGTCCGGCATGGAGAACACCGTGCAGTCGGTGCGCGGACTGGAGGAGATGCTGTCCTCGCTGGACAAGCGCTCGCAGGAGATCTCCGGCATCACCAATGTGATACGCGACATCGCCGACCAGACCAATCTCTTGGCGCTGAACGCGGCGATCGAGGCGGCGCGGGCCGGCGAGCAGGGCCGCGGCTTCGCCGTCGTCGCCGACGAGGTGCGCAAGCTGGCCGAGCGCACCGCCCAGGCTACGCTGGAGATCTCCAATATGGTCGGCGCGATCCGCGAGGAGACCGGCCGCGCCGTCGGCGACGTCAACAGCACGGTGCAGGCGGTGGACGAGGGCGTCGGCCTGACCCGCGAGGCGGTCGAGAATATCGCCGCGATACGCGAGTCGATGCTGGACGTGGTGGCCAAGATGAGCGAGATCTCCAATTCCACCCAGGAGCAGCACAAGGCCACCACCTTGATCGCGCAGAGCTCGGAGGCGATCAACGGCCACGTGCTGGAGAACGACGACGTGCTGCAGAGCGTCAGCAGCACCTTGAGCGGACTGGCCGGCAATGCCGGCAAGATGGATGCCGAGTTCAACAAGTTCCGCTTGTAAGCCTCGATCCGTCTTCTCGAACGCCGCCTTGCCGGGCGGCGTTTTTGCGTCGATGATCCGGAGTGGAACGATTTCGGAAGCCGCGATGACCCTGCTTTCCCCCGATACGCTCGAAGCCGCCCGCCTGTTGGCCGACGGCGATCTGCAAGGCGCGCTGCGAGCGGCGCAGGACGGCCTGCGGGCCGAGCCCGGCAACGCGCCGCTGTGGAATCTGTTGGGCGTCTGCGCCGCGCGCCTCGGCCAGCGGACGCTGGCGGCGCAATGCTGGACGCAGGCGCTGGCGCAGGATCCCGCGACGCCGGACGCGCATTACAACCTGGGCTGCCTGGCGATGGAGCGGGACGACGCGGCCGAGGCCGAGGCGCACTATCGCGCCGAGCTGGCGCGCGACGCCGCCCATCGCTCCAGCCTGGGCAATCTCGGCAATCTATTGCAGGACGCCGGCCGCCCGGCCGAGGCCGAGGCCTGTTTCCGCCGCCGGCTGGCCGCCGGGCCGGACGCGAGCGCGCATTACCAGCTGGGCCGCCTGCTCGGCGAGCTGGGCCGGTCCGACGAAGCCGAGACGCATCTGCGGGCCTGCTTGGACGAGGAGCCGGACGATGTCGAGGCGCTGCAGCTGCTGGGGCGGCTGCTGGAGGAGAGGGGCGAGGCCGGCGAGGCCGAAACCATGCTGCGGCGCGCGCTGGAGTCGTCGCCGGACCATGTCGTCGCCGGCAACAATCTGGGCTTGTTGCTGATGGCCCGGCGGCGCTGGGACGAGGCCGAGCGGCATCTGCGCGCCGCCTACGCGGCGCGGCCCGCCGAGGTGCTGCCCAATCTGGCCTCGCTGCTGCTCGCCACCGGCCGCGCGGCGGAGGCGGCAAGCCTGGCGCGGCAGGCGCTGGCGGTAGAGCCCGGCCGAGCCGACTGGCTGAATCTGCTGGGACTGGCCTTGTGCGAAGAGGGGCGGGACGACGAGGCCAGGCAGGCATGGGAGCTGGGCCTGGCGTCGGCGCCGGAGCACCGCCGGCTGCGTCAGAACCTGGCTTATCTGCAATTGGCGCGCGGCGATTGGCGGGCCGGCTGGGAAAATCACGAGGCGAGGCTGGAGGCGGCCGCCTGCCCGGTCTTGCCGTCGCCGCGCTGGCAAGGCGAGAGCCTGGCGGGGCGGCGGTTGCTGGTGGTGTTCGAGCAGGGTTACGGCGACGCGATACAGTTCAGCCGCTATCTGAATCCGCTGCTCGAAAAGGGCGCGGCGCGCGTCGTCGCGCTTTGCCGCCGACCCTTGCTGCCGTTGTTCGCCCGGCAATGGCCGCAGCTGGAATGGCTGCCGATGGACGGCGGTTACCCGGCCGAGTTTCCGCCGCACGACTGCCATGTTTTTTCGATGAGCCTGCCATGGGCTTTGCGCGCGTTCGAACCGCCGACGGGCGAGCCGTATCTGCGGGCCGATCCGGCGCTGCGGCAGGCCTGGCGCGCCCGGCTGCCGGCCGGCCGCAAGATCGGCCTGGTCTGGCGCGGCCGCGCCGAGCATCCGTTCGACCACTGCCGTTCCTTGCCGGGGCCGGAGGCTTGGCTGCCGCTGCTGGCCGATCGCGGCGCCAACTGGATTTCGCTGCAGCCGGAGCCGGGCGAGGCCGAGCGGGAATGGCTGGGAAAGAACGGCGTGTTGGAACTGGGCGCCGGCTTGCGGGATTTCGCCGACAGCGCGGCGCTGCTGGCGGAGCTGGACGGCCTGGTGGCGGTGGACACCGCGATGGCGCACCTGGCCGGCGCGTTGGGCCTGCCTTGCCGGCTGTTGCTGGCCGGCGAGCATGTCGACTGGCGCTGGGGCGTCGATGGCGCGGCGACGCCGTGGTATCGGTCGCTGACGCTGGCACGGCGGCGCGGAGAGTCGTGGGAGGCGGCGATCGGCCGCTTGGCGATTTGAGTCGCGCCCCCTCTCCCGCCGGGGGGGGAGGGGGCGGGTTTACAACCACTTCCCCGGATTCATCAGCCCGTCCGGGTCCAGCGCCCGCTTGATCGTCCGCATCAGCTCCAGCGCCAGCGGGTCCTTGTAGCGCACCAGCCAGTCCTTCTTCAACTGGCCGACGCCGTGTTCGGCCGCCAGCGTGCCGCCCAAGCGGTAGACGTGGTCGTAGACGATGGCGTTGACGGCCGTCTCGTCGTCGAACAGATCGGCGTTGCCGGGCCGGGTATAGCTGACGTTGTAGTGCAGATTGCCGTCGCCGGCGTGGCCGAAGGCGACGATGCGCACGCCGGGAAACGCCTTGTCCAGATCGGCCGCGCAGTCGCGCACCAGCCGCGGCAGCGCCGAGGTCGGCACGGCGATGTCGTGCTTGATGCTGGGGCCGTCCTTGCGCTGGCTTTCCGATATCTCCTCGCGCAGCGTCCACAGCTTGCGCCGCTCGGTCTCGTTCTGCGCCACCACGCCGTCCGTCATCGTCTGGACGGACAGCCATTCCACCAGCGCGTCGTTCAATTGCGCCGGATCGCCGCCGTCGGACAGCTCGATCAGGACCAGCCACGGCGCGGTGAACGGCATCAGCGACGGATGGTGGCGCTGCAGCACCTGCTGGCAGTTCGCGTCGATCACCTCGAAAGCGGTCAAGCGGTCGCCGAAGCGGTGGCGCAGCCGGTTCAGCCAGTCTATCGCCGTCTCGATGTCGTCGACGCCGACCATCGCGGTGGCGTGGGCGCTGGGCAGCGGGAACAGCTTCAGCGTGGCGGCGGTGATCAGGCCCAGCTGGCCCTCGGCGCCGATGAACAGCTGCTTCAGGTCCAAGCCGGTGGTGTCCTTGCGCAGGCCCTGCAACTGGTCCAGCACGCGGCCGTCCGGCAGCACCGCCTCCAGTCCCAGCGTCAGGTCGCGCATCGTGCCGTAGCGCAGCACCGCGACGCCGCCGGCGTTGGTCGACAGATTGCCGCCTATCTGGCAGGTCCCCTGCGAGGCCAGCGACAGCGGGAACAGGCGGCCGGCGGCCTCGGCCGCCTGCTGTGCCTGCTGCAGCGTGACGCCGGCGTCGACGGTCAGCGCGTTGTTGTCGGCGTCGACGCGGCGGACGCGGTTCAGCCGGCGCAGCGCGACGACCAATTGGCGGCCGCTGCCGTCCGGCGTCGCCGCGCCGCAGGTCGAGGTATTGCCGCCCTGCGGTACGACGGCCACCTTGTGTTCGCGGCACAGTCTGATGATCTCGGCCGTCTCGGCGGTGTCGCCGGGCAGCGCCACGGCCAGCGGCGCGCCCTGGTAGCGGCGGCGCCAGTCCAGCGTGAACGGCGCGGTGTCGGCGTCGGCGCTCAGCACGTGTCGCTGGCCGACGATGGCGGCCAGCCGCGGCAGAAAATCGCTCATATCGTTTCCAGCAGGCTTTCGTCGACGACGGCATACAGCGCGGCAGGCGCGCCGCTGACGGCGGCCCAGTAGCGGTCGCCGTACGACCAGTGCCACCATTCGGATGGATAATTGACGAAGCCGGCGTCCAGCATCGCCCGGATCAGCACGGCGCGATTGGCTCGCGCCTGATCGGAGAGGCCCGGGCTGTCGGTGTGGCAGGCGCCGCCGGACTCCTCGCTGTCGGCGTTGAACGGGCAGCCCATGTCCAGCTCCATGCCGGCGGCGTCGATCAGCGTCAGGTCCAGCGCCGCGCCGGTGGGATGTGGGGCGACCGCCGGCGGCGCGACATAGAGGCTGGCCTCGCGCAGCAGCTGGGCTTCATCCAGCTCCGGTCTCCGCTCGCGCAGCCGGGCCAGGTGCTCGTCGTAGGAGCGTTGCTGGCGGGCCAACGGGCGGTAGGCTTCCTTGACGTACAGGCGCAGGCCGTCCGGCAGCCGGCGGGCGGCGTCGCGCAGGCGCTCGGCCACGGCGCGGCGGGCCTTGAGAAAATGCGGACTGCGGCTGGCGATCTGGCTGCGGCTCAGGTCCACCGCCCAGTCCGGATAATCGGCGAGATCGACGAAGGGGTCGGCATGGCCGGCCACGGGAATATCCAGCAAGGACGGGTCGGCTAGCGTCAGCATCTTGTCCCTGCTCCTCAGAAAGGTCCGTCGCTGTCGCGCAGCTTGTCCGGCAGGCCGTCGTGGCCGCCGTCCGGGCGGGACGGGACGTCGAACCAGTGCAGCGGGCCCAGGAACTGGTTGCGCTCCGGATGGCGCGGGTAGTGGATGCGGTTGTCCGCTCTGTCCGTGTCGCCGACGCAGAGCAGACGGACGATCTCGTCGGTATTGTTGATGAAGGTATGGGCCAGGCCGTCTCCGGCCTTGAAGCCGACCGAGTCCCCAGGCCGCAGCCGGTGCAGGGTGCCGTCCAGCCAGACGTCGGGCGTGCCTTCCAGCACATGGATGAACTCGTCCTCGGTTTTTTCGGCATGGGGCCAGCTGGTGCGACAGCCGGGCTCCAGCACTTCGTGGTGGATGCCGAGCCGGGCGAAGCCGTAGTGCTTGCCCAGCGCGCTGCCGCGGGACAGCGGCTCCTGGCTGCCGGAGTAATAGCGTGGTCTGTCGCTTTGCAACTCGCTCCAGTGCTTGATGCAGTCGGGACGGTTCATCGGTCTTCCTCTGTTGTGGCCAGGCTGTCGCAGCCGTGGCCGATGGCGAGATAACGGCGCGCCAGCCGCCGGAACAGCGGCTCGGCCCAGCGCGGCAGCCGGGGCAGGTGGTGGCCGGGCGAGCGCAGCAGGCCGCAGCGGTAGCGCGGCGCCTCCCATTCCAGCGCCGGGCACGGGCCGGCGCGGTGTTTCAGCAGCAGCCGCGACAGCGGGCAGGGGGCGGCGGCGCAGCAGACGCCGCAGCCGTTGCACGGCAGGCCCGGCGCCGGCTTGGCCGGCGCCTCCGCCTTCAACCATACCACCTGCCGCCCGGCCATGGCAGCCTCGCTTATTCCGGGATGTCGGCCGCCATCAGCTCGTCCGGATGCTGCCAGCCCGGTTGGGCGGCGATGCGGGCGAGCCAGGCCTGGATATTCGGCCAGTCGGCGATGTCCAGGCCGGCGTCGGACAGCCACCACAGATAGCCGCAGAGCGAGACGTCGGCGATGCTGACCTGGTCGCCGGCCAGGTAGCGGCGCTCGGCCAGCTCCCGCTCCAGCACCGCCAGGTCGGCGCGCAGCCGGCTTTCCAGCCAGGCCTCCACCGCCGGCTCATAGTGGGCGATCAGGCGCGAGTAGCGCAGGTTCGGCAAAGACAGCCCCAGCCGGTTGGCTTCCCAGCTCAGCCATTCGCGCACGCGCTGGCGCTCGCCCAGCGCGCCGGCCAGCGCGCCGTAGTTGTCGGCCAGCCACAGCAAGATCGTGTTCGACTGGCACAGCGGCACGCCGTCGGCGACCAGCACCGGCACCTCGCCGAATCGGCTGGCGGCGCGGAAGTCGTCGGGGCGCTGATCGCGCGGCAGCGAGATGTCGATGTGGGCGTAGTCGTGCGAGATGTCGGCCAGCATCAGCGCCAGCCTCACCTTGTAGCTGTGGCCGGAGTATCGGTTGCCGTACAGGGTCAGTGTGTTCATTGCGATTGCTTTCGGGAAAGTGTCGGGGCCATGCTCCGGCGCGAGCCCAGCCAGGCCGCGGCGAAGGCCAGCGGCAGCGAGAACAGCGTCGGATTGGCATACGGGAACAGCGGCTTGGCGTGGCCCAGCGCGGCGACCCACACGGCCGGGCCGCAGATGATCAGCGCCAGCGAGGCGGCGATGCCGGCCGCGCCGCCCCAGATGACGCCACGGGCGCTCAGGCCGCGCCAGTTCAGCGCCAGCACCAGCAGCGGGAAGTTGGCCGAGGCGGCGATGGCGAAGGCCAGGCCCATCATCAGCGCGATGTTCAGCTGCTGGAACACGGTGGACAGCAGCATCGCGGCCAGGCCCAGGCCCAGCGCGGCCAGCCGCGACACCGCGAGTTCGCGGCGCGGCTCGGCCCGGCCGCGCTTGAGCCAGCCGGCGTACAGGTCGTGGCTGACGGCGCTGGCGCCGGCCAGCGTCAGGCCTGCCACCACCGCCAGTATCGTGGCGAAGGCCACGGCGGCCACCAGCGCGCGGGCGAAGTCGCCGCCCAGGAGCTCGGCCAGGTGCAGCGCCGCCATATTGCCGCCGCCCAGCAGCTTGCCGTCGGCGCCGTGGAATTGAGGATCGGGGCCGACCAGCGCCAGCGCGCCGTAGCCGATGACGATGTTCAGCGCGAAAAAGGCCGCCACCAGCCAGGTGGCGAGGCCGACCGAGCGCCGCGCGGCGTCCTCGTCGGCGACGGTGAAGAAGCGCATCAGCACGTGGGGCAGGCCCAGCAGGCCGAGGCTCAGACCCAGGCCCAGCGACAGCATCTCCACCGGGTCGGACAGCGCCCGGCTAGGCAGGAAGGCGGCCGCGCCGCGCAGCCGCTCGACGGCGTCGAACAGCGCCGCCGGGCTGCCGCCGAAGCGGGCGAGGGCGCCGCCTGCCAGCAGCAGCGCGCAGACGAAGAGCAGGCTGGCCTTGCTGATCTGCACCCAGGTGGTGGCCAGCATGCCGCCCAGCGCCACATAGGCCATCATCAGCGCGCCGACCAGGCCGACGGCGGCCAGATAGGGCAGGCCGAACAGCAGTTCGATCAGCTTGCCGGCGCCGACCAGCTGCACGATCAGATAGCACAGCGTCACCGTCAGCGAGCAGGCGATGCCGATCAGCCGCACGCCGGCGTGGTCGAAGCGCTGGCTGAGCACGCCGGCGACGGTGTAGCGGCCCTGGCGCCGCAGCGGCCCGGCCAGCAGCAACAGCAGCAAGGGCCAGCCGGCCAGCGTGCCGACCGCGTAGGCCAGCGAGTCGTAGCCCTGGCCCAGATACATGCCGGCGGCGCCGAGGAAGGCGGCGGCCGACAGATAGTCGCCGGCCAGCGCCAGCGCGTTCTGCCAGACCGGGACGCGGCCGCCGGCGGTGTAGAAGTCGTCTAGCGAGGCGGTGCGGCGGCGGGCGGCGGCGGTCAGGCCCAGCGTCAGCAGGATCAGCGCCAGGAACAGCAGCTGGGCATGGCTCATCGCGGCGCTCCGCCGCGCCGACGGCCGTGCCGCGCGGCGATCAGGCAGAACAGCAGCATCGCCGCCAGCGCCAGCGCGATCGAGGCCGGCACGCCGGCCAGGCGGACGGCCAGCCAGGCCGGGCGCAGCGCCAGTATCAGGTAGTAGCCGAGGCAGGCGGCCGCGGCGGTCAGGACCGGCAGGAATGTCATGCGAACGTCACTTGGGCAAAAGACCGAGTGTAGCGCATGTCAGCCGGGCTGCCACCGCATCAGCAGCCGCGGCTCGCCGGGGCCGAAGTAGCCGTCGTCGAGGCCGCTCTCGACGAAGCCCATGCTGCGGTACAGCGCCGCCGCCGGATTGGCCGGGTCCACGGTCAGCTGGACGCTGCGCGCGCGCGGCCGCATCGCGTCCAGCGCCGCCTGCGCCAGCGCGCGGCCGACGCCGCGGCCGCGGCAGGCCGGCAGCAGCGCCAGCGACAGCAGCCACAATTCGTCCGGCCGCTGCGACGGCGCGCCCAGCGCGTAGCCGACGATGTCGCCGTCGCCGTTTTCCGCCAGCCAGAACCAGTCCGGCCACAGCTCCAGCGCCTGGCGGAAGAAGAAGTCGGGATAGACGTGACCGCCGAACACCGCCTGCTCGATGGCGAAGACGGCGGCGAGGTCGGAGAGCCGGGCCGGGCGCAAGGTCATGGGATGTCCAGGTGTACGAAAGAGGGGGACAGCGTAAACGATGCGGCGGGCCGGCGGAAGATCGCCTTTAATCAAAAAATCATATTCCTTCCGCACACTGCGCGCTGACCAGGATTGACACGGTCATTGATCTTGAACATTTCCGGAGCGTTGTCATGAGCGAGTTGTCACGTCGTGAGTTTCTCAAGCTGTCGGCCGCCGGCATGGCCGCCGGCGCGTTGCCCCCGGGACTGGCCGCCGCGATGGCGATCCGGCCGGCCGGCCGCAGCCTGTCCGCGGTCAAGCATGTGGTGGTGTTCATGCAGGAGAACCGGTCCTTCGACCATTATTTCGGCACGCTCAGGGGCGTGCGCGGCTTCGGCGACCGCAGCGCCCTGCAATTGCGCAGCGGCAGCAGCGTGTTCCGCCAGCCCAATCTGGGCGCCGGCGAATATCCGTTCCATCTGGACACCAGTCGCACCAACGCCCAGTACCTGAGCGATCTCGACCATTCGTGGACCGGCACCCACGCCGCGTGGAACCAGGGCAAGTACGACGGCTGGATCGCCGCCAAGGGCAGCCTGACGATGGGCTACTACGGCCGCGCCGACATTCCCTACCACTACGCGCTGGCCGACGCCTTCACCGTCTGCGACAACTATTTCTGTTCGGTGCAGGGACCGACCAATCCGAACCGCCTCTATCTGTGGAGCGGCATGGTGGACCCGGCCGGCAAGAACGGCGGGCCGGTCATCGACAACAGCGAGAAGGGCTACAGCTGGACCACCTATCCGGAGCGCCTGCAGTCGGCCGGCGTCAGCTGGAAGGTGTACCAGGTACTCGGCGACAATTACGACGACAACGCGCTGGCCTGGTTCAACCAGTACCGCAACGCCAAGGCCGGCAATCCGCTGTACGACCGCGGCATGAGCTCGGTGCCCAAGGTCAGCGGCAACTCGGTGCAGGACCTGGTGGCGGCCATCCGCAACGACGCGGTCAACGGCACGCTGCCGCAGGTGTCGTGGATCGTCGCGCCGGAGGCGTATTCCGAGCATCCGAGCGCGCCGCCGGCCGCCGGCGCCTACCTGCTGGACCGCGTGCTGCAGGCGCTGACCGCCAATCCGGACGTCTGGGCGTCCACCGTGCTGCTGCTGAACTACGACGAGAACGACGGCCTGTTCGACCACGTGCCGCCGCCGGTGCCGCCGGCCGGCACCGCCGCCGAGTTCATCGGCGGCAAGCCCATCGGCCTGGGACCGCGGGTGCCTATGTTGGTGCTGTCGCCGTGGAGCCGCGGCGGCTACGTCTGTTCGCAGGTCTTCGACCATACCTCGGTGCTGCGCTTCCTGGAAACCTGGACCGGTGTGCCGGAGCCCAATATCTCGGCCTGGCGCCGCCAGGTCTGCGGCGATCTGAGCACGGCGCTCGATTTCGGCAGCAGCAACGTCTCGGTGCCGGCCTTCCCGGACACCGCCGCGCTGCTGACCCAGGCGCAGCAGAGCAAGAGCTGGCCGGCGCCGACCGCGCCGGTGCCGGGCCAGATGCCGCAGCCGGAGGCCGGCCGCCGTCCGGCGCGCGCGCTGCCCTACCAGTGCAACGGCTATGGCAGCACCGACGTCGCAGGCGGCATCTTCTGGGTGCATATGCAGAACGGCGGAAGCCAGGCCGTCCACTATTCGATCTACGCCAACCAGTTCCGCAGCGACGGGCCGTGGCAGTACGATGTGGCGGCCGGCGGCGAGATCAAGGACTATTTCCACGCGCAGACCTACGGCGGCGGTTTCTACGACCTGACGGTCTACGGCCCCAACGGCTTCCTGCGCCGCTACGCCGGCAATCTGCGCAGCGCGATGGGCGTGCTCGAGGCGACCGGCACGGCCTCGTCGGTGGCTCTGGGCGTGCCGCAGCTGACGTTGCAGCTGAGCAATGGCGGCGGCAAGCTGGCGACCTTCCAGATCACCGCCAACGGCTACGGCGGCGGCGCGGCGCAGCAGGTGGCGGTCGCAGCAGGCGGCGGCCAGCTGCTGAGCTGGAACCTCAGCGCGACCTCGGGCTGGTACGACTTCACCGTCACCTGCAGCAACGACACCAACTTCGTCCGCCGCCTGGTCGGCCACGTCGAAACCGGCGTCGTCAGCGTCAGCGGCTGAGGTGCCGCCGTCGTCCTGGCGGGCGGGCGTCCGTCAGGACGACAGCTTGCGGCCCAGGCGTTTTTCGACCTGGCGCCGCTCCCAGTCCGGGCCCAGGACGGGCAGCAGCTCGAAGGTGCCGATCGCGTGCGCCAGCAGGCCCATGCCCCAGCCCAGCGCCGGCCACATCACCCACAAGTGGTGCGGCGAGGTCGCCAGGTTGATGACGGCGAGCGCGATCATCACCAGCACATACTGGATCAGGTGCCGGTAGAAACGCTTGAGACGGTTCACATATTGCAGCGCCAGCATGTCCTCCAGCTCGCGGGAGGCGGCGGGCGCGGCGACGGCGTCGGGGGTGGTCGGGTCCATCATGGCGGGCTCCTTGTGCAGTTCCGAGAAGTCGATCTCGAACACGGAGGCCAGCGACTTCAGCGACTCGACGCTGGCGCCCTGGCCGCGCTCGATGCGCTGGACGGTGCGCACGCTCAAACCGCTGAGATCGGCCAGTTGTTGTTGCGACCAGCCGCGTTGCAGCCTCAGTTTCTGTATCAGCATAAAACCTCCGTGCTATCACTGGCTGCAGTGTGGTTCGGCCCGTCGGGATGGACAAGGACAGCGGGGCGACAGTCAGGCGACAGCGGCACGCCAATGGCCGCCCGGCCTGGGTTTCCGGCCGGTGCCGACGGCGGCCGCGGGGAGCCCATCGGCATGATAGGGGCGCGGCCGGGCGGCTGGCAAGGCGGCGCGCCGCGATGAAAAACGCCGCCGTTCGATCGAACGGCGGCGCGGGGGAGGGCGTTTCAGCGCGGCGGCGTCACCACAGCACGCGGACCTTGCCTTCGCCCAGCCACTCGGACAGCGCCAGCAGCAGGCCGTCGTCGAGGCGCACGCCCCATTCCTGCGGCAGCATCAATTCGCCGCGCGCCTGGCCGTTGTTGTAGGCCAGCCGCACCAGGCTGCCGGCGTCCTGGCTTCTGAACGGATGCAGCTCGGCCTTCAGACGGGCGATGTCGGGCTTGGCCGGCAGCTGCAGCGCCAGGCCGCGGGCGTAGCGGCTGCGCGCCTCGCCCAGGCTCAGCAGCTTGTCGACGACGATGCGCAGGCCGCCGGAGAAGCTGTCCTCGCTGACCTTGCCTTCCACCACCAGCACCACGTCCTCCTTCAGCTTGTCGCGGTTCAGCTCGAAGCTTTCGGCGAACAGGCTGACTTCCAGCTTGGCGGTGCCGTCGTCCAGCTGGACGAAGGCCATCTTGCCGCGGTTGCCCACCTTCACCCGGATGCCGGTGACGAAGCCGGCCAGCAACTGCGGCTCCTTGCGCGGCGTCAGCCGCGACAGCGTGGTCTTGATGAAGCCGCGCACTTCCTTCTCGTAGGCCGAGAACGGGTGGTCGGACAGGTAGAAGCCTATCGCCAGTTTTTCCTCGGCCAGCTTGACCGCGTCGCTCCAAGGCCGGGTGGCCACCATCTCCACCGCCGGCGCGACGTCGTCGCCGAACATGTCGAACAGGCCGCCCTGGTTGGCGTTGGCGTGCGCCTGTTCGGCGGCCTCCATCGCCAGGCCGACGTTGGCGAACAACAGCGCGCGGTTCGGCTCGATGGCGTCGAAGGCGCCGGCGCGGATCAGCGCCTCGATCACCCGCTTGTTGACCAGCTTCTTGTCGGTGCGCTTGCAGAAGTCGAACAGGTCGGTGAACGGGCCGCCGGCCTCGCGCACCTCGACGATGTGGTTGACCGCCGACTCGCCGGTGCCCTTGATCGCGCCGAGCGCGTAGCGGATTTCCTTGCGGTTGACCGGGACGAAGCGGTAGAAGCCGTGGTTGACGTCCGGCGGCAGGAAGGCGATGCCGTTCTTGCTGTCCAGGCAGTCGTCGTAGAACACCTTCAGCTGGTCGGTGTTGTCCAATTCGGTGGACATCGTCGCCGCCATATAGGCCGCGCAGTGGTGGGCCTTCAGCCAGGCGGTGTGGTAGGCGACCAGCGCGTAGGCGGCGGCGTGCGACTTGTTGAAGCCGTAGCCGGCGAACTTCTCCATATAGTCGAAGATTTCGTTGGCCTTGGCTTCGGGAATGTCCTGCTTGGCCGCGCCCTCGACGAACATCGCGCGCTGGGCCACCATCTCCTCGACCTTCTTCTTGCCCATCGCGCGGCGCAGCAGGTCGGCGCCGCCCAGAGAGTAGCCGCCGATGACCTGGGCCGACTGCATCACCTGCTCCTGGTACACCATGATGCCGTAGGTCGGCGCCAGCACCGGCTCCAGCAGCGGGTGCAGGTATTCGAACTTGGCGCCGTGCATGCGCTGGATGAAGTCGGGGATCAGGTCCATCGGGCCCGGACGGTACAAGGCCACGAAGGCGATAATTTCCTCGAACTTGCTCGGCTTGGCCTCCACCAGCATCTTTTTCATGCCGGTGGACTCGAACTGGAACACGGCGGTGGTGTTGGCGGTGGCGAACACCTTGTATGCCGGCTTGTCGTCCAGCGGCAGGTGGGCGACGTCGACGTCCTCGCCGGTGGTGTCCTTGATATATTTCTGCGCCAGCTCGATGATGGTCAGGTTGCGCAGGCCCAGGAAGTCGAACTTCACCAGGCCGATCTGCTCGACGTCGTCCTTGTCGAACTGGGACACAGGCGACGCGCCGTCGCCGCTGGCGATGTACAGCGGGCAGAAGTCGGTCAGCCGGCCCGGCGCGATCAGCACGCCGCCGGCGTGCATGCCGATGCCGCGGGTCAGGTCCTCCAGCGTCATCGCCAGCTCGATCAGCTCGCCCGCGCCCTCGTTCTCGATGATCTCGCCGATCTGCGGCTCGACTTCCATCGCCTTCGTCAGGCTCAACGGTTTGTTGGCCTCCAGCGGGATCAGCTTGGACAACCGGTCGCACAGGCCGAAGGGCAGATCCAGCACGCGGCCGACGTCGCGTATCACCGACTTGGACGACATCGTGCCGAAGGTGGCGATCTGGCTGACGGCCTCCTCGCCGTATTTGCGGCGCGTGTATTCGATCACCCGCCAGCGGTTTTCCTGGCAGAAGTCCACGTCGAAGTCGGGCATCGACACCCGCTCAGGGTTCAGGAAGCGCTCGAACAGCAGCGCGTATTTCAGCGGGTCGAGGTCGGTAATGGACAGGCTGTAGGCCACCAGGGAGCCGGCGCCGGAGCCCCGGCCGGGACCGACCGGGCAGCCGTTGGCCTTGCCCCACTGGATGAAGTCCGCCACGATCAGGAAGTAGCCGGGGAAGCCCATCTGGATGATGGTGTCGCACTCGAACTTCAGCCGCGCGTCGTAGTCGGGCCGCTTTTCCTGGCGCTCGGTCTCGTCCGGGTACAGCTGTTTCAGCCGTTCCTCCAGGCCGCGCTTGGCCTCGTGGACCAGGAAGTCGTCCAGCGACATGCCGTCCGGCGTCGGGAACAGCGGCAGGTAGTTCTTGCCCAGCACCACCGAGATATTGCAGCGCTTGGCGATTTCGACGGTGTTGGCCAGCGCCTCCGGGATGTCGGCGAAGCGCTCGACCATTTCGTCGGTGCCGAGGAAGTACTGGCAGTCGTGGAAGGCGCGCGGCCGGCGCTTGTCGCCCAGCGTGTAGCCCTCGGCGATGCACACCCGCGCCTCGTGGGCCTTGAAGTCGTCCTTGTCCATGAACTGGATAGGATGGGTGGCCGCCACCGGCAGCGCCATCTCGCCGGCCAGCCACAGCGTCGCCTGCACCACGCTTTCCACCTGGGGGTTGTCCAGGCGCTGCAATTCCAGATAGAAGGCGCCGGGGAACAGTTTTTCCCAGTATTCGGCGCGGAGGCGCGCCTCGTCGCGCTGGCCCATGGACAAGGCGACGCCGACGTCGCCGAGGTGGGCGCCGGACAGGCAGAGCAGATTGCCGTTGTCGCCGGACGCCAGCCACTCGCGCTTGATCTCGGCGCGGCCGCGGTACTGGTTGTGGCTGAAGGCCTCGGTCAGGAGTTCGCACAGCCGGCGGTAGCCCTCGCGGTTCTTCGCCGTCAGCATCAGCCGGTACGGCTTGTCTCGGTCCTCCTCGTTCTCCAGCCAGATGTCGGTGGAGATGATGGGCTTGATGCCCTTGCTCCGGCAGCTCTTGTAGAACTTGACCATGCCGAACAGATTCATCAGGTCGGACATGCCCAGCGCCGGCATGCCGTCTCCGGCGGCGCGCTTGACCGCGTCGTCGAGGCGGACGATGCCGTCGGTGATGGAGAACTCCGAGTGGAGGCGAAGATGGACAAAGCGGGGTGCGTTCATCCGGGCATTTTAACGGCAGGCGGCGCGGCAAACCAGTGAATCCCCGACTGGCAGAGCGGTGCGCATGCGCATTAGAATGATGGCATGGCAATATTCACCGCAGGCGACCAGACAAGATGGAGTTCAATGTGCAGCAATTGGAGCGGACGAATCTGTATCAACTGCTGGTGGGCTGCATCCTGCCGCGGCCGATCGCCTGGGTCAGCACCCAGGATTTGAAGGGTGTCTGCAATCTGGCGCCGTTTTCCTTCTTCAACGTGATGAGCGTCAATCCGCCGCTGCTCGGCATCAGCATCCTGAAGCAGGCGTCGGAGAGGGACAAGGACACGCTGGCCAATATCAGGCTGACCGGCGAGCTGGTCGTCAACATCGTCAGCCACGAGCTGGCGGCGGCGATGAACGCCAGCTGCGGCAGCTATCCGGCCGAAGTCGACGAATTCCAGCTGGCCGGCGTCGGCAAGACGGCCAGTACGACAGTGAAGCCGCCGGGAGTGGCCGAGGCGCCGGTCAGGCTGGAGTGCACGCTGCACCAGTGCCTGACTTTCGGCCACGGCACCGGCGCCGGCAATCTGGTGCTGGCCGAAGTGAAGCTGATCCACGTGGCCGACCATGTCTGGCGCGACGGCGCCATCGACGATGTCGCGCTGCAGGCGGTGGGCAAGCTGGGAGGGGACCGCTACAGCCTGGCGCAGCCGGCGTTCAGCCTGGCGCGCCCGTAGCGGCGGCGCTTACAGGGCCGCGGCGGTCTGGGCGGCCAATTCGTCCAGGAGCGTGTAGCGGCGCTGGTATTCGGCGCGCTTCTTGCTGGCGATGTCGGTCAGCGCCTTGCGCGGCAGCGTCGGCGGGATGCGGAAGAAACGCTTGTTGTCGACCGGCTCCGCTTCCAGCGTCAGCCAGAAACTGTCGTAGTCGGCGAAGAAATGACGGCGGTAGCGCCAGGAGCTGTAGATGTGCTCGCTGTTGCCGACGGCCAGGATTTCGGTGGCGCCGATCCGGCGCGCCAGCGCGGCCAGCGCCTCGATGGCCAGCCGTTTCGGGAACAGGCCGTGGGCGGCCTTGGTCGCCTGCTGGACGTGTTCCGCGCCATGGGGCTTGGGCGGCCCCTGCAGGCCGCCGACCACGATGGCGACGGCGTCGTCGCGGCGGGTCAGCGTGAAGGTCAGCGTCGCCAGCGGCACGCGCTCGGCATTGCAAACCTGCAGCGACATCTCGCCTTCCTTGTCGAAACTGTGCTGCTGGGTCAGCAGCAGCAGCAATTCGGCGTCGTTCTTGCCGTTGAGGCGAGCCAGCGGCAGCGTCTCGCTGGACAGCAGCAAGCGGCGGGCGTGGGCGCCGAAGCACTGCTCCAGCAACTGGTAGTGCGCCTGCAGCGTCTGCAGCTTGCCCCTGATGCCCAGCGAGCGGTACAGATACGGACGGTGCAACTTGCATGCCAGCCGGGGATTGCGCCGCAAGTAGGTGTGCAGAGTCTGCGCGCGCAGCGTATCCAGCCAGCGCAGCGTCCACGGCAGCGTCAACATGCCGCGCAATGCGAACTTGAAGCGGTTCTTGCCTTCATCGAAGCCGTCGCGGCGGGAAAACTCGCCGCTGGCCAGCGACCAGAACAGATCCACGGAATTAATTACAGTCATGCCATACCTCATCCTATGAGTCGTTAGGATAGGGTAAATACGTACAATAAGTTGTTAAAAGTTGTTTAGTAGAGTGTGACTGTGTGTGACGTTAGGTCCCCATCCTATGATGGGGTATGCCGTTTTATGCGCCGTCGCCCGCAAGCGGCGGAACATGGGCCGCCGTGGGGCGGCGCAGCGTGAACGGCCGCTATGGCTGGCGGTAAAGCCGGAAGCGTTCCTTGTGGTCGCCGGCGCGCGCTACGCTGTAGACCGGTTCCCGGCGATCCCACGGTTCGGGAATCTGGTCGTGCAGCGTCTGCAGCAGCAGCCAGCGGCATTGCCGCGCCGCCTGCGGCTGGGTTTCCTGCCTCACCGTGCGGAAGGAGGCATAGTATTCCAGCAGCGCGCGCTGCGGCTCCCCCAATCCCAGGCTGGCGACGCAGCCGCCGTCGCCGGCGGCCGCTTCCAGCCTCGGTTTCAGCGCGGTGAAGGCCTCGCGATAGCGCATGCCGTGATCGAGCGCGGGCAGCCACAGCGTGGCCAGGCCGCACCACAGCAGCGTCATCGCCACGCTCCAGCGCCAGGCCAGGCGCGCGCCGCCGGGCAGCGGCAGGCGCCAGCACAGCGCCAGCGCCATCGCCATCGACGCGAACAGCAGCCAGCCGGCTAAGACGAAGTCCGGCGTCCAGCCGCTGAAACGATGGCTGAGCAGATGGCGGGTCCAGCCGGCGTCCAGCGGAAAACTCAGCGTCGCGGCGACCAGCAGCAGATTGGCGGCCAGCAGGGCCAGCAAGGTGTATTGGGGGATGGACAGCCAGCGCGGCGCGCGCGCATGGAACGGCAGGCCGGCCAGCGCCAGCAGCGCCAATGGCGGCAGCAGCGGCAGCGCGTACAGTTCACGTGCGTCGGCGGAGGCGACCAGCACCGCCAGCGTACAGGCGAACAGCGACAGCGGGGGCAGGATGGCGTCGGCCGCCAGCTTGCGGCGCTGGGCGCGCCAGACGGCGAGGCCGGCCAGCGGCCAAAGCGGCAAGGCGTACCACGGCAGCGTGCGGCCGTAGAACCAGCGCGGCGCGCGCGGTCCCAGATGGGAGCGGCCGCTGAAGCGGCCGAAGTTGTTGGCGTCCAGCCACAGGTGGAACAGCTCGGGGCTGCGCTGGTACAGCTCGTGCATCCACAGCGCCGGCAGCGGCAGGGCCACCAGCAGCGCGATCGCCAGCGTCTGCAGATAGCCGCGCCGGCGATAGGCCGGGTGCAGCAGCAGCGCCAGCGCGGTGACGCCGAGACAGCCGGGGCCGAGCAGCCCCTTGCTGAGGAAGGCGATGGCGGCGCCGGCGCCCAGCATCAGTCCGGCGCGCAGCGGCTGGGCCGGCGCATGGCACAGACCGGCCAGGCCCCAGCAGAAACCGGCCATCAGCGCGGTGTCGGTGATCAGCTGGTGGGCGCGCAGCGGCAGGCCGACGGCGCCGATCAGCAGCACCGGCGCCCAGCGGCCGAAACCGGGGCCGAGCAGCCGTCGCGCCGCCAGCGCCAGGCCCAGCAAGCCGAACAGTATCCAGGCGCCGGCGGCCAGCCGGGCGGCGTCGGGCGCGCCCAGCCAGCCCTGCAGCAGGCGCATCGTCAGGCTGGCGCTGATGAAGAACAGCGGCGGCTTTTCCAGGAAGGGCTCGCCGGCCAGCGTCGGGACGATCCAGTCGCCGGTCTGCGCGATATGCCGCACCAGGCCGAAGGTGTAGGCCTCGTCGGGCTTCCACGGCTCGTGGCCGACGAGGCCGGGCAGCAGCCACAGCAGCAGCAGCGTCGCCAGCGCGAGCCAGGGCAGGGCGGGCGCGCTATCGGGGCGTGGGGCCTGCACGCGTCAGCCGGCCGGCGAGTCTTTGGGACGCATGGAATGCAGCGCGGCCTTTTGCATTTCCAGCGTCTTGATCTGCATCGCCAGCACGCCGAGATTCATCGTCAGCCAGCCTTCGACCACTTTAAGCTCGGCCAGCTTGCGGTCTATTTCTTCTTCCGACATCGGCGGCAGAAAGGCCTGCATGCCGGGCGGCGTGGCTTGTTGCCAGAACTGGCGGAACAAGGCGAACGGATCGTTGGAATGGTCTTGGCTCATCGCGCATATCCTGCATCGGCATGAAAAAACGGGCAAGCGACGCTTGCCCGTTCAGTATAAGCCCAAGAGCCCGCCAGTGAGCGGACTCCGGCGGCTATCAGCCTTGCGCGGTCGCCTGGGCGTCCACCGAGGCCAGCGCCACCATGTTGACGATGCGGCGCACCGACGAGATCGGGGTCAGGATGTGCACCGGCTTGGCCATGCCCATCAGGATCGGGCCGATGGTCACGCCGTCGGACGCCGACACGCGCAGTAGGTTGTAGCTGATGTTGGCGGCCTCGACATTGGGCATGATCAACAGATTGGCCGAGCCCTTCAGCGTCGAGTCCGGCAGCGCCTGCTGGCGGATGCTTTCCACCAGCGCGGCGTCGCCCTGCATCTCGCCGTCGATTTCCAGTTCCGGCTGGCTTTCGCGGATCAGGTCGAAGGCGGCGCGCATCTTCTGAGCCGACGGCGTGCCCAGCGCGCCGAAGCTGGAGTTGGACAGCAGCGCGGCCTTCGGCTGGATGCCGAAGCGCTTGATCGACTCCGACGCCATCCGGGTGATCGCCGACAGCTGCTCGGCGGTCGGTTCGGCGTTGACGTAGGTGTCGGTGATGAAGATGTTGCCGGTCGGCAGGATCAGCGCGTTCATCGCGCCGGCCACCTTGTCCTTGTTGGCGTAGCCGAGCACGTTCTCCAGGATGTCGAAGTGCTGGCGGTACGGGCCGTAGGTGCCGCAGATCAGCGCGTCGGCGTCGCCGCGGCGCACCATCATCGCGCCGATCAGCGTGGTGTTGCCGATCACGCGGCGGCGGGCCTGTTCCTGAGACACGCCCTTGCGCTTCATCAGGTTGTAGTAGTCCTTCCAGTATTCGGCGAAGCGCGGATCGGACTCGTTGTTGACCAGCTCGAAGTCGATGCCGGGGCGCAGCTTCAGGCCGAGCTTCTCGATGCGCTTCTCGATCACGCTCGGACGGCCCACCAGGATGGGCTTGGCCAGACCCTGGGTGACGATCTCCTGCGTCGCGTGCAGCACGCGCTCGTCCTCGCCCTCGGTCATCACCACGCGCTTCGGATCCAGCTTGGCCTGGGCGAACACCGGCTTCATGAACAGATTGGTCTTGTAGACGAACTGCGCCAGCTGGTCGGCGTAGGCGTCGAAGTCCTCGATCGGGCGGGTGGCGACGCCGGAGTCCATCGCGGCGCGGGCCACGGCCGGCGCGATCTTGACGATCAGGCGCGGATCGAACGGCTTCGGAATCACGTATTCCGGGCCGAAGGACAGCTCCTGGTTGCCGTAGGCGGTGGCGACCACGTCGTTCTGTTCGGCCATCGCCAGATCGGCGATCGCGCGGACGGTGGCCAGCTTCATCTCTTCATTGATCGTGGTCGCGCCGACGTCCAGCGCGCCGCGGAAGATGAAGGGGAAGCACAGTACGTTGTTGACCTGGTTCGGGAAGTCCGAGCGGCCGGTGCCGATGATGGCGTCCGGGCGCACTTCCTTGACCAGCGGCGGCAGGATTTCCGGTTCCGGGTTGGCCATCGCCAGGATCAACGGATCGCGGGCCATGCTCTTCACCATGTCCTGGCTGACCAGGCGCGGGCCGGACAGGCCCATGAAGATGTCGGAGCCGGCCATCGCGTCGGCCAGCTTGCGCCAGCCGTTGTCCTTGATGGCGTAACGCAGCTTGGACTCGTCCAGCTTCTCGTCGCGGCCGACGAAGACCACGCCCTTGGAGTCGCAGATGGTGATGTTCTCGCGCTTGACGCCCAGTGCCACCAACAGGTCCAGGCAGGCGATGGCGGCGGCGCCGGCGCCGGAGCACACCACGCGCACGTCGCCGATTTCCTTCTTCACCAGGCGCAGGCCGTTCAGCACCGCGGCGGCGGCGACGATGGCGGTGCCGTGCTGATCGTCGTGGAAGACCGGGATGCCCATGCGCTCGCGGCACTTCTTCTCGATGTAGAAGCACTCCGGCGCCTTGATGTCTTCCAGGTTGATGCCGCCGAAGGTCGGCTCCAGCGAGCAGATGATGTCGACCAGCTTGTCGGGGTCGAGCTCGTTGACTTCGATGTCGAACACGTCGATGCCGGCGAATTTCTTGAACAGCACGCCCTTGCCTTCCATCACCGGCTTGCTGGCCAGCGCGCCGATGTTGCCCAGGCCCAGCACCGCGGTGCCGTTGGAGATCACGGCCACCAGGTTGCCGCGGGCGGTGTACTTGTAGGCGTTCAGCGGATCTTCGACGATGGCGTCGCAGGGGGCGGCCACGCCGGGGGAGTAGGCCAGTGCCAGATCGCGCTGGGTGGTCAGCGGCTTGGTCGGGGCAACCTGAATCTTGCCCGGGGTCGGGAACTGGTGAAACTCCAGTGCGCTTTGACGCAATTGCTCGTCCATTCGCAGGCTCCTGATTGAGAGATGTTCTTTTATGTTGGTAAGGGAGAATCAGCCTCGCATTATAAGACTTATGCCAGGCCCGGGCTATGCCGTGTCGGACAAAAGCCGCGACGGGCGGAGCCCATCGCGGCGGCATGGCGTTTGGCGCGGAAAACTCAACTCATCATGCCGAGCAGCCTCGGCAGCCACAGCGAGATTTCCGGGATGAAGGTCACCGCCAGCAGGAAGCCCAGCATGGTCAAGAGCCACGGCCACACGGCCACCGTCAGCTCGGTGATGCCCATCTTGGTGATTCCCGAGGCGACATACAGGTTCAGCCCCACCGGCGGGTGGCACATGCCGACCTCCATGTTGACCGCGATCAGGATGCCGAAGTGCACCGGGTTGACGCCCAGCTTCACCGCCACCGGGTACAGTATCGGCGCCATGATCAGCACGATGGCCGACGGATCCATGAAGTTGCCGGCGGCCAGCAGCAGCACATTGGTCAGCAGCAGGAAGGCGACGATGCCGAAGCCCTGGCTGGTCATCCAGGCGGCCATGGTCTGCGGAATCTGCTCGGACGCCATCAGGAAGGAGAACAGCACCGCGTTGGTGATGATGTACAGCAGCATCGCGCTCATCGACGCGGCGTTGACCAGCACCTTGGGCACGTCCGGCAGCTTCATGTCCTTGTAGACGAAGACCGCGATCACGAAGGCGTAGACCGCCGCCATCGCCGCCGCCTCGGTCGGGGTGAACACGCCGCTGTAGATGCCGCCTATCACCAGCACGATCAGCAGCAGGCCCCAGACGCATTCGCGGAAGGCGCTCCAGCGTTCGCCCCAGCTGGCCTTGGGCAGGCGCGGGTAGTCGAATTTCTTCGCGCGGAACCAGGTGGTCATGCCCAGGAGGAAGGACAGGCACAGGCCGGGCAGCACGCCGGCCATGAACAGCTGGCCGACCGAGGCGGTGGACACCGCGTTGCCGTCCGGTCCGGTGACGTTCATGCCGGCGGTGGCGATGCTGAACATCACCAGATTGATCGACGGCGGGAACAGGATGCCCAACGCGCCCGAGGTGGTGATGACGCCGGCGCCGAAGCGGGCCGGATAGCCCTGCTTCAGCATCGCCGGCAGGATGATGGAGCCGACGGCGACGACGGTGGCGACCGAGGAGCCGGTGATCGCCGCGAACAGCGCACAGGACACGACGCCGGCGAGGCCCAGACCGCCGTACCAGTGGCCGACCAGCGTCGTCGCGAAGCGTATCATCCGCCGCGCGACGCCGCCGTGCATCAGGAAGTTGCCGGCCAGGATGAAGAAGGGGATCGCCATGATCTCGAACTTCTCGATGCCGGTGAACAGCTTCAGCGCGACCGAGGTGACGGGGACCTCCGTCATCGTGAACAGATAGGTGAGGACGGTCAGGCCCAGCGAGATGGAGATCGGCATGCCGGTCAGCATCAGCGCCAGCAGCAGGCCGAAGATGATCAGCGCGCTCATGGACGGCCTCCGTGATTCATGTCGTGCGGGTGGAGATTGTCCAGCGTCTCATCGCCTTCGATGCCGTCGACGTGGCCGTGGTCGTGCTTGGGCAGCGAGCCGGTCCTGATGAAGTTCCAGGTCACCTGGAGGAAGCGGAAGCACATCAGCGTGGAGCCGGCGGGGATGGCCAGATAGACCAGCCACATCGGGGCCTCCAGGTCGGGCGAGGTCTGGTCGGTGTGGCCGATGTCCCAGACGAAGTTGCCGCCCATCACGGCGACGATGCCGGTAAACAGCGCGCCGGCCAGGAGGCCGAACACGATGAAGCGGCCGCGGGTCCGGTCGGGCAGCCGGTTGATCAGCACGTCGACGCCGACGTGGATGCCGGTGCGCACGCCGTAGGCGGCGCCGAACTTGGCCATCCACACGAAGAGATAAACGGTCAGTTCCTGCGCCCAGGACAGGTTGATGTGGGCCAGGTACGGTTGAAGAGCGGGAATGCCGGAGCCGTAGCGGTGCAGCACCGCGACGAAGGTGATCAGGGTGGCGGCACCCATCAGACAGGCAATCATCCACTCCTCGAGGTGGTCGAGGAATTTCAGCATGGCGGGATTTCCTATGCGCGCAGCGCGGCCGCGCATCGGACGATGCGCGGCCGTCGGCCTGTTACTTGGCCGGGTTGAAGCCGGTTTCCTTATAGATCTGCTTTAGCAGATCCGGACCGATGCGGGAAGCCATCTTCTGATGCACCGGCAGCAGCGCCTTCTTGAACGCCTCGCGTTCCTGCGGCGTCGGCACGTAGACCTTGGTCTTGCCGGAGGCCTTGATCGCCGCGACGGCCTTGTCGTTTTCTTCCTTGGCGATCTTGTTGGCGTAGACGGTGGCGTCCTGCACCGCGCTGTCCAGCTGGGTGCGGACGTCGGCCGGCAGGCCGTCCCAGAACTTCTTGTTGACGATCAGCGCATAGCCGAGGAAGCCGTGCTGGGTCAGCGTCAGGTTCTTCTGCACCTCGTAGGCCTTGCTGGTGTAGAGGTTGGACGCTTCCAGCTCGGTGCCGTCGACGACGCCGGTCTGCAGCGCCTGGTAGACCTCGGAGAAGGCCATCACCTGCGGCAGCGCGCCCAGCGTGCGCATTTCCTCCTCAAGCACCTTGGACGACTGGATGCGGATCTTCATGCCCTTGAGGTCGGCCGGTGTGTGGATGGGCTTGTTGGCCGAGAAATTCTTGAAACCGTTGTCCCAGTAAGCCAGGCCCTTGATGCCCTTGCCCTCCAGCTTGCCCAAGAGCTGCTTGCCGATGGCGCCGTGCATCACCTTGTTGACCTGGTCGTAGTTGTCGAACACATAGGGCAGGTCGAAGACTTCGAACTCCTTCACGCCCAGCGGGCCGAACTTGGCCAGGCTCGGCGCCAGCATCTGCACCGCGCCCAGCTGCAGCGCCTCCAGCTCTTCCTTGTCCTTGTACAGCTGGCTGTTCGGGTAGACCTGGACCTTGACCTTGCCGTGGGTGCGCTGCTCGGCCAGCTTCTTGAAGTATTCGGCAGCCTTGCCCTTGGGGGTGTCGGGCGACACCACGTGGCTGAACTTGATGACGATCTCGCCGGCGGCCTGGGCGAAGCCGGACAGGGTGAGGCTGGCGCAGACGGCCAGCGCGGCGTATTTCAGTTTCATGTGAGAATCTCCATCCGTGTTTGTAGCGTTGGCATATTTGTCCGGCTGAAAAACCGGTTATTGTTGGAGATAAAGTAGAAGCTCTACGCCTGTTTGGCCATTAGGGAATTCCAGAACATCAGCATGGGCCCCGCCTGCGGCCGGCCGCGGTATCATCGGGCGATACCCACACCGTACGTCGCCGCCATGTCCGCATCCTCCGCCCGTATCCGCCGCACGCCGCGCCTGCTGTGGCCCGGCGTCAGCCTGGCGCTGATCGCCCTGCTGCTGGCGCTGTGCAGCCTCAGCTACCTGGTGTACCGCGATTGGCGGGACGAGCAGCGGGACAATCTGATCCAGGAAGTGCTGTGGCTGGAGCAGTCGCTGCGCATGCATCTGGAGGGGCACCAGGAGTGGGCCGACGGCCTGGCGCGCGACATCGCCGCCGGCAAGGTGGACAGCCGGCGCTTCGCCCATCTGTCGGCCTTCTACATGCGGGAGAACCCGGAGCTGCTGACGATAGAGCTGGTCGACACGCAGCGGACGGTGCGCTGGGACCCGCATGGCACCCGCCGCGACGGACGCGAGCTGAATTCGTCCGAGTACGACGCCTTGTGGCGCGCGTCGCGGCTGTTGCGCCCAGGCTACGGCGCGCCCTACCAGGGCGTCGACGGCAAATACCGTTTCGACTTGGCGGTGCCGGTGGTGCAGGACGGGCGGCAGCAGGGTGGGCTGCGTCTGTCCTACCAGCTGGACGCGCTGCTCTACCACCAGGTGCCGTGGTGGATCGCGTCCAAGAACTACATCAGCATCCTGGACCTCGGCGGCAAGACGCTGGCGCAGAAATTCGACGCCGCCGAGCACCCGGGCAGCATCTCGCACCAGACCAGCTTCGATCCGCCCGGCTATGGCCTGTATCTGCGCGCGGTCAGCTACCGCAGCGGCCTGGGCCTGACGCTGCCGGTGCTGACCGGCGTCATCGTGCTGCTGCTGGCCACGCTGTGGTACGCGGTGTGGCGCATACGCCGCCACATGCGCGAACGGCTGCTGGCCGAGCAGCGGCTGGCCAAGGAGGTGTCGCTGAGGCAGGCGATAGAGGACTCGATGAAGAGCGGCCTGGTGGCGATAGGCCTGGAAGGCGAGATCGTCCGCGTCAACCGCGCCTTCTGCGACATGCTGGGCTTCGCGCCGGAGGAGCTGGTGGGCAGCCATCCGCCGCATCCGTTCTGGCCTGCGGATCAGCACGGCGTGCTGGCCGACGCGATGGACGCGGTGCGGGACCACCGCCAGCCGGAGCTGGGCTTCGAGTTGACGCTGATGCGCAAGCGAGGCGATACGCTGGTGGTGCGGCTGTTCGCCACGCCGCTGGTGGAGGAGGACGGCAGTCAGCGCGGCTGGATCGCGTCCTTGTTCGACATCACCGAGCGCCAGCGCCAGCGCGTGGCGCTGGGGGCCGCCCACCGCCGTTTCCTGACCGTGCTCAACGGCCTGGCGGCCGGCGTGTGCGTGGTCGACGAGGGTAGCGGCCAGCTCTTGTACGCCAACCCCGGTTTCGCCGAGCTGTGGCTGGACGGCGACGCCGACGCGCCGTACTGCGTGCTGCTGCCGGGGCTGAAGGCGGGCGAGGGCGGGGAGGTCGGCCAGGAATTCATCTTCACCGGCGACCAGCGCTGCCTGCTGATCCACCGCCGCCGCATCGAGTGGGTGAACGGCGAGGCCGCCTGGCTGGCGATACTCAGCGACGTCACCGCCGACCGGCGGCGCGAGGAGCGCGAGCAGGCGCAGCAGGAGCGCTTCCAGAACACCGCGCGGCTGATCGCGATGGGCGAGATGGCGTCGACGCTGGCGCACGAGCTGAACCAGCCGCTGACCGCCATCCACACCTACGCCGCCGGCGTCAGCCGGCGGTTGCCGGAAGAGCTGGAACTGCCGGCCGGCGTGCGCGACGCGATACACGCGATAGCCGAGCAGTCGCGGCGCGCCGCGCAGATCGTCAGCAGCATCCGCGCTTTCGTCAAGAAGCACGAGCCGCAGCTGGAGCGGGTGGACCCGGCGCGGGCGGTGCTGCGCGCGATGAGCCTGGCCGAGCCGCTGGCAGCCAAGTACGGCGTCAGCCTGCAACTGGCGCCGGACCGCCAGGCCTGCCGGGTGGACATGGACCCGGTGCTGATAGAGCAGGTCTTGCTGAACCTGATGAAGAACGCCGTCGAAGCGCTGGTGGAGGCCGACACGCCGCGCCCCGGCGTCGAGCTGCACACCTGCGTCGGCGACAACAAGTGGCGGGTGGAGGTCGTCGACAACGGCCCCGGCCTCGCTGCCGGCATGCAGGACAATCTGTTCACGCCGTTTTATTCGACCAAGCCGGAAGGCATGGGCATAGGCCTGAACATCTGCCGCTCCATCGTCGAATTCCACCGCGGCGAATTCGGCGCAGTCAGCAGCCCGCAAGGCGGCTGCGTGTTCTGGTTCAGTCTGCCGCTGGCCGGCGCGGAAGAGGGCTGAGAGGGACTGGTCAAGCGAAATGCCGTTGTGTTAGGATGCTCGTCGATGGGCCGATAGCTCAGCTGGGAGAGCGCTGCGTTCGCAATGCAGAGGTCGGGAGTTCGATCCTCCTTCGGTCCACCAAGGAATAGCAAGGGCTTAGCAGAGATTGTGACGGGAAGCATAAGTTGGCCGCAACGGCCAGCTTATACTTCCCGTTTAGTGTTTCTAGCCACTCCAACGTCCCACATTCATTCCATTTTTCCCCACTCCATACCTTGAAAGCATTGCTCAACAAGGCTTTTCTCGTTTGAAACGCCGTTCATCTTTTGGCCAGCTTATGGTTCCCAGCTAAAAAGTGTGGTGCTGGCTGAGGGGGCGTGGCTGCTGTTCGGCCGACGTCCCCCCGGTATTGACTCAGCTCCCGGTCTGCAATGCCCACAGCTTGGCATACTGGCCATTCAATTGGAGCAACTGCTCATGGGATCCGCTTTCAGTGATAGTACCTTCCTCCATAACCAAGATTCGATCCGCTGGGCGCAGCGTGTTGAGTCGATGCGCGATGCTGATGACTGTGCGTCCCTGAATGATCTCTGGCAAACGAGCCATGATTGCGGCTTCCGACTCATAGTCGAGCGCACTCGTGGCTTCATCCAGAATCAAAATACGTGGATCTGTGATCAAGGCCCGTGCCAATGCGATGCGTTGGCGCTGACCGCCAGAGAGGAGCCCGCCGCGTTCACCGACATCAGTCGCATAACCGCTCGGGAGATCAGCGATAAAGTCATCCGCCCCAGCCAACTTCGCGGCTGCCTGCACCTCGGATTCAGTCGCGTCTGGTTTGCAAAGGCGAATATTGTCCGCCACGGTACCCGTAAACAGCATGCTTTCCTGAGGAACGATACTCATCTGTCGACGTAACTCTATGGGGTCAGCAATCGCAATATCACCGCCATCGACTAGGATCTGACCTTGTTGAGGTAAATAGAGGCGTTGCAGTAAGCGCGCCAGAGTGGATTTACCGGATCCGGACGGGCCGGTGACACCGATAAAGCTGCCTGGCGGGATGTCGAGATTCAAGCCTTTGAGCACTTCAGGGCTGGTATCACTATAGCGAAAGCGAACCTGCTCAAAGGCCAGCGCACCTTCAACCGCGTGCAAGGCCCCGCCCCCTTCGCCAATCGCCTCACCCGGCTCATCGAGAATATCGCCGACACGGCGTAGAGCCACTTGGGTATGCTGAAAATCCTGCCAAATTTGTGCCAGACGCAACACCGGCTCCACCACATGGCTGGACCACATATTGAAAGCCACCAGCTCCCCGACGCTCATCTGTCCTTTCATGACGGCGTGTACGCCGAACCAGAGCATGATCGCCGACATGGCCTTTTGGATGAAGGTAATGACTTGCCCCGCTGTGATGCCAAGTCTTTTCATGCGAAATTGACTGCGCAAGTATGCTGTCAACCTCATTTGCCAGTGCGCGCCAAAGCGCTCTTCGGTCGCACAGGCCTTTAGGGTTTCAATACCGCTCACCGCTTCCATCAAGAAAGCATTGGCCTCTGCATTCTGTTCATACGTAGTCAGTGCCTGGGCACGTAATGGGGGCCCGAAGACCATCCACATCAAAAAGCAGACGATCAACGCAATCACCAGGATGCCGGTGAGCACAGCCGAATAGTTCAGCATGACCACGAGAAAGATAACTACAAAGATCAAATCCAACACTAGGGTCAAGGCCGAACCAGTCAGAAATTGACGGACATGATCAATCTCGCGCACGCGGGCAATCACTTCTCCAACTTGGCGCGTACGGAAGTAGCTGAGCGGCAATGCCATCAGATGGGTAAACACCCGCCCCTCCAGTTCGGCGTTGATCTTGCAGGCCAAGTTACCGAACAACCAGCTGCGCATAAAGGCAAACACCGGTTCGATCACCACCAAGCCCAGTAGCCCAATTGCCAGGACGTGCAAGCTATCGGCAGCACGGCTCACTAGCACCTTGTCCGTGACGCTTTGGAAAAACAAAGGACTGACCAGGGCGATCAGCTGCAGGAGGAGCGAAATTGCCATCACCCAATAGAATTGCTGGGTATGGCGCATGATCGAGGGGAGGAACCAGCGAAAGCCAAAAGGCACTTTTTTGCGCGGGTCACGCGGCTCGCCCAGCAACAGGAGTGGACCGCAACAAAGCGACACAAAGTCTGCCAATGAAATCGTCCGCTCATCCGACTCCCGAGGGATCCAGACCGTGGCGCTATCGACGTCGACTTTAACCAGCACCATAAATCCGGTAAGCCCAGGCACCAATGCTGGCGTAGGAATGTCTTGCAAATGCGCGATACTGAAATCGACAATGCGGGCGCGCAAGCCGATCCAGTGCGCCAATCGGCAAAGCTCCTGAGTAGTTGCCATGCCGTTTTCTCGGCCGAGATGATGCGCTAGCCGACGTGGCTCGATGGTGATGTCGAAGTGCTTTGCGGCATGTGCCAAACATAAAAGCCCGTCATCCGTCGCCGTGCTGTATGGTTCCATCATCATCCTTTCAACGTTCTCGCATGGCAGTTGCTTGATATTCGCGTACGGGGCTTAACAGGTAGTCGATGACGCGCCGCGTTCCCGTCTTGATCTCGGAAACGACGCTCATGCCTGCCTGAAGTGGTTTGCGCTCACCATCAACCAAGATGTAGGACCGCCTCAGACGCACATAGGCTGGAAAGACGAATCCCTGCCGCTCATCCTTGACCGCATCGTGCGAGACGGAAGTCACGACCGCGGGGACGGTGCCATAGCGGCTATAGGGGAAGGTATCGACCTTGACCTCGACCGTCTGGCCCGGGGTAATAAAGCCGATATCTTTGTTCAGGATATTGACTTGAGCTTCGAGTTCGGCCGCGTCTGGGACGACCACCAACAAGATTTGGGCAGCCGTGACAACCCCGCCAACGGTATGAACCGCCAACTGCTGCACCATGCCATCGACCGGCGCGCGCAGCTGTTGCAAACCGTGGCGTTCCTTAGCCTTGGCCAACTCTTGCTCCTGCTCGGCGAGCGTATTGGTGGTTTGCGTGAGTTTGTTGCTGTATTCACTGCGCATTTGCGTCAGATAGCTGCGCTTGCGATCACGTAAATTGATTCGTTGGGCGCTCAGCACTTTATGCTGTGCGCGTTGCTGTTCCTGGCGCTGTTCTAGCTCGAGCAGCTCCTTGGTTTTTTCCAGCATCGTGACTTTTGCAACTACGCCTTTTTCCGCCAGCACGCGTGCCGAGTTGACCCGTGCCTCCACATTGCTACGCAACTTATCCAACTCCGCCAGATCGTGACTCACGGCCAGATAATTGGCTTCAGTGACTTCGATTTCAGAATCCATGTCGCGCAGACGAGACTGGACAGCCTGCCATTCACTGAGCAGATGCTGACGTGTAGCATCGACTTCGCCTTGAGCAACACTCGACGGCGGCACAAAAGCTTGCAGTGGCTGGTCAGTCAACAAAGCTTTCAGGCGAGCCACCTCCAACCGATTGGCGGTGACCTGGTTATTCAAGCGTTGCACGTCGGCCGAAGCGCCAATCAGCTTAAGATCAATGAGAGGGCTGCCTTTCTTGATATGTTGACCATCCTGGACATGTATCGCCACAACCTCAGCCGGTTCCAGCGGTTGGACGAGCTTCGAGCGCGAAGAGTCAATGATTTGTCCCGTAGCACTGGCATTGATATCCAGGCTCCCAAGCACCGACCAGATGATGATCAGCACTAGCAACAGCGCCAGCCCCCGCGCCAATTGGCGTGACCAAGGTGATGGCGGGCGATGCAGGATTTCAAGATAGCCGGGGAGAAACTCATACGCCTCTTCGGGTGCGGTAGTCGCCTCAAAGCGGCGAACGCAAGCGCGTAGTACTTGCAATAGCCTGTCAATATTCATAATTGTGTTTCCGCAGAAAGATCTTCTTGTAGTTGCCACAGGCGCCGGTAAGTCCCTTCTAACGCCAATAGCTCGGCATGGCTGCCTGACTCTGTGATTTGTCCCTTTTCCAGAACGATGATGCGATCGCAATCCCGCACAGTAGAGAGACGGTGGGCAATCACGATGACGGTGCGGCCTTGAGCGATATGCGGCATATTTGCGCGAATGATCGCCTGCGACTCTTCGTCAAGTGCGCTCGTCGCTTCATCAAAAATCAAAATTCTGGGGTTGGTTAGCAACGCGCGCGCAATCGCCAGTCGCTGACGCTGTCCGCCAGAGAGTGAACTCCCTCCCTCCGCGATCAGCGTGTCGTAGCCCATCGGCAATTTGAGGATGAAATCGTGCGCGCCAGCCAGTTTGGCAACCCGCATCACCTCTTCCAGCGTGGCTGTTGGCGCTTGTAGTGCGATGTTGTCGCGAACTGTGCGATGGAACAGAAAGTTCTCCTGCAGCACTACGCCGATATGCTGGCGCAACGCCGCCGGTTGCAGTTCGGCCAGCGGCTCGCCATCAATCAGGATGGTGCCCGACTGCGGCAAATACAGCTTTTGTATCAGACGGGTTAAAGTCGATTTACCAGAACCAGAGGGGCCAACAATGCCCAATGTTTCACCTGACCGGATAGAGAGAGAAATACCATTCAGCGTCGGAGGGAGATTCGGGCGGTATGCGAACTGCACATCCTGCAATTCGATGCTCCCTTTGAGCTGTTCCGGCAAACGGCGCTGACCACCATCTGGCTCGACTGGCAAGTTCAGAATATCTCCCAAGCGATCCACTGCGACTCTCGCCTGCACGAACTGCTGCCATAACTCGACGAGCCGGCTGACCGGTTGACTCGCGTGGTTGGCCAACATATTGAAGGCAATCAATTGGCCCACCGTCAGATGCAACGTCAAGACCTCGGTGGCGCCTATCCACAAAATCAGCACCGAGACTAGTTTTTGTACCCACTGCACAGCCTGATTGATCAGAATTTGCAGATTCTGGGTCTGAAAGCCACTACTGACTTGATCACAGGTAATTTCCTCCCAGCGTCGCTGCATGCGTGGCTCTACCGCCAACCCCTTGATCGTCTCAATCCCGTTTAGCGACTCGGCCAACAGACTGGCACTGCGGGCTCCATGCCGGAACATGGTTTCAATCCGTTTTTGCAGGAAGGGCGTGCTGGTCCCAGCAATCAGGGCGTAAACCGGTAAGGACAACAGCACCAGGCAAGTTAGCTTGAGTGAGAACAGCGACATCACCAGCAAAAAGACCTGCGTGAAGAACAGGTCGACACTGAGTCCCATCGCCGCGCCGGTGAGGAATTCACGGATGGTATCGGCCTCACGGACCCGCGACACAATGACACCCACCGAACGGCTGCGAAAATACGTCAGGGGCAAGCCAAGTAGGTGGCGGACCAAATCCCCACCCAACTTGGCATCGATACGCATCGACGTATGGCTGAGCAGGTATTCGCGCAATCCTTTGAGCACCACCTCAAGTAGCGCCGCTGCGATCAAGCCCAAGGTAATGACATCCAGCGTAGCGAGTGCCTCGTGGACGATGACCTTATCCATCACCACTTGAAACGCCAAGGGCGATAACAGCGCGAGGATTTGCAACAAGAACGAGAACAGCAATACTTCCAGCAGCAAGCGTCTGTGCTGGGCGAAAGCTGGGATGAACCAACGTATGTCAAAACGCAATGCGGCTTGCTCAAGGGTCAGAATCTCTCCCATCCACTCCATCTCGAGTTGCGCCACGGTCATGATCACCGGCTGAGTCTGATCGGGTAATTGGATCAGTGCTTGCTCATCAGAAAGGCGTGCCAGAACGGCAAAGCTGCCATCCGACCGCCGATAGGCCAGCGGCAATTTTCCCGGCTTCAATTGGGTCCAGCGGCATGGCTTCAGCGCGAGCCTCACACCTGTGCGCCGGGAAAAGTCAGCCAGCGCGGCTTGCAAAGATGATGGGACGTCATCACCGACTTCATCGACATCTATGCCTGCCAACTGAAGCAGACAAGCAGCGCAAGCGAGCGCCGAGCTGATTTCTAAGGGTAATTTTTCAATCATCGAAAAACTTTCAATCACCGTGATGAGAGAATCATGAATGGAGGGCCGCATTAGCGATTTGCAAGTCTTGCAATGAAAGCTCACCAGTCGCGGCGGTCAGCTTCAGGCGGTTTTGTAGATAGTTGTAACGTGCTTCGGCCAAGTCTTTACGCGTGGAGTAAAGTTGTTGTTCGGCATTGAGCACATCCAGTGTGGTACGGGTTCCAACTTCACGTCCAAGTTTGATCGAGTGAAGCGAACTTTGTGCGGAGATCAATGCCTGTTTTAGCGCGGTAATCTGTGCAGCACCCGCCGTTACATCGAGAAAACCCCGCTTTATTTCCAGGGCGGTTTCCCTCCGTGCAGTTTCCAGTTCATCTCCAGCCTGGTCTTTCAGTGCCTGCGCCTCACGCAACTTGGAGCTATTGTGGCCGCCTGTATATAACGGAATGTTGATAGTGAGTCCGATGTAGTTTTTTTGTGTCTGACTGGAGGTATAAGTGTTACCATTCAGGCGATCATTGTTATAACCAGCCTGTAAATTCACGGTCGTCTCTCGCCAGGCACCATATTTATTCAACTCTGCCGCATTAATCGAGTAGGCGATACATTTTTCGCGAATCTTCAGCCCATTCGCTTGCCCCCGCACCAGCCACTGATTGAGGTTCGCTGGCTGCGGTCCACTGGCAACCATATGTTGATCGAGCTTGTTTAGCCCGCTGGCAGTGATTCCCGTCAGTTGAGTAAAGGTATTCTGACTGACTGTCAGCTCATTTTGCGCAGCGATCTCAGCGGCCACAGTACTGTCGTAACGCGCCTGCGCCTCTTGGACATCGATAATGGTCGAGACTCCGGCATCAAAGCTTTCCTTGGCCTGATCCAGCTGTTGCGAGATCGCATCCTTTTGCGCGTGCACCATTTCCAATTTGTCCTGCGATAACAGCACATCCAAATATACTTTGACAACACGTAAAATCAGGTCTTGTTTGGCACGCTCAAACTGAACCACGGCGAGTTTTGCTTGTTCACTCAGTTGTTGAGCACCGACACTGGCTTGCGCATCATAAATTGGCTGGCTAACGGAAATGCCGTATCCTGAAGTCCTATTTCGCTCATCCTGATTTCGAAAGAGCTGGTTTGTACTGACTTTTGTCTGACTTTTTCCCGCATTACCTGTTAAGTTAATTTTCGGCAACCACAAAGCTGTGGCTTGCTGGTTTTTCTCCTGCCCCGCTCGCAACGCCGCAGTTGCCGCCGCGAAGGCTGTATCATAATTTTGGGCTGCGTGATAAACCGAGAGTAAATCTGCGGCGGCCGCATTTTTGGTCATCAAGGAGAATACAAGAGCTATGAGTAACAAAATATATTTAAATGGTTGCAATTGATCACCTGCTATTCTGCAAAACATGGTTCTGATAATAAAAGGCTATTCTATTTAAAAACTGCTAGCGATACCTGCATTGCAATTTCAATTTTTTTGATTTCAATCTACTTGGTTGTGGAAATCATTGTCTTGTAATTTATAAAAAAACAAGAAAATGCAATACAATGCAATTCATTTAAATTAGAACCTGCACTAAACAGGTAGCCAATTCGTCATGTAAAATGACATTGGCATTTTGCTTGCCTGTGGCAATAGGATGAATTACGCACAAAGCAGTTATTTAGCAAATTCGGAGGAGTATGAATGGCAATGTAGGATTGTCAGGCGACTGCGTAAGATCATGACTTGGTTTGTAAGTTTTTCATTAAGCCATATCAGCAGTAATCGGATTGTTTATAAATGCTAGTCGGCATGAGTCCTGAGTAAATGAGAGATGCTTAATAAATTACCGCAACCCTTTCGGGCGGTGGCACGCCACCACCCGAAAGCGATCAGCGGAGCCAAAGGCTACGCTATTTGGCTTAAGCCCGCTTAAACGCTGCTTGTGTCACGGACAAGAGCTGCGTCAGAGGGGGGGGCAATGTGGGTTCGCTGGCATTACCTGCGACACCGTGTTGCACAAAGGTGCTCATCGCCTGGGTCAGCAGCGCAGTGTGCTCAGGTTGAGAGATGAGTGTTGTCAGTACAGGTCTGCTTGCCGACGCAACCAGCTGCAAGGTCCCATTACGGCCGTCGGCAACATAGGAATTACCATCCTGATCAATGGCGACGGTCCGCCTGAACATGTCGTAAACGTGGCCACTGTACTGTTTACCGTCGATGATCAAGCCATCGAAATCAAAACCAAAGTAGTCATCTTGACCTTTTTTTTCGCCGACTATACTAATCCCACTTTCGATCTCATGCCTTCTCACCAAGTCCGCAATGGAATGTACGGTTTTCCCGATGGGAGTTTTGAAATACTCACGACCATAACCTGTAACAGTCGCACCACTGCGGAGAGTATCTTTGCGCCAAGTTCTGCCATCTTGGCTCGAGCCGATGATACGCGGCATTCTATCGCCAGCAGTGAATTCCACCACTCCGTCGATACTCACACCCGACGCCACCTGCAGACCCTTGATTGTGATAGTGGAGTATTTATCGAGATAAGGCTTCAATTGTTGAAGAGTCATGCCCTTATACTGATCGAACCACGCTTGATTCAGCACACTCTGTCTCCAACCTCCATCAATCCAGGCATAGCCGATTCCTGAGCTGTTGCTAGCGCTCATAGTATGTGTCACGGCATCGTAATGTCCGTTCAGCCTTTCACCATTGACGTCACGTGGCATACCTTTTATCTTGAAGCTACCGGTCTGGCCACGTTGCTTCATATAATCGATCATTGACTCCATTGTGGCGCCAGGATGCTTGTTAAACCAGGCTTCAGTCAGACCGATTGCCACGCTAGAGTCCAGGCTTCCTTCGTATTGAATGAGTACGCCATCGTTGTCCACTGCCGTTATCGCCTTGGTACCTGGCATGAAGGAGCCACTGACTTGCTCACCCTTGCTGCTTTTCCAGTTAACCGAAATCGGGCCAGGCGCATCGTTGTGGTGTTCGCTGGCAAGGGATTCCAGTGCGGCATACAGGGTATTCATGCTCGATGAATGCGCAGAGACCCACTCTTGGGTCACACCGAGATGAGGGTTGACTAATTTGCCGTCGTCCTTCTTGCTGGCGGTAAGCTCATTACCAAACAGCAATACACCATTCTCGCGCTGCTGAATGATCAAGCCTGCCGACTTGACATAGACACCCTTGAAGCCATGGTAGTCAAGTGGGATGTTCTCCACCTTTTCGTGATCTGCCAGCGTCCAAAGGGCACTTGTCAGATTGCCCTTATTCTTGTCGATCCAGGCATTGCCCACCAGTGTCAGGGTCTTGGTATGGTTGGCGTAGTCAAGTTTCCAGGTAAGGTCATCTTCCTGGCTGACCAGCACGGTATTGCCTTTACCATAATCCCAAACACCACAACCATTAATGATAAAGTGTTTTCCTACAGCTTCACTATATTCGATAGCAGTGTTAAAACCCTTCACCCTCACAAGCCAAGTTGAATTGTCGCCTTGCAGAGTTGCCGTGCCGTATTGGCTGGGTACCAGCGTGTAAACGCCACCGGCGCCATGCAGGTAGTAATCCATCTGGTAGGAATTATTCGAGTAGTATCCTTTTAAATGCTTAAGGTCGGGCATCACCAAGATGACACTCTGGTCCTTTCCCAGCATGACCGTAGTGCTGGTTTTTAAATACTCCGGGTACATCTTAGTATACGTGCCCGCCGTACCCTGACGAGGTGAGAAGTAGATTTTGCGGAACGAGCCATCTTTATTCATCATCTCCTTATCGTTCATCCCTGCGATAAGGCCACTCGGGCTAGCTACCATCATTGGGTCGGCATTGAGAGAGATTCTTTCGTTCGGAGCGAATGGCAGGACTACCACATTGCATGTATTGTATTTTTCGTCAAGACTTACGGTGTACCAGTCGTCAGGATTTCTGCTACCATTGACGCCGAAACCCTCATGCAAATCCCACTCAAGATGGTCATAGTCGGATTTAAATGTATTTTTGCCGAAAGTCACTTTTTTATTGACCAAGTCCAGCACGCTAATCGGCACACCTTCTAACGGAATCATCCGTCCCTTTTCATCGAGCTTATAGCCGTGAGCTTGGTAGTTATTATGAAGCATATCGAAATAATCATTGATTTTTCCGTGGCCATCATAAAGCCCGACAACATCGCCAACCAGGGCACCGATGCCATAGCCAAGCGCTGCCAGCGGCGCGGCCAAATACCCCAGTGCCAGACCAAGAGTGGTTTCGCCTAATAGCACGGCAGTCAAATTCATCGCCGTACTGATCGTGTCAAAAGTGAGCGCGGTAGCGGCAGAGGCGCGCTGGATGTTTGTCTCAGCAAAGGCCACTTCTGCAGCATCACAGACAACGCCCACAGCGCTAGCCACAACAGTGCCCCCCTTGAAGAGCTTGCTGGCCATGCTCAACGACTCGCCCAAAGCTCCCAGCTCACCACCAGCCATTAACTCGGCCACTACCTCCACAATTTCGGTCGTCTTGCTCAATGTCTCGAAGGCCGCACCAGCCAATATGAAGTAACTATGTATCTCGATTGCACTTCTCAGGCTTTTTGACAGATCTTCGTTCAGCTCCCCCTCGAAGCCGTGGTACACGGCCGCATCTACTGCGCTGGCCCATGCAATAATCGCCGGCGCCTCGATGGATGGCGTAGTACCGCCCTCGATTTCTTCCTTTTCCCTGGTGACTTCTTCACCCATGATCTTTAGATTTTCGAGTGCATTGCGCATTTCTTCCGAGGGGGTTATTACCATCGTTTCAGGCTTGCCACCGCCACGCTTCAATAGGGTCAGCGTATGGTCATCCTTGTTATAGGAACCCAATATTGGCACCCAATCTTTTGCCGCTAGATTTTTCTCCTGGAAAATCTGAGCAAGACCTTTCCCTAGACTTTTCATCATAGCTTCGCCTTCTTGGCGACGCTTGCGTTGGTCTACCAATTTGTTGATTTCATTCTGTTCGTCTTTTGTAAAATTCGGCATGGCTTTAAATCCGGTTGAAATAAATAGTGTGATGTCGTTTATGCAATTGGTACAGTATCAGTAGCAGTAATTAACTCTCCTTTTTATGTGGTTGTAATTACACTCTGTTATTATCCAGTCAAGCCGGTAGATGATTTGTAGTTACCAACGCGAACTATCAGAACGATCGATTATTAACTTTTACTTGGGTATGGAAATTGATTTATTGCATTTAGGCTCTGAAAGCCCATATACCTTAATAAGTTCTCTTGCTAATGGTTTTTTATGTTTTATTGGACAATGTTGTTTAGTGCAGCAGATTCAGCGCCCCGGCATTTAGAAGCGGTAATTGCCTTTCAGCAACGGATACAGCGCAACCAGCCGCGATTGCAGCATGTCGTTGAGGAAATGTGAGAAGCTGATGGCGCCGAGCACGCGGAAACGCGTGTCCTGGGCTGGCGCGGTGACTTGGATGATAGCGGTCATTAGGCGAACTCTAATTCGGTGTATTCGACTATGCTAACAAGCACATTCACGCCAGTCCTGCGAAAATATGGCATTAATCTTATTGAAAAGGGCGATAACGGGTAACTTGAATCATCTGCATCAATATGATTAGAGACTGGAGCCGGTGCGCGGCAAGCCACGCGACTACCCGGTCGGGGTGGAGACGCCGCAGCACACTCACCCCATCGCCCAGCTGTGGTGCTCGGCGACGGGGCTGACGCTGGTCAGCGGGTGGTGCAGACGACGCGCACCATCTGATTGCTGAAAGACAGCTGGCACCAAGTGCGGATGGTTAGCGACATGCGGATGTGCAGCATTTACGTGCAGAAGGACATGCTGGGAGGGCTGCCTGGAGAGTGCTACGTGCTGGAAGTAACGCCGCTGCTGCGGGAACTGGCGGCGGCGGTGGCGGTGGATGTGTCGTGCGCGTCGGCATCGTGTGATGAGCGGGTGATGATGCTGGTGCGGGACGAAATCCGCCGGATCAGGATATTGCTGCTGCCCTTGCCGCAACCGTCGTCCGTCGCACTATGCCTCTGTGCGACGTGTGGCTGGCCCAACGGGCGACGAGCCCGGTGCGGCAGAATGGGCGCGTGAGCGTACGCTGGGCCCGCGCACGCTGCAGCGCCTCCTCCTCCGGCAAACCGGCTTCAGCTTCGGCCAGTGGCGGCGTCAGGCGAGGCTGATGCTGGCGCTGCACCGGTACTGTTGACCTCTGGGATGCAGGCAACCCTGCTTCTTCTGTACTGAGATGCGCACCCGCAGATCTTTCTGGCGGCGGGAAGGCGTGCAGAAGTCGGGAACAGCCCAGCCAGACGCAACATGCGCTCGACCATGCCTGTCGCTTGCCGTAACACCAGACCCAAGAAGCATTTGATGCTGAAACAGAACTGAATGGCAGCATCGGCGAAAATTGGTTTCCGCCTCTTTATGCCAGTGGCGGGCATCAGCCAGTTCATGTCTTTGTCGAGCCAGAGAAGCGGCGGCCCTCTTTGTTTTAGGGACTAGTTGTAGGGCTGCCAGTTGATGGCTTAGCACTTGGAAGAAGGGATCTGCTCATGCCGCGATTCTATCGAACGGACGCAAGCCCTGATTTGTGCAACAGAGCTTGGCATTTACGTCTTCCGCCTGCGCATCACACACCAGCCCAGAATAACAATCTGGATGATATGACCCAAAGTAGGCTTATTCATTTTGCAACTGGCGCTGGCATGCCGCGAATATCGCGCCAATAATCAAACATGCAGACGAATACATGAGACCACGCTCAAGCCCAGAGCCATCTGCGATGAGGCCTATCATCAATGGGCCAATAATCTGGCCCAATGCAAAAGTCATTGTGAAGGCGCTTATACCAAGCGTCCATTGTTCCGTTGCAAGATTATGACGAACAAACGCCGTGGTTGATGCAACAATCGCGAGAAAAGTTCCACCAAAAACCAAACCAGAGATAAAAATAAAAGCCGGATGCGTGAGAAATGCAGGCATCAAAGTTGCTAAGCCAAGGAGAGCATTCAGCACTGCCAGAGCAAGTCCCCCTCTGGCCCTATTCAATAGTCCAGACCAAATGCGCGAAGAAATTATTACGGCAACCCCAAGCATCGTATAGAAGATTGTTATGACCATATTGCTCATGCCCACTCCGCGTAACAAGGCAATAATAAAAGTCATATAACCAATATATCCGATGCCAAATAATCCATAGCTTCCCAATGCCCAAGAAAAGGATCGAATTCTCAGTCGACCGCTACTCGGCCTTCTCTTGTCCTTATTCCTTCCGGATTTTAATGCAATCGACTCCATGTCATTGGCCCAGTGTTCCACACGAAAAGCAGCTGGTATCGCAATCACAGCCATCAGTAAACAAATAATAGCTAACCCAAGCCATGCATATTGCCAGCCATGCTCAATGGGGGGTAATATTAGTGGTATTAGCAATGCGGATAAAACAATCCCCCATCCGGTACCACCATAGTAAATACCCACCACAAGACTACCATAGCGTGGAAATATCGTGGCAAGACGCAATGCTAACACTCCGCCACCTACAAAAACAAAAGCACTACTAATGCCACTCAACAAGCGTTGAACGAATATTGTCTCATTAGATATCAATGTTCCGGCCCAAGCCATCAGAGCGGCAGTCAAAAAACTACCGATAGCGAATGTACGTGGCACGCCACATGATCGCATAAGGCTAGGTGCCATTAATGCGCCAAGTAGATATCCAAGAGCATTAGCCGCATTCATCGTTCCTGCTTGTGCAAAGCTCCAGCCAAGATCTACTTTCATTGGAAGCAATAAAAGGGCATAAGAAAAACGTGCAATGCCAAGTGCAATTGCAGCACCAAGTGACAAAGCTATAGCAAGCCATATTTGATGAGGTGAGTCTTTTTTATGTGAAGATAAAAGCATAATAGAAATTCCTGAATTACCATAACATGGAGCACGCAATAATGGCTATTCCTAGCCTAAGTTGTGATGATTCCCGGGATGGAATACCCAGTCGGATCATATTTTATTCAGCCACTTCATATGTAACTACCCTTCTAATAAAGAGTAAATCCGATCCTGACAGGTATATTCCAATGCCTTGGTGGTTAATAAAAAACAGGGCATTCCTAATAGCAGCTTGGTCTGAGCCAGGAATGATATAAGGTCATGAATCACCAGTGCCAATACAATCGACGCACATCCCTTAAATAAATTTAACTTCTCACTAATAATCATCGCCCCAGATAACACCCTAATAAATGGAGCCAGATGGCTGTCCCGTGGAGAAAACTGGTCATGAGCGCTGAATAAAGATGGCATGCGTCACATAGGAAATGCCTGAGCACAACCCTCCGAGAACAATGAATGACATAATTGCGTCAAAAAGCCAAGGTGCGTTCAACAATATCGAAAGAATGCACAATGAGATATCTGAGACCAAAAGGATCTTACGCACTAAATGAATCGGCACATTATGTGTCATGTCATCATGCGTAACATGGTTACTCGCAAAGCTAGTTGCTGCTATGAATATCGAGAGTTCTGCAATTGTATTTTCCTGCTAATTCCCTTGCATTTCAGGAATTACCAAAATGGTCGCGCCGAGAAATCCAAGCAATATGCTTAGCGTAAACGTATGAAGTTAAATCAGATCCACTCATCAGGACACTGATCATCCCGTACGCAGCCTTGTGCAATCCAGGTCTCATGCAGATGTCGCCAATGCACTTGATTATTATCATCTGCAACAAATAGAGCGCTAGGCTGCCGACTCAGCACCACATAAATATCATGTAAAACTTATTGGTATGAAATCCACACGGATCTTCCTTCTGAATGAATGATCTTTATATTCGCAAGCTCTATTTTTAACTCAGGCTTGCAACCATGCATGTTGTTGAAAAAGGTTCTCAACATTGAAGTGTCTAAGCACTCTCCCCCTGCAGTACTCACACTGAAGTGTGGGTGAAATCGACTTAGCAAATCCTCCAAAAATGCAGCATCTGCTGCCTCGTCACCTCGCAACCATTTCTCAATCAATGTGTGTGAGTTTATGAGTTCATGGATTGCGGCCGCACAAACAGAGAAAGGCTTGGAAATCTCTTTCATTTCAAGTGCCTGTAATTAATGAATTTTGTGCAGTGCATGCGAAATAGCACACATTGTCAATAAGCACACCCAATACAAGAGGACTGATGGTGCTGCCGGCCGATCTTGGTGAAGCTGAGGTGGTAATTTGCCTTTCAGCAGCGGATACAACTCGACCTGCAGCGATTGCAGCATGGCGTTGAGAAGATCCGAGAAGCTGATGGAGCCGAGCATGCGGCAATGCGTGTCCAGAATCGGTGCGGCAACTGGAGAGGTGGCGGTCATGGGGCGATACTCTAATTCCGTGTATTTGACTATACTAACAAGCACATTTTTGCCAGTCCTGCGGAAAAATGGCATGAATCTTATTGAAAGGGGCAATCATGGACAGTTTCGATCATCTGCACCAATACGATCAGGGACTGGAGCCGGTGCGCGGCAAGCCGCGCGACTATCCGGCCGGACTGGAGATACCGCAGCACACGCATCCCACCGCCCAGCTGCTGTGCTCGGTGGAGGGGATGATGCTGGTCAGCGCCGAGCGTGGTCAGTGGGTGGTGCCGCCGACGCGTGCCATCTGGATGCCGATAGACAGCTGGCACCAAGTGCGGATGGTCAGCGACGTGCGGATGCGTAGCATCTACGTGCGACAGGACATGCTGGACGGGCTGCCTGGGAAGTGCTGCGTGCTGGAAGTGACACCGCTGCTGCGTGAACTGGTGGTGGCGGCGATGGACGTTGATGTGCCGTGCGAGTCGGGCTCACGCGACGAGCGGGTGATGATGCTGGTGCTGGACGAGATTCGCCGAGCCAGAGTGCTGCCGCTGTCTTTACCGCATCCGTCGTCCGCTGCACTGCGCGAGCTGTGCGACGTGTGGCTGGCCCAACCGGACGACGAACGCGGCGCGGCAGAGTGGGCGCGCGAGCTGGCGTTGGACCCGCGCACGCTGCAGCGCCGCTTCCGCCGCGAAACCGGCCTCAGCTTCGGACAGTGGCGGCGCCAGGCGAGGCTGATGCTGGCGCTGCAGCGGCTGGCCTGCGGCGACAGCGTGCTGAAAGTGGCGCTGGACCTGGGCTACGCCAGCCCCAGCGCCTTCACTACCATGTTCAAGCGCGAGCTCGGCGCGCCTCCGAGCAGTTTCTTCACCGTATCGTAGCCGTATAGAGCGGAAACCCAGCATGCCCAGGTGTTGCACCTGGTGCTACGGCGATGCAGCCTCTCTCTCCTCTCAGGAAAGGGCTCAGGGAGAGAGGGGCGATACTGGGGGCGTTTTGGGATAGCTGAAGTGCGGCGCCAAAATCGCTAGTTACGGATGGTCAGCTCGCCCTTTCTTTCCTTGCTTTGCCCCCCGCTAATGTCCACTCGCTCGAATTTCATGCGGAATGCTGACTTGTAGCGTTTGCTAACGCCGAGACTGTGTTCTGTCGTCCGGAGCGTTCAACTCAGATCTGTCCGTTTGAGCAGACTTTGAATGAAACCGATGGCTTGTCGTAATGCCGCTCCAAGCAGGTTCTCGATGGTCAGACTGACCTGAATGGCCGCATCGCTATAAATCTGCGCCCGTCCGCGGTTGCCCTGCGGGATCGCCAGTCTAGCATGCCCATGTTCAACCCGATGGACAGGGGGCACGTTGGATCGGGACTTGGTTGTAGGCTTTTCAGTTGGTGGTTCGGTAGTGTTTCGAAGCGGGGTTGATCATGCCGTTATCCTACCAGGCCGTTGCGCAGATAGATTTATACAATCAAGCCTCTTGGACGCAAGTGAGTTCAATGAAGGCGATGATCATAGCCGCGCCAAACTCAGCGGCATATCCAGGCCACATGTCAGACAGTATCAGCCTCGGGCACGGTATGATGCCACTTAACGCTGAGCTGCTCTCCGTGACGAAGACCAATAGTGAAGGGCTAGGTTTGGTGGGTTGTCATAGTCTTCCGATCCGCATGTTGATGGGCCAGGTAATACTGCGGAGTATGCTTCCATCACCCCATGCCGCTGAAATTTCGTCGGCAAAAAGCAGAAGTAGCTCTTCACGCCCTGCTTCCTGGACGTTGCGGACCGCAGACCAAGTGTGTAGATAACTCAAGAACTCAGAGAGGTCCCAATCGACCCTGATTTCCAGGGAAGGCGCAGTCAGCTCTTCGAAAGGGAAATCGATGGTCGCGTAGCCGGTATCGACCAGTTTGCGTTCCGGCGGCCAGTAGGGGCCAATCTCGTCCCAATAGAATTTCTGGAATCGCTCATTGAGTGCTGGTTCGAGATTGAGCACGCCATAGCTAATCAGCGCCAGCACACAGCCGGGTTCGGATATACGACGCACCTCCTGATAGAAGGCGGGTAGGTTGAACCAATGGGCCGCCTGTGCAGCTGTAATGAGGTTTGCGGAACCATCGGCCAGCGGCAGGACTTCAGCCGGAGCACATTGATAGGTAATGCGCTCATTGGGAACGATATTCGCAATCTGGTCTGCACTCGGGTCCAGGCCGACCACTGCATGGAAGTGTGCAGTAAGGAGTTTCGTCAGCTGCCCATTACCGCAACCCACATCGACCGCCAGCCGGTTGTCTGAAGCTACTGAAGCCAGGCAAGCTGCCAGTTGTGGCGGGTATTCGGGACGGAAGCGCGCGTAGGCTCGTCCGCCCTGTTCAAACCAGTTACGGGTGTTCTTTATATTACTCGACATTGACTTGACCCCCTGTGGTTAGTTCGCTTTTGACTGCTGTGATTCGGGCGGAGAATCCCTGCCCCTCCAAGGCATGAGCGGCGTCTTCCAAGGCCTGTCTGAGCGGATAGCCGATTTCCTCTTCAAGCCTGGCAATCGCGGCAAAGGTTGTAGCCCAGTGCACTTCAAGCTTGGCCACTAGGTCTCGCCCCGAGGAGGTAAGTTGAATCCCACTCTTACGTCCATCGTTGACCACATGGCGCGTAATGAGGCCATCACTTTCCAGAAGGGTAACAGTCTGACTGATGGCACCCTGAGTCAAATGGGTACGCGCGGTGATGTCGGTGACTGTCTGCGCGCCAGCATGTAAGGCACGAAGCACGGGTGTGTAACGAGCACGGTAATTCAGGCTCATCGTTTGGTAGTGCTCTTCTGCGCCTTGTTCGACCAGTTCACCGACGTAGCGCAGGAGTTCACCAAGGCCGGGTTTCTCTTTTGAGTTCATGCGCTGAATAATACATTAGCGCTAATGCAAAATTCAACGGTAAGTTTTTCAATCCGGGTAGTGGAGTCAGGTCTTAAAGCGACTTTGTTGTACAAATCTACCTGTGCAGTGGCTTGATAGGGTAATGGCATGATCAAATCCGTTTCGAAACACTATCGAACCTCCAACTGGAAAGCCTGCAATCAAGCCCCGATCCACCGTGGTTTTCTGTCTATCTGGTTGAACACGAGCATGTCAGGCGGGCGATCCCGTAGGGCAACCGCGGATGGGCGCAGATCTATAGCAATGCGGCTACTCAAGTTGGTCTGACCATCAAGAATCTGTTTTGGCTGGCGTAGTCCAGATCCCGCGCCACTTTTAGCACGCAGTCGCCGTAGGCCAGCTGCTGATCGTATTGGTGCAGATGATCGAAGCTATCCATAATTGCCCCTTTCGATAAGGCTAATGCCATATTTTCGCAAGACTGGCGGAAGTGGTCTGTTCCGATCCCCATGGACACTAACTTAAGGTGGATAATCCCCACCAAGGAGCAGTGTTCATGACCAAGACCAGACGTACTTTCCCAGAGGTCCTCAAGCGCGAAGCAGTTGAGCAGGTACTTGCCGGCACCCCGTTACGGCATGTTGCCCAAGCCTTTGACATTACCGAGTCACTGCTGGGCAAGTGGAAGCGTCAGCTCCAAGACGCAGGACCAGATGCCTTCCCGGGCCGAGGCAAACAGACCGGTGAAGCCGCCGAGCTCAAGCGACTGCGGGATGAACTGGCCCGCGTTACCATGGAGCGCGATGTCCTAAAAAAGGCGCTCGCCATCTTCTCGCAACCCACGAAGTGAAATTCCGCGCGATTCAGGCTCTGTCGGACCGCTACCCGATAGCCCCGATGTGCCAACTGTTTCGTGTGTCCCGCAGTGGCTACTATGCTTGGCTACACCGCCCACCTTCGGCGCGAGAGATGGCGAACCGACAACTACTACGTGAAATCCGGTAGGTGCATGCCGAGGTCAATGGTATTTATGGCCATCGGCGTATTCATGCCGAACTTCTTGCACAGGGCTTCGCCTGCGGGCGGCATCGCATCGCGGGCCTGATGCGGCGAAACGGTATCAGGGTTAGAACTCGTAAACATTGTCGACCCGTCAGTGGTGGTCAACACCTTCTACCTGTGGCGCCTAATCTGCTGCAGCGACAATTTGCTGTTGGTGGCGACATCAATCAGCGTTGGGTGTCGGATATGACCTATATCCGGACCGGTGAAGGGTGGCTGTACTTGGCGGTGGTGCTCGACTTGTACTCCCGGGCGATAGTGGGCTGGGCCATGCATCATCGAATGCAGCAAGAACTGGTGCATGCTGCCCTGACGATGGCAGTGGCGCGCCGCCAGCCTTCAGGAGAAGTGATTCTGCATTCGGACCGCGGGAGTCAGTACTGTGCCTTTGACTACCAGGCATTGCTGAAACGGCACGGAATGGTACCGAGCCACTCCCGCACCGGGAACTGTTGGGATACTCAGTCCAAAATGCTCTTTGAACGCGGGACCGATCTGACCCACTACCGGAGCTACGAGGAGGCGCGTACGGATGTGTTTGATTACATCCGCTTTTACAATCACCAACGCCGTCATTCGACCCTGGGGTATCTGACCCCAGTTGAGTTCGAACGCCGTCGTTCAGAGCTTAGTGCTTAACCCGCTGTCCACGGGGGCAGGGACAGACCACTTTTTCATGCCGTGGCGGACTTTTCGCCCCAAACTTGCCGCACCATCCCCCCTCCTGCCACAACCGTCATGCACGCTTATGCAAGGCGAGCATCATGGCGACGATTCGCAAACGCGGCGAATTGGACTGACCCGGCTGGTGCTCATCGACCTAGCGGTGGCGTGCGCGGCGGGATCATGCGCTTGCTGCCGGTGGCTTCGAATGCGCCAGCGAAGCGCAGCAGCGCGTTGTCATCATAGGCGCGCCCCGCAAAAGTCAGCCCCACCGGCATGCCGATATCGGCCATCACCCCCATCGGTACGGTAACCGTCGGGACGCCAAGATGGCGGATCGCGAGGTTGCCATTGGCTACCCAGATGCCGTTGCTCCAGGCGATGTCGGCGGAGCGCGGATTGACGTCTGCATCAGCCGGGCCGACATCGGCCACGGTGGGGAACAGCACCGCGTCCAGCTTCAGCTCATCCATCCAGTCTTCCAGATCCAGCTTGCGGGTCTTTTCCAGACCACGCAGACCATCCGGCACGCTTTCAATCTGGTCATAGGACTTGAGGCCCCGCTTGGCCATGTTGACGTATTCGTCCATGCCGGCGGCCAGATCGCCTTCGCGGTTTGGCAAGGTGCCCGGATCGTGCGGGAAGATCTTCGGACCATCCACGTCAGCCAGTTTGTTGAGCTTGGGGTCGCCGTTGGCGCGCAGGAACTCATCGAAGGCCCAACCGGACAGCTCCCACAGCTCGTCATTGAGGAACTCAGGCGAGACGATGCCGCGGTTGAATACGGTGGGAGCGCCGGGACGATCGCCTTCACAGTTGGAAACCAGCGGAAAATCCACTTCGATGACTTCTGCTCCGGCGGCTTCCAGTGCCTGACGCGCGGCCTCCCAGAGATCGATCACAGACGCGCGGGTATGGATGCGCTGTCCGGTCGGGCCGCCGATACCCGGTGTCTCGCTGGTGCCGGCCAGTTCGTCCTTGTTGATGTACATGCGTGGTACACCAAAGCGCTTGCCTTTGAGTATGTCCGGCTGAGCCAGCAGGTCGGAATAGGAATCCGGCCGAACCTCGGAGGCTTTGGGAATCTCCACCCAGGGCTGCAGGCGCCACAGGTCGCCACGGCTGATCGGGTCGTCTGCGACGATGACGTCGAGCACTTCGAGCAAGTCTGCCATGGTGCGGGCGTACGGCACGACAACGTCCATGGTCGGTGTCAATGGCCAGTTGCCGCGTACCGAGATGACCCCGCGAGATGGCGTATAGGCGCACAGACCATTGTTCGAGGCCGGGCCGCGGCCACTCGACCAGGTCTCCTCAGCCATGCCGAAGGCGGCGAAGCTGGCGGCCGTAGCGGTGCCGGCGCCATTGGACGAGCCGGAGGCAAACGGCGCCGTCAGGTAGTCGGCGTTGTAGGGGCTTTCGGCACGACCGTAGCAGCCGCGCTGCATGCCGCCATTGGCCATTGGCGGCATATTGGTCTTGCCCAGGCAGATGGCCCCGGCTGCGCGCAGGCGCGCGATGGTGAAGGCATCGTGTTGGGCTACCAGATCCTTGAACGCCGGGCTGCCTGAAGCGGCGGTCAGCCCCTTCACCAGATAGCTGTCCTTGGCGGTATAGGGGATGCCGTCCAGCGGGCTCAGCGTTTCGCCACGGGCGCGACGGGCATCGGATGCCTCGGCTTCCTTGATCGCATCCGGATTACGCACCACCACCGCATTGAGCCTGGTCTCCGTCGCGGGGCCATCGTAGGCCTCTATCCGCGCCAGATAGGCCTTGACCAGTTCAACCGCTGTCGAACGCCCGGATTCGAGCGCTGCGCGCAGCTCGGCAATGGATAGCTCGGTAACCTCGATCATGCTACTACCTCCACTAAAAAGACGGATTTCACTCCCATCGCGGTGACCGTTTTCTGCATGCGCAGGCGGGTCATGCCGCACGGCAGCCGGCGCACGCATGGGCTGTTCTGCAATATGGCGGCTAATCTACAAGAGATAGCGTCATGCGGGAAAATGATTCATTTTAATGCACTCATTCATGCGACGAATACCGAGGTCGCATCATGTCGTGCGCCGCATTATCGGATTCGATGAGCTTGCGCATCAAATCGCGCAGCCAGTGCAGCGCAGGATTACTATCCTGTACTGGGTGCCAGATGCAGTTAAGGTGATAGCCTGGCAACTCTTCCGGCAACGCAACGGTCTTCAACGGCCAGTAGCCCGCCATCATCGCCGCCACTTTCTTAGGCAGGATAAACAAATGATCGGTGTTGCTGACGATGGCGGCTGCAGCCATATAGCTTTGGCTGTGCACCGAAATCTTGCGCTGCAAGCCACGCTCGGCAAGAAAATCATCCATTGGCGACCCCAGATTGCCCAACGGTGCGTGGAAGACATGCGGCAAGGCAATCAGATCCGATAGTGTCAGCCTATCGCTCCGGAGAGGGTGGTCATGGCGCAAGATGCCGATCAGCGGCTCGTTCAGCCAGGTTTCGCGGCACAGATAGCTGGGGATGGACATGTATTCGTCAAAACCCAGCAGGAAGTCGATTTCACCGTCGGCAAGCGCCAGTTCCGGAATGTCTTCCCGCAGAATGGTGATGTCGATATGAACGTTAGGCGCTTCCTCCGCCAGTTTTTTCACCAGAGGCGGAATCAGCACGCACTCTACATAATCCGTGGTGCACAGGGTGAAGCGGCGCACCGATGTGGCCGGGTCAAAAGCCTCCGGCTGGCTGAAATGGCTTTGCAGCAGGCTGAGCGCCTGATGGACGCCCTGTTGCAGATAGAGTGCTTTTTGTGTCGGCAGCATGCCATGCGGCGAGCGCACCAGCAGCGGGTCGTCGAAGAATGTCCGCAAGCGATTGAGCGAGTGACTCATCGCAGGCTGGCTGACAAACAGTTTCTCTGCCGCACGTGTGACACTGCGCAGGCTGATCAGGGCATCCAGTGCCAGCAGCAGGTTCAGATCCAGTTGATGCAGTTTCACACCATTCACCGTATTTATGAAAGTATTCGTATTGTTCATTTGCTGAATAGTTTGGCTCTCCATAGACTGCATCTGTCAATCACTTCGTCGCTCATTGCAGAGGCAGTCTGAAGTGCGAGAAGGCTGATCCGCCCGGCGCATGTGCATTGGTCGAGCCTCCGCATCGCGCAGATCGGGAGACGTGCCGAGTCTGTCATCCGCAAATGCACGATCTATTGAATACTTCTGATGGCATTTATCAAGTCGATGGTGATCAAAATGAACAATACAACGCACAAGAGTCTACCTGCCGCCGACGGTTTTCACATGCCGGCCGAGTGGGCAGAGCATCAGGCGGTATGGATGATCTGGCCGCAGCGTCCGGATAACTGGCGCCATGCCGGCCGCGAAGCGCAACAGACCTTCGCCGCCATCGCCAAGGCCATTGCGGCGGCCACCCCGGTCTTCATGGCGGTGCCGCAAGCATGCATGGCCGAGGCCCGCGCTGTGATGCCATCCGAAGTGACGCTGGTGGAAATGAATAGCGATGACTGCTGGATGCGCGACAGCGGACCGACCATGGTGATCGATCAGGCGGGTCATCTGCGCGGCGTGGACTGGCAGTTCAATGCCTGGGGCGGCTTCAATGGCGGGCTGTACCATCCTTGGGATCAGGATAGTGAAGTGGCGAGCCAGGTGCTGGCCCACCATGGCTTTGATCGCTACGCGGCCCCGCTGGTGCTGGAGGGCGGCTCGATTCATGTCGATGGCGAAGGTACGCTGCTTACCACCGCAGAATGTCTGCTCAATCCCAATCGCAATCCGGATTTGTCCAAAGCCCAGATTGAGGCCTTGCTTTCCGAGTATCTGAATGTGACGCACTTCATCTGGTTGCCGGAAGGCGTGTTCATGGATGAAACCGACGGTCACATCGACAATATGTGCTGCTTTGCCCGTCCAGGGGAGGTGGTGCTGCACTGGGTCGACGATGAGCAGGATCCGCAGTATCCGCGTTCGCAGGCCGCCTACGAGGTGCTGTCCAAAGCGCGCGACGCCAAGGGACGTCAGCTCAAGATCCACAAGATGCCGGCCCCGGGCCCCTTGTTCTACGAGCAGGATGAAACGGCTGGCGTGGTGGCTAGCGGGCAGGCGGTGCCACGCGAGGTCGGCGAGCGCATGGCCGCGTCTTATGTCAATTTCCTGATCAGCAACGGACAGATTATTTTCCCGCTGCTTGATGAGCGTACCGATGCCGAGGCAGCCCGCCGACTGCAGGAGATCTTCCCTGAGTACCGAATTGTCGGCGTCCCGGCACGCGAGGTACTACTTGGCGGCGGCAATATTCATTGCATAACCCAGCAGATTCCGGCAGGCAAGGCCAGCTGAGGCATTATCGTACACGGCGGGTGAATTCCCGCCGTTTCTGTCCGCCATGAGCCGAGCCTGTGCAGAGTTTGTGCGCGGTCAGCCTATGGTACCCAAGTGCGGCCAGCATACACGCGTGGTTCGGCCGGTCGGCCGATCCGCGTGGATGTGCATTATGCCGGCCTGCCGGCGGCCGGCGACGCCTATTGCGGCCGCGCCACCCATCCCAGCGCCATCTGCACTTCTCCGGACGCGCATTCGAAGGCCTGGTCGATGCGCACCGGATCGTCCCCGGCCATCTGAAGATCGGCCTTCAGCCGCGCGCCTATGCCGGACAGGGTCTCCGTCACGTCCGCGCCGCGGTGGTTGAACCGCTCCAGCAGTTTGTGCAAGGGATAGTGCTTTCTGGCTACCGCCGAATCCTTGCCGGCCAGGTAGTTGCGCCCCACCGTTTCCGCCAGCGAGCACCCCTGCCGGTCGAACAGGTAGTCGATGTCGTTGAAGCGCTCCGCCTCGAACTCCGCGGCGCCGAACTTGGCGCGGCCGAAGTCTATCGCTTTCAGGAACACGGCGCCGTCCTCCTTGCGTTCTTCGTGTACCAGCAGATTCTGCATGTGCAAGTCGCGGTGGGACAGCTGCTTGCAATAGAAGGCCCTGGCCATGTCCACCAGCTGGGCCGCCACGCTCTTGGCCTGGTTCGGCGACAGCGTGGGCAGGGCCTGGTCCAGTTCGCGGCTGGTGATCTGGTCCTGGTCGTACAGCGGCACCTGGGCGTAGGCGAATTTGCCGCTGACGCCCTGCGGCGCGTCTATCTGCTGCTGGGTGGAGATGTAGTGCTGCAGATCCGCGTGCGATTCCGCGTATTGCTGCAGGCGGTTCTCGCGGACGAAGTCCTCGCGGCCGATATCGTCCCGGGCCTGCAGCACGCCGGTGCCGGCATGGAAGCGCTTGTGCACGCCGCCGGCGCCGAAATCGCCGTCCTTCAGTTGCTGCATCTGCTCCGGAGAGACCTCCCGGCGGTAGTCCTCCAGCGATACCGCCTGCGTTTGCACGTGTTCCGCGCCGGTGGGCAGGCCCAGGCGCGCCAGAATCATGTCCCGCGCCGCCGGCGACATCTGCTCCGTCTTCACCACATGGCCGTTGATGCAATAATTGATCCGGTAGTCCGCCTGCTCCGGCGAGACCGCCATGGTGAACAGCGTCCGGTTGTTCGGCGTGGCCATCCGGGCCAGCTGGTTGAAGGCGTAAAACGATTGGGAAGGGCCCCGCCAGGTGTTCGTCAGTTCGAACAGCGTATCCAGGGCCTGCTGCTTCTTCTCTGTCCGGAACAAGTCCTTGATCTTGTCCCACAGGCCCATGTGCGTGGCGGTCTGCTTGTCGCCGCTCATCATGCGGCTGACGCGTTCGTTGCTCAGGGAAAACGCCGTCTGGCGGGTATCGAGGCTGATTGAGGTGGACATCGTATTGGGTCCTGTCGGCGGAGTGCGGAAAAACGGGAGCCTGTCGCCTGGCGCCGGCCCGCGTCCGGGCGGGATCGGCGCCGACGACGCTTAGGCCATGTCCTTGGTCGCGCTTTGCTGTTGTTCCTCGGTTTCGAAGTTGACGTAACCGTCCGGGAACTTGAAGTGGGATTCCATCGCGGCCCAGAAGTCCTGGTTCTGCGGCTGCGAGCGGTCCCAGATCCGTTCCGCCAGCGATTGCGGGTCGTTGCGCATCCGTTCGGGCTCGCCCTGGTGGATCACCGTGCCCACCTGGCCGCGCAGCGCGTTGGGACCGGTGCCTTCGATCGTGCTCTTGTTGGGGCGGCTGAAGTAGCGGTCGCCGGCGAATTGGTTGCCGCGCATGCCCTGGTAGTCGTTGCCTATCTTGTCTATGAAGTCGGCCAGCATCCGGCTGCCCGGGTGGCTGGCCAGCAGGGCGTTGGCGAAGTACGGCGTCGAGCTGCCGCTGGCTTCGCGCTTGCCCTCGGCCAGGCCGACCAGCATCAGGTCCGGATGCGCGTTCAAGGCGCCGCTCAACGGCTGCGTGCACTCCAGGTCGATGTCGGCGTAGACGCCGCCGTAGGTATGCAGGATCTCGTAGCGGGCGATGTCGGAGGCGGCGGGGTAGGCGCCGTTCCGGCCGATGATTTCATGCTGGTAGGCGTCGCGGTTCTTCAACTGGATGTCGCTGGGATCGCTGAGGTCGCGGATATGGATATTGCCGCGATCGGCGAACTGCTCGCGCAGCGCCTGCAGCGCGTCGGTATCGCGCGGGCAGTCTCCGGCGCAGCGGTCCCAGGCCTTGACGGTCTGGTCCAGTATCAGGCGGTCGGCCTGCAGAAACTTCTCGTCGTTGCCCTGCGTCCGTTGCTGGAACGCCTGCAGGACTTTCTCCGCGTTTTGCGGCGTGACTTTGCCGCCGTCGGGCAGCAGCGCCTGCGACAGGGCACGGTTGTCTTCTGCGCCCAGCTCCTTGTTCAATTCGCCCAGGGCCTGTTTCTGCGCGGCGCGGTTGAGCGCCGTATCCGGCTGCCGCAAGGTGGTCTTCAACTGGCTGAACAAGCCGCGGAACAGTTTTTCCTGCTGGTACTGCTTGGCGTCCGGGAATAGCGCGTTGACCTGCTCCCTGACTTCCTTGTTCGCCGCGTAAGCGCCGAACTGTTTGGAGTCGACCCATAGATTGACCGCGCTGTCCGGGTTTTTATCGGACCATTCGCGCAGATATTGCTGCTGGCTGGCGCCCGGTTTGGAGCCGACCCAGACCATGTGAATTTCGGACGGCACCGTCTTGAAATCGCTTTTGTCGTAAACCTGGGCAAATCCGCGGTTTGCCTGGGTCGATTCGACGCCGGAATGGGAAGAGAGATTTTGAGGACGAGCGTTTACGGCCGAATTCACAATCATGTCAGCTCCTGTAATCAAGGGCGAAAATAAGTGAGTGCATTTAAACGCAGCCATAAATCAAGCGCTTACAAAAAGCGCTCACAGGAAACCCTGTTTGCGAAAAGGTCAAAATGAGGTATCGGCGACTTGCAGCGGCGCGTCGGCCGTCGCGGAGTTTCAGCCGCCGGCAGCAAGGAGAGGGGACGGGAAAGTCTGTGGGGAGGCCGGTCGGACTGGGGCCGGCGGCGGCGATGAAAACGGCCGCCGCCGGGAACGATGCGTTTCAGGTCCGCTCAGCGCATCCTGCGCCGGTAGCGGCGGGTCAGGCAGGCGTCGGACAGCTGTTGCGCGAGCAGTGCGCGCAGCGGCGATACGCCGGGATCGGGAGTCTGGCCGCGGCTGAGCTTGCGCAGCTGGAACTTGACGACGGCCATATTGGCCAGCGACGCCAGCGGCTTGTTCTTCCAGCGGATAGGCGGCAGCGCCGGCGAGCATTCCCCGCCGCTTAGCCAGTCGCGCGGCAGGTCCGGCTTGATGGCCAGCGCGGTGCCGATGCCCACCATGTCGACCCCGCTGTCTACCACTTGCTCGGCGACGGGCCGGCGGCGGATGCCGCCGGTGACCATCACCGGCATCCGCGCGACGGTGCGGATATCGCGGGCGAATTCGACGAAATAGGCTTCGCGTGCCAAGGTACGCCCATCGCGGGCCTGGCCCTGCATCGCCGGGGCCTCATAGCTGCCGCCGGACAGCTCGACCAGATCGACGGCCAGGTCGTTGAGCAGGATCACCACCTGCCGGGCGTCGTCGACGCTGAAGCCGCCGCGCTGGAAGTCGGCGGAGTTCAGCTTGACCGCGACGGCGAAGCCGGGAGAGACCGCGGCGCGGACCGCCTTGACGATTTGCAGCAGCAGCCGGGCCCGGTTTTCCAGCGGGCCGCCCCAGGCGTCGGTTCTCCGGTTGCTGAGCGGGGAGAGGAACTGGCTCAGCAGATAGCCGTGGGCGGCGTGGATTTCCACGCCGGTGAAGCCGGCCGTCTCCGCCAGTTGGGCGGTCCGGGCAAATCGGCCGATCACCTCGTCTATCATTTGCGGCGTCATCTCCTCCGGCGTGGCGAAATGCCTGGACAACTTGCCCAGTTCCAGCGGCACCGCCGACGGCGCCCAGGTTTTCTGACCCATCCCGGCCGGCATCTGGCGGCCCGGATGATTGATCTGCAGCCAGAACTGCGCGCCGTTGGCGCGGCCGGTCAGGGCCCAGCGCCTGAACCGGTCGAGATCCCGTCCATCCTCCAGCACCACGCCGCCCGGCCCTGTCATCGCGCGGCGGTCCACCATCACATTCCCGCTGATCAGCAGGCCGGCGCCGCCATCTGCCCAGGTCTGGTAGAGGCGCAGCAGGGCCTCGGACGGCGCGTGCCCGGCGTCCGCCATATTTTCTTCCATCGCGGCCTTGGCGATGCGGTTCGGAATGCTCGAACCATTGGGCAGCGCCAGCTTGTCGAATAGCTTCATGCATCGATCCTCCGATTGACTCCAGCTCAACCATAAGCTTAAAGTCAGGTTTAAGGTCAAGCGCTTTCGGGATGGTGCGGATGAGAATCGGAGAACTGGCGAAGCGCAGCGGCCTGACGGCTTCCCGCATACGTTTTTACGAGGCGAACGGGCTGATACAGGCGGTGGAGCGCCGGGCCAACGGCTACCGCGACTACGGACCGGAGGCGCTATGGATTTTGGAGATCATCACCGGCGCACAGCGTGCGGGCTTTTCGCTGGACGAGATACGCCATCTGCTGCCGGTAGCGCCGAACGCCTGGCGGCATGAAGCCTTGCTGGACGGTCTGAAGGACAAGGTCGCGGAGATCGAACGACTGCAGACGCGGCTGGAGCAGAGCAGGGCGCAGCTGCTGCTCGCCATCGACAGCATAGAGAACGGTCCCGGCGGGCTGGCGTGCGCCGACCGCGCGCAATGGGTGCTGGACCGGCTGCGCGACGACGGCGCGCGAGCGGGCTGAGTCCGCGGCGGACCGCGATCGCTTCCCGGCCCGCCCGAAATCCTTATACTGTCCCCTGCCGGTATTTTCCTCCTTCACCACCGCATGGGATCAAGCTCATATGCAACTGATCAGCCAGAACTTCCAGGACGGCCAGCCGATTCCGGGCGAATTCGCGTTCGCCGTGCCCGACGCGAACACCCGCATCGCGCTGTCGGCCAACCGCAATCCCCACCTTGCCTGGAGCGGCGCGCCGGCGGGCACCCGCTCCTTCGTCGTCGTCTGCCATGATCCGGACGTGCCCAGCCGCGGCGACGACGTGAACCAGGCCGGCCGCGTCGTGCCGGCCTCGCTGCCGCGCATCGACTTTTTCCACTGGCTGCTGCTGGACATTCCGGCCGGCACCGCCGAGATCGCCGCAGGTTCGCATTCCTCGGCCGTCACGCCGCGCGGCAAGCCGGGACCGGACGCGCCCGGTGGCCTGCGGCACGGCATCAACGACTACACCGCCTGGTTCGCCGGCGACGAGCAGATGGGCGGCGACTACTACGGCTACGACGGTCCGTGCCCGCCGTGGAACGACGAACGGGTCCACCATTACGTCTTCACCGTCTACGCGCTGGCCACGCCGACGCTGGACGTCGAGGGGCCGCCGACCGGCGCCAACATCCGGGCGGCGCTGGCCAAGGCTCCGGTGCTGGGGCAGGCCAGCCTGACCGGTCTTTACAGCTTGAATCCCGACGTGGACGTCCGCTGAGCGAAGGCGGCCGGGCGGGAGCGGCGCCGATGCGCCACCCCGTCAGCCTTCGAGTCTGTTCAAAGTCTTTTGGGCCGCTTTGGGCGCCCTGCATCCGGCAGAGGTGGCTGCTGCCGCAAAAAGACTTTGAACAGGCTCTTACTGCGGCATCGACGGCATGATGAGCCGCTGCGCGATCTCCCTGCCCTCGGGCGTGGCCCAGCTGCCGACCAGCTCGGCGATCGCCTGATTGGTGCTGGACAGCGTCGCGCCGGCCTTTTCCATCCGCCGCAGCGCCATGTTGTCGGCCAGCTTGCCGGGCGAGCCGCCGGCGTCGGCGATAACCTGGACCTGGTAGCCCATGCCTACCAGGCTGAGCACCGGAAACACCGTGCAGACGTCGTTGGTGACGCCGGCGACGATCAGTTTCTTGCGGCCGGTCGCCCGCACCGCGGCGGCGAAGTCCGGATCATCCATCGCGTTGACGATGCCGGCGCGTTTGACGCGCGCGTCGAACGCGGCGGGCAGGATGTCGGCCAGCTCGGCCAGCAACGGCCCCTGCGCGTAGTCTTCCATGCTGGAGGTCAGCACTGCCGGCATTTTCAGGATGCGGGCCGCCTGGGCCAGCATCAGCGCGTTGCGCTTCATCTCCTCGAAAGGCAGCGAGCGCACCCAGCCCATCGTTCCGACCTGATGGTCGATCAGCAATAGCGCCGCATTGTCGGCGGTATATCGTTCAAAACTCATGCTTGATGCTCCTGGTGTCGATACTGCGACGAAGTCAGGGGGCGCCCCCGGAAAAACACGATGCGGGCCTGGACCGAGATTGAGCGGGATCGGCCGTCGGCCGGGTAGACCGGCAGGCTCAGTCCGTCCGGCGTGAACGGCGTCCCGTCGACGGCGGTCTCGCCGGCGATGGGCAGCAGGAAGGCGCCGTCGCCGGCCGGCACGGCGAGCGCCACCGACGCGCCGTCCTCCAGCGCGATGTCCAGCAGCGTGACCGGCGTCGGCGGCGTCAACGGCGAAGCCCGGCCGTCGAGGCTCCCCAGCGCGACGCGGATGCTCGCGCCAGGCAGGCGGACCTGCGGCATGTCTTCCGGCTCCAGGCTGTGCGCCGATGGCGGACCGTTTTGGGCTGCCGGGGGCAGCTGCACGAAGATCTGCAGCGAATGCACGGTCTTGCCGGTCTCGGCCGGGTCTTCCTGGTGGACGATGCCGCTGCCGGCGGCGGTCCAGTGCAGGCCGCCGGGACGGATCAGATTGCGCGTTCCCAATGAGTCGCGGTTGTCGATGCCGGTTTCCGAGTCGGCGAACACATAGGACACCGCGGAGAAGCCGGCATGCGGATGGGCCGGGAAGGTCGGGGAGCTCATCCAGGCGTGGTCGACGCCGATGAAGGGGTCCAGCCGGCCGGCGGCGTCGCGCAGTCCATGGGCCTGGAAATGGTTGCCGCGGCTGACCGGGCGCAAGCTGACGATGACGGGCATGATGGCTTCCCGACTCAGTTCGGCGCGTTCAGCGCCGGATAGTCGGTATAACCCCTCGCGTCGCCGCCGTAGAAGGTGGCGCGGTCGGCCTCGTTCAGCGGCGCGTTCGCCTGCAGCCTGGCGACGAAGTCGGGATTGGCGAGAATCATCTGACCGTAGGACTCCAGGTCCGCCAGGCCGGACTCGACGTCCGAGCCTATCCGTTCGCGCGCTTGGCCGGGGCGGTTCAGGATCAGGTTCTGCTTCCAGAGCTGGCGCAGATCGCGCAGCAGGGCCTCGTCGCCCAGATGCATCAGGTGCAGATAGACCAGGCCGAGCTTGTCCAGTTCTGCGACTAGGTATCGATACAGCGCCGGGCCTTCCGGGCCTTCGTCTATGCCCCAGATCGGGGTGCCGGGCGACAGCCGGATGCCGGTGCGTTCGGGACCGATTTCGTCGGCGACGGCGGCGGCGACCTCGATGGCGAAGCGGGCCCGGTTTTCGATGGAGCCGCCATAGCGGTCGGCGCGCTGGTTGGCGCTGGGCGCCAGGAACTGCTGGATCAGATAGGCGTTGGCGCCGTGGATTTCGACGCCGTCGGCGCCGGCCTCGATGGCGCGCCGCGCGGCCAGGCGGAAGTCCTCCACGGTGCGGCCGATTTCGTCTAGGCTCAGCGCCCTGGGCGTGGGGATGTCCTGCATGCCGGTCGGCGTGAACATCTGGGCGCCCGGCGCGATGGCCGACGGCGCCACGGCCTGGCGATGATGGGGCGTATTGTCCGGATGCGACATCCTGCCGACGTGCATCAGCTGGATGAAGAGGGCGCTGTCGTGCCGGTGGACCGCCGCAGCGACGCTTTTCCAGCCGGCCACGTGCGCGTCGGTGTAGATGCCGGGCGTGGCCAGATAGCCCTGGCCGTCGTCGGAGGGCTGGGTGCCTTCGGCGATGATCAGTCCGACGCCGGCGCGCTGCGCGTAATAGGTGGCCGCCAATTCGCCCGGCGTGCCGTCGAAGCCGGCGCGACTGCGCGTCATCGGCGCCATGGCGATGCGGTTCTTCAGCGAGTGGCGGCCCATCGCGGCCGGCGTGAAAATCGTGTTCATGCGTCTTCCTTTGCAGTGATCCGTGTGCGGTCGGCAAATCCGATTTCTATCGATTCAGCAATCACGGCAAGCGGCTGGGCTGCTCGGCGATGGCGGGTTCGATTTGCCGGAGTTCATCATCTCCTTGTTTTTTAATGGGATAAATATGGTATTTTGGAAATGATTGATCCAAATATGGAGCAGTGAGTGGAGTTGCTGAACGATATGGCGCTGTTCGTCGAGGTGGTCAAAGCCAGGGGCTTTCGCGGCGCGGCGGAGGCCACCGGCGTGCCCAACTCGACGCTGTCGCGCCGGATCTCCGCGCTGGAAAAGGCCATCGGCCTGCGCCTCTTGCACCGGACGACGCGCAAGGTGGAGTTGACCGAAGCCGGACTGATCTACTACGAGCGCTGCCGCCGCATCGTCGACGAGGCGCGGCTGGCGCACGAGCAGCTGGGCGAGATGCTGGCCCAGCCTGTCGGGGTGCTGCGGGCCTCGCTGCCGGTTGATTTCGCGGTCGCCTACCTGGCGCCGCTGATCGCGGAATTCGCCAAGCGGCATCCAGGCCTGGCGTTCGACTTCGATCTGACGCCGAGGCGCGCCGATCTGGTCAGCGAGCCGTTCGACGTCGCGATCCGCATGGGCGAACCGGAGAATTCGCAGCTGATCGCGCGTCATCTCGCCTCGCTGCCGACGGAGCTCTACGCGTCACCGGGCTATCTGCGACAGCGCGGTGAGCCGGCGGAACCGGCCGAACTGGCGGGCCATGAATGCCTGGGCATGCAGAAGGCCGGCGCCGGATTCTGGAAGCTGGAGAATGGCGGGGAGACGGCCGGTGTCGCGGTAGGCGGGCGCTTCGCGCTGAACAGCGTCGGCCTGATGCGCCGCCTGGCGGTCCTGGACATGGGCATCATCCTGATCCCGGCGGCCGTGGTGGCCGACGAACTGGCCGTAGGCAGCCTGCAGCGCGTCCTGCCGGCGTGGTCCGGCGCGCCGATTCCGGTGTATGCGATCACCGAGACCCGGCTGATCCCGGCCAAGACCCGGCGCTTCATCGAGTTTCTGCGCGCGCGCCTGGCGCGGCGCTAGCCGCGGCGATGGGCGCCGCTTGCGTGCCGGCGGCCGCTTTCGTAGAATCGATGGCAACGGAGATGGCATTCCTCCTGTAACCGCTTACCAAAGCTGATGATGCCTACGGTATTCCCTGGACCGGGAAGCCGTGGGCGCGTGCTCCGCTTTTCCTCCGTCCAGGCCTGTTCAACGATGAGAACGACTGGACCCGCATGACCGCAAATCAACTCCCCGAACCGCTCGCCATCCTGCTCCATATCGTCAAATGGCTGCTGCTCGCCGGCCTGGTGGCCGCGCTGGCCGGCACGGCGTCCGCCTTCTTTCTGTTCGCGCTCGACTGGGCGACGGCGATGCGCTTGTCCCATCGCTGGCTGATCTGGCTGCTGCCGCTGGCCGGCTTTCTCGTCGGTCTCGCCTATTGGCGGCTGGGACGCGAGGTCGAGGCCGGCAACAATCTGCTGATAGACGAAATCCACGATCCCAGGAAGATGATCCCGCTGCGGATGGCGCCGCTGGTGTTGATCGGCACCGTGGCCACCCACCTGTGCGGCGGCTCGGCCGGCCGCGAGGGCACGGCGGTGCAGATGGGCGGCGCGCTGGCCGACCAGCTCAACCACCTGCTGCCGCTGCGGCCGGAGGACCGCCGCATTCTGCTGATGGCCGGCATCAGCGCCGGCTTCGCCTCGATATTCGGCACGCCGCTGGCCGGCGCCATCTTCGGACTGGAGGTGCTGGCGATAGGCCGTCTGCGCTACGACGCCATCCTGCCGTGCATGGCGGCGGCCATCGTCGCCGACCAGGTCGGACTGGCCTGGGGCGTGCATCACACGCATTACGCCATCCCCTTCGTGCCGGATCTGAGCGGCTGGAGCCTGATCGCCTCGGTGATCGCCGGCGCGCTCTTCGGCCTGACCGGCAAGCTGTTCGCCGACTCGGTGCACGCGATCTCGGCGCAGTTCAAGCGGCGGATCGGCTTCGCCCCGGCACGGCCGTTGATAGGCGGCGCCATCGTCGCGCTCGCCGCCGCGGCGATTCCGGCCGACGCCTACCTGGGCCTGGGCATCCCGACCATCGTCTCCGCCTTCCTGCAGCCGCTGCCGGCCTATGATTTCGCCGGCAAGCTGGCATTCACCGCGGTGACGCTGGGCGCCGGCTTCAAGGGCGGCGAGGTGACGCCGCTGTTCTATATCGGCGCGACGTTGGGCAATGCGCTGGCGCCGCTGTTGCACCTGCCGTTTCCGTTGCTGGCCGGCATGGGCTTCGTCGCGGTGTTCGCCGGCGCGGCCAACACGCCGCTGGCGTCGACGATGATGGCGGTGGAACTGTTCGGGCCGGAAATCGGCGTCTACGCCGCGTTGGCCTGCGTGGTCAGCTATCTGTGTTCCGGCCATACCGGCATCTACCGGGCGCAGCGCGTCGGCCACGCCAAGCGGCGCGGCGTGCCGGAGGGCGTGAGATTGTCGGAGCTGCCTACCCTGCGCCGCAACGCGGCTCGGGCGGCGGACAAGCGCGGATAAATACCGATATCGAGGCGTGGAATGCGCCGGCGCGGCGGGACAGCTTGCCTGGCCTTTCGGACAGTCCGGTTTGGAATGGTTGCAATCAAATCAATTGACACCCTGTGATAGACTGCGGCGTCAATATGCATGCGTGCAATACACCCTCGATACGAGGGTGTTTCTATTTCGGGCTTCCAGCATGGACATCAATCAACTCCTCGCCAGCTTCGCTTCCGCCTTCACCCAGGACCACCGTCTGCTGACGCTGGCGCTCGGCCACGGCGACATCGCCGCCGGGCAACTGTTGCCGCAGACGCTGGACGGCGAGGAGGGCGTGTCCCGACCGTACCGCTACACCGTCAGCTGCCTGTCGCCCGACGCCAATATCGAACTGAAGACCCTGCTCGGCCAGAGCGCCCGCCTCGGCATCGCCGACGCCCAGGGCCGCGAAACCGTCCGCTGCGGCGTCGTCAGCCAGGCCCGGCTCGCCGGCTCCGACGGCGGCTTCTCCCGCTACGAACTGACGGTGGAACCGCCGTTCGCGCTGCTGCGCCACCGCCGCGCCTCGCGCGTGTTCCAGGACCTCGACGTGCCGGCCATCGTCCGGCAGATCCTCGAAGAACACCAGGCGGCCAACCCGGCCTTCGCCCGCGTGCAGGCGCTGGACATCCAGGTCGGCCCGACCTCTCCCAGAAGCTACTGCCTGCAATACCGCGAAAGCGACTACGACTTCATCGTCCGCCTGCTGCACGAAGAGGGCTATGCCTGGCGTTTCGAACATCTTGATGGAGACAGCCCGCAGGTCAAGCTGGTGGTGTTCGACGACGTCTACGGCCTGCCGCCGGCCGAAGTCGAGCGCGTGCGCTTCCACCGCAGCGACGCGACGGAAGAGGAGGATGGTCTGACCGACTGGCAGGCGGCGCGGCGGATCGTGCCCGGCAGCGTCGCGCTGGCCAGCTTCGACTACCGACCGGTCTCGACGCAGCACAGCGGCGACAGCAGCCAGATCGAACAGGGCCAGGCCGGCCAGGCGCTGCAAGCCAGCCTGCAGGACTACGATCCGCAGGGCCTGTATTACGCCGGCGACGCCGAGCAGCTGGCGCACTACGCCCGGCTGCGTCAGCAGGCGCACGACGCCGAAGCCAAGACCTTCGAGGGAGAAGGCTCCATCCGCGGCCTGACCGCCGGCCAGTGGTTCCGCCTCGACGACCATCCGGCGCACGAAGGCGACGCCGCCGAGCAGCGCGAATTCGTCGTCACCGGGCAGACCCTGCAGGTGCGCAACAACCTGCCGACCGATCTGCAGTCCATCCTGCCGGCCGGCGAGCCCGCCGACGCCCCGTTCACCACCCGGATCCAGGCGCAGCGGCGCGGCATTCCGCTGACGCCGGCCTACGCCCACACGGAACAGGCCAGGCCGACCAGCCTCGGGGTGCAGACCGCCACCGTGGTCGGCCCCGCCGGCGAGGAAGTGCACACCGACGAGCAAGGCCGGATCAAGGTGCAGTTCCACTGGCAGCGGCCGGACGAACACCCGACGATAGGCGCCGGTCTGGACGACAAATCGTCGTGCTGGCTGCGGGTGGCGATGCCGTCGGCCGGGGCCGGCTGGGGCCACCAGTTCCTGCCGCGCATCGGCCAGGAAGTGCTGGTGGACTTCATCGAAGGCGACATCGACCGCCCGGTGATCACCGGGGTGCTGTACAACGGCAGCCACCCGCCGCCGGACTTCAGCGGCGCCGGCAGCCTGCCGGCCAACAAGACGCTGTCCGGCATCAAGAGCAAGGAACACCAGGGCGGCGGCTACAGCGAGCTGCTGTTCGACGACACCCCCGGCGAAGTGCGCGCCAAGCTGTCCAGCGAGCCGGGCAAGACCCAGCTGAACCAGGGCTTCCTGACCCAGCCGCGCAGCAACGGCAAGGCGCAGCCGCGCGGCGAAGGCTTCGAACTGAGGACCGACCACCACGGCGCGATCCGCGCCGCGCACGGTCTCTTGCTGAGCACCGAAGCGCAGAACGGTGCGTCCGGCAAACAGCTGGCCAGAGAGCACGCCCAATCGCAGCTCGACACGGCGCTGAACCTGGCGCAATCGCTGGGCGAGGCGGCGGCGGGCCAGCTGGCCGACACGATGGAAACCGGTCCGGACGGCATCGATCCGGACAACGGCAAGGCCGGCAAGAAGGCCGACGGCCACCTGCAGCACCACGCGGAGGCGCTGAAGGCCTGGGAAGCGGGCAGCAACACCGACAAAGATGGCAAGAGCGGCAAGGAGCAGGCGGGACAACAGCCGCTGCTGGTGCTGTCGGGTCCGGCCGGCATCGCCAGCGTCACCGAGCAAAGCCAGACCGTCTCAGCCGGGCAGAACCTGAACCTGGTGGCGCAGCGGGACGCGAACCAGGTGACGGGCCGGCGCTGGCTGCACAATGTCGGGCAGCACATCAGCCTGTTCGTGGCGGGGGTGAAGGACAAGGTGGCGCTGAAGCTGATCGCGGCGAAGGGCAAGGTGCAGGTGCAGGCGCAGAGCGATGCGATGGAGCTGACGGCCGACCAGGAACTGACGATCACCTCCGTCAAGGGCAAGGCGCAGATCGCCGCCAGCCAGGAAGTGCTGCTGACCAGCGGCGGCGGCTACATCCGCATCGCCGGCGGCAATATCGAAATCCACTGCCCCAGCGAGGTCAGCGTCAAGGGCGCCAGCCATAGCCTGAGCGGCCCGGCCAGCCTCAGCACCCCCACCCCGGCATTCGCCAAGCCCGGCACCGGCAATCTGCAGGTCATCCACGAATTCGCCAACGGCGTCTCGATGAACCAGGGCAAGTTTGTCGTCACCGACGCGCTGGGCGTCAAACACAAGGGCGTGCTGGACGAGGCCGGCAAGGCGATGGTGCACGGCTTGCCGGTGGGCCCCGCCCAGGTCGACTTCCTGGGCCGGCCGAACAAGGACAAGGCCGACATCTTCCCCTTTGTGCCACAGCCGGAAGAAGCGGTGAAACAGCTGGTGGGCGGAGAGGCGGTGAAGAAGCAGGCGATTAGCCAGCTCTCCAGCCTGGTGGGCAAGACCTTGCCGCCCGGCGTCGCCGCGGCCGCCGGTCAACTGTCCCAAGCCAAGAATACGCTGGACCAGGCCAAGCAAGTGGCCGGCCAGGCGCAGGCCATGCTGCAACAGGCGCGCGATGTGAAGCAACTGGCTTCTTCCGCCGCCACGGTCCCGAACGCAGCCAATCTGCTCAAAAAAATACTGTAAAAGATACTCGCCATCATGACGACCGCAGCCCTCGCACGCCCCGTAGCCGTTATTCCCGCCACGCCTCAAGCCGCAGCCCAGGCGCTGCAGCAAACCGGCCAAGACTTCGATAAATGGCTGCGCAGCATCAGCGACGGCCACCTGTCGGTGGAGAGCCTGAAAACCATCGCGTCCGCAGTGCCGGTGGTGGGCAACCTGATTTCCATCGGCGACGTCATCGTCGACATCGTCGACATGTCCAACAAGTCCCGCGCCAATCAGGAGGTCGATGTCTTCGACTGGCTGTTCCTGGGCGTGGACCTGATCGGCGTGATTCCGGCGGCCGGCGGCCTGTTCAAGATGGGCGCGCGGCCCACGCTTAAGCTGTGCGCCACCAGCCTGCGCCGCGCCGGCAAAGACTGGGCCAAGGGCGAGATCGAAGCGGGCCTGGCGGCCAAGCTGGTGACCATGCTGCCGGCCAGTTACCGCAACTCGCCGGCGGAATGGGTAAAGTATGTAGACGGCAAGATCCAGAACGAGCTGAAAGTCTGCGGCGCCAAAGGCGCCACCATCATCGCCGGCATGGGCGAACTGCTGACCAGCCTGGGCACCGGCAAGTTCGGCGCCTATGTGCAAAAGAACGTCAAGCATGCGCCGGTCCGGTACAACCTCAATAAAACCAATGACCAAGGCTTTTGGGGCACTGTCAGCGCCCACCTGCATTCTCTGAACCAGGCCGCTGCCGATGCCGGCACCGAGGCCGCCGCCGGCATGACGGTGGCCGCCGCCAAGCAGATAGACTCCATCCTGAAAGGCACGGTTTCCGCGCGCCTGATGCAGCGCCTGGGCGCGGCCATGGCCAAATGGGCGGGCATGCTGGTGGACATGCTGATGAAGATGTACAGCAGCCACCTGAAGCCGCTGCTGGACAAGCTGTTGAAAGCCTTCCTCAATCACCTGCCGAAAAAAGCGGCGGCGGTGGCGACCAAGGCGGTGAACACCGCCAAGAAAAAGGTCGAACAGGCCGTGAAGGAAGTTGTCGCCAAGCTCAAGCAGCTCGCCAAGCCAGGGCCCAAATGTGCGTGCGCTAGCACTCAGGCCTCCATCGGGTACGCTTTTGGCGACGAGTCGCTGCAACATACCGACTTCAGCCTTCCGGGTGTTCTTCCTATTGTTTGGACACGGCAATATCGTTCCAACTTCGGCGGCAACGATCAAAAAGGCGAGTTCGGCGCGCGCTGGAGTCTTGCCTACGCCGCCCGCTTCGACATTGAAGGCGGGCAGCTGAAATTCCACGACGACAGCGGCCGCACGCTGGACTATCCACTGCTGCCGGAAGGCGAGTCGCACAAGGACGGCATCGAGGGCTTTACCCTCACCCGCCTATCCGACACCCTGCTGTCGCAGACCTTCGGCCATGACTTGATCCAGCTGTACGAGCGCCACGGCGACAGCTTCCGACTGGCGCTGATCAAGGACCGCGCCGGCAACAGCATCGCGATGAACTTCCGCGATGGCCGCCTCAGCCAGCTGGTCAGCAGCGCCGGCTACGCGGTGGACCTGAGCCACGACGCCATCGGCCGCATCACCCGCGTTACCCTGCAGAATCTGGAAACCGGCCTGTCGCAACGCACGCTGGCCGAATACCGTTACAGCGATATCCCGCAGCTGGGCGGCGATGCCGGCGACCTGCTGTCCGCCACCGATGAAAACGGCGAAAGCTGGAGCTACCAGTACCAGCATCACCTGATCACCCGCTACACCGACCGCACCGGCCGCGGCATCACGCTGGAATGGGATGGCACGCATCTGGACGCCCGCGCCATCCGCGAATACGCCGACGACGGCAGCCTGGACGTGCGCCTGGCTTGGGACGAGAACATCGATCTCACCTATGTCACCGATGCCTATGGCCGCACCACCGAATACTATTTCGACGAAAAAGGCTACAACTACCGCATCGTCTATCCGGACCACAAAGAAGAGTGGTTTGAATTCGATGACGACAAGAAGCTGCTCAGCCATATTCGCCCGGACGGCACGCAAGACAGCTATGATTACGACGCCAACGGCAACCTGATCTGGCACGAGCGCGCCGACGGCAGCGAAGTGCGCTTCGCCTACGACGAACAGGACAATCTGGTCGAAATCATCGACCCGATGGGAGAGAAATGGCTGCGCGCCTACGACGACAAGGGCCAGCTGATAGAGGAAACCGACCCGCTCGGCCACAAGACCAAGTACGCGTACAACGAGCAAGGCCTGCCGGTGGCCATCACCGACGCCAAGGGCGGCGCCAAGAAGATCGCCTATCGTCCGGACGGCCTGCTGGAAAGCTATACCGACTGTTCCGGCAGCGCCACCCAGTGGCAATACGACGAACGCGGCCGCCCGCTGCTGATCGTCGACGCGATGGGCAACGCCACCCGCTATCAGTACGCCGCCAACGGCACGCTGCAGGCCATCGTCCAGCCGGACGGCCAGGCCACCCAGCTGGAGCATGATGCCGAAGCCCGCCTGTTGAAAATCACCGACCCGCTGGGCCGCGGCACCCACTACGAATACGACAAGGCCGGCCGGCTGCAAAAGCGCACCGACGCCAACGGCCACAGCCTGGGCTACCAGTACGACAAGCTGGGCCGCCTCACTGCGCTGCGCAACGAAAACCACCGCTACTACCGCTTCGACTACGACGACGGCGGCCGCCTGACGGCTGAAACCGGCTTCGACGGCAGCGCCACCCGCTATGTCTACGACAATGCCGGCCGCCTGGCGCAGCAAGTGGAAGGCGACGTCACCACCGATTACCGCTACGACCGCGCCGGCCGCCTGATCGAGCGCAGCGCGCCGAACAGCAAGGAAAGCTTCGGCTACGACCCGGCCGGCCGCCTGTTCCAGGCCAAGAACCGCTATGCCAGCCTGCGCTGGGTGTACGACCCTGTCGGCAACGTCGTCGAGGAGCATCACGGCTACCACGTCGCCGGCGTCAAGGAAACCTATCGCTGGCAACACGAATACGACAAGCTGGGCAACCGCATCGCCATCATCCGCCCGGACGGCCGCCGCGTGGACGTGCTCAATTACGGCAGCGGCCACGTGCATGGCCTGCTGTTCGGCCAGCGCGACATCTTCAACCTGGAGCGCGACAAGCTGCACCGCGAAACCCAGCGCGTGCTGGGCAATGCGCTGCAGCAGACCCTGGCCTACGACAAGGCCGGCCGCCTGTCCAGCCAGCGGCTGATGGGCGCCACGCAGTGGAGCCGACAGTACCAGTACGACGCCGCCGGCCAACTGGTCGGCATCGCCGACAATCGCAGCGGCCAGCTGAGTTACCGCTATGATCCGGTCGGCCGCCTGCTGGAAGCCGCCACCCCCAAGGGCGTGGAAAGCTTCCGCTTCGACCCCGCCGGCAACCTGCTGGACAACGCCCCGGCCGCCGACGGCCATCAGGACGACAGCCTGCTCGGCAACCTGCTCAGCCAGTACGCCGGCCGCCACTACCGCTACGACAGCCGCGGCAATCTGGTGGAGAAACGCGTCAACGGCAGCCTCACCCGGCTGGAATGGGACAGCCACAACCGCCTGTCCCGCCTCATCGCACCGGACGGCCAGCGCACCGACTACCACTACGACCCGCTGGGCCGCCGCATCGCCAAGATCAGCCAAGGCCAGGTCACACTGTACGGCTGGGATGGAGACGTGCTGGCCTTCGAAACCCGCGACGAGGAGGCGGTGCACTACCTGTTCGAGCCGGAAAGCTTCGTGCCGCTGGCCCAGGTGCACACCGACGCGATTCGAGGCGTCAAGGTGCCGGCCTGGAGCCAGCATAATCCCTACGACCCGGACAAGGATCCGCTGCGCCAGCCGGTGGCCGAGCCGGCTGCGCCCAAGGCGGTGTACTACTACCACACCGACCATCTGGGCACGCCGCAGGCGCTGACCGACGAAGAGGGCAGGCTCGCGCTGGAAATGGATTACCAGGCCTGGGGTCAAGCGCGCGAGATCATCGCCGACGCCGCCTCGAAGGCCGGCATCCGCAACCCGTTCCGCTTCCAGGGGCAGTACCATGACGATGAGTCCGGGCTGCACTACAACCGCTATCGTTACTATGATCCGGAGATAGGGCGGTTCATTTCGCGGGATCCGATAGGGCTAATGGGTGGGATTAATATCCATATATATGCCCCTAGCCCGGTTCAGTGGATTGATCCGCTTGGACTTACAAAAAGTAAGGCCCAACGAACCGCAGATCGGGCGCTATGTTCTGGGAAAGAGAAAGGGGCGGCGTCCGAGCTTCAAGTTGGCAATACATCCATTACTGGAATAAGTGGCGATCCTGGGGATTTGCATCCTGAGTTGAGGAAGGAGTTGAATAGTATTCCACCAGAGCAGCGTTCTGATTTTCATGGTTTTTGTGCTGAAGTTAGCTGCCTAAATAAAGCACTAAAACGAGGTGTCAAAGTACAGGGAGGTACAGTGACTACAGTTAATATCGGAAAATCAGGAAGAGGTCATGGTACTCCCAAAAAGGCATGTAAATCGTGTGAGAAACTTCTGAAAAAATTTCAAGTGTGTGATAATTATGGCGAATAAGTATTGTTTTGTAGAGAAATTGCTGTCCTCGCTCATCGAGTCTGATGATTATAAAAAATCGGTGGATTTTATGGGGAAGTGCTTGGAGGTGGTATATGATGATATGCCATCTGTTGGTCAGCAGGCATTTTCCACGTATCAGGAGTATTTAAACGGAACGGTGAGTTCGGAAGAGCTTACCAATGAAAGAGTAAAGTGTTGGAATTACTTGGATGAGAAAGATATAGCCTATGATGCCAAAAATAAAGAAAATAATTTATTAAGGGCAATAATGGGGGTGTTGCATGCAAGCAGGCCATCTGATGAACTGTCTGAATGCTTGGAATGGTTTATTGAATTTTTGATAAGGGCTGGCGTCGATCTGGAATTGATTGATAATGTTGCCGAAAAATTCATCAAGAAAAATTCTGCAGATGGAAAGTGTTTATAGGTGATGTTGCATGGGAAAGAGAAGCTTGTAGGAGGCGTTTTATTAGAATCGCTATGATTGTGGTGTGGGTCAATGAAAATGACTCTTAGCTATTTTTGTAGCCCTTAATTGCAATGAACAGTTGTCGTGCGGTTTCTCTAAAAGGGTTGGTTTTTACTGTGGAGTCCATTGTATTATTGTTTGTTGCAGTATCTGGGTGCTGAGGTTCATATCATCATCGTCTACTCTCATTGCTTATATTGGGCCTTTCTGCGACCACTTCATTGCAACAGGCTGTTCGCGTGCTTGTCATGATAATGTGATTGATATGTGATGGAGAGGCCGAGAGGGCTAGCCAGTACCTCCTCCAGGGAGGGATCGCCGCTCCGGAACGATGGCGCGTGACCACAGTCTATAGGCATGCCAAGGCGGGGAGCCTGGCTGGACTCCAGGGCGGGGCGGGCTCCCGGGCGATAATCTCCCATTTAGAAAAGCGATTCCAACCATTGAAATTGCTCAATGGTCTCCCACAGCCATCTTGGCTAAGCTGGTCGCAGGATGTCATTTGAACCCTTTGATCGAAGGAGTTTGTGATGAGTAACGCTTCCCAATGCCCGTTTCACCAGCGCGTCGACAATCCCGCCGTATTCAATGATGCCCGCTCCAACCGCGACTGGTGGCCCAATCAGCTCAATCTGGACCTGTTGCACCAGCAGCCGCCGGCGTCCAATCCGCTTGGCGCCGATTTCGACTACGCCGAGGCCTTCAAGAAGTTGGACTACGCGGCGCTGAAAAACGACCTTAAGGCCTTGATGACCACCTCGCAGCCGTGGTGGCCGGCCGACTGGGGCCATTACGGCGGCCTGTTCATCCGCATGGCCTGGCACAGCGCCGGCACCTACCGCATCGACGACGGCCGCGGCGGGGCCGGTTCCGGCAACCAACGCTTCGCCCCGCTGAACAGCTGGCCGGACAACGGCAACCTGGACAAGGCGCGCCGCCTGCTGTGGCCGATCAAGCAGAAGTACGGCGCCAGCCTGTCCTGGGCCGACCTGATGATTCTGGCCGGCAATGTCGCGCTGGAGTCGATGGGCTTCAAGACCTTCGGTTTCGGCGGCGGTCGGCGGGACATCTGGCAGCCTGAGAAGGATGTCTACTGGGGGGCGGAAACCAAGTGGCTGGCCACCAGCGACGAAGCCAACAGCCGCTACTCCGGCGACCGCCAGCTGGAAAATCCGCTGGCCGCGGTGCAGATGGGCCTGATCTATGTGAATCCGGAGGGGCCGGACGGCAAGCCCGATCCGGTGGCGTCCGGCCGCGATGTGCGCGACACCTTCGGCCGCATGGCGATGAATGACGAGGAGACGGTGGCGCTGGTGGCCGGCGGCCATACCTTCGGCAAGGCACACGGCGCCGGCGATCCGAAGCTGGTCGGCCCGGAGCCGGAAGCCGCCCCGCTGGAGGCGATGGGCCTGGGCTGGATCAACAGCTTCGGCAGCGGCCACGGCGAATACACGACGACCAGCGGCATCGAGGGCGCGTGGAAACCCAATCCGACGCGCTGGGACAACGGCTACTTCGACATGCTGTTCGGCTACGACTGGGAGCTGACCAAGAGCCCGGCCGGCGCTCACCAATGGGTGGCGAAGAACGTCAAGCCCGAACACATGATCCCGGATGCGCACAATCCGGCGAAGAAGCACCCGCCGATGATGACCACGGCCGATCTGTCGCTGCGCTTCGACCCGATCTACGAGCCTATCGCCCGCCGCTTCCACAAGGACCCGCAGGCCTTCGCCGACGCCTTCGCCCGCGCCTGGTTCAAACTGACCCACCGCGACATGGGGCCGAAGTCGCGCTATCTCGGACCCGAGGTGCCGGCCGAGGACCTGATCTGGCAGGATCCGGTGCCGGCGGCCTGTCATCCGTTGATCGACGGCAAGGATGTCGACGCGCTGAAGGCCAAGGTGCTTGCCTCCGGCCTGTCGATAAGCGAACTGGTGTCCACCGCCTGGGCATCGGCGTCCACCTTCCGCGGCTCCGACAAGCGAGGCGGCGCCAACGGCGCCCGTATCCGCCTGGCGCCGCAGAAGGACTGGGAAGCGAACCAGCCGGCGCAGCTGGCACGCGTGCTGACCGTGCTGGAAGGGATACGCCAAGGGTTCAACGCCGCGCAAAGCGGCGGCAAGCAGGTATCGCTGGCCGATCTGATCGTATTGGCCGGCGGCGCGGCGATCGAGGCCGCGGCCAAGGCCGCCGGCCACGCGGTGACGGTGCCGTTCGCGCCGGGGCGCGGCGATGCCGGCCCGCAGCAGACCGATGCCGAGTCGTTCGCGGTGCTGGAGCCGCAGGCCGATGGTTTCCGCAATTACCTGAAGCCGTCGTGCCAGGTGCCGGCCGAGGCGATGCTGATCGACAAGGCGCAGCTGCTGACGCTGAGCGCGCCGGAGATGACGGTGCTGGTCGGCGGCCTGCGCGTGCTGGGCGCCAATGTCGGCAACGCCAAGCATGGCGTGTTCACCGCCAAGCCGCAGACCTTGAGCAACGACTTCTTCGTCAATCTGCTCGATATGGGCATCGCTTGGCAGCCGGCCGCCAACGAGGCAGGCCTGTACGAGGGGCGGGAGCGCAGCAGCGGCCAGCTGAAGTGGACGGCCAGCCGCGTCGACCTGGTGTTCGGCTCCAATGCCCAGCTGCGGGCGCTGGCCGAGGTCTACGCGCAGAGCGGAGGCGGGGACAAGTTCGTCCGCGATTTCGTCGTGGCCTGGACCAAGGTGATGAATCTGGATCGCTTCGACCTGAAGTAGGGGCGGGAAGGGAGGGCGGACCGCGGCGAGCTGGCCGCAGCCGCCATCTCCATCCGGGTGTCCCGGTCAGGCGCGCTTCGGCGCGCTTATTTCATTTCCCAGTCGGTGACCTTGGCGACCGCCGCGTCGGCGTTCTTCAGATCGGTCTTGCCGAGGTTTAACAGCGTGCTCCACTGCTTGACGCGGTTCTTGCCGTTCGGCGGCTGGTTGTAGTCGTTGGTATCGACGATCTTGCTGCGCTGCGCGTAGAAGGTGGTCATGAAGGTCTTTTCGTCGCCGCTGTTGCCGGAACGGGACAGCAGGCCCTGCAGCGTGCCGGAATCGCCGGTCGCGCCCTGGTTCAGCGCGGTGTCGACGAAGGAGCCTATGGTCAGCGCGCTGCCGAAGCCGCGCTGGCGAGCCTGCGCCACGCTGTACTGGATGTACACCTTGTAGAAAGTGTTCCACATCGCCTGGCGCCAGGCGGCATTGCCCTGCAGGCCGCCTATCTTGCCGCAGAATACCTTGGCGCTGTCGCTGATCTTCAGAATGGAACCCTGCATCTTGCCGTGGACGCCGATGCGGGACAGCCCGCCTTCTATCGACGGATTGGCGGCGCCGCTGGCGGCGTCGAACTCCTTGAACAGCGTCGGGCCGTCCGGGCCTTCGTCGTTGGGGCCGCCGGTGGTGGCGCCGAAAATGCCTATGGTGTAGCCGCGCTTGTCGCCGATGTCCTCGCAATAGCCGTAGAACTTGGTCCAGTCCAGCGAGTCCTGCTCGGGCTTGTTGATCAGCTTCATGATGTTGTTCCACTGCTCGCCGTCGAGACCGGTGTTGGTCTTCAGGAATTTCAGCGTGGCCGGCGAGAAGTTGTCGTCCGGATTGGCCGCGGAGCCCTGGGCGTGGCTGGCGCCGGCCAGCAGGCCGAGGCCGGACAGCATGATGGCGAATGTCGATAGATTGCGCGTCACTGCGTTTTTCAAGAGTCTCTCCCGTATGGTTGATTGGCGTCGCCGCCTGACAGGCTTGATGAAACGGAGCCGCCTGACGGTCTCGCCGCGCGCCGTTGCGGCATGGCGGGGCTCGGGCAAGATCGCCGGCAGGCTATCTGGCAAAGACATCGGTTCGTACGTTCACGGCGCGGGCGCCATTCCGCGCCGCGGTGTAAATGATATCCGGGTTTAATTCAAATTGAATTATCTATTTGACATTTCATGCCGCAGTGTTGCGCGGATGGCCGCAGCTTCAGCCACGGCTCGCGCTGACGCCGCCGTCGGCCAGCAGCGCGCTGCCGGTGACGAAGCTGGACAGATCCGATGCCAGATAGAGGGCGGACGCTGCGATTTCCTCGGGCTCGGCCAATCGCTTCAGCGCGTGGAGGCCGCGGACGAAAGCCTGTTGCTCCGGCGTGGACGCGGCGGCGCGGCCCATCTCGGTATCGACGCCGCCGGGCAGCAGCGCGTTGACCCGCAGGCCGTGCGGGCCGTATTCGGCCGCCAGCGCGCGCGTCAGTCCCACCAGGCCGGCCTTGGCCGCGGCGTAGGCGGCCATGCCGGGAAAGCCGGCCGCGTGGCCGACAAAGGACGAGGTGAAGATCAGCGATGGCCGGCATCGCTGCAGCAGTGCCGGAATCTGATGCTTGGCGCAGAGGAAGGCGCTGGTGAGATTGTCGTCCAGCGCGCGCTGCCAGTCGTCGCGCGACAAGGCCGGCAGCGGTCCTGGCGTGCCCAGGCTGCCGGCGTTGTTGAAGGCGATGTCCAGTCCGCCGAAGCGGTCCTGCGCCAGGGCGACCATCTCCCGGGCGCAGTCCTCGCCGGAGGCGTCGCCGGCCAGAACCGCGGCCTGGCCGCCGCCGGCGGCGATTTCCGCGGCCAGCTCGTCGAGCAGGCCGCCGCGGCGGGCCACCGCCACCACCTTGGCGCCGTGGCGCGCGAACAGCAGGGCGGCGCAGCGGCCGATGCCGGCGCTGGCGCCGGTGACGATGGCGGTCTTTCCTTGCAGCAATTGCATGATGTTCTCCTCGTGTCCGTTGAGCGAGGAGAGAGTGTCGCGCCGTGCGCGCAACGCGGCATTCCGATTCTTGCCGACTTGCGGCGCGCTCCGTCAGTCGTTGCCGGGCGGCGCCAGCACGGTGTCCTTGGCCTGTGCCAACAGCTCCGGGAAATCGCGGCTGTAATGCAGGCCGCGGCTTTCCTTGCGCTCGAGCGCCGAGCGGACGATCAGCTCGGCGGTCTGGACCAGGTTGCGCAGCTCGATCAGGTCGTTGCTGACGTGGAAGTTGCTGTAGTACTCGTCTATCTCCCCCTTCAGCAGGTCGATGCGGTGCAGCGCCCGCTCCAGCCGCTTGTTGGTGCGGACGATGCCGACGTAGTCCCACATCGCGCGGCGAAGTTCGTCCCAGTTGTGCGAGATCACCACTTCTTCGTCCGGATCGGTGACGCGGCTGTCATCCCAGCCGGGAATCGCCGGCAGCTTGATTGCGGCCGCCGCCAGGATGTCGGCCGCCGCCGCCTTGCCGATGACCAGGCACTCCAGCAAGGAGTTGCTGGCCAGCCGATTGGCGCCGTGCAGGCCGGTGTGCGCCACTTCGCCTACCGCGTACAGGCCCTCGACGTCGGTGCGGCCCGCCAGGTCGGTCACCAGGCCGCCGCAGGTGAAATGCACCGCAGGCACCACCGGGATTGGTTGTTGGGTGATGTCTATGCCCAACTCCAGGCAGTGGGCGTAGATATTGGGAAAGTGTTCCTTGATGAACTGGGCCGGCTTGTACGAGATGT